>NZ_JBFBMF010000002.1:0-906110 GCF_040686935.1 Microbacterium meiriae
CACATTCCGAACCCGGAAGCTAAGCCTCACAGCGCCGATGGTACTGCAGGGGGGACCCTGTGGGAGAGTAGGACACCGCCGGACTCCTTTTAGTCGAAATGGCCACCCATCGTTGGGTGGCCATTTTGCGTTTACGAGCGAAGAGAACAGAGAACAGGGAGCACCATGCCGGAAGAGGAAGAGCGCCGTCCACGTCGCAACGACGGGAACCAGCGCAACGAACGTCCTTCCGGAGGTCGCCCTGTGTACCGCGAGGGCGGTTCCCGTGCCGGCTCCGGCGACCGAAGCCCTCGGCGGGAGGGCGGCTACAACCGCGATGGGGGTGCCCCTCGTCGTGAAGGCGGTTACAACAACCGTGACGGTGGTGCCCCTCGTCGTGAAGGCGGTTACAACAACCGTGACGGTGGTGCCCCTCGTCGTGAGGGTGGTTACAACGACCGTGATGGTGCCCCGCGTCGCGAGGGCGGCTACAACCGTGACGGTGGTGCCCCTCGTCGTGAGGGTGGTTACAACAACCGCGATGGTGCGCCCCGTCGTGAGGGTGGTTACAACCGCGACAGCGCTCCGCGTCGGGAAGGCGGGTACAACCGTGACGGTGGTGCCCCGCGTCGTGAGGGTGGGTACAACCGCGATGGTGGTACTCCTCGTCGGGAGGGTCGCTACAACAACCGCGATGGTGCTCTTCGTCGTGAGGGTGGGTACAACCGTGACGGTGGTGCCCCGCGTCGTGAAGGTGGTTACAACCGTGACGGTGGTGCCCCGCGTCGTGAGGGTGGGTACAACCGTGACGGTGGTGCCCCGCGTCGCGAAGGCGGTTACAACAACCGTGATGGTGCCCCGCGTCGTGAAGGTGGCTACAACCGTGACGGTGGTGCCCCGCGTCGTGAAGGTGGTTACAACCGAGACTCCGCTCCCCGCCGCGAAGGTGGCTACAACCGTGATGGTGGTGCCCCGCGTCGTGAAGGTGGTTACAACCGCGACAGCGCTCCGCGTCGCGAGGGTGGCTACAACCGTGACGGTGGTGCGCCCCGTCGTGAAGGTGGCTACAACCGTGACGGTGGTGGCCCGCGCCGTGAAGGCGGGTACAACAATCGTGACAGCGCTCCGCGCCGCGAGGGCGGATTCGACCGCGAGCGGGGGAGTGACCGGTCCCGGTCCTTCCCGCAGCGTGGCGGCGCGGGGCGGGAGCGTCCTGCCAACGCGGCGAGCGAGCGTCCGCGGTTCGACGAGCCGCGCGTCCCGGAGGATGTCACGGCGCGCGACCTGCACCCCTCCGCGCGCAACGAGCTGAAGACGCTCAGCAAGGAGAACGCGGAGTTCGTCGCTCGGCATCTGGCGATGGCTTCTCGGCTGATCGACGAGGACCCGACCCTGGCGCACGAGCACGCACTCGCGGCGTCGCGTCGTGCAGGGCGCATCGCGATCGTCCGGGAGACCCTGGGCATCACCGCCTACGCGACGGGTGACTTCGCCCTGGCCCTGCGGGAGCTCCGCACCTATCGCCGGATCTCCGGCAAGGACGACCAGATCGCCCTCATGGTCGACAGCGAGCGAGGCATCGGACGTCCCGACCGCGCACTCGAGACCGGCCGCGCCGTGGACCGATCGGCTCTGACCACCCCCGTGCGCGTGGCTCTTGCGATCGCGATGTCGGGTGCCCGGCTGGACCAGGGCGACCTGGAGCTGGCCCTAGGGGAGCTCGAGATCCCGGAGCTCGACCCGGATCGCGCGTTCGAGTGGAGCCCCGCGCTCTTCGCCGCGCGCGCCGCAGTCCTGGAAGATCTCGGCCGCACGGACGAGGCGGAGTTCTGGGCGCACCGCGCCGAGGTCGCCGCGGAGGCTCTCGGTGTGGATGAGGCCGGCGACGAGGAGCTCTACGTCGAGGACGGTCTCGTCGAGGACGAGTTCTCCGAGGAGCACGCTGTCTCCGTCGAGGATGTTGTGTCCGACAAGGAGGAGTACTCCGCCGACGACACCGACTCCGACACCGTCTCCGAGGAAGAAGAGGCTTCCGACGCGGAGACCGGAGACGACTCGTCCTCCTCCGACACGAACGAGACCCCCGAGCCCGCCGAGCCGTCCATCGAGGACGAGGTGCGCGAACTGCTCGGCGAGGACGACGAGACGGAGGACGACTCGCCCTCCGAATCCGAGAAGCCGGAGGCGTAGTGGGGCTCTTCACACCCAAGGCACGGAGGTCTCGAGCGGGACGGACGCCTCTCGAGGGCGTGGACACCGTCCTCGCCGATCTCGACGGCGTCGTCTACGCCGGTCCGGGGGCTCTGCCGCACGCGGTCGAGAGCCTGAACGCCGCGGCGCACGCGGTGCGTCTCGGCTACATCACCAACAACGCTTCGCGCACGGACGCCTCCGTGGCCGCGCATCTGACGAGTCTCGGGCTCGACGTCGCTCCGCAGGACGTCGTCACGAGCCCGCAGGCCGCGATGCGTCTGCTGTCCGGGATCGTTCCCGCGCCGGCGACCATCCTCGTCGTCGGCGGCGACGGGCTCGTCGACGAGGTGCAGAAGGCCGGGTACACGGTGACGCGCAGCGCCGAGGACGCTCCGCAGGCCGTGGTGCAGGGGTTCGCGCCCGAGGTGGCCTGGACGGACCTCGCCGAGGCGGCGTTCGCGCTGAAGGTCCCTGAGGACGAGGGCGGCATCCCCTGGATCGCCACGAATACGGACTGGACGATCCCGCGCGAGCGCGGCGTCGCCCCCGGCAACGGCACCCTCGTCTCCGCCGTGCACACCGCGATCGGTCGCCTGGCGACGGTGGCGGGCAAGCCGGAGACCCCGATCTTCGAGGAGGCGCTCGCCCGCTTCGGTGCCGCGAAGGCTCTGTTCATCGGCGACCGCCTGGACACCGACATCATGGGCGCCAGCAGCGCCGGCATCGAGTCCGCGCTCGTGCTGACCGGCATCGACCGTCCCAAGCACGTCCTCGCCGCGCCGGAAGGTTCACGCCCGACCTACATCCTCGGTGATCTGCGCGGCCTGCATGAGCCGTATCCCGAGCCCGTCGTGACCGACGGCGTGTTCGACGTGAACGGTGCCGCCGTCCGCGTCCACGGAGCGGACGTCGAGATCGTCGCCGAGTCCGGCGAGCAGCTCGACCTCCTCCGCGCCGGCGCCGCGGCCATCTGGGCGTCCGGTACGCCGGTGTTCGTGCTGCGGGTTCCCGAACGGCTGTACGCCGACCCGTTCCACCGCCCCTGAGCCACGCGTGGCGCCGTCGGCCGTCGGCGGCGCCGCGTACAGTGGAAGCGTGAGTGACGAGACGACGACCAGCGCGCCGACGGACGGCCTGTGGAGTCGTCTGCGCCTGATCGAAGGGCAGCCGCTCTCCGCACGCGCGGACTTGTACTCGGCCCTCCACGATGAACTCTCTCGACGGCTCGAGAGCGGATCCCGGCTGGAACAGCGGGAGACTCCGGGACCACGATGACGCGACTCGACGCCGCCCTCGCCTCCCGAGGACTCGCCCGTTCGCGCACGCACGCCGCCACCCTCATCGCCGACGGTCTCGTGAGCGTCGACGGTCGCCCGGTCGTCAAAGCCTCGACCGCGGTCGGCGAGGAGAACACGATCACGGTGGCCGGCGCCGACCACTACGTCAGCCGCGGCGCGCACAAGCTCATCGCCGGGCTCGACGGCTTCACCATTCCCGTGCAGGGGCGCCTCGTGCTGGACATGGGAGCCTCGACCGGCGGCTTCACGCAGGTGCTGCGGCAGCGCGGCGCGCGGCGCGTGCTGGCTGTGGACGTCGGTCACGGCCAGCTCGCCCCGTCGATCGCCGCAGACCCCGGTGTCACCGCGGTCGAGGGCTTCAACGTGCGGCACATGACCCGTGACAGTCTCGCCGCGGCGACGGGGGAGTCCGCCTCGCCCGACCTGGTGGTGGGCGACCTCTCCTTCATCTCGCTCGAGCTCGTGCTCCCCGCGGTGGTCGCCGTCGCGGCGCCGGGGTCCGATGTCCTGCTGCTCGTCAAACCGCAATTCGAGGTCGGCCGGACGGCGGTGCGCGGCGGTCTCGTCACCGACCCCGCCACCCGTGCCGATGCCGTCGCCCGCGTGGCGTGGAGCGCGTGGGACGCGGGGATGGGGATGGCGGGGATCGTCTCCTCCCCGATCCTCGGAACCCACGGCAATGCGGAGTATCTCGTCCACCTCGTGCCGGGCGGCGGCAGCAATCCGACAGAATGGATGGACACCATCAACCAGCTGGCAGGGGGACGATGAACGAGCGCAGGATCCTGGTCGTCGCCCACGCGGGTCGCGTCGACACCGTCGCGGCCGCCCGCCGGGTGATCGACGCCCTCCGCGGCGCGGGAGTGCGCCCCGTCCTGGCGGCCGACGACCACGCGGAGCTCTCCGCGGTCGATGCGTTCTTCGCGGACGTCGAGGTGCTGGATGCCTCCGCCGGTCCGGCGTCCCTCGAGCTCGCGATCGTGCTCGGCGGCGACGGCACGATCCTCCGTGCGGCGGAACTCGTCCGCGACAGCGGCGCCCCGGTGCTCGGCATCAACATGGGCCACGTCGGCTTCCTCGCGGAGATCGACCGGGACGACATGGACGACGCGATGCGCCGCGTGATCGCCCGCGACTACGAGGTCGAGGAGCGCCTGGCGCTGTCGGTGCGCGTGAAGGACAGGTCGGGCGACGTCGTCTTCGAGACCTGGGCTCTGAACGAGGCGACCGTCGAGAAGGCGAGCCGCGAGCGCATGATCGAGGTGGTGCTCGAGATCGACGGGCGGCCGCTGTCGAGTTTCGGCTGCGACGGCATGGTCGTCTCCACCCCGACCGGCTCGACCGCCTACAACTTCTCCGCCGGCGGCCCGGTCATCTGGCCGACGGTCGAGGCCATCGCCGTCGTCCCGCTGTCGGCCCATGCCCTCTTCGCCAAGCCGCTCGTGGTGAGCCCCGACGCGGCCGTGGCGATCGAGATGCTGGAGCGGACGGACGGCTCCGGCATCCTCTGGTGCGACGGCCGTCGTTCCCACGACCTTCCGCCGGGTGCCCGCGTCGTCGTCCGTCGTTCGTCGCGCCCGGTCCGCCTCGCGCGACTGCACCCCACCGCGTTCACGAATCGTCTCGTCCGCAAGTTCCAGCTGCCCGTCGAGGGATGGCGCGGACAGGAACGGAGGAGCGAGGCATGATCGAGGAGATGCGCATGCAGGGGCTCGGCGTGATCGCCGATGCCGTCCTGCCTCTCGGCCCCGGCTTCACGGCCATCACCGGCGAGACCGGAGCGGGCAAGACGATGGTGGTCACCGGTCTCGGCCTGCTTCTCGGACAGCGCGCCGACTCCGGCGCCGTACGCAAGGGCGCGGCGCAGGCGTCGGTGGCCGGTGTGTGGATCGTGCCGGAGACCGGTGAGGTCGCCGACATCGTCGCCGAGGCCGGGGGAGAGCTGGAGCCGGCAGGCGCCGGGACTGCGGAGCTGTACGTCTCGCGCACCCTCAGCGCCGAAGGCCGCAGTCGCGCGAGCGTCGGCGGCCGCGCCGCACCGGCGGGTGTGCTGTCCTCGCTCGCCGACGAGCTCATCGTGGTGCACGGACAGTCCGAGCAGCTGCGGCTGCGATCGGCGGCCGCGCAGCGCGACGCCCTCGATCGCTTCGGCGGCGACTCCATCGCCCGGGCGCTGGAGGAGTATCAGGCCGCGTTCGAGCACTGGCGCACGCTCGACGCCGAGATCGTCGACATCACCGCGAACCGCGACCGGCGCGCCGAGGAGGCCGCCCGGCTGCGGGAGGACCTGGCCCTGATCGAGGCCACCGCTCCTGAAGAGGGCGAGGATGAGGAGCTGACGGCCCGCGCCGAACGCCTCGCGAACGCGGAGGAGCTGCGGCTCGCGGCCGCCCTGGCCCACGGCTCCCTCTCGAACGAGGAGGGCGAGCCGGATGCGTCGGCCCTGGTCGCGGAAGCCCGCCGAGCGATCGAGCGCGTGTCGGACCCGAAGCTGGCGGAGGTCGCCGAGACCCTGGCCGACATCGGCTACCGGATCGCCGACGCCGCCGGCGTGCTCTCCGGCTTCCTCGCCGACCTCGACGAGTCCGGCCCGCACGAGCTGGCAGCCGTCGAGGAACGCCGGGCCGCGCTCGGTGTCCTCATCCGTCAGCACGGTTCGCTGGCGGAGGCGCTGGCACTGTGGCAGACCGGTTCCGCACGGCTGGCCGAGCTCGACGACGACGGGGAGCGTCTGGAACGCCTCACCGCCGAGCGCGACGCGGCCAGGGCGGAGCTCGACGCCCGCGCCGACGCCCTCACCGCCGCCCGGAGCGAGGCCGCCGTCCGGCTCGGCGAGGCCGTGACCGCCGAGCTCCACGCGCTGGCGATGCCGGACGCACGCCTCGAGGTGTCCGTGGCGCCTGGCGCCGAGAGCACCCACGGGCGCGACGACGTCGCCATCCTGCTCGCGCCGCATCCCGGTGCCGAACCCCGCTCCGTCGCCAAGGGCGCGTCCGGCGGCGAGCTGTCGCGCGTGATGCTCGCGATCGAGGTCGTCATCGCGGCGACCGACCCGGTTCCCACCTTCGTGTTCGACGAGGTCGACGCCGGCATCGGCGGTGCCGCGGCCATCGAGGTCGGTCGACGACTCGCCCGACTCGCCGAGAAGTCGCAGGTGATCGCCGTCACCCATCTCGCGCAGGTCGCCGCCTTCGCGAACAACCACCTGACCGTCGTGAAATCGAACGACGGCGCCGTCACCGCCTCCAGCGTGCGGCGGCTCGACGGGGAGGAGCGCGAGGCCGAGATGGCCCGTCTGCTCTCCGGACTCGCGGATTCCGATGCCGCACTCACCCACGCCCGTGAGCTTCTCAGCCTCGGCGTCTGAACGAACTGTTAGGATAGAAGCCCGTGATGAACTCTTCTTCTGCGGGGCCCAAGAACGACACGACCAAGCACATCTTCGTGACTGGTGGTGTCGTTTCGTCTTTGGGCAAGGGGCTCACCGCGGCCAGCCTGGGCAACCTCCTGACCGCCCGCGGACTCCGCGTGGTCATGCAGAAGCTCGACCCGTATCTGAACGTCGATCCGGGCACCATGAACCCGTTCCAGCACGGCGAGGTCTTCGTGACCGACGACGGTGCGGAGACCGACCTCGACATCGGCCACTACGAGCGCTTCCTCGACATCAACCTGTCCGAGGCGGCCAACGTCACGACCGGTCAGATCTACTCGCAGGTGATCGCGCGGGAGCGCCGCGGCGAGTATCTCGGCGACACCGTGCAGGTCATCCCGCACATCACCGACGAGATCAAGCGCCGCATGCGGCTGCAGGCGACCGAGGACCCGCGTCCCGACGTGATCATCACCGAGGTCGGCGGCACGGTCGGCGACATCGAGTCGCAGCCGTTCCTCGAGTCGGCCCGCCAGCTGCGTCACGAGCTCGGCCGTGACAGCGTGTTCTTCGTGCACGTCTCGCTCGTGCCGTTCATGGGGGCGTCCGGCGAGCAGAAGACCAAGCCGACCCAGCACTCGGTCGCCGCGCTCCGTCAGGTGGGCATCCAGCCGGACGCGCTCGTGCTCCGCAGCGACCGCCCGGTGAGCGCGAGCAACCGCAACAAGATCGCGCTGATGTGCGACGTGGACGTCGAGGGCGTCATCAACACCGTCGACCTGCCGAGCATCTACGACATCCCCTCCACCCTCAACGAGCAGGGCCTGGACTCCTACATCGTGAGGCGCCTCGGTCTCGACCAGAAGGCGGACGACGTCGACTGGACGCGCTGGAACAAGGTGCTGCACGCCGTGCACAACCCGAAGCACGAGGTCACGATCGGTCTCGTCGGCAAGTACATCGACCTGCCGGACGCCTACCTGTCCGTGACCGAAGCCCTCAAGGCGGGCGGCTTCGCGCAGGAGACCAAGGTCAACATCCGCTGGATCCCGTCCGACCTCTGCGAGACGCCCGAGGGCGCGCAGGAGCAGCTGGCCGAGCTCGACGGCATCTGCGTGCCCGGCGGCTTCGGCATCCGCGGCATCGAGGGCAAGCTGGGCGCGCTGAAGTTCGCCCGCGAGCAGGGGATCCCGACCCTCGGCCTGTGCCTCGGCCTGCAGTGCATGGTCATCGAGTACGCCCGCGACGTGGCCGGTATCGCCGGAGCCTCGTCCAGCGAGTTCGATCCGGACACCGCGGAGCCCGTCATCGCGACCATGGCCGAGCAGATCGAGATCCTCGACGGCGGCGACCTGGGCGGCACCATGCGGCTCGGTCTCTACCAGGCCGCTCTCGCCGAGGGCTCGCTGGCGCGCGAGGTCTACGGCGCCGCCGAGGTGTCCGAGCGTCACCGCCACCGCTACGAGGTGAACAACGCCTACCGCGATCGCCTGTCGGAGGCCGGTCTGGTGTTCTCGGGCCTGAACCCGGAGCTGGACCTCGTCGAGTACGTCGAGCTGCCGCGCGACGTGCACCCGTACTACATCGCCACCCAGGCGCACCCGGAGCTGCGCTCGCGTCCGACCGACCCGCACCCGCTGTTCCGCGGTCTCGTCGGCGCGGCCATCGCCCGGCACCGCGCGAGCGAGCTGTTCGACGTGCCCGTCGATGAGTGAGCAGGGGATGGGCGCGGCGGACGAGTCGCTGCGCGACGAGTCCTTCGAGCCGGAGGTCCTGAGCAGCGACCTCGTCTACGAGGGCTACGTCTGGGACGTGCGCTCCGACCGGGTCCGGTACGGCGACGGCGAGATCGTGCGGCAGTACGTCGCCCATCCCGGCGCCGTCGCGATCCTCGCGCTGGACGACGAGGGGCGGGTGCTGCTCATCCAGCAGTACCGTCACCCGATCCGTCACCGCGACTGGGAGCTGCCGGCGGGCCTCCTCGACATCGAGGGGGAGGAGCCGATGGCGGCCGCCCGTCGCGAGCTCGCGGAGGAGGCCGACCTCGTCGCCGCCCACTGGGAGCCGCTGGTGTCCTCGTGGACGACGCCCGGCGGCAACGACGAGCTCATCCGGGTGTTCCTCGCGACCGGGCTCTCGGCCGCCGAGACCGCGCACGACCGCGAGGACGAGGAGGCGGACATCCGGCTCGCCTGGGTGCCGCTGGATGACGCCGTCGCGGGAGTGATGGCAGGACGCCTGCGCAACGGCATCCTCTCCATCGGCGTGCTGGCCGCGGCGCAGAGGCTGCGCGACCGAGGCTGAGGATGCTGCTCGATCGTGCCCTCGACGCGTACCTGCGTCATGTGACGATCGAGCGCGGGCTCAGTGCGCACACGGTCGGCGCCTACCGGCGGGACCTCGTGGGCTACCGGGACTGGCTCACGGCGGAGGGGATCGACGACACCGCGGACATCACGTCCATGGTGGTCGACCGTTTCGTCGCCGACCGTGCCTCGGCGGAGCCGCCGCCCGCGGCGACGAGCCTGGCGCGCCTGCAGTCCTCGGTGCGCGGCTGGCACCGGTTCCTCGCCCGGGAGGGCATCGAGGCGGACGATCCGACTGGGCGCCTCCGCCCGCCGAAGACCCCGCGCCGGCTGCCCAAGGCCCTCACGATCGACCAAGTCGAGCGGCTGCTCGCCGCGCCGTCGGTCGAGGAGCCGCTCGGCATCCGGGACAGGGCGCTGCTGGAGCTTCTCTACGCGACGGGTGCCCGGGTGTCGGAGGCGGTCGGGCTCGACGTCGACGACATGGCGCACGGCGAGGTGCTGCGCCTGCGGGGAAAGGGCTCGAAGGAGCGCATCGTCCCCGTGGGGTCGTATGCCCGCGCCGCCGTCGACGCGTATCTCACCCGGGTCCGCCCGGGCCTCGCGGCGAAGGGACGTGCGTCGGCCCGGCTCTTCCTCGGCGCGCGGGGCGCTCCGCTCTCGCGGCAGAGCGCCTGGCTGGCGATCCGTTCCGCCGCGGAGCGCGCGCAGCTCACCGCCGAGGTCTCCCCGCACACGCTGCGGCATTCCTTCGCGACCCACCTCCTGCAGGGCGGCGCCGACGTGCGCGTGGTGCAGGAGCTGCTGGGGCACTCCTCGGTCGCGACGACGCAGATCTACACACACGTCTCGGTGGACGCCCTCCGCGACATCTACGCGACCTCGCACCCCCGGGCACGCTGATCCCGCGCGGATCCGCGCCTCCTCCCGAGGCGGCCCGCCGCGCGCCGGGACGGCCGGGGAACGCATGGCCGCTACAATCGAGCAAGCACGAAGGAGCAGGAGAACCGGTGGCTGAGAAAGCGGCGAAGTCCAGGGCGAAGGCACAGAAGGCCGACGACACTCCCATGGGACCCACCGGCCGTCCGTATCAGGGCTTCCCGATCCCGGCGCCGCTGAAGTCGCACGGCCCCGCGCGCATCATCGCCCTCTGCAACCAGAAGGGCGGCGTCGGCAAGACGACGACGTCCATCAACCTCGCCGCCGCCCTCGCGGAGTACGGTCGCAAGGTGCTCGCGGTGGACTTCGACCCGCAGGGCGCCCTGTCCGCCGGTCTCGGCATCCAGACGCACGACGTGCCGACGGTCTACGACCTCCTGCTCGACACGAAGCGCGACGCCCACGACGCGATCGTGCACTCGAACGTGCCGGGTCTCGACGTCCTCCCCGCGAACATCGACCTCTCGGCCGCGGAGGTGCACCTCGTCAACGAGGTCGCCCGCGAGACGATCCTCGCCCGCGTGCTCCGGCAGGTGGCGGGGGAGTACGACGTCATCCTCATCGACTGCCAGCCGTCGCTGGGCCTGCTGACCGTGAACGCGCTGACGGCGGCGCACGGCGTCATCATCCCTCTCGAGTGCGAGTTCTTCGCGCTGCGCGGTGTCGCGCTCCTCATCGAGACCATCGACAAGGTGCGCGATCGCCTGAACCCCTCCATCGAGATGGACGGGCTGCTGGCGACCATGTACGACCCGCGCACGCTGCACTCGCGCGAGGTGCTCGAACGCGTCGTGGAGGCGTTCGGCGACGACGTGCTGGAGACCGTGATCGGCCGCACCGTGAAGTTCCCGGATGCGTCGGTCTCGGGGGTCCCGATCACCGAGTTCGCTCCGGAGCACGCGGCCGCACAGGCATACCTGCGGCTGGCCAGGGAGCTGGTCGCCCGTGGCGCCGTCGCCTGACGAGCTCGGAACCGCTGAGGTCCCGGCACTCGCCGACGCCGTCGACGGTGCGGAAGCTTCCTCCTCCGACGACGCCGGGTTCCGGGTCTCGCTGTCGAACTTCGACGGCCCCTTCGACCTCCTGCTGACCCTCATCTCCAAGCACGAGATGGACATCACCGAGGTGTCGTTGAGCGCCGTCACCAACGAGTTCATCGCGTACCTCGCCGACCTCGAGGACGAGGAGGAGCTGGACCAGGCGTCGGAGTTCCTCGTCGTCGCCGCGACCCTGCTCGACATGAAGGTGGCGGGTCTGCTGCCGCAGGGCGAGCTCGTCGATGCCGAGGCCGTGGCCCTGCTCGAAGCGCGCGACCTGCTCTTCGCCCGTCTGCTGCAGTACCGCGCGTTCAAGGAGGTCTCCGCGTGGTTCGCACGGTGCCTGCAGCGGGAGGACCGCCGCCACGTGCGCGCGGTGCCGCTGGAGGAGAAGCACCGGAAGCAGACACCCGAGCTCGTCTGGCCGCTCACGACCGACGACTTCGCGGCTCTGGCACTGCTGGCTTTCGCGCCGAAGGAGATCCCGCACGTCGGGCTCGACCACCTGCACGCACCCCTGGTCAGCATCCGGGAACAGGCCGCGATCGTCGTCACGCTGCTGCGCGGCACCGAGTCGCTGAGCTTCCGCGAGCTCGTCGCCGGCGTCACCGAACCGGGCATCGTCGTGGCCCGCTTCATCTCGGTGCTGGAGCTGTACCGGCACGCGGCGCTCTCCTTCGAACAACTGGAACCGCTCGGGGAGCTGACGCTCCGCTGGGCCGCCGACTCCTGGTCGGACGAGACACTCGCGACCCTGGGGGCCGACTATGACCGATGACATGACCGAGACGGAAACCGGGCTCCGCGAGGAACCCGACGCCGTGACGGGTGCCGAGCTCCCGCTCAGCGAGCGTGTGGAGGCGATCCTCTTCATCGTCGATGAGCCGATCGGCCTGGTGGCCCTCGCTGCGGCGGTCGGCGCGCCGGTTCCCGCCGTCCGGCAGACGGTCGAGTCGCTGGTCGAGGACTACGACGGTCGAGGCGCGGGTCCGCGGCGCGGCTTCGAGCTGCGAGAGGTCGGCGGTGGATGGCGGCTCTACGTCCGCGAGGACCTCGATCCGGTCGTGGCGGAGTTCGTCGGCGGTCAGGCGCCGGCCCGGCTCTCCCAGGCGGCGCTGGAGACGCTCGCGGTGATCGCGTACAAGCAGCCGGTGACCCGGAGCCAGGTGGCGTCGATCCGCGCGGTCAACGTCGACTCCGTGGTCCGCACCCTCCTCGCGCGGGGGCTGATCACCGAACTGTTCGCCGATTCCGAGACCGGCGCGATCAACTACGGCACGACCGATGCACTCCTCCAGCATCTCGGCATCAACTCTCTGGATGAGCTTCCGCCGATCTCGCCGCTCCTCGACGACGGCGCCGACGGCTTCGACGAAGGGACGGTCCGATGACCACCGACACCCACGATTCCAGCGCCCCCGAGGGCGTGCGACTGCAGAAGGTGCTCGCCGCGGCCGGTGTGGCGTCCCGTCGGGTCGTCGAGCAGTACATCGTCGAGGGACGCATCCGCGTGAACGGCCAGGTGGTCACCGAGCTCGGCCGCCGCATCGACCCGGAGCGGGACCTCGTGGACGTGGACGGCACCGCGGTGCAGCTCGACGTGTCCAAGCGGTACGTGATGCTGAACAAGCCGACGGGTGTGGTCAGCAGCATGCGCGACGAGAGCGGACGCCCCGATCTCCGACGCTTCACGAAGGACTACGAGGAGCGGCTGTACAACGTCGGGCGTCTGGACGCCGAGACCAGCGGACTGCTGCTGCTCACCAACGACGGCGAGCTCGCGCACGTCCTCGCGCACCCGTCCTTCGGCGTCACCAAGGTCTACATCGCGAAGGTGGAGGGGACGGTGACGGCGCAGACCATCTCGAAGCTCACGAAGGGCATCGAGCTGGAGGACGGCCCCATCGCCGCCGACAAGGCCCGCCTGCTCGACACGTCGGCGGGCTCGAGCCTCGTCGAGCTCACGCTGCACTCGGGACGCAACCGGATCGTGCGTCGCATGATGGCCGCGGTCGGTCATCCGGTCACGGAACTGGTGCGGCGGCAGTTCGGTCCGCTGCACCTGGGAACCCTCCCGGCGGGCCGGACGCGGGAACTGAGTAAAATCGAACTCGGCGCGCTGTTGACCCTCGCGCGCCGGGAATCCGGTGTCGCCGAGGCGCCAGGCGAGCAGGAGAGCGAATGACCCAGACGACGAGTGCGCCCGCGGCGCGGAAGGCCGGTGCCGTCGCGCCGCGCCTGTCCGGCACCGTGCGCATCGTCGGCGCCGGGCTGCTCGGTGCCAGCGTCGGCCACGCGCTCCGCGCGAAGGGTATCGACGTCGTCCTCACGGATGCGTCCCCCGCGCAGCTGCGCCTCGCCGTCGACTACGGCGCCGGACGCCTTCCGCAGGATGACGACGCCCCGGTGCTCGTCGTCGTGGCCGTGCCGCCGGACGTGACCGCCGACGTGATCCAGGCCGAGCTCGAGCGCTACCCCGACGCCGTCGTGACGGATGTCGCGAGCGTGAAGCTGGAGCCGTTCCGCACGCTCCGTGACCGCGGTGTGGACCTCGCCCGCTACATCGGCTCCCACCCGCTCGCCGGCCGGGAGCGCGGCGGGGCGATCTCGGCGCGAGCCGATCTGTTCATCGGACGGCCGTGGGTCGTGTGCCGCGACGAGGACACCACCGCGCGGGACCTCGCGCTGGTCGAGGCGCTGGCTCTCGATGTCGGCGCGATGCCGCTGGAGATGACCCCCGAGGAGCACGACCGCTCCGTCGCCCTCACCTCGCACGTGCCGCAGGTCGTCGCGAGCCTCCTCGCCGGACGTCTCGCCGGGGCCGAGGAGGGCGCCCTCCGCCTGGCAGGGCAGGGCGTGCGGGACACGACGCGCATCGCCGCGTCCGCTCCGGAGCTGTGGGTGCAGATCCTGGGTGCCAACGCCGGTCCCGTGGTCGAGATCCTCGACGCGCTGGCGACCGATCTGAGCGAGGTCGCCGATGCGCTGCGCGCTCCGGGCGCACCGGGTTCCCGTCGCGTGCTCGCGGAGACCATCCGCCAGGGCAACGACGGCGTCGAGCGCCTCCCCGGCAAGCACGGACAGAACCGACGCTTCGAGACACTGGTCGTCATGGTCGACGACACCGCCGGTCAGCTGGGTCGCCTGTTCGGCGAGCTCGGCGAGCTGGGCGTCAACGTCGAGGACCTGCGGCTGGAGCATTCTCCCGGCGCGCAGTTCGGCCTCGCCGAGATCAGTGTCGACCCCGCGGCGCTGCACGGCGCGATCACCGGGCTCCAGGAACGCGGCTGGCGCATCGCAGGGAACACCAATGACTGACACCTCCACCGTCTCCGCCACGAAGTTCATCGCCATCGACGGTCCCGCCGGGTCCGGCAAGTCGAGTGTGTCCAAGGCGATCGCGCGTCGCGAGGGCTTCGGCTACCTCGACACCGGGTCGGCCTACCGCGCTCTCGCCTGGCACGTGCTCGATCGCGGCGCGGACACCGACGACGCGGAGGCCGTGCGCGCCGCGGCCGCCGACTTCCCCGTCCGCCTCGGGCTCGACCCGGATGACCGCAGGGTACGTGTCGGCGACGTGGACGTGACGGAGGCGATCCGCGAGCCCCGCGTGTCCGGCGCGGTGAGCGGCGTGGCGCGGGTGCCCGAGGTGCGCACCCAGGTCAACGAGCTCTTCCGGGCACTGGTCGCCGAGGCGCCGTACCCGGCCGTGGTGGTCGAAGGTCGCGACATCACGACCGTCGTGGCACCCGATGCGCCTGTCCGCATCCTGCTGACCGCCGCACCGGAGGTGCGTGCCGCCCGCCGCGCGGGCGAGCTCGCAGGCGAGAACGCCGCCGCCGTCGCGGACGCCCTGCACAAGCGCGACGCCTCTGACAGCGCGGTCGTCGACTTCCTCAACGCCGCGGAAGGCGTGGAGGTCGTCGACTCGACCGCACTCGATTTCCCCCAGACCATCGACGCCGTCCTCGCGGTGATCGAACGACTCCGAGGAGCACACCGTGACTGACGACGAATACGAAGGCGGTCCCGACCAGCTCGCCGAGAAGATGGACCAGCTCGACGAGCAGCTGGCCGAGCAGCGCGCGGAGACCCTGCGCGCCGGCCTCGCCGACTACGAGCTGGACGACGAGGACGCGGAGCTCCTCGCGGGCATCACCCTCGGCGAGGACGGCATCCAGTACAGCCCCGCGCTGCCCGTGGTGGCGATCGTCGGGCGGCCGAACGTCGGCAAGTCCGCGCTCGTGAACCGCATCCTCGGCCGTCGCGAGGCCGTCGTGGAGGACACCCCCGGTGTCACCCGCGACCGCGTCACGTACAAGGCCGAGTGGAACGATCGTCGCTTCACGGTCGTCGACACCGGCGGCTGGGAACCCGACGCCCGGGGCATCGACCGTTCGGTCGCGGCACAGGCCGAGGTCGCGATCGACCTGTCCGATGTCGTGCTGTTCGTCGTGGACGCCATGGTGGGCGCCACGTCGACCGACGAGCACGTCGTGAAGCTGTTGCGCAAGAGCGGCAAGCCGGTCTTCCTCGTCGCCAACAAGATCGACGACGCGCGTCAGGAGCCGGAAGCGGCCGCCCTGTGGAACCTGGGTCTCGGGGAGCCGCACCCGGTCTCCGCGATCCACGGTCGCGGTGTCGCGGACCTGCTCGACGACGTGCTGAAGAAGCTGCCGGAGGTCTCCGCCGTCGCGAAGCAGGAGATCGGCGGCCCGCGCCGTGTCGCGATCCTGGGGCGCCCGAACGTCGGCAAGTCCTCGCTGCTGAACAAGGCCGCGGGGGAGGAGCGCGTGGTCGTCAACGACCTCGCCGGCACGACCCGTGACCCCGTGGACGAGGTCGTGGAGCTCGGCGGCAAGATGTGGCGCCTGGTCGACACGGCCGGTATCCGTCGCCGCGTGCACATGGCCCAGGGTGCCGACTTCTATGCTTCGCTGCGCACCTCCGCCGCCCTGGAGAAGGCCGAAGTGGCCGTTGTGGTGCTCGACGTCTCCGAGACGATCAGCGAGCAGGACGTGCGGATCATCGACCTCGTTCTCGAGTCCGGCCGCGCGCTCGTCCTGGCGTTCAACAAGTGGGATCGCCTGAACGACGACGACCTGGAGAACGCCGACCGTCGCCGCTACCTGGAGCGCGAGATCGAGCAGGACCTCGCGCATGTCGCGTGGGCCCCCCGCGTGAACATCTCGGCGAAGACCGGCCGTCACCTCGACAAGCTCGTCCCGGCGCTGGAGACGGCGCTGGAGAACTGGGATCGCCGGATCCCCACCGGCAAGTTCAACGCGTTCCTCGCCGAGCTCGTCGCCGAGCACCCGCACCCGGTGCGCGGTGGAAAGCAGCCGCGTATCCTCTTCGGGACCCAGGCCTCGACCCGTCCGCCGACGTTCGTGCTGTTCACGACCGGTTTCCTCGACCCGGGCTACCGCCGGTTCATCCAGCGCCGCCTGCGCGAGCTCTACCCGTTCGAGGGCACGCCGATCGTGATCAATATGCGGGTGCGTGAGAAGCGTCAGCGCTGACTCGTTGCCGCGCATGTCGCGGCGGTGGCGCCGGAGCCCCGATGCTGTGAAAAGCTGAGGGGGTGACTGTCGTACCTCCCGCCGCCGGTGAACCGCGTCGCCCCGAGGGGCCTCGTGATCCGGGCGATGCCTGGGTGGTCGCCGACACGGGCGAGCGGTACTGGGGGCGCTTCGGTGCCGCGGGTCTCCTCGCCGTCGACGCGGAGCGCGGCATCCTGCTGCAGCATCGCGTCGCGTGGAGCCACTTCGGCGGCACCTGGGGTCTGCCCGGGGGAGCGCTGCACGAGGGTGAGGTGGCCATCGTCGGTGCCGTGCGCGAGGCGCAGGAGGAGGCGGGAGTGCCGGATGGTGCGGTGCGGCCGCGCTTCACGAGTGTGCTCGATCTCGGCATCTGGTCGTACACCACCGTCGTCGCCGATGTGCGGACGCCGTTCGACCCCGTTATCAGCGACCCGGAGAGCGTCGCGCTGTCGTGGGTACCCGTCGAGGACGTGGAGGGGCTGCCCCTGCACCCCGGCTTCGGCGCGGCGTGGCCGATGCTGCGAGCTCAACTGTCGGCTCATCCGGTGGTCGTGGTCGACGCCGCCAACGTCGTGGGGTCGGTCCCGGACGGCTGGTGGAAGGATCGCGCCGGAGCGGCCGCACGACTGCGCGATCGTCTGACGGGCCTCTCCGTGCCCGCGGACGATCTCGGACTCGCCGGCGACGCCTGGTTTCCGGAGGTGTCGCTCGTCGTGGAAGGTCGCGCGCGCGCCATCGCGGAGGCCTCCGCCGAGGGATCGCTCGCGGATGCTGCGGCCGCGGAAGCCGGCGTCGCGAGCTCGGCCCTGGACGTCGTGCGCGCGGAGGGCGCCGGTGACGACGCGATCGTGGCCGAGGTCGAACGCCGGGTCGCGAGCGGGTCGCCGGTTCTCGCGGTGACCAGTGACCGCGAGCTGCAGTCCCGCCTCGAGGCCGCCGGGGCGCAGGTGCGTTCCAGTGGCTGGCTCCTTCGTCTTCTCGACGCGTAGCCCGAGACGCGGGCGCTTCGATTCGCGGATCCAGGTGCTCGTGCAGTGGCGTGGCGTGGCCTGGTTTGGCGTGGCACGGCCTGGTCTGACGTGGCGTTGCACGGTCTGGTCTGACGTGGCGTTGCACGGTCTGGTCTGACGCGGCGGAGATCAGTCACCGCGCGCGAAGGACCCCATCGTCGTGATGGCGGCGTGTTTCAGACGAAGGCGACCCGAGATGGGGCGTGATCGGTGTGGACCGCGCCGAGGGGACTTCGCCATTCGAGGACCCCGCCGGGGTGCTGCCGTACCGTCCAGCGCTGAGGCTCCGGGACATCGGGGTGCTTCAGCACATGGTGTCCGCGGCAGAGGTGCGCGAGGTTGTCGACGCGGGTCGAGCCGCCCTTCGCGTGATCCCAGGTGTGGTCGATGTCGCAGCGGTGTACCGGCTGGCGACACCCCGGGAACCGACAGTGCTGATCGCGGGCGCGGAGCAACCGGCGCATGCTCTCGGTCGGGCTGTGAGCGTCCGTTTCGACGACCTGCCCGTGTGGGTCGAGGAACAAGCGCGTCCATCCGCCGTCGCGTCCGGCAAGAGCGCGGGCGATGTCCGGGTGCAGGGCGCCGTGTCCGTCCAGTTCGGCCGGACGGTCGTCGAGACCCGCCAGGGTCGTCGCCGCCACGGTCACCTGCAGGCGCCCGCGTACGCCGGAGAGGCCTTCGCCCTCGACGGCGCTCGGATCGGCGGTGAGGAGCAGATCGGTCAGAAGGTCGGCCTGCACCTGGCTCCAGGAGCGGGTGTCTGAGGGGGCCGATTCCGCCTCGGGGTCGAGGGCGAAGGTGCCGCCATCGCCGCTGGAGATCGTGGTGTCCGAACGAGGATGCGACGCTCCGTCCGACCCCGCATCACGCGCGGGAACCGCAGCGCGCGCCCGGATCACCGTGCGGGTGAGCTGAGTCAGCCGGTCGGCGATCGCCACCGCCGCCCACTCCGGGAGTATGGCCGTCAGGACCGCGAGGCCGTCGTCGACCGATCGCACCGTGACGCAGCGCTCGTCCGCCGCTCGGCGGTGTCGCTCCGTGATGGTCTCGCCGACGAGAGCGGAGGCGACGCGGCGGGCATGCACTCGCGTGCGCGCCGCGGTCTCGGCTTCGGCGACGACGAGCACCGCCGTCTCGAACAGCGCCATCGTCTCCGGCGCGACGACGCGGTTGCGGATGGCCTCGTCCACGATGGCGCTCGCCCGTGCGATCTCCCGGACATGCGCGGAGCTCAGAGCCCCGGTGCGGAAGGCCTGCCGCACGCGGGGGAGCGCTGTGCTCAGGGCGAGAGCGTCGGCGAACGCGAACTCCATGGTGCCGGTGGAAACGTGCCCCGCCGCGGCGAACTCGGCGACCATCGAGCGGTGGATGGCGTCACGGTGGTGCGGGGCTGAGGCGACGTCTTCGTCGTGGAAAGCGATCTGCGTGACCAACAGCTCCGCGGCCTCCGCCTCCAGCACCGCGATGCGCCGGCGGGTCTCCGCCCAGGCGTCACGCACGCGTCGACGCTCCTCCAGGTCGAGGTCTGCGGTCGGCGGGTTCGTCATACCTCGATTTTAGAACATATGTTCGAATGAAGGAAGGGTTCAATCCTGTTGTATATCGCTTCGTCCGCGAAGGCGATCGATGTCTCGACGCTCCCGCTTCGTGGGTCGCCCGGCGCCGCGGTCTCGAACGCCGAGGGCTGCCTGCGGCTCGCGTTCCGGCGTCCGGTCCTCGTAGGCGAGGGCGGCGAGCGGCGCGCCGACGCGCTTGACGAGGATCTGCCGCACGATCAGGATCCGGTCGAAGCCCGCGATGCGGATGCGGAGCTCGTCGCCCACGCGAACCGCCTGCGCGGCCTTCGCCTTGTCGCCGTTGACGCGCACATGCCCGGCGCGGCATGCGGTGGTCGCCGCGGACCGGGTCTTGTAGACGCGCACCGCCCAGAGCCAGCTGTCCACCCGCGCGCTGTCGACCATCAGGCTGCCCTCCGCTGCAGGGAGACGAGCGCGCCCGCGACGATCAGCCCCTGGCCGAGCGTGTACGTCAGCATCACGGCGGGGCTGCTCCAGGCCGGGATGGCGTCGGGCAGGAAGAGTCGGAAAGCGAGGATCGTGTCGCTCGCCAGGAAGAACGCGCCGCCCGTCGCGACGAGCGGGTGACATCGTGCGGCGAACGCGGCGGTGCCCGCGAGGAGCAGGCCGTACAGCGCGACGCCGACAAGGAGCGGGCCCGTGTGTGGGCCGAGGACGAGGACCATCGCGAGCCACCAGACGGCGTAGATCGCGGTCCACCACGGCAGGCGGCGGCGGGCCAGGTGGCGGGCGAAGAGGACGATGTAGGCGATGTGCGCGAGGCCGAAGAAGCCCAGCATGAGCGGAAGCTCGGGTGCCGCGGGGAACAGCGCGCCCGCGCCGTCACCCAGCCAGGAGAAGAGCAGGGCGATGAGGAGGAAGGCCACCGTCACGGGTGGGTGGATCCGTCGCGCCGCCACCAGGACCGGCACCGCGAGCAGCGGCATGAGCAGCAGCTTCGTCGGCCCCGCGAGGTCATGGCCGAGCGCGAGAAGCACGACGTGCAGGAGAGCGACCACGACGTACGGCACGAACGCCCACACGATCGCGGGAGGGAGAGTGCGGCGCTGCATCCCCCCATCGTATGACCGGAGGGGCATGTCGTCCCGAAGGCGGTCGATCGGACGGACCCGGCTCAGGACTCGACGGTGACCGCCGCCACGGCCCCCTCGGCATCGAGGTGCACGGCGGGCCAGTACCCCTCCGGGAAGTGCTCGCCGCAGGAGTCCGTGAAGTGGAGGACGACGGTGCCGTCGGCTCCGGCCTCGACGGTCTCGAGCTCCAGGTCGTCGGCCGCCTCGTCGAGCTCGGCGGGGGCGGGGTCTCCGGTGCTGAACGTCGTGACCACGGCGTCCGAGGCGACCCGGCGCAGTCCCGGGAGCGCGGCGACGACTGTGCGCAGCCGGGGGAGCAGCGGCGCGACCTCGTCCGGCGACGCGCCCTCGACCATCAGCTCGTAGGTGCTGCCGTCGACTTCGACGCTGCCGACGAACCAGTCGTGGGTGAGGACGGAGCCGTCGTCGAGCTCGGACGTCGCCCGGTGGAGCGGACCGAGGTCGGGGTCTTCGAGGGAGGAGGTCGCGTCGCTCATGCCTTCACGCTATCGGTCCCGTTCGGCGCCAGGTCGAGGGCGACGATCACGCGCCCCGGCTTCATCACCATCTTCTCCGTGAAACCCGCGCGCAGGAATGTCCCGAGTGTGCCGTGGTACAGATCGTTCGCGCGCTGCTTCTCGCCGCGGGTGTCGACCGGGTAGCCCTCGATGAGGCGGGCGCCCGACTCCCGCGCGAAGGCGATCGCGGCGTCGAGCAGCTCCGCGTTGAGCCCGCTGCCCCGATGGTCCCTGCGGACGACGAAGCAGGTGACGGCCCACACGGACTCGTCATCGAACGGCTCGGTGCTCGACGCGGCGATCATGCGGGTACGGGGGATCCGGGCCTGACGGGTGCGCGGTCCGATGCGGATCCAGCCCGCGGCCTCGCCGTCGACGTACGCGACCAGCCCCGGAGGGGGACCCTCGTCGATCTCGGCGCGGAACATCTCGGTGCGCTGAGGCGTGGTGGTCTGATTCCAGTCCTTGTTCGGCAGCACCGGCCAGATGCACTGGCAGCTCGCCCCGTCACCGCCGCCGGTGAGCGCGTGCTGCACGTCGTCCCAGCGGGCGATCGTCGCCAGCGCGGTCGTGATCGTCGCCATGCAGGCGACGGTACAAGCAGCTTCCGACACCCCGCAACGCCTCGGTTCGCGAGAGGGCCTCCGGTGCGGCTAAGATAGGGGAGTTGCCTGCGCGAGAGTGCAGAACAACGGGCTGTGGCGCAGCTTGGTAGCGCACTTGACTGGGGGTCAAGGGGTCGCAGGTTCAAATCCTGTCAGCCCGACCATTTCGGGGCCGGAATCTCGCAAGAGTTTCCGGCCCTTCTGCATCCCCCGTCAAGGGGGTACGGCACCGTCACTCCGCGTCCTAGCGTTCCCCCATGGCTATCGAACTGAACCGACCGGCGCTGAAGCTCGCGCGTTCCCTCGTCCGCGACGGCAAGGTCGTGCGGGATGAACGCGACGACTGGTCCGAGGCAGCGCCCAGCGCAGAGGACGAGAACCGCTTCATCGACGAGCACGGGTGGACGGAGTTCGCCCACTGGCACCTCGGCATCGACAAGAGCGAGAACCCCGAGACGAAGAAGGCGTACAGCTTTCCCTTCGGCGACTTCCGGAAGGTGCGTCGCTCCGGCGTGATCTCGGGTGAGAGCCGCGCCGGGCAGTACGACCACTCGGAGATCAGGGACGAGCTGCGGAAGCTCCTCGAGCTCATCGACTCCGAGGACGCCTGACGCCACGCGTCCGTATGCTCGTCCCAAGGCTGTTTCGATGACGACGGGGTGGGGCATGGTCGACGACACCGGCAGGGACGACGCAGACACGAGGGACGAGACGGAGGAGGACCTCCCGTACTACACACCGCCGTTCGGCAGGGAAGAGGTCCCCGGGTTCCTCGACCGGCTTGTCGCCCACCTGCTCGCGGGAGAGACGCGGGAGGCCTTCACGTTCGAGGGGGTGGAGGTCGAGGAGTCGCAGGGGGTCTGGCTGCTCCCGCTCGGCGGCTACGACCCCGACGCCGACGAGTCGCTGCAGCCGAACCCGCCCGCGGACCTCGTGGTCCCCGAGGGCGGATTCGCCGCCTACGCGGAGGAGTGGACGGAGGGCGTGCGCCGGACGCTGCACCAAGCGTGGGGCGCGCCGATGGTCCGGAAGCCGTCGCTCGTGGGGGAGAACCAGGATCCGGAGGGCATCCTCGACGTGGTCCTCGTCTCGGTCGGCATTCCGGAGGCGGAGATGTGGGACCGCGGCGACCTGTACTGCGTGCTCGTCACGAACTGGGACGCCGAGCCCCGGCAGGGCATGCTGCGCCAGGCGATGGTCGTGCTGCCGCGGGAGTACGCCGTCGGCAGCCTCAGCGCGCTCCTGCCCGAGGAGGACATGCACAACGACCTCCTCATGAACGGCGAGCATCCGCTCGAGCTGCGGCGCCGCGCCTGGCTGCTGAGCACGCTGTTCGGCGCCGGGGAGGTGCGGCTGCGCGACGTCGACGTCCCGGCATCCCGCTTCAGCCTGCAGTCGCGCAGCGGGGTGACGACGGTCTGGACGTTCACGGACGACGGCCGCATCCTCGTCCTCATCCAGGACCCGACGTCGACGTTCGCGGACGAAGCGCCGGCGCAGTTCCTCGCCGAGGTGGCGCAGCAGCACGGTGGCGAGGCGGCGGACGTCGTGGACTCCTCCGAACGGGAAGCGGATCTGGCGGAGGCGTGGCTGATTCTGGCCGCGCGCATGCTCGACAGGGTGCCGGACGACCTCCGTGCCCTCATCGCCGCCCGTGGCGAGGACGCCCGCGGCGCGGTCGCGGAGCACGACCTGGAGTTCCGCATGCTCGGCGACGAACCTGTGCCGGTCATCACCGGCGCGGTGTGGTTCGACGGAGCGCACTGGTGCGTCTCGCCCTCGCTCATGGAGATCGGCCGCCGCAACGACTTCGGCATGGACGACTTCGGTTTCGGCGCCGCGGTGCGGCAGCCGTATCGCCTCGGAGGCGCGCTCACCCTCGACGAGATGTCCCGGGAGGGCGACGAGCGGCGCGCCTGGTTCGAGCAGGTCTTCGCCGCGTGCCCGTACCCGGAGCAGGACCGCCCGTCCGACACGGACCGCCTCGGCTACGCGGTACCGACGAGCGGCGACCATCACGACCTCGTGGCGGACATCGAGCGCGTCACCAGAGCGTGGTGGGAGCGCTCGCCGGAGGACGCCGACTGGGCGGATCGGACGTTCGAGATCGGCGGACGCGGGCTCCGCGACGACCACGGTCGGGCGCTCCGCGTCGTGCTCGCCTCGGGGGAGCGCTGGACGGTCGATGCACTCCAGGCCTGGGCGGACGACCTCATCCGCATCATGGGCGGACGGTGGGGAGCGGCGGGGGAGATCCACGCCCGCAACGAGAAGACCGGAATCGATCGCCGCAGCCCGCTCACCCGTGTCTTGCGCGCCACCGGACTGCTCACCGCGCCGCTCTGGTGGGTGAACGGCCACGCGGTGGCTGTCGTCGCGGGGACACCCGACCCCTCGTACGGCGACGACCCCGAGGTCATCATCGTCATCGCGCGACCGGACGCCGTGCTCGACCTCGCGCGGGGGAGCAGTCCCTGGGAGCTCCGCATCCGCTCCCGGATCATCTCCGACGTCTCCGCCCTCGTGGGCGGCGCCCCCGCGTCCGAACCCGTGCCGTGGAACGGCCCGCCGCTCGCGGACTCCTCCCTCGTCCCCGATGCGATGCGCGGCGGCTTCCGCACCGGCGACCACTTCTGGACGTGGCACTTCACGCACGACGGGCGCGGCCTCCTCCTGTCCCATCCGACGGGTCCCGACGCCGCCGCGCGACCCGAGCCCACCTTCGAGGAACAGCTCTCCCTGTTCGGCGGGGTGCCCGATGACCTGCTGTCGCTCGTGGTGGACCGCGACCCGGGAGGGTTCTGCCCGGTCGTGCATCGCGAGGCTTCGACCCCTGGCCCCGCTGAGACCGCCGGCCTTCTCCCCGGCGCGACGACCCTGCCCGCCGTGCACGCCGTGTTCTGGCGGGATGACGTCGACTGGCGCGCCTCGGAAGGGATGCTGCAACGGGTGCGCTCTGCCCTCGACCCGGACGACGTGGACACGACGAACCCCCTGGAGACCATCTACGCCGAAGCCCTGGGGGTGCCGCAGCTCCAGTGGGCGCTCCGGATGGGGGACCGTATGGGGCCGCCGACCCTGCTGGATGCGCCGTACGCGAGCTTCGTCTTCGATCGGGTGCCCGAGAGGGAGGAGATCGAGCAGGTCTACGCGGGCCTCGGGGTGTTCCCCGATCTCGCACTCACGGGCACGCTCAACGATCTCCTCGACGTCGTCGTCGATGCTCCGGGATACCGGTTCCTCCTCGACGCCGCGCTCAGTAACCCGCACCCGGAGCGCCGCCGCGAGCTCGCGCTCTGGCTCTTGGACCAGCGCCTCGACGCGTCCTCCTCCCTGTCGTTCCTGAGCCCGGTCAACGTCCTCTTCGCCAACCCCACGCTGGACGCAGAGGACGAGCCGGTGCTGCGACGCCTCCTCGAGAAGGGCGCGATCCCGGGCCCGACACCCGTCGCGACGCTCCCGGAGGGTCATCCGTTCGTGCAGCTGCTGGATCGCGACATGGAGGAGACCGCGCTGGCGCCGCTGGTGCGGACCCTCCTCGTGCACGGCGATGTCGACCCCGCGACGCCGGCTCTCCCCGACGGCCGCAGCTTGCTGGACTTCGCAGCCGGCCCCTTCCCGCACGGACGGTCGAGGGACGCGCTCGCGTCGGCGATCCGCGAGATCGCCGTGGGCAGGGACCTCGACACCGAGACGGAGCGGGAGCGATGAGCGCTGCAGAGTCCGGAGCGCGCGGGGATGATGCGGAATCGTACGCCCGTGCCCTGCGCACCGTGCTCGACACGGAGAGCGAGCGCGTCGCCGCCGCCCTGGGGAACCTGCACCGCGCCGCCGTCGAGGCGGAGAACGGCGTGGAGGCGATCCTCATCGACGTCTTCGTCGACCAGGACGGCGAGGGCCCGTTCGACGTCTGGGCGCGGTTCGAGGGGGCTGGCGCCTTCGCGCTGGACCGACGTCTCGACGAGCAGCGCCATCTGTTCGGGGTCGAGTGGACCGCGGACGGCTGGGAGCCCGCGGTACCCTCGCGCCCGCGCCGGTGGACGCGGGATCGCCTGGAGGAAGCCGTCCTCGTCATCGTCGCCGAGTGGATCGAAGGCCTCCTCCCCGCTGACGCGAAGGAGGGCCTCTTCTGGGTCGGCGCGCCGGACCTCGGCTACGCCTGACCGCGCGCGGGTTGCCGCGAACGGCCCGTCCGTCCGTCGCGCGGTGATAACGTCGGGCTATGAGTGACCGCGTGAGCGTCGAAGCCCTCCGCTATGCCCAGGCCGTCTCCGAGAGGCACTCCTTCGGCGCGGCCGCGCGTGCCTACGGCGTGACGCAGCCCGCTCTCTCGACGGGCATCTCCAAGTTGGAGGACCGTCTGGGAGAGCGCCTGTTCGAGCGCTCGCCCCGCGGAGTCGTCCCGACGGCGTTCGGTGCGCATCTGCTCCCGGTCATCGACCGCGCGCTCCAAGCCGTCGACCAGGTGGCCGCCGAGGCGGCGCGCTGGAACCGGTCCGCCGACGCACGGGTGCGAGTCGGCGTCTCCCCGCTCATGAACCCGGCCATCGTGGCTCGCGCCTACACGG
The DNA here is from genome assembly GCF_040686935.1 of Microbacterium meiriae. Taxonomy (NCBI): domain Bacteria; kingdom Bacillati; phylum Actinomycetota; class Actinomycetes; order Micrococcales; family Microbacteriaceae; genus Microbacterium; species Microbacterium meiriae. The sequence continues at coordinate 26,020 of NZ_JBFBMF010000002.1, forward strand.
CCGTATGCGCGCTTCCCGCCGCGCCAGCACCCCGACAGCTCGTCCTCCGCGAGGCGAACGTCGCCGACCTGCGGCGCGAGCTCTCCGTCGGGGAGCTGGACCTCATCCTCGTCCCGTCCGTCGCCCCCATGCCGCGGTTCCGGCACCGTATCGTCGATGCGGAACCCGTGGTCGTCGTCGATCAGGAGCCGTCGCCGGACGGCCCTGTGGAGCTCCGCGACCTGACGGACGCACCCCTGATCCTGATGCCGGACACGTGCGGGCTGACGACCTTCACCATCGATCTCTTCGCTGCGAACGACGTTCCGCTGAGCGCCTACGACGGCGAGGCCGCGACCTACCGTGTGCTCGAGGAGTGGGCCAAGCTCGGCCTCGGCACGGCGGTGATCCCGCGATCGAAGCTCGCGTCCCCGGACGCGCCGCACCGCACGCTGCGTGAACGCGGCATGGACGTGGAGATCTTCTACGAGGCCGTCTGGGATCCTTCCTCCCCGCTCGCCGACGACCTGGCCGAGCTCACCGCCGCGCTCTCGCTGGATCCCGCCGCCGTCCGGTCATAAGCATTCGTTATCACTCCATCCCACGCACTCGTCTACTGCGGCGGGCTCTCGCTTCGTAGCGTGGAGACGAGTCGGCACCTGCCGTCCATGACGGAGAGGAGCCGCACAATGGCCGAGCTCGACAGGAATTCACCGGACGCACCGCGATCGTGATCGGGGGCACGAGCGGGATGGGTCTCGCCATCGCCGAGCGGATCGGACGGGAGGGCGCGACCGTCGTCCTCGTCGGCCGACGCGGGGAGATGCTGGAGGCGGCGCGGGTGTCGCTCGTCAGCCACGGCATCGACGCCATCGCCGCGACGCCGTCGTCGGCGTACTCGATGGCCAAGGCCGGCCTGCACTCGCTCACGCAGCACCTGGGGATGGAGCTGGCGTCGCACGGCATCCGCGTGAACGCGATCGCCCCGGCGGTCGTGCGCACCCCCATCTACGAAGGCTTCATCCCGAAGGACGAGGTCGACGAGGTGTGTCGAGCTTCGACGCCTTCCACCCGCTGGGCCGCGTGGGGACCCCTGAGGACATCGCCGAGGTCGCCGCGTTCCTGCTGTCCGACCGGGCCGGCTGGGTGACCGGAGCGGTCTGGGACGCGGACGGCGGCGTGATGGCCGGGCGCAACTGAACCCGCCTCTCCCGACGCTCCGGGAACCTAGCTGCTCGGCGAGGTCTCCTCAAGCCCCTCGATGACAGCGGCTCCGGCGGGAAGACTGGGGCCAGCCCGATCGAAGGAGGAGACATGGAATCGACACCCGACGACGTCGGCGGTCAGCCGCTGCGCGACGGCGACGCGACCACCGAGGCCGACCCGAGCAACGATCCCGCTCAGGCGGAATGGGAGCGCACGGAAGCCCTCGACGAGGGTGCGACGCCGGAGGAGCTGGACGCGACCACCGCGACGGGCCGTGATCCGGACGAGATCCCGGACCCCGACGACCAGGTGCCGGCGGCGGACCTGCCGGGTTCCGCGCCGCAGCCGGAGAGCCAGGGGGAGGAGCCGGTCCTCGCCGATCTCGGCGAAGAAGGCCAGGGCGACCTGGGACCGGGGGACGTCTGATGGCCATCACGTCGATCGTCACCCGCTCGAAGAACGGCCAGTGGGTCAACGAGGTGGAGGGCGCGCCGGAGCTCTCCCGCAGCTACACCAGCCGCGATGAGGCGATCGAGGAGGGTGAAGCGCTCGCCTCCGAGCACGGCGCCCGCCATGAGGTCGAGGAGAGCGAGCCGACCGGCACGATCACCGACGGCGGCGACCCGGACGACGTCTGAGACCGGACGGTCCCTCAGCGGAGGATGACGAGTTCGCGCGTCGTGCGGGTCATCGCCACATAGCGGTCGACCGCCCCCGTGCGCCCGGAGCCGAAGGCCTCCGGGCGCACGAGGACCACGAGGTCGAACTCCAGCCCTTTCGCTTCCTCCGGCGTCAGGGCGCGCACCGGGGGCCGCGGCAGGGCACTCTCGTCGCCGATGACGGCGGCGACGCCCTCGGGGTTCGCCGCTGCCCACGTGTCCAGCACCGCGTCGCGCTCGGCCACCGCGCCGTAGCGGACCGGGATGCCGCTCTCCCGCACGGAGGTCGGGACGTTCGCGTCGGGCAGAGCCTCGCGGATCGTCGGTGCGGCCAGCGCCATGACCTCGGCCGGAGTGCGGTAGTTCACCCGGAGCGAGGAGACCCGCACGTTCCGCAGGCCGAGACGTTCGAGGCGGGCGGACCACGACTCGGTGAACTCCCGCCGCGCCTGAGCCCTGTCGCCCACGACGGTGAAGCTGCGGGAGGGGCACCGTGCGATCAGCATGCGCCACTGCGCATCGGTCAGCTCCTGGGCCTCGTCGACGACGATGTGACCGAAGGGGCCGGCGAGTTCGTCCGGCGGGAGCGGGGGAGGCACGTCCGCTCCGGCGAGAACGTTGCGCGCATCCTGACCTCGCAGGATCGACATCACCTTCATCTCGCTGTCGTCGCTCGCGACGAGGTGCTCGACCACCGCCGACATCTGCTCCTGCGCCGCGGCCGCCGCGCCCTGCCGGCGGTGCTGCTCGCGGACGACCTCGGGATCGCCGATCCGGCGGTGCGCGGCGTCGAGGAGGGGAAGGTCGGGATCCGTCCAGGGCGCCCCCTCGGCACGGTGCAGCAGGGCGAGCTCCTCGGGCGCGAGGTCGGGGGCGCACTGCGCGAGCAGCGTCGGGGACGCCCAGAGCGCGGCGACCACCGCTTCCGGCGCCAGCAGCGGCCACGCCCGTACGAAGGTCCCGGTGAGCTCGTCGTCCTGCCGCAGCCACCGGCGGATCGAGGACTCCGGGACATCCTCGTCGCGCACCTGGTCGACGAGCAGTTCCAGCAGCTCCTCCCAGACCTCGTCGCGGGCCTCGTTGTGCGGGGAGGCGGGATCGGCCGCGGCGAACAGCTCGCCCCAGTCGTCTCGGCTGATCCACAGATCGGCCCACGGCGTTTCGATGCGGAGCGCGTGCCTCGGCGGCCGGGTCAGGACGGCGACCGCCGCCTCGATCACCTGGTCCGGGTCGAGGCCCTGCTTCAGCTCGGCCACGCGGGGGTCCGGCTCTGCGACCGCGCCCGCGCCCTCGGGTGTGAGATCGCGCAGGGTGCACAACCGCACCGTGTCCTCGCCGAGACTCGGCAGCACGTCCTCCACATAGCCGAGGTACTGCGGGTTCGGACCCACGAGGAGCATGCCGCCGGCGCCGTTCGTCAGCCGCGGCTCGGCGTACAGGAGGTGCGCCGCCCGGTGCAGCGCGACCACCGTCTTCCCGGTGCCGGGCCCGCCGTCCACCACGAGAGCGCCGGGGGAGGGGGCGCGAACGATGGCGTCCTGATCCGCCTGGATCGTCGCCAGCACGTCCCGCATCCGCCCGGTGCGGTGCGCCTCCAGGCTCGCGAGGAACGCGGACTGATCGTCGAGGGATGCCGCACCGTCGAGACCCTCCGGCGACAGGGCCTCGTCCCAGTAGTCCGTGATCCGGCCTGCGTTCCATCGGTACCGTCGCCGGGAGATGAGTCCCCGGGGGTCCTCCCAGGTCGCCGCGAAGTACGGTTCGGCTGCCGGAGCCCGCCAGTCGACCAGCAGACGGGTGCCGTCCGCGTCGGACACCCCGGCGCGCCCGATGTACACCGGCGGGCCCTCCGCAGGGGTCATCCGCCCGAGGCACATGTCGATGTCGAAGCGCTCCCGCAGGCGCAGGGTCGCACTGAGCCGTCGGATCTCGAGGTCGCGGTCGACCGCCGTCACACCCGCGTCCGCGGCCTGCCGACGGACGAGGGCGAGACGAGCGGTCAGGGCGTCCCGCTCCCGGGACAGCGCGGCGCCGAGACGCCGGAGGTGGGCACGATCGACGGCGATGAGGGCATCCGCGGATTTCGCCGCGTGGTCGTCGGGCAGGGTGAAGGGGTCGAGCACCGGAGGTCTCCTTCGCGAGAGCGGGCGGGGGCACACGAGCCGTCGATTCTGCCTCGCGAGGGGGGCCTTGTGGCAAGCCCCCACCCCGGCGATATCCTGGAAGTGCAGGGAGATGAGGGGACCTCATCATGATCCATCGGATCGGCTACCTCATCGGCAGCCTCGCATCGGACTCGATCAACCGCGTCCTCGCCACGGCGCTCGTGCGGCTCGCCCCGCCCGACCTGGAACTCGTGGAGATCCCCATCCGGGACCTCCCGCTCTACAACCGCGACGACGAGCTCGAACCCGTCGCCGCGGTCACCGCGTTCAAGAGTGCCGTCGAGGGGGCGGACGGTCTGCTGCTCGTGTCGCCGGAGTACAACCGCTCCATCCCCGGTGCGCTGAAGAACGCCATCGACTGGGGTTCGCGGCCGTGGGGGCACAACTCCTTCGCGCGGAAGCCCACCGGCATCATCGGCGCCTCGACCGGGGCGATCGGCACCGCTGTCATGCAGTCGTCGATGCGGAGCGTGTTAAGCTTCCTCAACGCGCCGCAGCTGAACGCCCCGGAGGCGTACATCACGTTCCGGCGCGAGGTGTTCGGTGCCGACGGCACGGTGCACGACGCCGACACCGAGAAGTTCCTCGCGCACTACATGGAGGAGTACGCGGCGTTCGTCGAGCGGGTCCTGTCGCTCACCGCGCCGGGTCACGTCGGCGATCGGTAGGCCGCGCTCGCCGCGTCAGGAGGGCATGTCCGCGACGAGGGCGCTCAGGGCCATGGCGTCATGGGGCGCGTGCCCGCGGGCGTCGTTGTCGAAGTACACGTAGACGTCGCGCGGCTTCCCGTCGTCGGCTCCTGAGCCGTCCGCCCATCCGCGGATGAGGGCCGCCCACTCCCGCAGCTCCGCGTCCGTGTATCCGCTGTGATAGAGCATCTGCGCACCGTGGAGTCGGACGTAGACGAGGTCCGCGGTGAGGGCGTCGAAGCGGGGCCACTTCCCTGCGGTGTCGGCGACGACGAGGGAGGTGCCGTGCTCCTGCAGAAGACGCAGGCTCGACGGATCGGCGAACGAGTCGGAACGCGGTTCGAGGGCGTACCGGAGTGGGCGGTCGGCATCGATCTCCAGCCACGCCCGGTCCTGCAGCCGCTCGTCATGACGTCGAGCGAGCGCGAGGGCCTCAGCCGTCGTCCGGGGAAGGGTGTCGAGGAACGACTCCAGGAGCTCGGCGTCGAAGCGCTGACGCTCGGGGAGCTGCCAGAGGATCGGTCCGAGGCGGGGACCGAGGGCGAGGACCCCCGACGCGAAGAAGTTCGCCAGCGCCTGCTCGACGTTCCGCAGCCGGAGCATGTGACTGACGTAGCGCGAGCCCTTGACCGCGAACACGAAGTCCTCGGGAACGCTCGCCGCCCACCGCCGGTAGCTGTCCGGCCGCTGCAGGGAGTAGAACGAACCATTGAGCTCCACCGTGGGGAACAGCGACCCGATGTGTTCGAGCTCTCGTCGCTGCGGCAGGCCGCGCGGGTAGAAGTCGCCGCGCCACCGGGCGTACCGCCATCCGGAGACGCCGATGCGGACCCGGCCTCCACCGCCCTTCCGCGTCATCGCCGCCTCCGTCGGGTCAAGCCCCTTGCCGCTGTCATCCGGCGTCGGCAAGCTGGAGACATCCACACCGAAGGAGGAGAAGCCATGTCCCTGAATGACCATCCGATCGACGATGTGAAGCCCGAAGCCGACCTGCAGGAGCAGGAGCGCCTCGCCGCGGAGACTCCCGAGGACCCGGAAGCGCCGGCCCCCTCGGCACCGGAGCCGCACCCCATCGAGGCGGATCCCGCGGATGCCGCGGAGCAGCGGATCGAGGTGCCCCTGGACGAGGACGGCCTCGACGAGCCCGGCGACGACTGACCGCCTCCGGCGGTGTGCGCGCCGGAGTGGCGTCGGAGGCTGCGGAGAGGCGTCATGGTGCACGACCGTAGTCCGGCGGGCGCGCGCGTTCGCCGGGGTTGACGCTCGGCGGGACGGCGGCTAGCCGCGGGGTATGCCCTCTCGACGGGACCGCCCCAACTCGGTGCTGCCGAGAGGGCTCACCGTCCTACCCGGACGGTTGGGGAGGCGGCGAAGTCTCGCTGTCTCTACGGCTGATCCCCCAGAGATCCAGCCGGTAGCCCCCGCTACGAGAGCAGGATATCCCTTAATCTCCTTGTCCGCCATTTGGGGGACAAAGATTTCTTCGAAAATTCTGCCCGGCTCCGATCCCTGTCGCCGATGCGAGCCGTTCCGTAGGGTGGGGGCATGGACAGGATGCTCGTCTTCGCCGGTCAGGTCGCGCTCCCGGTCGGGCACCGGGTCGAGGTCTCCGAACTCGTCGACCCGCAGACGGAGGAGCCGGTCGTCCTCTCGCTGCTCGACCTTGATACCGGTATCCGCTACCGTCGCGCCGAGGAGCCGCGGGCCGAGGTGACGCACTGGATCGGTCGCGTCCTCGACTGCACGGTGGCGGTGGGCGTCGCTCCGCGGACGTCGCTGCTCCTCGACCCCATCGGGCCCTCGGCCAGCGGCGCGGGCATCGCTCTGCGGGGCGCGGACGCGGCAGTCAACGCGGCCAAGGCCGAGGCTGATCGCTGGGGTGGATCGGATCGGCCCCCGCCGGAGGAGCCCGAACGCTTCTGGTGACCGCCGGAAGCCGGGGCACCTCGCGCACCGGGGTCATCGGAAGTCCCGCGAGCGGTGCATGACCCCCGTGCGGAGGTCTTCGAAGGCGTCGGCGAGCACATTGACGACCCCCTCCGGTGAGCGCTCGAGGATGCCGCGGATGATGAGCGCGGGGGACTCTCGGGCGATGCGACCGAACCGTCCCCAGACCCCCGTCGAGCAGATCACGTTCACCAACCCGCTCTCGTCCTCGAGGTTGACGAACGTGACGCCGGCGGCGGTGGCGGGTCGCTGTCGATGGGTGACGAGACCGGCCACCTCGACGCGTCGTCCGGTCTCGTGGCGCTGCAGGTCCGCGGCGGTCAGGACGCCGCGATCCCGGAGGTCGTCGCGGAAGTGCGTCATCGGGTGGTCGTCGGTCGAGATGCCCGTGGCCCAGAGATCGGCCGAGAGGCGCTCGTAGCTGGTCTGGTCGGCGAAAAGCGGCGGCTGCACCGCCACCGTGGTCCCCGGGAGGAACCGGGCGCGGTCTTCCGCGGCGGCCCCGGCGAGCCAGATGGCCTCCCGGCGCTCCAGCCCGAGGCATGCGAAGGCTCCGGCGGTGGCGAGGGCCTCCACCTGCGCGGCCGTGGCATCGGTGCGACGCACGAGGTCGTGCAGATCGCGGTAGGGACCGTGAGCCTCCCGTTCGGCGACGATGCGCTCCGCCATCGGCACCCCGATCCCGCGGATGCCGCTGAGGCCCAGACGCACCGCGAACCGTCCGTCCCTGCGGTGCGTCGCGGACTCGTCCGGCGCGTTCCTGTCGAACCGGTGCACGGGCGGCTGCGGGTCGGCCAGGCAGTCGGCCCTCCCGGTCGTGCCCGCCGCGTCCGGGGTGAGGGGTTCGAGGGTCTCGGTGGCGCCGGAGAGATGCAGATCCGGGCGGCGGACCTCCACACCGTGCCGACGGGCATCCGCCGTGAGGGTCGCAGGGGAGTAGAAGCCCATCGGCTGCGACCGCAGCAGACCCGCGAGGAAGGCTGCCGGGTAGTGCAGCTTCAACCACGAGCTCGCGTAGACGAGCAGCGCGAAGGACAGCGAATGGGACTCGGCGAACCCGAAGTTCGAGAACGCCTGGATCTGCGCATAGATCCGGTCGGCGGCCTCGTCGACGAGCCCGCGGCGGGCCATCCCCGCATACAGCTTGTCCCTGACCTTCTCGATCTTCTCCAGACCTCGCTTCGACCCCATCGCGCGGCGCAGCAGGTCGGCCTCATCGGCGGTGCAGTCGCCGACGGCCGTGGCCATCTGGATGAGCTGCTCCTGGAAGATGGGGATGCCCAGAGTCCGCGCGAGGATGTCCTCGAGGTCGCTGTGCGGGTACGGGATGGGGAAGTCCTCCAGGGGCTCGCCCCTGGCCTCCCGCTCCCGGTTCGCCTCGTCCACCCTGTCCTTCGCCATCTTGCGCCGGACGAACGGGTGCACGGCGCCGCCCTGGATGGGCCCGGGGCGGATGAGGGCGATCTGGATGGCGAGGTCGTAGAAGCGTCGCGGCTGCAGCCGGGGGAGCAGCCCGATCTGCGCGCGGGACTCCACCTGGAAGACGCCGATCGAATCGGCCCGGCAGAGCATGTCGTAGACGCCGGCCTCCTCCTTCGGCAGGCTCTCCAGCGTCCACTCCTCGCCCGTCGCCTCCCGGACCAGGTCGAAGCAGTGCTGCAGTGCCGCGAGCATGCCCAGGCCGAGGAGATCGAACTTCACCAGCCCCATGAAGGCGGCGTCGTCCTTGTCCCACTGGATGACGGTGCGGTCCTCCATGCGGGCGTGCTCGACCGGCACCACCTCACCGACCGGCCGGGCGGTGAGCACCATGCCGCCCGAGTGGATCCCCAGGTGCCGCGGAGCCTTCAGCAGCTCGGCCGCGTAGTCGAGCACGGTGTCGGGGATGTCGTGCCCCTCGACGGGTTCGAGTCCCGACCCCCAGCCGTCCACCTGCCGCGACCAGGAGTCCTGCTGCCCCGGCGAGTGCCCCAGGGCTCTGGCCATGTCGCGGACCGCGTTCTTCGGCCGGTACTGGATGACGTTCGCCACCTGAGCCGCCCGCTCCCTGCCATACTCCCGATAGACCCACTGGATGATCTCCTCCCGCCGCCGCGAGTCGAAGTCCACGTCGATGTCCGGCTCCTCCGTGCGGGTGGTGGCGAGGAAGCGCTCGAAGGGGAGGCGGTAGAGGATCGGGTCGACCGCGGTGATGCCCAGCAGATAGCAGACCGCGCTCGCCGCAGCGGAACCCCGGCCCTGGCAGAGGATGCCGCGTCGCCGTGCTTCCGCCACGATGCCGTGCACGATGAGGAAGTACCCGGGGAAGTCCTTCTCCTCGATCACGTCGAGTTCACGGGCGATGCGCCGACGGCCGTCTTCGTCCAGCCGCGGATACTTCGACGGGACCGCCTCCCAGACCAGGTGCCGCAGCCAGCTCATCGGGGTGTGCCCCGACGGCACGTCCTGGCGGGGGAGGGCGGGACGCGCCATCCGGAGCGGGAAGGCGGAGGCCGCGGCCAGCTCCAGACCGTGCGAGATCGCGCCGGGGTACCGTCGGAAGCGGGCGGTCATCTCCGCCCCGCTGCGCAGATGGGCACCCCCGTGGGCCGGCAGCCAGCCGTCGAGCTCGTCCATGCTCCGGACCGCGCGGACCGCGGCCACCGCTTCGGCGAGAGGGGCCTGGTCCGGGCGGGCGTAGTGCACGTTGTTGGTCGCCACGACGGGCAGCCGCATCCGGCGGGCGAGGTCGGCGAGGGTGTCGTTGCGCCGGGTGTCCAGCGGATCGCCGTGGTCGAAGAGCTCGACGGCGATGTTGTCGCGCCCGAAGAGGTCGACGAGGTGACGCAGCGGCGCAGCGGCGTCTCCGGCCTCCAGCCCCTGCCGTACCGCCCCCTTGCGGCAGCCGGTGAGGATCGTCCAGTGCCCGTCGGCGGTCCCTGCCAGCTCGTCGAGGTCGTAGACCGGGCGCCCCTTCTCCCCGCCGCGCAGCTGGGCCGCGGTGATCGCCCCCGACAGACGGTGGTATCCCTCGAGGCCCCGGGCGAGCACGAGCAGATGCGTGCCCGGCGGATCGGCGGCCCCCTGCGGAGCGGAAGGGAGGTCGAGGGAGAGCTCGGCGCCGTAGACGGTCTGCAGGCGCAGCTCCATGAGCTCCGCCAGCTCGGCGAAGCGGGCGGCACCGTAGAACCCGTCGTGGTCGGTGAGGGCGAGCGCGCTCAGGCCGAGACGTTCGGCCTCCGCGAGCAGGTCGTCGGGGGAGGACGCCCCGTCGAGGAACGAGTAGGACGAGTGCGCGTGCAGCTCGGCATAGGGCACCGCCTCCTCTGGCCGCTCCGGGAGGGCCGGGGGGACGAGCTTCCGCGGGCGACTCACCGGCCCGGGATCCGGTCGGAGTCCCGGGGGTGCGAAGGCCGCTTCGGGGATGGGTTCCCCGCTGAGAGTGCGTTCGAGCTGATCCCAGGTCAACGGCGGATTGTGCCAGCCCATCAGCGGTACCTCCCCTCGGCCCACCAGCGCTCGCCGGCCAGGAAGACCAGCCAGGCGCGGTCGCGGTCGTCGACGATCTGGAGCCGGTGTCCTCGTTTGCCGCCGCCCGTGCTCCAGCGCCGTTCGTGCACGGGCCACGGGCCGGCCCAGGCCTGCACGGTCGCCCCGTCGATGCGGGCGGGATCGTGCGTGAGGGCGCCGCGGTCATCGACGTCGATCGTGCTCCCGTCCGCCGCGACGACGCCGATGGGACGCGGGGGCCGGAACACCTCGGAGGGGAGGGGATCCGGGAGGCTCCCCGGCCAGGGGGACCGCGGATCACGCGGAGGCACCGGACGCTCGCCCCATGGCGTGAGCACCTGGCGGTCGGCGAGCCAGCGCCCTCCGGAGAGGGCGGCGGTGACCACGCCCTGATGCCCCAGCATGGTCTGCACCCGCGAGACCGCGTGATGCAGCCGCTCATCGGTACCCGAGCCGAAGAGCCCCGGTTGGTGGTGGGCGGCGTCGTCCACGGCGACGGGGAGGAGGCGGGCGGCCACGATGCCCCCGAACGCCCTCGCCTCATCGACGGGTTCGCGGGCGGTCAGGGCGGCCAGCGCCTCCAGCTGCCAGCGCACGCGGTCCACGAGGTCGGCGGCGTCGAAGCTCGTCGGATGCAGCCAGGTGCGGGAGTGGACGACGCCGTCGTCGTCGGTCAGGTCGATCCGCACCTCGGTGCACACGAGGGATGCATCCGCCAGGGCGAGCATCACGGCATCGGCGGTCTGCCGCACGGCGAAGGCCACCTGGTCGGTGCCGCCGAGAGGGGACTCGAACTCGATGGTCCTGGCCAGTTCGGGATCCGGCGGCCGAGGGGCCAGCGGGCGGGAATCGGCGCCGGCGGCGAGGGCCTGCAGGCGGGCGCCGTGCTCGCCGAAGCGGTCGCGGACGTCGAGAGGGGCGAGCGCGGTGAACTCGCCGAGGGTCCGCACGCCGAGGCGGAGGAGGAGATCGCTGATCTGCTCGTCGCGGAGCACCTGCACGGGATAGGGGGCCAGGAACTCGCGGGATCCGCCGGGCGGGACGACGGTGCAGGCGGCGGCGCCGCGGGCCGCGATCTCGGCGGTGAAGGGGCCGTCGGCGACGCCGACACGCACCTCGGGGAAGCCGGCCGCAGCGAGGACCGCGGACAGCGCCGCCGCCGCTTCGGCCTCTCCGCCGTGATAGCGGGCGATGCCGCGGGCGCGCAGGATCGCGAGGCCGGGGCGCAGGAGCGTGACGCCGGGGGCGTGCTTCTCGATGAGCTGCAGCACCGGGACGAAGGCGCGCTCGTCCTTCTCGGCGTCGTGGGGGAGGACCTGCAGCGAGGAGAGCAGGCCCTGGGCGACGCGGCGGCGCTGCCCGATGCGGACGCCGTGCGCCCGCGCCGAGGCGGTGCAGGCGACGACCGTGTTCGCCTGCACCAGGGCCGTCGGCGGATGCGGCCCTCCGCCCAGCACCGCCCGCAGCGGCCAGTCGGGGAACCAGAGCACGAGGACGCGGAGAGGAGCGTTCATCCCGCCTCCGCCCAGAAGAGGAGGTCGGAGGACGCGGACGCAGCGCTGTCCGTCGGGGAGGAAGCGAGCGGCGGCAGGGCGGTCAGCTCCGCGGCCGCGGTCTCCACGGCTCCGTGTCCGCCGGGAAGTCGCACGCGCACGCTCGAGGCGCGGGGGCTGTGCCTGGTCCGCGCGGTGACCGTCACCGTGCAGTCCGAGAGCAGCCCCCATCCCTCGCCGAGCCCGTGCCAATCAGGATCGTGCAGTCGGATGGTCCCCTCGCTCTGCGCCCAGCGGCCGGCGCCCGGTTCCTCTGCCACGAGCAGTGTGGCCCCGCGGTCGCGCAGGCGCGCACTCAACCGGGAGACATCGGCGTCCCGTGCCCTCGTCGTCGGCTGCACGACGATCAGGGGCACCACCTCGGCCAATGCGGACGCCGCCGCGAGCCAGCGGTCTCCCGGGTCGGGGACGAGGATCAGCCGGCTCAGATCGATGCCGTAGGCGGCGGCGGCCTCGACCCCGAGGGTGGGCATGCCGATCACCGCGCACCAGTGGCCCCGACCGGAGGAGGCGCTGAGCAGCGCGAGCACGAGGGCGGGCGAGGGGGAGACGGTGTACGAGGTGCCCGTCTGCAGCCCTTCCTCCGGCAGCAGCGCCGCGAAGGCGGGATCGAGGGGGAGGAGCGTGTGCTCGCTGCGGCGTCGTTGCATCCGGCTGATCTCGCGGCGCAGTCGCAGCACCTCTCCGGCGCGGGTGTCGCTGGTCGGAGAGAGCGCGGTCATCGCATCGAGCCCGATCCCCATGTATCCATCCTCGAAGATATGTACGAATAAAGCAAGTGATGAGACTGACGCTAGTTCGTACATCCGACATCGCCGCCTGGTTGTCCACAGCGCGCTCCGCGCCGTCCCGGATCTCCCTACCCTGCCGGGATGGACATCCGTCTCGCCCTCCTCGGTCTCGTGCACGGCGCCCTCCTCGGGATCGGCATCCTGCTCACCGTGATCGACGTCCGCACGCACCGACTGCCGAACCGCATCGTGCTGCCCACCCTGGCCCTGCTGGCCGTGGCGGTCTCCGTCGACGCCGTCGTCACCGCAGACGCGGCGCCGCTCGGCCGGGGCCTGCTCGGCTCCCTCATGCTCGGCGGCTTCTACGCCGTGCTGCGGATGATCAGCCGGGCCGGCATGGGAGGAGGGGACGTGAAGCTCGCCCTCGTGATCGGACTCCTCCTGGCGTGGCACGGCTGGGGCGCGTTCCTCCTGGGCGCGTCGTCCGCCTTCGTGCTCGGGGCGGTCTTCGCGCTCGTGCTCCTCGCCGCGGGACGGGCCGACCGGAGGACGCGCATCGCCTTCGGGCCGTGGATGATCGCGGGGGCCGTCCTCGGAGTCCTCGGCGGCTGACCGTGCAGGTCGCACCGAATGGGGGAGGGCGGCGCTACCCTGGGCACATGGCACTCGCACGACTTCACGGCGGCCCGCTGGACGGGCAGATCATCCCCCTCGATGACGACGCGGACGACAAGCTGATCGTCCCCTACAGCGAGACGCAGGTGGTCTACAACCGCCGCGGCGAGCCGCAGAACACGGGCGAGGGCGACGGCCCCACCGAGGTCGACTACTGGTTCGAGGAAGCCCTCGAGGACCTCACGCTCGAGGATGACTGAGCCCTCTCGCACCGTCGAGGTCGAGCGCAAGTACGACGTCGACGAGGGGACTCCGCTGCCGGACTGGGCGGCGATCCCCGGCGTCGATGCCGTCTCGCCTGCCGAGCACCGTGCCCTCGACGCCCGCTATCTGGACACCGCGGACGGCGCGCTGGCCCGTGCCGGTGTCGCCCTGCGTCGTCGCTCCGGCGGACCGGACGAGGGGTGGCACATCAAGGGTCCGCGGCAGGGTGACGGCCGGGTCGAGCAGGGCTGGCCACTCGGCGACGAGGAGATCCCGACGGCGGTGCGCGAGGCGATCGCCGCCTGGACGACCGCGCCGTTGGAACCTCTCGCCCGCATCGAGAACGACCGGACGGCGTACCTCCTCACCGGACAGGACGGCGTCGTGGCGGAGTTCGTCGACGACCACGTCCAGGCGACCGACCTGCGCACCGGGGCGCGACGTGCGTGGCGGGAGTGGGAGGTCGAACTCGGGCCCGCAGGCCCCTCCGACGACGCCGGCCGCTCGGCGTTCTTCGCGGCGATCGAAAGCGCCGTGCGCGCGGTCGGCGGCCGAGAGGCGAGCTCCGACTCGAAGCTCGCCCGCGCCCTCGGCTTCTAGGCCGCGGACTCTCCGGATGCAACCCCTTTCCGCGTCCGGCTCCGGGGTGGTTGAGTGACGACATGAGTCGACCGCCCGTGCTCCGATCGCTGCAGACGATCGTCCCCGAGACCGTCCTCGTGCAGGAGCAGGTACGCGACGTTTTCGCCGCCCAGCCCGATCTGGGACGGCTGGCGCAGCGCATCGTGGCGACGTCGTTCAACGTCTCCGGCATCGACACGCGGCACACCGTCATCGCGGAGCTGGCCGATGACGCCGACCCGGATGAGCCCTTGTTCTACGATCGCGCCTCCGGACGGCTGCTGGCGCCGGGAACGAAGGCGCGCAACGACGTCTACACGCGCGAGGCCTCCCGTCTCTTCGTCGAGGTCGCGCGCCGCGCCCTCGAGGCGGACCCCGACCTGGACCCCGCGGACGTGACGCACGTCATCACGGTCTCCTGCACCGGCTTCCATGCCCCGGGCCCCGAGTACGAGATCGTGCGCGGGCTCGGCCTGTCCGATGCCGTCCAGCGCTATCACCTCGGCTTCATGGGGTGCTACGCCTCGATGCCGGCCCTGCGCGCGGCCGCACAGTTCTGCGCGGCCGATCAGAACGCGGTCGTCCTCGTCGTCAGCGTCGAGCTCTGCACGCTGCATCTGCGCTCTTCCGAGGATCCGGACACCATCGTGGCCTCCTCCCTGTTCGCGGACGGGGCTGCCGCCGGGATCGTGACGGCACGAGACCTGCCCACCGCCGTCCCCGCGCTCCGGCTGGACGGCTTCCACACCGCGATCGTGCCGGAGGGCGTGGACGACATGGCCTGGACGATCGGCGACTCGGGCTTCGAGATGATCCTCTCGACCGCCGTCCCACAGATCATCGGGGAGTCGATCATCGGGGCGCTCACGCCGCTCTACGGTCGCGAGGACGACCTGGCGGAGGCCTTCACCGCCGGGCGGGTGGGCGAGCGGGTGCGCCACTGGGCGATCCACCCCGGCGGGCGCAGCATCCTCGACCGGGTGCAGGAGCGGATGGCCCTGAGCGACGTGCAGTTGCGACCCGCGCGCGAGACGCTGCGGGAGTACGGGAACATGTCGAGTGCGACCGTGCTGTTCGTGCTGAAGCGCATCCTCGAGCAGGAGGGCGCGGATCCCGGTGACCGCGTGGCGGCGATGGCCTTCGGCCCGGGGCTCACCGCCGAGAGCGCGCTGCTGACCGTGGTCGCGCCCGCACCGTGAGCCTGGACCTGTCGACGCGTGCCGTCGACCTCGTCGAGCTCATGGACGACCCCGACGCGGATGAGGAGGCGCTCGGTCGCACGTACCGGCGCTTCAGCGCCGTCAACGCGGTCGTCTCGCGCCCCGGACGGCTGTATCGGCGGGACATCCGTCCCCGGGCGGCGGCCGGGCGTGTGCTGCGCATCCTCGACATCGGCGCCGGTGGTGGCGACCTGTGCCGCGATCTGGTCCGGAGACTGCGTCGCGACGGCCTCCGCGCCGATGTCACCGCCCTGGACGCCGACGAGCGTGCGATCCGCTGGGCCTCGGCACACGACGACGGTGCAGGGATCCGCTATCGCCACGCGTTCTCCGGGGATCTCGTGGCTGCGGGCGACACCTTTGACGTCGTGCTCTCCAACCACGTCCTCCATCACCTCGACGCCGCAGCGCTGCACGCGGTGCTCGACGACTCCCGTGCGCTGGTGGGTGACCGCGGACTCGTCTCCCACCACGACATCGCCCGCAGCCGCCTCGCCTACGGGGCGTTCGCCGTGGGCACCCGGCCGTTCGCGGGAAACCTTCTCGCGGGCTCCTTCATCCGAGTCGACGGCCTCCTGAGCATCCGCCGCTCCTATACCCTGCGGGAGCTCGCGGCCGTCGCGCCGCCGGGCTGGGAGGTCCGGTCGCACCTGCCCGCTCGGCTCGAACTGCGCTGGGAGGGTGGCGATGGTCGACCATGATGTCCTCGTGGTCGGCGGCGGTCCGGTCGGGCTGCTCCTCGCCTGCCTCGTGGGGCAGGACGGTCGCCGGGTGCGGGTGTGCGAGCGTCGCCCCGAGCCCGGCAGGCAGACGCGGGCGATCGGGATCCATCGACCGGGGCTCGATGCCCTCGACGCCGCGGGAGTGGGTACCGGCGTGCGCTCCGAGGCGCTCCGCCTCTCCGGTGGTGAGGTCCGCAGCCGCGGCCGGCGACTCGCCACCCTGACGTTCACCACCGAGCGCCCGATCCTGACGATCGCGCAGCCCCGCACCGAGGAGCTGCTGCGAGACCGTCTCCGGACGTTGCAACCGGATGCAATGCAGTCCGGCTCCGTCGTCCGCTCGGTGCGCGACGAGGGGCCGTTCGTGCGGGTCGGGATCGACGGCGAGCACGGACGTCGGGAGGAGACGGCGTCGATCGTCGTCGTCGCGGACGGCGTCCGGAGTCCCCTGCGGGAGGCGTTCGGTGCGGGGTGGCGGGCGCCCACCGGAACCGCAGGCTACGCGATGCTCGACGTCGATGATCCGCCGGCCGACGATCGCGCCGTGCTGTACTTCGAGCCGGACGGCCTCGTCGAGTCCTTCCCGTTGCCGGGCGGCCGGCGCCGCTGGGTGGTGCGCGAAGACCGTGGTCGGACGGTGTCCACAGCCGCCGAGCTGGCGGACATCGTCGGTCGCCGGACCGGGGAGAGGCTCGAGGTCGACCCCACCGCGCCTGTCTCCTCGTTCCGCGCGGCCCAGCACGCGGCTCGACGGCTGCACCGCGGACGGATCGTGCTGCTCGGCGACGCCGCGCACGAGGTGAGCCCGATCGGCGGCCAGGGCATGAACCTCGGCTGGGCGGATGCGCTCCGGCTGGTCGCGGCGCTGCGCCGGACCGACCGCGGCGCCGCCCCCGTCCTCGACGGCTTCGCCCGGGAGGTCCAGCGGGCGGCGCGGAAGGCGCATCATCGCTCCGCGTTCTTCATGGCGATGGGGGCTCCGGCGGTCGCCCCGGTCGTCGCCGTGCGGGAGGGGCTGGTGCGTACGCTCGGTTCCTCCGCGCTGCGCCCGTGGACGACCGGTCTCATCACGATGCGCGGCCTCTGACGCGAGAAAGGCCCGGTCCGCGTGCGCGGGCCGGGCCTTTCTCGAGGCGAGGGATCAGAAGTTGATCATGTGGCCGGCCAGGCCGTGGAAGCCCTCCTGCAGCGCCTCCGACAGGGTCGGGTGGGTGTGCACGTTGCGAGCCAGCTCGAGGGCCGTGAGGTCCCACTTCTGCGCGAGGGTGAGCTCGGGCAGCAGTTCCGACACGTCGGGTCCGATCATGTGCGCGCCGATGAGCTCCAGGTGCTCGGCGTCGGCGATGAGCTTGACGAAGCCGACCGGCTCGCCGAGGCCGTGCGCCTTGCCGTTGGCCATGAAGGGGAAGGTCGCGACCTTGATCTCGCGTCCCTCGTCCTTCGCCTGCTGCTCGGTGAGCCCGAAGGACGCCACCTGCGGCGAGCAGAAGGTCGCCCGCGGCATCATGCGGTAGTCGCCCAGCGTCATGGTCTCGGCGCCGCCGATGGTCTCGGCCGCGACGACACCCTGTGCCTCCGCGACGTGCGCGAGCTGCAGCTTGGCGGTCACGTCGCCGATGGCGTAGATGCCCTCGACGTTGGTGCGCATGTGGTCGTCGATGTCGATCGCGCCGCGCTCGGTGAGCTTCACGCCCGTCTTGTCGAGCCCGAAGCCCTCGACGTTCGGCGCGAACCCGACCGACATGAGCACCTTGTCGGCCTCGATCGACGCCTGCTGGCCGTCCTTGCCCGTGTAGGAGACGGTCACGGAGGAGCCGTTGTCGACGACCGACTCGACCTTGGTGGAGGTGAGGATGTCGACGCCGTAGTTCTTGTACTGCTTCGTGATCTCCTTCGACACGTCGGCGTCCTCGTTGGGGAGGGCGCGGTCGAGGAACTCGATGATGGTGACCTTGACGCCGTAGTTCGTCATCACGTAGGCGAACTCCATGCCGATCGCGCCGGCGCCGACGATGACGATGGACTTCGGCAGCTCACGGGAGAGGATCTGCTCCTCGTAGGTTACGACGTTGTCGCTGAGCTGCACGCCGGGGAGCAGGCGGACCTTCGAGCCCGTGGCGATGATCGCGTTGTCGAAGGTGACCTCCTCGGTGGAGCCGTCCGCCTTCGCCACCGAGATGGCCTTCGGGCCCGTGAAGGTGCCGCGGCCGTCGTACTCGGTCACCTTGTTCTTCTTCATGAGGAAGTGGATGCCCTTGACCCGGCCATCGGCGACGACGCGGCTGCGGTCGAACGCCTTGCCGTAGTCGATCGTGAACTCTCCGGAGATCCCGAAGAAGTCGGCCTTGTGGTTCAGCGTGTGCGCGATCTCCGCGTTCTTCAGGAGCGCCTTGGAAGGGATGCAGCCGACGTTGAGGCAGACACCACCCCAGTACTTCTCCTCGATGATGGCGGTGGACAGACCGAGCTGCGCGCTGCGAACCGCAGCGACGTATCCGCCAGGACCTGCACCAAGGATGACGACGTCGTAGTGTGGCATGCCTTAAGCCTATCGCTCCGAGGGGGTAGCGGAATCGGTCGGAGCCGGTCCCCGGCGGCGGCGCAGGACGAGCCAGACGACAAGGGCCAGCGCGGCGAGTACGAGGATCGCGAGCACCCAGATCCACACCGAAGGGGCTCCCGCGTCGTCTCCCGCGTCCGGTGCCGTCGTCGCGGTCGCCTCGGGGGCGGCGGTCTGCTCCGTCGTCGGCGCCGCCGTCGGGGGAGCGGTGGTGGGCTCGTCCGACGGCGTGGCCTCGTCGCCGACCGTGACGGTGAAGGAGAACTCGCCGGAGGTCGGGTGGCCGTCGCTCGAGACGACCTTCCAGACGACGTGGTACTCACCGGCGGGCCCGGAGCCGAGCAGGGGCTGCGTCACGATGGCGCCCTCGACCGTGGGAGTGCCGTCGATGACGGACTGACCGGCCGGATCCGTGACGGTCAGCTCCGTCGCTCCTTCGCCGTCGATGAGCTTCGCGCTGAAGGTGAGGGTGAGCTCGGAGGGCAGCGTCTCCACGGAGCTGTCCGCCGCAGGCGACGACGACACGAGCGCGTCATGGGCGGACGCGGAGAGCGGGGAGAGGAGGACGAGGAATGCGGCGAGGAGGGTGGCTGCGAGGGCGATCGGGGCCGCCGGGCGGCGCAGAGCTGTGGTCTTCACGAGTCCAGCCTATGAATCCCCGGTATGGGACCGCTGAGTGTGAAAGCGGCCTCCCGCGCACCCCTCCGGATCGGATAGTCTGGACAGCCAGGAGGGCACAGTGACAGACAGCGACAGCCGACCGGCCGGTGAAGCCGCCATCCATCGCTCCGGCGAGCCGAGACACGACGTGACGCAGACGTTCGGACACGATTCCGATCTGTCGTTCGTGCCGTTCGGCGTGGAGTTGACCGATGTCGAGCAGTCGGCCATCGCGGCGCTGCCCTCGGGCTCGGCTCTGCTGCTCGTCCGTTCCGGTGCGCTCGCCGGTGCGCGGTACCTCCTCGACACCGACGTGACCACGGTCGGTCGTCACCCGGAGGCCGACATCTTCTTCGACGACGTCACGGTGTCCCGCCGTCACGCGGAGATCACCCGCAACGGGACGACGTTCGAGATCATCGATCAGCGCTCCCTCAACGGCACCTACGTGAACGGCGAGCGCGTGGACCGCAGCCCCCTGGCGGACGGCTCCGAGCTGCGCGTCGGCAAGTTCCGTCTGAACTTCTTCGCGTCCCCGCTCGACCGCGCGGCGAACGCCTGATGGCGGCAACTCCCGCCCGCGAACGCTCGGCGTCCGCGGGCCTGCTGAGTATCGGTCAGGTGCTCGCACGTCTCACCCCGGAGTTCCCCGACCTGACCTCCAGCAAGCTGCGGTTCCTCGAGGTGCAGGGCATCGTGCGTCCCTCCCGCACCGAGTCCGGCTACCGGAAGTTCTCCTCCTCGGACATCGAGCGCCTCCGTCTGGGACTGACCCTGCAGCGGGATCACTACCTTCCCCTCAGCGTGATCCGCGAGCAGCTCGACGAGGCGGAGGCCTCGGGCGAGACGGCCGCGCTCGCCCCGCCGCCCTCGATCGCCCCGGCGCCGCGGCGCTATCGTCGCGACGAGCTCCTGGCCGCTGCCGGCGCCGGACCGCAGCTCCTCAACGACGCGATCAGCACCGGGGTCATCACCGCACAGGAGACCTATTCGGAGCCCACGGTCGCGCTGCTCCGCGGGCTCGTGGCCCTCGACCGGCACGGTATCGAGCCGCGTCATCTCCGTTCCCTGCGGCAGGGCGCGGAGCGGGAGGTCTCGCTCATCGAGTCGGCGCTGTCCACGCTGCTGCGTCGCACCGATGCCACCTCGCGGGCCCGCGCCAACGAACTGGCGCCGGAGCTGGCCACTCGGATCGACGACGTCCGGACGTTGTTCGTCAAGGATGCGCTCACGCGGATCCTTTCGTAACGAACTGATTGCGACACACCTTCGGTGTCGCACGGATGTCGTTGCCGGTGCCGGGACCCTGCTCTACCGTGGAGATAACCGTTCCAGGGAGGATTTCAGATGAATGCGGATGAGCTCGCAGGCGACCCGCGGTTCGTGACCGAACTCCTCTTCACCGACGGTCTGCCCGCGATGGACGACGAGGTCGGCTATCGCGGCGCCGTTGCAGCCCGTGCGGCCGGCATCACCTACCGCCAGCTGGACTACTGGGCCCGCACCGAGCTCGTCGAGCCCACGGTGCGCGGCGCGAACGGCTCCGGCTCGCAGCGTCTCTACGGCTTCCGCGACATCCTCGTCCTGAAGCTCGTCAAGAGCCTGCTCGACACGGGCATCTCCCTGCAGCAGATCCGCACCGCGGTGGACGAGCTCCGTCGCGCCGGCATCCGCGATCTCGCGGGGACGACCCTCATGAGCGATGGCGCGTCCGTTTACCTCTGCACCTCGAACGACGAGGTGATCGACCTGGTCAGCCGCGGTCAGGGCGTCTTCGGGATCGCGGTCGGCAAGGTGCTGCGCGAGGTGGAGTCGACGCTCGTCGCCTTCGATGCCTCCGCGCCGGACCCCGTCGACGAGCTCTCCGCCCGTCGCGCCAAGCGCTCCGCCTGACGCTCCACCCCCGCTTCACGAAGAACGGCCACCCTCGAAGAGGATGGCCGTTTCGTCGTTCCGCGGTGTCAGCTCTGCGGTCCGTTCTCCGGAACGGGGACGCGACCCGTGCGGATGATGCGGTCGAGGAGCTGGTCGAAGTCCGCGGCGAGCTCCTGAGCGGAGTCGCCGGGCCAGATGTGCAGCGGCTTCGCGGCGCCCTGCGCCTGCTGCAGCGAGGTGCGCTCCGGAAGCTGCGGCGAGAGCACGAGGGGGCCGAACATGTCCCGCAGCTCCTTGATGCGGAACTGGTGCTCGATCGACTGCGGGCGCACGCGGTTGACCACGATGCCCAACGGCTGGAGGCGCGGTGAGAGACCGCGGCGGATCTCCTCGATCGCGCGCAGCGCACGGTCCGCGGCGGCCACGGAGAAGAGGCCGGGCTCGGTGACGACCATGACGCGGTCGCTCGCGGCCCACGCGGTGCGGGTGAGGGCGTTCAGCGACGGCGCGCAGTCGATGAGCACGAGGTCGTAGTCCGCCTCGACCGCTGCGAGCGCCTCCTCGAGCTTCCACACATCGCGGACGCTCGGGTGCGGGCCGTCGAAGTTGATGGCGGACGGGCTTCCGATCAGCACGTCGATCGTGCCGGGGTGGACCTTCGCCCAGCCGCTGGAGGTGATCGCCTGGCGGACGGTCTTCTCCTTCGGGTTCGCCAGCACATCGGCGATGTTGAGTCGTCCGGCGACCTGGATGTCCATCCCGGTGGAGACGTCGGACTGCGGGTCGAGGTCGACGACGAGCGTCCGGACACCCCGGGCGAAAGCCGCGGAGGCCAGCCCGAGTGTCACGGTCGTCTTGCCGACGCCCCCCTTGAGAGAGCTGACGCTGAGTACGTGCACGGACTCCACGTTACCTTCCCCTAGGCTGGGGGAACACTCAGCCCCGCCCCATGTGCGTGCCTCGGCCGTGCATCGAGCTCTCAGAGGTGTGCATGTTCCAGAAGATCCTTGTGGCGAATCGTGGCGAGATCGCGATCCGGGCATTCCGAGCGGCCGTGGAGGTGGGGGCGCGCACCGTCGCCGTCTTCCCGCACGAGGACCGCGGCTCGGTCCACCGGCTCAAGGCCGACGAGGCGTACGAGATCGGCGAGCGGGGCCATCCCGTCCGCGCCTACCTGGACGTCGACGAGATCATCCGCGTGGCCACCGAGTCGGGTGCCGACGCGATCTACCCCGGCTACGGTTTCCTCTCGGAGAACCCGGAGCTCGCGGAGAAGGCCGCCGCCCACGGCATCGTCTTCATCGGTCCTCCCGCGAAGGTGCTGGAGATGGCCGGCAACAAGGTCGAGGCCAAGCGGCACGCGGTCGAGGCGGGCGTCCCCGTGCTCCGCTCGACCGAGGCCTCCGACGACGTCGACGCGCTCGTCGCCCAGGCGGAGGAGATCGGCTTCCCCCTCTTCGCCAAGGCCGTCGCCGGTGGTGGCGGCCGCGGCATGCGACGCGTCGAGACGCTCGGCGACCTCGGACCGGCCCTCGCCGAGGCGATGCGGGAGGCCGGCAGCGCCTTCGGCGACCCCCGGATGTTCCTGGAGCAGGCCGTCGTGCGCCCGCGGCACATCGAGGTGCAGATCCTCGCGGACAAGACCGGTGAGACGGTGCACCTGTTCGAGCGGGATTGCTCCGTGCAGCGGCGGCATCAGAAGGTCGTCGAGATCGCTCCCGCCCCCAACCTCGATGACGACGTGCGCCGGGCCCTGCACGGCTATGCCGTCGCCTTCGCCCGCTCCATCGGCTACGAGAACGCCGGCACCGTCGAGTTCCTGCTGGAGACGGCGGGGGAGCGCGCGGGAGAGGTCGTCTTCATCGAGATGAACCCCCGCATCCAGGTCGAGCACACGGTGACCGAGGAGGTCACCGACGTCGATCTCGTGCAGAGCCAGATGCGCATCGCCGCGGGGCAGACCCTCGCCGATCTCGGGCTGCAGCAGGAGAACCTGCACCTGCGAGGTGCCGCGCTGCAGTGCCGCATCACCACGGAGGACCCGACGCAGGGTTTCCGTCCCGACACCGGGAAGATCACCACCTACCGCTCGCCCGGCGGTGCCGGGATCCGGCTCGACGGCGGCACCGTGCACCAGGGCGCCCAGGTCA
The DNA here is from genome assembly GCF_040686935.1 of Microbacterium meiriae. Classification (NCBI taxonomy): domain Bacteria; kingdom Bacillati; phylum Actinomycetota; class Actinomycetes; order Micrococcales; family Microbacteriaceae; genus Microbacterium; species Microbacterium meiriae. The sequence goes on from NZ_JBFBMF010000002.1 coordinate 49,125, forward strand.
GCCCGCACTTCGACTCGATGCTCGCGAAGCTGACCTGCCGCGGCCGCGACTTCCCGGCCGCCGTGGCCCGCGCGCGCCGTGCCCTCGCCGAGTTCCGCATCCGCGGCGTCTCCACGAACATCCCCTTCCTCCAGGCGCTGCTCGATGACGAGGCCTTCATCCGCGGCGACGTCAGCACGTCCTTCATCGACGAGCGCCCGGAGCTGCTCCGCGGTCGCGCCTCGAAGGACCGCGGCACGAAGATCCTCAACTGGCTCGTGGACGTGACGGTGAACAAGCCGCACGGCGCGCACCCCGGCGTCATCGACCCCGCGACCAAGCTCCCGCCGATCGACCTCAGCACGGAGCCGGCGCCCGGCTCCCGGCAGCGGCTGCTCGAGGTGGGCCCCGAGGAGTTCGCCCGCGGCCTGCGCGCGCAGACCGCCCTCGCGATCACCGACACGACCTTCCGCGACGCGCACCAGTCGCTGCTCGCGACCAGGGTCCGCACGAAGGACCTCGTCGCCGCCGCCCCGTACCTCGCCCGTCTCACCCCGGAGCTGCTGTCGGTCGAGGCCTGGGGTGGCGCCACGTACGATGTCGCGCTGCGCTTCCTCGGCGAGGACCCGTGGGAGCGGCTCGACAAGCTGCGTGCCGCCCTCCCGAACGTCGCCATCCAGATGCTCCTGCGCGGCCGGAACACGGTCGGCTACACGCCGTACCCGACCGCGGTGACCGAGGCCTTCGTGGCGGAGGCAGCGGCAAGCGGCGTCGACATCTTCCGGATCTTCGACGCGCTGAACGACGTGGAGCAGATGCGGCCGGCGATCGAGGCGGTCCGCGCCACGGGGACCGCCGTCGCCGAGGTGGCGCTCTGCTACACCGGAGACCTGCTGGACCCGGCAGAGGAGCTCTACACCCTCGACTACTACCTGAAGCTGGCGGATCAGATCGTCGCGGCCGGCGCGCACATCCTCGCGATCAAGGACATGGCGGGCCTGCTCCGCCCCGCCGCGGCCGCGACGCTCGTCTCGGCGCTCCGTGAGCGCTTCGACCTGCCCGTGCACCTGCACACCCATGACACCCCCGGCGGGCAGCTCGCGACCCTGCTCGCCGCCAGCGCCGCCGGCGTGGATGCGGTGGACGCCGCCTCGGCGCCGCTGTCGGGCACGACCAGTCAGCCGTCGCTGTCGTCACTCGTCGCCGCCCTCGCCCACACGGAGCGGGACAGCGGGATCTCGCTCGCGGCCGTCTCGGATCTGGAGCCCTACTGGGAGGCGGTGCGTCGCCAGTACGCGCCGTTCGAGTCCGGGCTCCCGGGGCCCACCGGCCGCGTGTACCACCACGAGATCCCGGGCGGGCAGCTGTCGAACCTCCGACAGCAGGCCAAGGCCCTCGGGCTCGCCGACGACTTCGAGCTCATCGAGGACATGTACGCCGCGGCCGACCGCATCCTCGGACGCGTGCCGAAGGTCACCCCGTCGTCGAAGGTGGTGGGCGATCTCGCCCTGCATCTCGCCGCCGTGAAGGCCGACCCCGCGGACTTCGAGGCGAACCCGGAGAAGTACGACGTGCCCGACTCCGTGGTCGGCTTCATGGCGGGTGAGCTCGGCGACCTCCCCGGAGGCTGGCCCGAGCCGTTCCGGTCCAAGGTGCTCGCCGGTCGTTCCGTGCGGACCGGGCTCACGGCTCTCACCGACCAGGACGAGGCCGCGCTGGCGGGGACGAGCGCGCAACGACGCTCCTGCCTGAACACTCTGCTCTTCCCGGCTCCGGCGGCCGAGTTCGCCGAACGACGGGAGCAGTACGGCGACCTGTCCGTGCTGGACACCGGCGACTACCTGTACGGGCTGGTCCCCGGCCAGGAGCACCTCATCGAGATCGATCGCGGCGTCCAGCTCTACGTCGGGCTCGAGGCGATCGGCGAGGCCGACGACAAGGGCATGCGGACGGTGATGACCACGCTGAACGGTCAGCTCCGCCCGGTGTTCGTGCGGGACCGCTCCATCTCGGTCGATGCGCACGAGGTCGAGAAAGCCGACACGTCCGTCCCCGGCCAGGTGGCGGCGCCGTTCTCCGGCGTGGTCACCCTCAAGGCCGAGGTGGGAGCGACGGTGCGCGCGGGCGAGCCGGTCGCGTCGATCGAGGCGATGAAGATGGAGGCCGCCATCACCGCCCCCGTGGACGGGGTCGTGGAGCGGCACGCCATCTCCGAGACGCAGCAGGTGGACGCGGGCGATCTTTTGGTCGTGATCCGACCGGCGCACTAATCTTGTGCGGGCGAGGCCGCGCACCCTGGGCGCATCCCGAGGCCCGCACAGGTTGGGAGTGACACGTGACCGCGAAGAACAACGCCGACCCCGAGGACAGTCCGCTGGGGGTGCTCGACGACGCCGCATCCGTCGACACCGCCGGCATCGGCATCCTCGGCGGAACCGCGCAGGTGCGGGTGACCCTGCCGGCGGAGGAGGATGACGACCTCGCCGACGACGGTGTCGTGGACGGGGAGGTCGGCATCGACCTCGTCGTCGACGACGTGACCCTCCCCGCGGCGCCGAAGCCCGTCCTCGATGCTCCGCGACTCGACGACGTGATCGACGCCGTCGTGGTGGAGGAGCCCGTGGTGGAGGATTCCGTGCCGGAGGAGCCCGTGCCGGCTGCCGAGCCCGCGGCTGACCTGCTCGCGGAGGAGGAGGCGGCCGCCCGCTTCCTCGCGAAGGCCGGCGCCGACCGTGCCCAGGTCCCGGCCGCGAAACCGGCGCGTGCCCCACAGGCGCCCGTGCAGAAGGAGACCACGATGCCCGAAGCCGACGACAAGCCCGTCGCATCCGCGCCCGCACGTCCGGCGCCCCGGACCGACGTGACCCTCACCGCGAAGCGTCTGGGGGAGCTGGGTGAGTCCGCCCGCGAGTCCGCAGATCTCCTCACCTCCGATCGCCTCCTCGACCCGCACCGCGTCGCCAAGCCGGAACCCGAGGGCGGGTGGAGTCACCTGCTCTACACGCTGTCCGGACGCCGGTTGAACATCGGCGACGGCCGTCGCGCGCGCGAGCGCAAGGAGCTCACGGCGCGGATCGCCGCCCCGCTCGCCGGCGGTGCCCGGTTCGTGCCGGTGCTCTCGCGGAAGGGCGGCGTGGGCAAGACCACGGTCACCGCGCTCCTCGGCATGGCCCTCGCTGACGCGAGGGAGGACCGCGTCATCGCCGTGGACGCCAACCCCGACCGCGGAACGCTCGCCGACCGGGTGCAGCGCGCGCAGCATGGCAAGTCCGTGCGCGACCTCGTCCGCATCCGGGACGACGTGCGCGGGTTCCACGACATCTCCGCGATCGTGGCGCGGGATGCGACGCGCCTCGACGTGCTCGCCTCGGACGCCGACCCGCGTGTCGCCGAGGCCTTCAGCGACGACGACTATCGCGACGTGGCCGATGTGGCCGCGCACTACTACTCCCTCGTCCTCACCGACACCGGCACGGGGATCGTCCACTCGGTGATGTCGGCGACCCTCGACCTCGCCGACCAGATCGTCATCGTCTCCGGACTCAGCGTCGACGAGGCGCGGCTGGCGTCCGAGACCCTCACATGGCTGGAGTCCAACGGGTACGCGCAGCAGGCGCGCGACGCCATCGTGGTGCTCAACCAGTCCACGCCCGGGACGCCGCTCGTGCGGCTGGGTGAGCTCCAGGCGCACTTCGCGTCGCGGGCCCGCAGCGTCGTGCGCGTGCCGTACGACCCGCAGATCGCCGCGGGCGGGACGATCGTCTTCGCGAACCTCCTCCCCGAGACGCGGAAGGCGGCGCGGGAACTCGCGGCGCTCCTCGTCGAGGGCCTCCGGGCGAAGGCCGCCTGATGACGGTTCGCGAGATCCGCATCTTCGGCGACCCGGTCCTGCGGACGGTGTCCGCACCCATCGAGGAGATCGACGACGGCGTGCGTGCGCTCGTCACGGATCTCCTGGAGACCGTCGAGCTCCCGGGCCGCGCCGGCGTGGCCGCGCCGCAGATCGGCGTCGCGCTCCGCGCCTTCAGCTACAACGTCGACGGCGAGATCGGCTACGTGCTGAACCCCGTGCTGACCGAGGTCCGCGGCGAGCCCGAGCCGACGGGCGAGGGCTGCCTGTCGGTGCCGGGACTCTGGCACGACGCCCAGCGCCATCCCTGGGCCCGCGTCGAGGGGATCGATCTCGACGGACAGCCCGTGGTGCTCGAGGGGGACGGGCTGCTCGCGCAGGCGCTCCAGCACGAGACCGACCACCTCGACGGCAAGCTCTTCCTCTCCCGGCTCGATCCCGAGACCCGGAAGGTCGCGATGCGCGAGGTTCGCGAGAGCTCCTGGTTCTAGCCACCGACCCACCCCTTCACGTACGAACCGGCCCCTTGCGCACGAGCGCAAGGGGCCGGTTCGGTCAGAAGGGGGTGGGTCGACGCGCGGGTCAGCCGCCGATGGCGACGTTGGTCGTGGCGACCGGCTCGTCGTAGATCGCGGAGATCTCGTCGGCGAAGTCGTTCATGATGATGTTCCGCTTGATCGACAGCTTCGGGGTGAGGTGGCCGGAGGCCTCCGTCCACTCCGAGTCCAGGATCGTGAACTTGCGGATGGACTCGGCGCGCGACACCCGCTCGTTCGCCGCGTCCACCGCACGCTGCACCTCGGCACGGACCTGCGCGTTGGTCGAGGCCTCCGCGAGGGTCATCTTCTCGTCGAGGCCGTTGTTCGCGAGCCAGGTCGGCAGCATCTCGGGGTCGAGGGTGACGAGGGCCGAGATGAACGGGCGCTGGTCCCCGACGACGACGACCTGCCCGACGATGGGGTTCGCGCGGATCGGGTCCTCGAGTGCGGCCGGAGCGACGTTCTTGCCACCCGCCGTGACGATGATCTCCTTCTTGCGCCCCGTGATCGTGAGGAAGCCGTCGGCGTCGAAGCTGCCGATGTCGCCGGTGTGGAACCAGCCGCCGTCGCTGAACGCCTCGGCGGTGGCCTCCGGGTTGTTCCAGTACTCCTTGAAGACGTTGATGCCGCGCACCTCGATCTCGCCGTCGTCGGCCAGACGCACCCCGACGCCGGGAAGGGCGGGACCGACCGTGCCGATCTTCGACTTCGAGGCGAGGTTCACCGTCGCGGGCGCCGTGGTCTCGGTCAGGCCGTAGCCCTCGAGGATCACCACGCCGAGGCTGTGGAAGAAGTGACCGAGGCGCGCGCCGAGGGGAGCGGAGCCCGACACCGCGTAGACGACGTTGCCGCCCATGGCCTCGCGGAGCTTGGAGTAGACGAGCTTGTTGAAGAGCGCGAACTTGAGCTTCGTCCCGAACGGGATCTTCTTGCCCTCCTCGAGCAGCCGGGAGTGCTCGATCGCCACGTCGGCGGCGGCGCGGAAGATCTTGCCCTTGCCGCCCGCCTCGGCCTTCTGCTCGGCGGAGTTGTAGACCTTCTCGAACACGCGGGGGACCGCGAGGAGGAAGGTGGGCTTGAACGAGCCGAGGGCAGGGAGCAGCTGACGCGTGTCGGGCTGGTGGCCGGTGCGCACCCCGGCGTGCACGTTGAGGATGGAGATGAAGCGGGCGAACACGTGCGCGGTCGTGATGAACAGCAGCGTGGACGAGCCGGGCGTCTGCACGACCTCGTCGAGCGCCTTGGCGGAGTTGCGGGACAGCTCGACGAAGTTGCTGTGGGTGAGCACGCAGCCCTTCGGTCGTCCGGTGGAGCCCGAGGTGTAGATGAGGGTCGCGATGTCGGAGCCGACGGCGAGGCCGCGGCGACGCTGGATCTCCTCATCCGAGACGGATGCCCCCTGCGCGGTGAGCGTGTCGATCGCGCCCAGGTGCAGCTGCCAGACCTCTCGGAGGAGCGGAAGGTCGCCGCGCACCTCGTCGACGCGGGCGAAGTGCTCCGGTGACTCGACGAGGAGGGCGATCGCGCCCGAGTCCTCGAGGATCCACTGGATCTGCGACGGCGAGCTCGTCTCGTAGATCGGCACCATCACGGCACCGGCATAGAAGAGCGCGAAGTCGACGAGGCTCCACTCGTACGTGGTGCGGGCGAGGAAGCCCACCTTCTCGCCGGGCTGGATGCCCGCAGCGGCGAACCCCTTTGCGAGCGCGATGACCGCGGTCTCGAAGTCGGCGGCGGTGATGTCGCGCCATCCGTCGCCCTGCGGGACGGAGAACAGCGCCCGGTCGGGAGTCGCCTCCACACGCTTCGCAAGCAGGTCGGCGACGTTCGCGTCGGGATCGGCGGGGACGATCGCGGGGACTTCAAACTGGACCACGGCAGCTCCTTCGGTACCGGTCGGGCACGGGCGTTGGTCCGAGTCTAGGGCATGGCACCCGGTCGCGGTCAGGGTGGAACTCAGTCGCTTTGCGGGTCGTCCGACGAGGAACATGAGGGCGATCCGCGTCGCGGCGCTAGACTTCACCTCGATGTTCTACTGGCTGATGAAGTACGTCGTGATCGGCCCTGTGGTCAAGGCCGTGTTCCGTCCCTGGATCGTGGGGCGGAAGAACGTGCCCGCGACCGGGGCGGCGATCCTCGCCAGCAACCACCTCTCCTTCGCGGACTCGATATTCCTTCCGCTCGTGATCGATCGGTCGATGTCGTTCCTCGCGAAGAGCGACTACTTCACCGGACGAGGCCTCAAGGGCTGGTCCACCCGCTTCTTCATGAAGGCGACGGGCCAGATCCCCATCGACCGCTCCGGGGGCAAGGCGTCCGAGGCCTCCCTCAACACCGGCCTCCAGGTGCTCGGGGGCGGCGACCTGCTGGGCATCTACCCCGAGGGCACGCGCAGCCCCGACGGCAAGCTCTACCGCGGCCGCACCGGCATCGCCCGGATGGCGCTCGAAGCCAAGGTCCCGGTCATCCCGGTCATCATGGTCGACACCGACACCGCCATGCCCATCGGCCGCCGTATCCCGCGGGTCATGCGGGTCGGGATCGTCATCGGCGAGCCGCTGGACTTCTCCCGCTATGCGGGCATGGAGAACGACCGCTACATCCTCCGGTCCGTCACGGACGAGATCATGGTGGCCCTCCAGCGCCTCGGTCAGCAGGAGTACGAGGACGTCTACGCGTCCACGGTCAAGGACCGTCTTCCGACGCGCGTCACATAGGCCCCCGGCGCGTCTCGGCGGTGGTGCCGCCCACTAGGCTGGACGCATGCTTCCGCACCACATCGACGCCCTTGATGCCTGGCGCTCGCTTCCCATCAAGCAGCAGCCGCAGTGGCCAGACGCCGACCGCGTCGCCGACGTCTCCCGGCAGATTTCGAGCCTTCCGCCGCTGGTCTTCGCCGGTGAGGTCGACAACCTCCGCGACCGTCTCGCCAGGGCGGCCTCCGGGGAGGCCTTCCTGCTGCAGGGCGGCGACTGCGCCGAGACCTTCGCCGGGGCCACGGCCGAGCAGATCCGCAACCGCATCAAGACGGTGCTGCAGATGGCCGTCGTGCTCACCTACGGCGCGTCCATGCCGGTCGTCAAGATGGGGCGCATGGCCGGGCAGTTCGCCAAGCCGCGCTCCAGCGACACCGAGACGCGCGGCGAGGTCACCCTGCCGGCGTACCGCGGCGACATCGTGAACGGCTACGACTTCACCGAGGGCTCCCGTCAGGCCGACCCCGGTCGACTGCTGCAGGGCTACCACACCGCCGCTTCCACGCTGAACCTCATCCGGGCGTTCACGCAGGGTGGCTTCGCGGACCTCCGCGAGGTGCACTCCTGGAACAAGGGCTTCGCGCAGAACCCGGCGAACCAGCGGTACGAGCGCATGGCCGCCGAGATCGATCGTGCGATCAAGTTCATGGAGGCCGCCGGCGCCGACTTCGACGAGCTCAAGCGCGTCGAGTTCTTCACCGGTCACGAGGGTCTGCTCATGGACTACGAGCGCCCGATGACGCGGATCGACTCGCGGACGGACACCCCGTACAACACCTCCGCCCACTTCCTGTGGATCGGGGAGCGCACCCGCGAGCTCGACGGCGCGCACGTCGACTACTTCTCGAAGATCCGGAACCCGATCGGCGTGAAGCTGGGCCCCACCACCACGCCGGAGACGGCACTGGCACTCATCGACAAGCTCGACCCGGAGCGCGAGCCCGGCCGGCTGACCTTCATCACGCGTATGGGCGCCGGCCGCATCCGCGATGCGCTGCCCCCGCTGCTGGAGGCGGTCCGCGAGTCGGGTGCCCAGCCGCTCTGGGTCACCGACCCCATGCACGGCAACGGCATCACGACGCCGACCGGGTACAAGACGCGTCGCTTCGACGACGTCGTCGACGAGGTCCGCGGCTTCTTCGAGGCGCACCGGGCGGTCGGCACGTTCCCCGGCGGCATCCACGTCGAGCTGACCGGCGACGACGTCACCGAGTGCCTGGGCGGATCGGAGCAGATCGACGAGGCGGCCCTGGGGACCCGCTACGAGAGCCTGTGCGACCCGCGCCTGAACCACATGCAGTCCCTGGAGCTGGCGTTCCTGGTGGCCGAGGAGCTCGAGAAGCGCTGAGCCACGGGTGGACGCACGAAGGGGCCGGAACGATGTTCCGGCCCCTTCGTCGTGTCGGCGTCAGCCGGCGAAGCTCATGGTGAGCGTGATGCTCGCGCCCTTCCGCTGCGGTTCGGATGGGCTGTACGACTCCACGCGCGTGTTCTCGTTCGCGAGGAGGTCCCACACGGAGTCCGGCAGACCCGTGCTGCTCGTGTAGCTCCAGGTGAATCCGGCGTCTCGCAACGCGCCGGTGGCCTCGTCGCGCGTCATCCCGGAGACATCCGGCACATCGAACAGCGGCGGGCCCTGCGAGACGATCAGCTGGATCGTCTCGCCAGGACGCCAGGATCCTTCCTCGGTGCGGTCCGCGTACCCGATGACCCGGTCCTTGCCGATGGAATCGCTCGGGCGGTAGATGTTCTCCTCCGCCACCTTGAGGCCTTTGCCGGTGAGCGTCTCGGTCGCCTGCTTGACGGTCATGTCCGTGACGTCGGGCACCGGCCCGCGCGACACCTGGATCGTGGCGGTGTCCTTCTCGTGGACGGTGCAGCCCTCATCGCAGCCGAAGGCATCGCCGCCGTCACGGGGAGTGATGCGGACGTTGATGACCGATCCGGCCGCGGCGTCGGTGAAGTACTCCTCGTCGTCGGTGATCTCGAGGTTCGCCGCCTGCAACGCGGCCCGGACGTCCTCGGCAGGCTGTCCGGCCACAGGGGCGAGGTCGTGGGAGGCGGGGCCGGCGGACACGACGACGGCGACGGTGGTGCCCTTGTCGATCCTGGTGCCCTCGCCGGGGTCCGTCTCGATGACGATGCCCTTCTCGACGTCGACGGAGAACTCGTCGCGTTGGGCGGGTTCGAAGCCGGCTTCCGTGAGGTCTGCCGCCGCCTCGTCGTACGTCTGGCCCGCCACGGCGGGCACCGCGATCAGCGAGCCGGGACCGGAGCCGAACCACCAGCCCACGCCGCCGGCGAGGACGGCGAGCAGGAGGACGAGGGAGAGGAGGAACGTGCCACGGGCGCGGCGCTTGGCGGCCCGCCGCCGGAGGATGGTGGCGTTGTCGATCCCGGGGGAGGTGGCCGTCGCCGGTTCCGGCAGGAGCATGGTGCCCGGCATGACCTTGGTGAGGTCGCCGGAGTCGGCCTGATCCCTGGAGGCGCCGGTGGTCCGGGTCACGGCGGGGGCGACACCGATCTCGCGCTCGATCTCCCGCAGGCGCTCCAGCATCTGCTGAGCGTCGTCCGGACGCTCGTCCGGGGACTTCTCGGTGGCCCACAGCACGAGCTCGTCGAGCTGCTCGGGCACCGACGGATTGCGGACGCTGGGTCGGGGGACCGACTCGGTGGCGTGCTGGAACGCGATCTGCATCGGCTGCTCGCCCTTGTAGGGCTGCTCGCCGACGAGCATCTCGTAGAGCATGATGCCGAGCGCGTAGATGTCGCTGCGGGCGTCGGCGGTACCGCGGGTGACGAGCTCCGGCGCGAGGTACGCGATCGTCCCGAGCAGCTGCTGCCCGGTCGCGGTGTTCGCGGTCGTGGCTCTGGCGAGTCCGAAGTCGCCGATCTTGATACGGCCGTCCTCCGCGAGCAGGACGTTCTCCGGCTTGACGTCGCGGTGGACGATGCCCGCGCGATGCGCGGCGGACAGCCCGGCGAGAACGGCATCCATGATCGTGATCGTCTGAGCGACCGTGAGGCGCTTCTGCTCTCGGAGGAGCTCACGCAGAGTGATCCCTGGCAGGTACTCCATGACGAGGTAGGCGAGTTCGCCGTCCTGGCCCTGATCGAAGACGTTGACGACGTGCGGGTCGGCGAGGCGGGCCGCGGCGCGGGCCTCCTGGATGAACCGGCTCTGGAACGCGGAGTCGTCACTGAGGTGCGCGTGCATGACCTTCAAGGCGATGCGGCGCTCCAGGCGGAGGTCGGTGGCGACGTAGACCGTGGCCATGCCGCCGCGGGCGATCCGCGCACGCACGCGGTACCGACCGTCGACAAGCCGCCCGATGAGGGGGTCGGCCTGATGATTGGTCGTCACGACAGAAGTCTATGGACGAATGGCTGAAAGCCCCGGGAACGCCTCACCCCTCGGGTCATCCGGATTTCCGGCGGCCTCACCCGTGCTGGGCGAGCCATGCGTACGCCTGGGCCTCCCACTGCCCGTAGCGATCGGGGTAGGCGGAGATCTGCACGGCCTGCGCCGCGTCGGTGAAGGGCAGCGACTCCCAGCCCGCGATGTCGAGCAGTCCGCGGGTGGTGTGCCCGTTCGGGTCGCCCGTGCCGCCGTAGAAGACCCGCGTGCTCCGCTCCGCGTCCATGATCTGCGCCGGGGTGCCCCAGCCGGTGCTCGGGCGCTGCTGGAAGATCCCGAGCGAGTCGCGATCCCCCCAGTCCAGGTTGCGGAGATCCGACTCCACCATGCCGGTGGCGAGGGCGATGGCGATCCCGCGGTCGGAGACTCCGAGTTCGCGGCCCACGCGGATGATGAGCGCGGCGTTGGCAGCTTGCTCGGCCGTCAGGGTCGCACTGCGCTGTCCGGTGGGCGCAGCGGCGGGCTTCGGGGCAGGCGCCTGCACGGCGAGGCGCTGACCCGGGTAGATGATTGACGACGGGCCGAGGCCGTTCCAGGCGAAGAGGGACTGCGTGGTGGTCCCGTACCGCTGAGCGATCGAGAACAGCGTCTCGCCCGCGGCGACGGTGTGGGCGCTGCCGCCACTCTGTGGGGGCGTCGCGGGTGCCGCCGCGGGTGCGGCCGCGGGTGCCGGAGGGGAAGCGGAAGCCGCGCCTCCGGATACGACGATCTTCTGTCCCGGGTAGATGATGGCGCCGTCGGGAAGGCCGTTGGCGGCGAGGATCGCGCCGACCGAGGTGGCGTACTTCCGGGCGATGCCGAAGACGGTGTCGCCCGCCACGACCGTGTGGGTCTTCGTCGCCACAGGCACCGGCGTGGGCGCCGGCGCGGGTGCCGAGGCCGGGGCGCGCAGATGCAGGGTCTGCCCCGGATAGATGACCGAGCGCCAGGAGAGGCCGTTCCAGCCGAGGACGTCAGCGGTGCGCAGTCCGTGACGACCGGCGATGCCGGCGACCGTGTCCCCCGGCTGTACGACGTGCGAGGGCGGGATGTTCTGCGTCGGTGCGACGCGCACCGGAGCGATCCGATGCCGTTCGTGCGGCGCGACCGGCGGTGCGGGCGCGGCGGCGGGTGTCGCCGTCAGAGTGGCGGCGAGGGCGCCGGCCACGGCTGTCTGGAAGATCACGTCAGCCCCCTTTTCGAGCACTTCACGCTGACACGGATGTATAGAGATGTCAACAGAAGTGACAGGTGTGACGAATGTGACGGAAGTGATGGATATGCGCGTCGGGGGCCGAGGTGAGATAGTGGCAACGTGTCTGAGAACGTCGCTGCAACCCCTGACGCCGCCCTCGAGTGGCTGACCATGCCCGACCTCGTCGAGGTGCTCGGCGAGCCCCTCGGCCGCGTGCGTCGTCTGATCGACGAGCACTACCTCGTCGGCTCGCGGCGCAGCGGCGTCTTCGCCGTTCCTGCGGTGTTCATCGTGGACGGCGAGCCGCTGAGCTCCCTGCGCGGGACGATCATCGTCCTGCAGGATGCCGGCTTCTCCGATGACGAACTGATCGACTGGCTGCTCGCCGAGGACGAGACCCTCGGGCGTTCCCCGATCGCCTCTCTGCTCGCCGGGCACAAGAGCGAGGTCCGTCGGCTCGCGCGCACCCTCGCCTGAGCGACCTGTTCAGGAGGAGCGCACGGTCGCCGCTCGGCCGAGATCGCGGAGCTCGCCGACCGCGGCGTCCTCGAGCCGGGCTCCGGAGAGCGCGCGATCGGCCTCTCCGGCGTAGTCGGCGATCATCGTCTCGACCCGTTCGAGGGCTCCGGTCCCGGCGATCGTCTCCTGCAGGAACGAGACCTGGGACGCCGTCAGGTCGGGGTCTCCGAGCATCTCGTCGAGCACCCGCCGGGCGGGCGCGTCCAGCTTCTCCCTGGTGAGCGCGATGAGGACGGTCCGCTTGCCCTCTCGGAGGTCGTCGCCCGCGGGCTTGCCGGTGACGGCGGCATCGCCGAACACGCCGAGCACGTCGTCACGCAACTGGAAGGCGAGGCCGAGAGGGTGCCCGAAGCGGCGCAGCGCCTCGGTCTGCCCGGCGTCGGCGCCAGCGAGGCTCGCTCCCAGGATGAGTGGCTGCTCGATGCTGTATCGCGCCGACTTCAGCGAGGCTACGCGCAGCGCGCGCTCCGCATGCTCGCGGTCATCACTGACGCTCCACGCCGACTCCTCGGCGATGTCGAGGAACTGTCCGGTCGTGACATCGCGACGCATGCGCGCGTACTCGGCGCGCACGGTCCGTGCCGCGCCGTGACCGTCGAGCGCCGACTCCAGGAGGTCGTCGCTCCACGCCACGAGGAGATCGCCGAGCAGCACGGAACCGGCGCGCCCGAAGGCAGCGGCGTCGCCCCACCATCCGGCGGAGCGGTGGGAGGCCTCGAGCGCCCGGTGCGCCGCGGGACGGCCCCGGCGGGTGTCGGAGTTGTCGATCAGGTCGTCGTGCACGAGAGCGGCGGACTGGAAGATCTCCAGCGCCGCGCAGAGGTCCCACAGGGCGTCGTCCTCGACGGCGAGACGGTCACGGAACCGGGAGACGGCGCGCCACCCTGCGTGGCAGAAGCGGGCGCGCAGCCTCTTCCCTCCGGAGAGGGTGTCGGACGCCGCATCGAGGAAGGCCGCGGCGTCGTCGCCGTACCCCGCCGACTCTGCTCGCATGCGGTCGAGGAACAGGTCCAGTCGCGCGGCCACGGCGTCGGCGACGGAGGGGGAGGGGGACGGCACGACTCCCAGCATACGTAAAGGATGAGACGCCCGAACCGCTAGCCCCGGACGCCGCTCGCGCGTAGACTGGAGGGCACCATACCCGAGGGGGACGAGATGCCACTCTCCGAACAGGAGCAACGTCTGCTCGACGAGATGGAACGCCATCTCCTGCACAATGACGCCGACGTCGTGAGCGCGCCGTCGGGCGATCGCACGCTCAGCTATCGCAATCTCGTCTACGGTGCTCTGCTCCTGCTGGCCGGCGTCGGCGGACTGGTCGTCGGTGTCATCCTCGGAGACATCTGGGGCATCGTCGTCGGGGTCATCGGTTTCGCGGCCATGCTCGGCGGCGTCATGCTGGCCGTCACTCCCGTCCGACGGTCCGGACCGGCAGAGCCCCGGACCCGCACCGCTCCGAAGCGGCAGGACTCCTCCTCCTTCATGGACCGCATGAACGATCGATGGGATCGGCGCCAGGACGGCCACTGACCTCCTCCCTTCCCCTCCACCACGAAGCCCGGATGCTGAGCATCCGGGCTTTTTCGTGCCTGTTGGGCATCCGGTCCCCACCGGCCCTCCACCGGCCCTCCACTGGCGCTCCACCTCGCTCCACCGCGGAATGTCGCGGAAGTAGGGCGAGACCCGCGGAAGCACAGGGACGATACCCTGGATTCGTCGTAGGAATGTGGAGGAAAGTGGAGTAAAGTGGGGCGCACCTCGAGTTGGCCGGACGGAGAGGGGGTGATGGCCGATGCTGCTGGGCACGCACTCACCGAAGCTGGACGACAAGGGACGGGTCATCCTTCCCGCGAAGTTCCGCGAGGACCTGGGCGGCGGCATCGTCGTCACCCGGGGCCAGGAGCGCTGCCTCTACGTCTTCAGCACGGCCGAGTTCGAGGCGATGCACGAGCGGATCCGTCAGGCCCCGCTCGCCAACAAGCAGGCGCGTGACTTCATGCGCATGTTCCTCTCCGGTGCCAGTGCGGAGATGCCCGACAGCCAGAACCGCATCACCATCCCCGCCCACCTGCGTCAGTACGCGGGTCTTCAGAAGGAGCTCATCGTGACCGGAGTCGGCGCCCACGCCGAGATCTGGGACGCGGAGAGCTGGAACGCGTACCTCGCCGCCGGCGAGGAGTCCTACGCCGAGCTGGAGCAGGAGGTGATTCCGGGACTGTTCTGACCACGGCTGTGATGCCCCGCCGCTCCCGCCCCGACACACTTCCCCGGTGCCGGGTCGAGATGCGGAGGGGGATCAGAGCCGAAGGTCGGACCCGAGAGAGATCATGAACCTCCGCGACATCCACACCCCCGTCCTGCTCGACCGCTGCGTCGAGCTCCTCGCACCTGCCCTCCAGGAGGACGGCGCCGTGCTCGTCGACGCCACGCTCGGGATGGGCGGGCACTCGGAGGCGCTGCTCGAGCGGTTCCCCGGCATCCGTCTGATCGGTCTCGACCGTGACACCGACGCGTTGAAGATCGCGGGGGAGCGGCTCGCTCGGTTCCGCGATCGCGTGACCCTCGTCCACACGGTCTACGACGAGATCGGCCTGCACGCGCAAGGGGCGGCCGGAATCCTGTTCGACCTGGGCGTCTCGTCGCTCCAGCTCGATGAGGCCGAACGCGGCTTCGCCTACTCGAAGGACGCTCCGCTCGACATGCGGATGGACCAGACGAAGGGCATCACCGCCGCCGAGGTCATCGCCACCTACAGCGAGGGCAACCTGCGGCGCATCTTCGAGCGGTACGGAGAGGAGAAGCTCTCCGGACGGTATGCGCGCTTCATCATCGACGCCCGTCAGAAGCAGCCGATCACGCGATCGGGCGAACTCGTCGACATCCTCGTGGCCGCCACCCCCGCGGCCGCGCAGCGATCCGGACACCCGGCGAAGCGCGTGTTCCAGGCCCTCCGGATCGAGGTCAACGCCGAGCTGAACGTCCTCGCGGACGCGATCCCCGCCGCGATGGACGCACTCGCGGTCGGAGGCCGCATCGTCGTGATGTCGTACCAGTCCCTCGAGGACCGGCTGGTCAAGCAGGCCTTCGCGGCCGCCTCCTCCTCGACGGCGCCCGCCGGGCTGCCGGTCGAGCTGCCGGAGCACGCCCCCCGATTCCGCATCCTCACCAAGGGTGCGGAACTCGCCGATGACGAAGAGCGCGCACGCAACCCGCGTGCGATACCGGTGCGCCTGCGCGCCGCCGAGAAGGTGCGGGAGAGCGCATGAGCATGAACGCAGTCCGCAAGCCGACCCTGCCGCTGCAGCCGGTCGCTCCGGAGACGACGCCCGAGCGGCGCCTGCGACCGGTGACGGCGCCCGCACGGCGCCGCAAGCCGAAGCTCGCCTACGCGCTCGTCGCGCTGGGCGGCGCCCTGGCCATCGGTGCGGGGCAGGTCGGGCTCTCGCTGGCCATCACTCAGGACTCGTTCACCCTCGCCGGGCTCACGTCCCAGCAGCGCGAACTCGACCTCCGGACCGACGCGCTGCAGGAGGAGCTGACGGGGCTGAGTTCCCCGCAGGTGCTCGCGAGCAGCGCCGCCGACCTCGGCATGGTCGTGGCGGGCGCCCCGTCCTACCTCCGTCTCAGCGACGGCGCCGTCTTCGGGACGGGCGCCGGGGCGGAAGGGGTCTCCACGATCGATCCCAACGGGAAGGCGGCGGTCGGCAACGTCCTCGTCACGGAGGAGACCCCGCCGGCGGAGAACGCCGGGGACGACGCGACCGGCGGTACACCGCCCGCGCAGGACCTGCCGCCCGCCATCACCGACGGCCTGCCCAGCCCCACGACGCGCTGACCATCCCCGATCGACGGAGAGATCCCATGACGACACGAGCCACGCGCGGACCGCGGCGACGCACCGTCGTCGCACTGGCGGTCATCCTTTCGATCCTGGTGGCGTTCGTCGTCCGCCTGATCGACATCCAGGTGGTGAGCGCCGACGAGCACGTCAACCAATCCCTCGAGCACATCGGCGATGGCTCGAAGATCCCCGGACAGCGGGGATCCATCGTCGACGCCGAGGGCACGGTCCTCGCGTCGAGCGTGATGGTGTACGACGCGCAGCTCAGTCCTCAGGTCATCAGGCTCACGGAGGAGAAGGATCCTGCGCTGCCCTGGGCCGAGGCCTCCGAGAAGATCGCCGCGATCACGGGGGTACCGGGAGACGAGATCCGCAAACGCGTCTCCGATGCCCTCGCCGAGAACCCGAACAGCCAGTACGCACCCCTGAAGACGGGGCTCAACACCGAGCAGTTCATCGCGCTCCGCGACCTCGGCCTGGGGTCGTACCTCGCCCTGACGCCGCGCGAGACCCGGGTCTATCCCAACGGCGCGGTCGCCGGGAACGTGCTGGGCTTCCTCGACAACACCGGGGAGGCCAAGGCCGGCGTCGAGCAGCTCGAGGAATCGTGCCTCGCGCCGATCGATGGGGAGAAGACGTATCGCAAGGGCAAGGACGGCGTCGTGATCCCGGGGAGCGAGTCGGTCACCGACGCCGTCGACGGCGGCACCGTGCAGCTCACGATCAACAGCGACCTGCAGTGGTACCTCCAGCAGATGATCGGCGAGGAGGCCCAGAAGCAGGGCGCGAAGGGCGGAACCGTCACGGTCGTCGAGGTGGGCACCGGCAAGATCCGCGCCGCGGCCGAATGGCCGGCCATGGACCCGAACGACCTGGACTCCTCGACTCCGGAGACCCGCTACAGCCAGATCTTCCACCGCGACTTCGAGCCCGGTTCGACGTTCAAGGCGATCACCGCGGCGGCGGCGATGGAGGGTGCGGGCCTCACCCCGCTCAGCACCGTGACGGCCTCCTCGCGCGAGACCTTCCCGAACGGCGCCGTGGTCAACGACGCGTTCAGCCATCCGGCCTACAACTACACGCTCGCGGGCGGACTGATCGACTCCTCCAACACCGCGCTGTCGAAGTTCGGCACGATGGTCGCCCCCGAGGTCCGCTACGACTACCTGCAGCGCTTCGGGGTCGGGCAGAAGACCCTGGACTTCCCCTCCGAAGTGGGAGGCATCCTGCACCCGGTGAGCGACTGGGACAGCCAGTCCCTCTACACGACGACGTTCGGCCAGTACTTCACGGTGACGGCCCCGCAGCTCGCCGGTGCGTACCAGGCCATCGCCAACGGCGGGGAGAAGATCGACCTGTCGATGGTGGAGTCCTGCACGGCGCCCGACGGGACGGTCACGGAGACGCCGAAGCCGAAGCACGAGCAGATCGTGAAGGAGCAGACCGCCGCCGATCTGACCCGCATGCTCGAGAACGTCGCCGTGCAGGGCGGGAACGCCGATCGCATCCAGGTTCCCGGATACCGGGTGACCAGCAAGACCGGTACCGCGCAGGTCTCGGACGGCAAGGGCGGCTACAAGGCAGGCGTGTACTACACGAGCATGGTGGGCTTCGCGCCCGTCGACGACCCGCAGTACGTCGTCGTGGTCACCCTCGACGAGCCGACTAAGGTTGTATCGTCCGCGGCCACCGCTTCCGCCTTCCAGAAGGCGATGACGCAGGTGATGAAGACCTATCGCGTGATGCCGTCCTCTGTCCCGATGGACGCGCTCCTCCCCAAGTTCGGATAGCCGGCGAGAGCCGCGCATGGAGATGACATGATCGCCCTGACGCTCGCTGAGATCGCCGCCGCCATCGGTGGTGAACTGCGCGTGGCCGGAGAGCACACGCCGGAGACGGTGGTCGACGGGATCGTCGACACCGATTCGCGCACCATGGGGGCGGGGTCGATCTTCGTCGCCAAGCCCGGCGTCGAGACCGACGGGCACCGCTTCGTCGGTGCCGCCGCCGAAGCCGGTGCGGTCCTGGCGATCGTCGAGCACCCCGTCGACGTCGATGTCTCGCAGATCGTCGTGTCCGATGCCGTGGTCGCCCTCGGCGAGCTGGCGCGCGAGGTCGTGGCGCGCGTGCGCGCCGGCGGGAACCTGCGCATCGTCGGCATCACCGGCTCGAACGGCAAGACGACGACCAAGAACTTCCTCGCCCGCATCCTCGAGGACGAGGGCGAGACCGTCGCCCCGGTGAAGTCCTTCAACAACGAGGTCGGCGCCCCGGTGACGATGCTCCGCGTCACGCACGACACCCGCTTCCTGGTGAGCGAGTTCGGGGCCGCCGCGCCGGGCAGCATCGCGCGGCTCGCCGGTCTCGTCGAGCCGGACCTGGTGGTCGTGCTGATGGTCGGCATGGCGCACGCGGGCGGCTTCGGCGGCATCGAGGCCACGGCGAAGGCCAAGTCCGAGCTCGTCGCCGCGGCCCGCGTGCCCGGCATCGCCGTGCTCAACGCGGACGACGCCCGGGTGTGGGCGATGCGCGAGCTCGCGGAGAGCCGCGGCCTCCGGGTCGTCGGCTTCGGCCAGTCGGCTGCGGCTGTCGTGCACGCGCGGGAGATCGAGGTCTCGGCCTCCGGCACGCAGTGCGTGATCGAGGTCGCAGGGGAGCGGCTGCCACTGCGCCTGCGCGTCCTCGGCGCCCACCACGTCAGCAACGCCCTCGCCGCGATCACCGCCGCCGTCGAGCTCGGCGTGGCCCCGGCCGATGCCGTCTCCCGGTTGGAGACCGTCGAGATCGCCGAGCGGTGGCGGATGCAGCCGCTGGGCAACGACCGCGTCCGCATCATCAACGACGCGTACAACGCCAGTCCCGACTCGATGGCGGCCGCCCTGCGGACCCTCGCCCAGATCACCGGCCCCGACGAGCGCACGGTCGCCGTCCTCGGCGCGATGAGCGAGCTCGGCGAGAGCGCAGGGGAGGAGCACGATCGCATCGGCCTCCTCACCGTGCGTCTCAACATCCGGCGCATCGTCGTCGTCGGCCCGGAGGCACGGCGGCTCTACCTCGCCGCCGTCGGCGAGGGGTCATGGGACAGCGAAGCCGTGCATCTGCCGGACCAGGACGCTGCGTTCGAGTACCTCCGTACCGAGCTGCGTGACGGAGACCGGGTCCTGGTGAAGTCGTCCAACTCCGCGGGCCTCCGGCATCTCGGCGATCGTCTGGGAGAATTGTTCTCGTGAGGTCCCTCATCATGGCGGCGGCCATCTCGCTCGCCTTCACTCTCTTCCTGACTCCCGTCTTCCTCCGGCTCTTCCGCAAGTGGGGCTGGGGGCAGGTCATCCGTACCCCGGAGGCTGCGGGCAACCCGAGCCACGAGGCGAAGCGCGGCACCCCGACCATGGGTGGTGTCATCTTCATCCTCGGCTCGATCGTGGGCTACTTCACCGGGGTCCTCGTCAGCGGCGAGACGCCGGCGCTGTCCGCCATCCTGGTGATCTGGCTCATGGTCGGCTTCGGTGTGGTCGGATTCATCGACGACTACATGAAGGTGCGCAGCCAGCGCAGCCTCGGGCTGTCGGGGTGGCGGAAGGTGATCGGTCAGCTCATCGTCGTGATCCCCTTCGGCATCGTGGCACTGAACTTCCCGAACAAGTGGGGGCAGACGCCGGCCAGTGCGTCGATCTCCCTCTTCCGGGACATCACCTGGCTGAACCTCTTCGCGTTCGGCGTCATCCTGGGCTGGATCCTCTACCTCGCCTGGATCTCGATCATCGGGGTCGCGACCTCCAACAGCGTCAACCTCACCGACGGCCTCGACGGCCTCGCCGCCGGCGCGGGCGTGATCGTCGTCGGCGCCTACAGCCTCATCGCGTTCTGGCAGTTCAAGCAGCCCTGCATCGGCGGTGATCCGGGCTCGCTCGGCGGCTGTTACGAGGTGCGCGACCCGTTCAACCTCGCCATCATCTCGGCCTCTTTCGCCGCCAGCCTCATCGGGTTCCTGTGGTGGAACGCGCCCAAGGCGAAGGTGTTCATGGGAGACGTGGGCTCGATGGCCATCGGTGGCGTCATCACCGCGATGGCGGTCATGACCCGCACCGAACTGCTGCTCCTCATCATCGCCGGCGTCTTCGTGCTCGCCTCCGGATCCGTGATCCTGCAGCGCGCCTACTTCAAGATCACCCGCGGCAAGCGGCTGTTCCTGATGAGCCCGTTCCACCACCACCTCGAGATGCGGGGCTGGTCCGAGGTCACCATCGTGGTGCGCATGTGGATCATCGCGGGTCTTCTCGCGGTGTCGGCCGTCGGGCTCTTCTACGTCGAATGGCTGACCCGTGTCGGCTGAGCGTCTGGCCGGGCTGACGAGCTGGCACGCCGACTGGAGCGGCCTGCGCGTCGCCGTCCTCGGCCTCTCCATGACCGGCTTCTCCGTGGCCGACACCCTCGCCGAGCTCGGTGCCGACGTCCTCGTGCTCAGCGAGTCCGCGGAGGAGGAGTACGCCCGCCTGCTCCCCGTCATCGGTGCCCGGTTGGAGCTCGGTCCGCTGGACGCCGTGCCCGAGGCGCTGATGGCGTTCGGGCCCGAGGTCGTCATCGCGTCCCCTGGCTTCGCCCCGGCGCACCCGGTCATCCGTTGGGTTCAGGACGAGGGCATCGCGCTCTGGGGTGACGTCGAGCTCGCCTGGCGGGTGCGCGACAAGGTCCGCCGCGCGGACGGCACGCCGGCGGACTGGGTGCTCATCACCGGAACCAACGGCAAGACGACGACGACCCAGCTCACGGCGACGCTGCTCGTCGCCGGTGGCCTGCGCGCCGCACCGTGCGGCAACATCGGCGTCCCCGTGCTCGACGCGGTCCGCGACCCCGCCGGCTTCGACGTGCTCGTCGTCGAGCTCTCCAGCCACCAGCTCTGGTACCTCGGACTGTCGCGTTCGGAGGGGGAGCTGTTCCCGCACGCCGCAGTCTGCCTGAACCTCGCCGACGATCATCTCGTCTGGCATGGCAGCGCTCAGGCTTACCGGGACGCGAAGGCGCTGGTGTACCGCAACACGCGGGTCGCCTGCGTCTACAACAAGGCCGACGAGGCGACGCGCCGGATGGTCGAGGAGGCCGACGTCGTCGAGGGCGCCCGCGCCATCGGCTTCGATCTCGGCATCCCCGGCCCGAGCGATCTCGGCGTCGTGGAGGGGCTGCTCGTCGACCGGGCGTTCCTCGACGATCGAGCCCGCAGCGCCCTGGAACTGACCACGGTCGCCGACCTGGAGGCCGCAGGGCTGTCGGCACCGCACATCGTTCAGAACATCCTGGCCGCCAGTGCCCTCGCCCGTTCTCTCGGGGTCGAGCCCGAGGCCATCCACGGGGCGCTGCAGACCTTCCGCCTGGACGCGCACCGCATCGAGGTGGTCGCGCGCCACGCCGGCATCACCTGGGTCGACGACTCCAAGGCGACGAACCCGCACGCGGCCGCGTCGTCACTGCGCGCGTACCCCGGTGCGGTGTGGGTCGTCGGCGGTGATCTCAAGGGCGTCGACATCGCCGATCTCGTCGCGGACGCGGGCTCCACCGCGCGCGCGGCGGTCGTCATCGGAGCGGACCGCACAGCCGTCGTCGCGGCATTCGAGCGACACGCGCCGACGGTGCCGGTCTTCGAGGTCGAAGCTGGCGACACTGGACAGGTCATGAACCGCGTCGTGGAGATCGCGGCGGGGATCGTCGACGGGGAGGGCACTGTGCTCCTCGCTCCCGCCGCCGCGTCCTTCGACCAGTTCTCCAGCTATGCGGATCGCGGCCACCGCTTCGCCGAAGCGGTGCGGGAATGGATCGATCGGGGGAGCGCCGATGACGCAGGTGGCTCGCCCTCCGCGGTCTGAGTCGGGTGGCCTCGCCGCGCGGGTCTCGCTCGGACGCCGGTTCACCCCGGTGTCGACCGAGTTCCTGCTGATCGCGTCAACCGCCCTGCTCCTGACGATCTTCGGTCTCGTGATGGTGCTGTCCGCGACGAGCGCGACGGCGGTGGCCAAGGCGCAGAACCCGTTGGACGGCGCTCTCCGGCAAGGTGTGTTCGCCCTGCTCGGTATCCCGATGATGTTCCTCATCAGCCGCTTCCCTGTGGCGTTCCTCAAGCGCATGGCCTGGCCGGCGCTGTTCGGAGCCATCGCCCTCCAGCTCCTCGTGTTCACACCGCTCGGCATCGCCGACGGCGGAAACCGGAACTGGATCCAGGTGGCGGGTTTCCAGATGCAGCCGTCCGAGTTCCTCAAACTGGCCCTCGCCCTGTGGATCGCCGCGGTCCTGCTGCGCAAGCAGACCATGCTCGGGACCTGGCATCACGTCTTCATCCCCGTGATCCCGGTCGGCGCGCTGGCCATCGGCACCGTCCTCGCCGGCAAGGACCTCGGGACCGCGATGGTGATGGTCCTCATCCTGCTCGGCTGTCTCTTCTTCTCGGGTGTGAAGCTGCGCCTCTTCATCATCCCGATGATCCTGGGCGTGGTCGCGGTGCTCGCCTACGCGCTTTCCAGCGAGGACCGCATGCGTCGCATCACCGCGACGTGCGATGACATGGCGCTGTACTACACCGACTGCTACCAGTCGATCCATGGCATCTGGGGCATGGCCTCCGGCGGGATCTTCGGACTCGGGCTCGGCAACTCCCAGGAGAAGTACGGCTGGCTCCCCGCCGCGGGCAACGACTTCATCTTCGCGATCGTCGGCGAGGAGCTCGGGCTGATCGGCTGCATCGTCGTCCTCGCCCTGTTCACGTTCTTCACGGTCGGTGCGTTCCATGTGATCCGCAAGACGTCGGACCCCTTCATCCGCGTCGCCGCGGGGGGGATCACGGTCTGGATCGTCGGTCAGGCCGTCCTGAACGTCGGCGTCGTCATCGGCGTGTTCCCGGTGATGGGTGTGCCCCTGCCGTTCATGTCCCAGGGGGGAACGGCACTCTTCGCCGTGCTCGTCGCCTGCGGCGTCCTGCTGGCCTTCGCGCGGACCATCCCGGTCGCCGAGAAGCAGTCAGCCGAGCGGGGTAGGGTCGCGAGGTGACTTCGTACCTCCTCGCCGGCGGTGGCACCGCCGGCCATGTCAATCCGTTGCTCGCGGTCGCCGATGCGCTGCGTGAGCGTGACCCGTCGGCGACGATCCTCGTGCTCGGCACGGCGGAGGGCCTGGAGTCCCGTCTCGTCCCCGAGCGTGGTTACGAGCTGCTCATCGTCGACAAGGTGCCGTTCCCGCGGCGCCCGAACGCGCAGGCCGCCGCGTTCCCCGCGCGGTTCCGCCGGGCGATCGCCCAGGTGCGTGCGCACATCCGGCAGCACGGGATCGACATCGTGGTGGGCTTCGGCGGCTACGCCTCCGCACCCGCCTACGTCGCCGCGCGTCGCGAGCGCGTGCCCTTCGTCGTCCACGAGGCCAATGCGAAGCCCGGGCTGGCGAACGTGCTCGGTGCCCGTGCGGCCGCGGGTGTGGGAGTCGCGTTCTCCGGGACGCCGCTCCGCGGGAGCGAGGTGGTCGGCATGCCGCTGCGGCGCGAGGTCATCACGCTCGACCGGGCGGCTCGACGCGCCGAGGCCGCCGAGTACTTCGGGCTCGACGCCGATCGTCCTGTCCTTCTCGTCTTCGGCGGCTCGCTCGGAGCGCAGCGGTTGAACGACGCCCTGGCGGACTCCTGGCGCGACATCCTCGCCGCCGGTTGGCAGCTGCTGCATGTCACCGGGGAGCGCAGCGACCTGCCGGATCCTGGAGTGCCCGGGTACGCCCTCCGCCGGTACATCGACCGCATGGACCTCGCGTTCGCGTTGGCCGATCTCATCGTGTCGCGTTCGGGGTCGGCCACCGTGAGCGAGATCAGCGCGCTCGGGATTCCCGCGCTGTACGTGCCGTACTCGGTGGGCAACGGAGAGCAGCGGTTGAACGCAGGATCCGCCGTGGCCGCCGGTGCCGCTCAGCTCCTCGATGACGCGACCTTCGACGGCGATGCGGTCCGACGTATCGTGGTGCCGCTGCTCGGCGACCGTGACCGCATCCGGCGGATGGCGGAGGCGGCGGAGACCGCGGGCACCCGCACCGGCACCGAGAACGTCGTCGCGATGATCGACCGTGCCCTCGGTGCGGCGTGACGCCGCCGTCCGGACGAGAACGAAAAGTAGACTGAAGCGGACATGATCAGACCCGACCTCTCCCTCCCCATCCCCGACACGATCACCTCCGCGCACTTCATCGGCATCGGTGGATCCGGGATGAGCGGACTCGCGAAGATGTTCCTCGACGCGGGCATCCGTGTCTCCGGCAGCGACCGCGCCGACAGCGACAACCTCCGGGCGCTGGCCGCCGCGGGGGCGACCGTCCACGTCGGTCATGACGCCGCCCACCTCGGCGACGCCGACACGGTCGTGCACACCGGTGCCATCTGGCCGGAGAACCCCGAGTTCGTCACCGCCAAGGGGCGCGGCCTCCACGTCATCCACCGCTCTCAGGCCCTGCACTGGCTGATCGGCACCCGACGCCTCGTCTCGGTGGCCGGCGCCCACGGCAAGACCACCTCGACGGGCATGATCGTCACGGCTCTGCGCGCGCTCGGCGCCGATCCGCACTTCGTCAACGGCGGCGTGATCGAGCAGCTCGGCACCTCCAGCGCGACCGGGAACGGCGACCTCTTCGTCATCGAGGCCGACGAGTCGGACGGGACCTTCCTCCTCTACGACACCGCGGTCGCGCTCATCACGAACGTCGACCCCGATCATCTCGATCACTACGGCTCCGATGAGGCCTTCCACGACGCCTTCGTGCGCTTCGCAGACGCGGCATCCGAGGCGGTCGTCATCTCCAGCGACGACCCCGGCGCACTCCGCGTGCTGGCCGGGTTGTCGCACCCGCGCATCCTCACGTTCGGGCAGGCCGAGGACGCCGACGTCCGCGTCAGCGAGATCGTCACCTCGGGCCCCGTCGCCGCCGCCGTCTCGCACGGCGGCGAGATCGAGCGCATGCAGCTCGCGGTCCCCGGCGTGCACAACGCGATCAACGCGACCGGCGCCGTCGCCGTCCTCCTCGCGCTCGGCTATTCGCTCCGCGACGCCGTACGTGCCGTCGAGGGCTTCGCGGGGACGATCCGTCGTCTCGAGCGCCACGGCGAGGAGCGCGGGGTCACCGTCTACGACGACTACTCGCACCACCCGACCGAGGTGCGTGCGGCGCTCGAGGCCATGCGCAGCATCGCCGGGTCCGGCCGGCTGATCGCCATCCAGCAGCCGCACACGTACTCGCGGACGCAGCACATGTACCAGGAGTTCGCAGACGTCCTGGAGGAGCTCGCCGACCACACCGTGATGCTGGACGTCTACGGTGCCAGGGAGGACCCGGTGCCCGGCGTGACGGGCGAGCTGGTGAGCGGGGCGTTCGACGACCCCTCCCGTGTGCGCTTCGTCGCCGACTGGCAGGAAGCGGCCGACTACACGGCGTCTGTCGCGAAGGACGGCGACTTCGTCGTGACTCTCGGCTGCGGCAACGTCTACCAGATCATCCCGCAGGTGCTGGAGTCGCTGCGCCGGACCGACGGGGCGTAGCCCATGCGCCGGCCGCCCCCGCTCCCGAGCGCTCCGGACACTCCGGGGGAGACGGACGTCGCCTCCGAGCGGATCCTCCGCCGGCGTCCCGCGCCTCAGGCGGCTCCGGACGAGGGTGCCGTCGCCGCGCCCGTCGAGCCCGACGAGGCGGAGACGGAGGAGGAAGCGGGCCCTCGTTCCTCGATGGACGTCTGGCGCGCGGCACGCGCCCGCCGCAAGGCGCTCAGGGCGGAGATCCGTCGGTTCACCCAGCGATCGCGGCGGCGCCGCATCGTCTGGCTGAGCGCCGTGGGGGCCGTCGTGCTGCTGATCGGGGGGAGTGTCGCTGCCGCTTACAGCCCGCTCTTCGCCGTGCAGCGCATCACGGTCACCGGCACCACGACGATCGATCCCGCGGTGATCGAGGGGGCCCTCGCGGATCAGCTCGGGACGCCCCTCGCCCTGGTCGACACGAGCGAGGTCAAGGCGGCGCTGCTGACGTTCCCGCTCATCGAGACCTATGCCCTGGAGGCTCGACCGCCGCACGATCTGACCGTGCGCATCGTGGAGCGCACGCCGATCGGGGTCGTCGAGTCGGGTGCCGGATTCACTCTCGTGGATGCCGCAGGTGTCGCCCTCTCGACGACGGCGGAACGCCCGGCAGGGCAGCCGCTGGTGGAGGTCGAGGGGGGAATGGACTCGCCGGCGTTCCGCAGCGCGGGACTCGTGGTCCGCGCTCTCCCTGCCGACATCCGCAGTGCGCTCACCGGCGTCCGCGCCTCGACGGCGGACGACGTGACCTTGACCCTCGACTCGGGCCTCACGGTCGTGTGGGGGAGCCAGGAGGACTCCGGGTTGAAGGCGCTCGCGCTCTCCGCCGCGCTCGTGAAGAACCCCAATGCCTCGTCGATCGACGTCACCTCACCCGACGTCGCGGTGGTCGGCTGATCTGTTTCGACGGGAATGGCGCGACACGCCCATGTCGCTGCGCGCGCAGGGGCAGGCGGCGCTTACCTTCGATCTGAGAGAACGCAATACCGGGAAATACTTTACACCTCTAGTTGAGGTTTAAGGTTCACCCCTTCCAGGCTCTACTAATCGGAGGCCGGCCATGAGCCAGAACCAGAACTACCTCGCCGTGATCAAGGTCGTCGGCGTCGGCGGTGGCGGCGTCAACGCCGTCAACCGCATGATCGAGCTCGGTCTCCGCGGAGTCGAGTTCATCGCCGTCAACACCGACGCCCAGGCGCTGCTCATGAGCGACGCCGACGTCAAGCTCGACGTGGGCCGTGAGCTCACCCGCGGGCTCGGCGCCGGAGCGGACCCGGAGGTGGGCCGCCGCGCGGCCGAGGACCACGCGGAGGAGATCGAGCAGGCGCTGACCGGCGCCGACATGGTCTTCGTCACCGCGGGTGAGGGCGGCGGCACGGGAACCGGCGGTGCCCCGGTGGTCGCCCGTATCGCGAAGTCGATCGGTGCCCTGACCATCGGCGTCGTCACGAAGCCGTTCTCCTTCGAAGGTCGCCGCCGCCAGAGCCAGGCCGAGGCAGGCGTCGCGAAGCTGAAGGAAGAGGTCGACACCCTCATCGTCGTCCCGAACGACCGTCTGCTCGAGATCAGCGACCGCGGCATCTCGATGATCGAGGCGTTCGCGACCGCCGACCAGGTGCTCCTCGCCGGTGTGCAGGGCATCACGGACCTCATCACGACCCCTGGTCTCATCAACCTCGACTTCGCCGACGTGAAGTCGGTCATGCAGGGAGCAGGGTCCGCGCTGATGGGCATCGGGTCGGCGCGCGGCGCCGACCGCGCGATCAAGGCCGCCGAGCTCGCCGTCGAGTCCCCACTGCTCGAGGCCTCGATCGAGGGTGCGCATGGTGTGCTGCTGTCGATCCAGGGTGGCTCGAACCTCGGCATCTTCGAGATCCACGATGCAGCTGACCTCGTCAAGGAGGCTGCGCACCCGGAGGCCAACATCATCTTCGGTACCGTGATCGACGACACGCTGGGCGACGAGGTCCGAGTGACGGTCATCGCCGCCGGCTTCGATGGCGGCGAGCCCTCGCTGCGGCTGGACCCGATGGTCGTCTCGCGTCCTTCGACCGCGTCGCTTCCCGAGGTTGCGCTGTCGGAGACCACCGAGCCCGCGACGGAGAAGAGCGCGCCGGAGCCCACCGCGGCGCCGTCGGCGCCTCGCACCCCGACGACGAGCATCGAGCCGGCCTTCGCCGACGACGACATCGACATCCCCGAATTCCTGAAGTGACGATGCCGGTCGGCGCTTCGGCGCCATCGGACCTGGCCGCGCGGCTGTCGGCGATCGACGAGAGGATCGCCGACGCCGCGCGTGCCGCCGGCCGTTCGCCGGCGGAGATCACCCGGATCGTCGTCACGAAGTTCCACCCCGCCTCCCTGGTGCGCGATCTGCACGCCCTCGGAGTGCACGCGGTGGGGGAGAACCGACAGCAGGAGCTCACCGCCAAGGAGGCCGAGCTCGCCGGTCTCGACCTCGAGTGGCACTTCATCGGACAGGGCCAGACGAACAAGGCCTCCGCGATCAGGCGGAGTGCCGACGTGGTCCACTCCGTCGACCGTGACCGCTTCGCCGACGCCCTCCACCGAGCCGCCGTGGACGACGACGTGCTCGACGTGCTCGTGCAGGTGAATCTGACGGAGGACGAAGGGCGCGGAGGCGTCGCCCCGGCCTCCGCGGTGGCGTTGGCCGAGCACGTGCTCACCCTGCCCTCACTGCGCCTCCGCGGCGTCATGGCGGTGGCTCCTCTCGATGAGGAGCCCACGGCCGCCTTCGACCGCCTGCGGCGGATCGCCGACGACGTGCGATCGGTCGCCCCCGAGGCGACTTGGATCTCCGCCGGGATGACCGGCGATTTCGCCGAGGCGATCGCCGCCGGCGCGACACACCTGCGGATCGGTTCCGCAATCACGGGCCCGCGCCCCGCCCGGGGCTAACCTGTGACAAGACCAGCCCGAAACGTTCGAACCGGAGGACACGATGGGTAACCCGCTGAAGAAGACCATGGTGTATCTCGGCCTCGCCGATGAGGAAGAGGTCTACGAGGAGGAGACGCCGGCGCCCGCCCGTGCCCAGCGCGAGCGTGAGCGTGACCGCGAAGAGCCGGCTCCGGCTCCCGTCACGCCGCTCCGTCGTCCCGTCGCCGTCCGCCAGCCCGCAGCAGGAGCCGTGAACGAGATCCTCACCGTCCACCCGAAGCAGTACCGCGACGCCCAGCTGATCGCGGAGAGCTTCCGCGAGGGCGTCCCGGTCATCATCAACCTCTCCCAGATGAGCGACGCCGATGCGCGCCGCCTCATCGACTTCGCGAGCGGTCTCTCCCTCGGCCTCTACGGTCGCATCGAGCGGGTGACCTCGAAGGTCTTCCTGCTGTCGCCGGAGAACATCGCGGTGTCGGGTCACGGGGGCATCGCGCACGCAGACGCCGAGTCTGCGGGCTTCGACCACTCCTAGACCGTGCAGCTGGTCTCGGTCCTCGCCAGCATCGTCCATCTGATGCTGCTGGTGTACATCCTCGTGCTCTTCGCGCGGCTCATCCTCGACTACATCCCGATGTTTAATCGGGAGTGGCGTCCGAAGGGTTTCGGCCTCGTGGCCGCGGAAGCGGTCTACACCGTCACGGATCCGCCTATCCGGTTCTTCCGGCGGATCATCCCTCCGCTGCGCATCGGCCAGCTGTCGCTGGATTTCGGCTTCGCGCTGACCCTGCTGGTCGTGCTGATCCTGATGAACATCGTCCGGTTGTTCATCCGCTGACCACCCCGCGTGTCGCGCCCTGGAACCGCCGCGAGTTGTCCGAGCCTGGGTGTCGTGGCATCGCGACGCCAAGGCTCGGGGGCTATGCTGGCACCCAGGTGCGCGCCCCGGGTTCGCGCCACATCACGAACACGCCATACATCGGTACTGGCAATCGAACTCATCGAAAGAGGAGCCACCCATGGCACTTACCCCGGATGACGTCGTCACCAAGCAGTTCCAGCACGTCCGCTTCAAGGACGGCTTCGACCCGGACGAGGTCGACGACTTCCTCGACGAGATCGTCATCGAGTGGCGCAAGGCCCTCGAGGAGAACGCCGAGCTGAAGGCGAAGCTCGCCGCGTACGAGTCGGGTTCCACCCCTGCTCCCGCCGCTGCCGAGCCGGCTGCCGCCACTCCCGCTCCGGCCCCCGCGGTCGAGACGCCCGCCGCCGAGGCCGCTCCGACCGGCTCCGCGACCGCCACCGCCGGCATCATCGAGCTCGCGCAGCGTCTGCACGACGAGCACGTCGCCGAGGGTGAGGCGAAGCGCAACCAGCTCATCTCCGAGGCCGAGGCCGAGGTCGCACGCATCCGCACGGAGGCCGAGGCGAAGCAGCGCGAGGAGACCGCACGTCTCGAGCGCGAGCGCAACACGCTGGAGGCCCGCATCACCGAGCTGCGCAACTTCGAGCGCGACTACCGCTCGCAGCTCCGCGGCTACATCGAGGGCCAGCTCCGCGAGCTCGACGAGAAGTCGGCGTCCACGGACTCCACCCCGGTCTCCGCGATCGGCCTGTAAGGCGCCCTCTTGTCAGGACGTCGTCCCCTTCGTCGGTCGGCGGCCGGTGCGATCGTTGCGATTCTCGCAGCGGTCGTGCTGGCCGCCGATCAGTTTGTGAAGTACCTCACGATCGAGAACCTGCCGCTGCACGAGGCGGTCCCGGTTCTCGGAGAGTTCCTGCAGCTCTACTACGTGCGCAATCCCGGCGCGGCGTTCTCCCTCGGTTCCGGCGTGACCTGGATCTTCACGATCGCTCTCGCCGTGGTGGCGGGTGTCATCGTCTGGAAGGCGTTCGGGCTGCGTTCGCGCCTCTGGGCGGTCGTCCTCGGCTGCCTGCTCGGGGGCGTGCTGGGCAATCTGTCGGACCGACTGTTCCGCGAGCCCGGTTTCCCCGTCGGCCACGTGGTCGACATGATCTCCATGCCGTGGATGATGCCGGCCATCTTCAACGTCGCCGACATCTTCATCGTCACCGGGATGATCTCGGTCGCCTTGCTCGTCGTGTTCGGACTGCGTTTCGACGGCACGCGGGAGAAGGACCACGCCCCGGTCGAGACCGACGAGGACGCCGAGGCGGCCGCCGCGTCCGAGGGGCGCTGAGCGTGGAGTCCCGGTCGCTGCCCGTCCCGGACGGGCTCGACGGCACGCGCGTCGACGCCGCCCTCGCCAAGCTCCTCGGGTTCTCGCGGACCTTCGCGGCCGAGGTGGCCGGGTCGGGCGGCGTCCGCCTGGACGGCGTCACCCTCGACAAGTCGGACCGCCTGCGTGGCGGTGCCTGGCTCGACGTCGAGTGGGAGCCGAAGGAAGGGCCGAAGATCGTCCCGATCGCGGTGCCCGAGCTCGGCATCGTGTACGACGACGACGACATCGTCGTCGTCGACAAGCCGACCGGCGTCGCCGCCCATCCCTCGCTCGGGTGGGAGGGCCCCACGGTCGTCGGTGCTCTCGCCGCCGCCGGGTTCCGCGTCGCCACGAGCGGCGCGCCGGAGCGTCAAGGCGTCGTGCACCGGCTGGACGTGGGGACGAGCGGGCTCATGGTCGTCGCCAAGAGCGAGGCCGCCTACACCGCGCTGAAGAGGGCGTTCAAGGAGCGCACGGTCGAGAAGATCTATCACGCGGTGGTGCAGGGGCATCCGGACCCGCTCGTGGGTACGATCGACGCCCCGATCGGTCGCCACCCGAACCACTCCTGGAAGTTCGCGGTCGTCCCGGACGGCAAGCCCTCCGTGACGCACTACGAGACCCTCGAGGCGTTCCCCGGTGCCTCCCTGCTCGAGATCCACCTGGAGACGGGCCGCACCCACCAGATCCGCGTGCACATGGCCGCGCACCGCCACCCGTGTGTAGGCGATCCGCTGTACGGTGCCGACCCGACGCTGTCCGCCCGGCTCGGTCTCACCCGGCAGTGGCTGCACGCGCATCAGCTCGCCTTCGCGCATCCGACGACGGGGGACTGGGTGCAGTTCACCTCGCCCTATCCGGACGACTTCCAGCACGCACTGGACGTGCTCCGCGGAGAATAGGTCC
Source organism: Microbacterium meiriae (assembly GCF_040686935.1). Taxonomy (NCBI): domain Bacteria; kingdom Bacillati; phylum Actinomycetota; class Actinomycetes; order Micrococcales; family Microbacteriaceae; genus Microbacterium; species Microbacterium meiriae. The sequence goes on from NZ_JBFBMF010000002.1 coordinate 80,808, forward strand.
CGCGGAGCGTCGCTTCCGCGGTGTCGGTGGTCTCGGCCACACTGACCGCATGAGCATCGTGGTGCGTCCGGCGACGGTCTTCGACGACGTCGCGGCGGTGGTGGGACCGAAGAAGCCGACGTCGAACGTCTGCTTCTGTCTGAGCTACCGGATCGGCAACAAGGAGAACGTCTCCCTGCGCGGCCCCGCGCGTGCCGACCGGGTGCGCGAGCTCTGCCACCAGGACCCCCCTCCCGGTGTGCTCGCCTACCTCGACGACGAGCCGGTCGGCTGGGCGGCGCTGCACCCTCGACGCGACACGAGCTTCGCGCGCAACCGCTTCATCCCGCACGTCGACGACCTCGACGTGTGGTCGCTGTGGTGCTTCCGAGTCCGGCCGGGGCACCGCAAGCAGGGCGTGTCGCATGCGCTCATCGAGGGAGCCGTCGCCTACGCCAGAGAGCGCGGCGCCCCCGCCGTCGAGGGGTACCCGGTCGACAACGCCGGGGCGAAGGTGAACCTGACGATGGCGTACGTGGGCACGCGGCGTCTCTTCGAGAGCGCGGGATTCCGCAAGGTCGCGGACACGGGCTCGGTGCTCGACGGGTTCCCCCGCGTGCTCATGCGGCTGGACCTCCGCGAGGACGCGTGAACCGGGTTCCGCGGCGCGCTTGCTGGGGGAGCGCGACGCATGCCGGTGTCCGGAGCCGAACGTAGACTCGAAGCATGGCATCCGACTCCTTCGTCCACCTGCACGTGCACAGCGAGTACTCGATGCTCGACGGGGCCGCGAAGATCAACGCGATGACCCAGGCGGCCGCCGATTACGGCATGCCGGCGATCGCGGTGACGGACCACGGGAACACCTTCGCGGCGTTCGAGTTCTACAACGCCGCACGCAACGCCGGCATCAAGCCCATCGTCGGTCTCGAGGCCTACGTCACCCCGGGCACGCACCGCAGCGACAAGACCCGGGTGCAGTGGGGCTCGGCGGACCAGCGCAGCGACGACGTCTCGGGTTCGGGCGCCTACACCCACATGACCATGTGGAGCCAGAGCACCGAGGGCATGCACAACCTCTTCCGGCTGAGCTCGCTGTCGAGCATGGAGGGCTACTACTTCAAGCCCCGCATGGACCGCGAGCTGCTCCAGACCTACGGCAAGGGTCTCATCGCCACGACGGGGTGCCCGTCGGGGGAGGTGCAGACCCGGCTCCGGCTCGGCCAGTACGACGCCGCCAGGGCCGCGGCGGCGGAGTTCCAGGACATCTTCGGCAAGGAGAACTACTTCGCCGAGATCATGGACCACGGTCTCTCCATCGAGCGCCGTGTCATGACCGATCTGCTGCGGCTCGCGAAAGACCTCGGCATCCCGCTCGTGGCCACCAACGACTCGCACTACACCCACCAGCACGAGGCCGACGCCCACGCCGCCCTGCTGTGCGTGCAGTCCGGTTCCACGCTCGACGACCCGAACCGCTTCAAGTTCGACGGCGACGGCTACTACATCAAGACCGCCGCCGAGATGCGGCAGCTCTTCCGGGACCACCCGGAGGCCTGCGACAACACGCTGCTGATCGCCGAGCGCTGCGAGGTCGAGTTCAACACCTCGGCGAACTACATGCCGCGGTTCCCGGTCCCGGACGGCGAGACCGAGGACAGCTGGCTGATCAAGGAGGTCGAGAAGGGCCTCCACTACCGGTACCCCAGCGGCATCCCGGACAAGGTGCGCAAGCAGGCCGAGTACGAGACCGGGATCATCCTGCAGATGGGCTTCCCCGGCTACTTCCTCGTCGTCGCCGACTTCATCAACTGGGCGAAGGACAACGGCATCCGCGTCGGCCCGGGTCGTGGCTCCGGTGCCGGCTCGATGGTCGCCTACGCGATGAAGATCACGGATCTCGATCCCCTCGAGCACGGTCTGATCTTCGAGCGCTTCCTCAACCCCGACCGCGTCTCGATGCCCGACTTCGACGTCGACTTCGACGATCGTCGCCGCGGCGAGGTCATCGAGTACGTGACCCGGAAGTACGGCTCCGAGCGCGTCGCGCAGATCGTCACCTACGGCACGATCAAGTCGAAGCAGGCCCTCAAGGACGCCGGTCGCGTGCTCGGGTTCCCGTTCAGCATGGGGGAGCGGCTCACCAAGGCGATGCCCCCGGCGGTGATGGGCAAGGACATGCCGCTGGACGGCATGTTCGATTCCGCGCACCCCCGCTACAAGGAGGCCAGCGAGTTCCGTGCCCTCATCGAGACCGATCCGGAGGCGAAGACCGTCTTCGACCGGGCTCTCGGGCTCGAGGGGCTGAAGCGGCAGTGGGGCGTGCATGCCGCCGGCGTCATCATGTCGTCCGAGCCCCTGCTCGACATCATCCCGATCATGCGCCGCGAGCAGGACGGCCAGATCGTCACGCAGTTCGACTACCCGTCGTGCGAGTCCCTCGGCCTCATCAAGATGGACTTCCTGGGCCTCCGGAACCTGACGATCATCTCGGACGCGCTGGACAACATCCGGATGAACCGCGGCGAGGAGCTCGATCTGGAGCACCTCGGGCTCGATGACCCCGCCGTCTATGAACTGCTGGCCCGTGGCGACACCCTCGGCGTGTTCCAGCTCGACAGCCCGCCGCTGCGCTCGCTCATGCGACTCATGAAGCCGGACAACTTCGGCGACATCTCGGCCCTCATCGCGCTGTACCGTCCTGGACCGATGGGAGCGAACTCCCACACCAACTACGCGCTGCGCAAGAACGGTCAGCAGGAGATCTCCCCGATCCATCCCGAGCTGGCGGAACCGCTCGCGGAGATCCTGGAGGAGTCCTACGGACTCATCATCTACCAGGAGCAGGTCATGGCGATCGCGCAGAAGGTCGCCGGATTCAGCCTCGGTCAAGCCGACATCCTGCGCCGCGCGATGGGCAAGAAGAAGAAGTCCGAGCTGGACAAGCAGTACGCGGGGTTCGCGGCCGGAATGACCGAACGCGGCTTCGGCGAGGGGGCGGTCAAGGCGCTCTGGGACATCCTCCTGCCGTTCTCCGACTACGCCTTCAACAAAGCGCACTCCGCTGCGTACGGTCTCGTGTCGTACTGGACCGCGTACCTCAAGGCGCACTACCCGGCCGAGTACATGGCCGCGCTCCTGACGAGCGTCGGCGACTCGAAGGACAAGATGGCGCTCTACCTGAACGAGTGCCGCCGGATGGGCATCAAGGTGCTGCCGCCGGACGTCTCCGAGTCGATCAACTTCTTCGCGGCCGTCGGCGACGACATCCGCTTCGGTCTCGGCGCGGTACGCAACGTCGGCACGAACGTCGTCGACGGCATCGTGCAGTCCCGCAAGGACGAGCGCTTCACGTCCTTCCATCACTTCCTCGACAAGGTTCCCCTGCACGTCGCCAACAAGCGCACGGTCGAATCGCTCATCAAGGCCGGTGCCTTCGACTCGATGGGGGACACCCGCCGGGCGCTCCTCGAGATCCATGAAGACGCCGTGGAGGCGGCGGTCGACAGGAAGCGGAACGAGGCGCAGGGCGCCATCGGCTTCGATTTCGACAGTCTCTACGACGGGATGGAGGAGGCGGCGCCCGCGAAGGTGCCCCCACGTCCGGAATGGATCAAGAAGGACAAGCTCGCGTTCGAGCGCGAGATGCTCGGCCTCTACGTCTCGGATCATCCGCTCGCCGGTCTCGAGGTGCCGCTCGCGAAGCACGCCTCGATCTCCATTCACGACCTCAACAACTCCGAGGATCTGCAGGACGGCGATCAGGTCACCGTGGCCGGCCTCGTCACCAGCGTGCAGCATCGTGTGGCGAAGGCGAGTGGGAACCCGTACGGCATGATCACCGTGGAGGACTTCAACGGTGAGGTCACCGTGATGTTCATGGGCAAGACCTACCTCGAGTTCCAGCACACCCTGCAGCAGGACGCCATCCTCGCGGTGCGTGGACGGGTCTCGCGCCGTGACGACGGGCTGAACCTGCATGCGCAGTCCGCGTTCGCACCCGACGTCGGCTCCTTCGATGCTGCAGGCCCGCTGTCGCTCGTCCTCGCCGAGCGGCGCGCCACCGAGCGGGTCATGACGGAGCTGGCCGAGGTCCTCCGGCGGCACAGCGGGGACACCGAGGTGCTGCTCCGCGTGCACCGCGCGGGCACGGCGAAGGTGTTCGAGGTGCCCATGCCGGTGAAGGTCTCGGCCGACCTCTTCGGTGACCTCAAGTCTCTGCTCGGACCGACCTGTCTGGGGTGAGCGGGTAGGATCGGGAGCCGTCGAGAGCACCGGAGAGTCGTGGTGCGCCGACGAGGAAAGGACGACTATGAGCACGGATCTTCCCGAGCCGGACGCCGAAGCGGTGTTCAGCGATGAGGACGGCGTCCTCTACGACGACGAGGTCACGCCGGAGTACGGCATCCTCGGCTTCACGCTGCGCGAGCTGCTGATCGTGGGCGTCTGGCTGGTCTCCTTCCTCGTCTCCTTCTTCCCGCTCAGCGGCGGCATCTCCCTGTGGGGCATCGGCATCCAGTGGATCCTGCCGATCGGCGTGCCCACGGTGGCCGTCTTCCTCCTCGTCCTCCGGCGCTTCTCGCCGGACGGCATCCGTCGCGTCGGTTCGCTCGGCATCGACCAGTTCGCCTCCGTGGCGTTCTCGGTCGCGGCCTGCGTGTGGGCCGGCAACCTGTGGCTCGCCCTCTCGGCGGTCATCTCCACGGGGAACTGGGGGCTGCCCTGGAACGCGGTCGTGCAGGTCATCACCTCCACCGCCCTCGTCGTCCTCACCGTCTTCGCGCCTCTCATCCCGGGGCTCAAGGAGGATTTCCAGGGGCGGCTCGTCACGCTCGCCCACCGCAACGCGAACCCCGTGCGCCCGGTGATCGCACGCCCGCGTCCCGAGGTGACGCCGAGTGGATCGGCGGCCGAGGCGTCTGCGGACGCCGTCCCCCCGAGCTCTCCTGCCGCGGATGAGACGGCCGTGATCGCCGATGCCGACCTCGAGCCGACCCCCGCGGACCAGGACGACGCCGTCGACGTCCGTGAGACGGCCACCGCCGACCGCGGCGCCTCCGTGGACGACGCGGATCGCGTTCCGCTCACCGCACACGCCTCGGGTGGGGGGACCGGAACCGTCCCTGTCACCTCGGAACCCGAGTACACCCCGGTCTACTCGCGGCGTTCCCGCGGGGAGCAGCCCGAGATCGTGTCCGACACCGGCAGCATCGAGTCGCTGCTCGGCGCCAAGGCACTCTCCGAGGAGGAGCTCGCCGCCGCCCAGGAGCCGACACCGGACGACGCGACCGCTGTGCACCCGGTGATCAGCGACCACGCCGATCCGCAGGCTGCCGCTCCGCGACAGAGTGCTGTTGAGGCGCAGCCCTTCTGGATCCTCGCCCCGACGGAGCGCGACGTGCACGACGAACGCGGAGAGCCGATCTTCCGCATCGGCCCGACCGCCTGGGCACTCGTGATCGAGGACCGGGGCGGCGCCTTCGTCGTGCGTCATGACGACGGCCGTATCGGCTACCTCCACGACATCGCCGGCATCACGAAGGGCTGACATGCGCACGATCGATCTGCGGGGGCGCGAGCTCTCGCCCGCTGACATGCTCGCCGCCGTCCCGCGCGCGACCCAGGCTCGGGCCGAGGCACTCGACACCGCGGCGCGCCTCGTGGACGATGTGCGGGAACGCGGCGAGGACGCGCTGCGGGAGCAGGCGGAGCGCTTCGACCGCGTCGTCGGTCACGCGGTTCGTGTTCCGGAGGCCCACCTCGCGGAAGCCCTGTCGGATCTCACTCCCACGGTCCGCGCAGCGCTCGAGGAGGCCATCCGCCGTGTGCGTCTCGCCTCGGCCGCGCAGGTCCCCGCCCCGCAGGTGACGCGGATCGGCGAGGGAGCGACCATCACGCAGCGGTGGCAGCCGGTGTCTCGCGTCGGGGTCTACATCCCCGGGGGCAAGGCCGTCTACCCGTCCAGCGTGGTCATGAACGTCGTCCCCGCGCAGGTCGCCGGGGTGCAGCAGATCGCCCTCGCCTCGCCGCCGCAGGCGGATCAGGACGGCCGTGTCCACCCGACGATCCTCGCCGCGGCGGCGCTGCTCGGCGTCTCCGAGGTCTATGCGATGGGCGGGGCCGGAGCCATCGGAGCACTCGCCCATGGCGTCGCGAGCCTGGGACTCGATCCGGTCGACGTGGTATCCGGACCGGGCAATAACTACGTCGCGTCGGCGAAGCGTGCCGTGGCCGGGGTCGTCGGCACGGACTCCGAGGCCGGCGCGACCGAGATCCTCGTCGTCGCGGACGCCGCGTCCGACCCCCGTCTCATCGCCGCCGACCTCGTCAGCCAGGCCGAGCACGACGAGCAGGCCTCGGCCGTCCTCGTGACCGACGCGGTGGAGATCGCCGAGCAGGTCAGGGCCGAGGTCGAACGGCAGGCTGCGCGCACCCGGCACAGCGAGCGCGTCGCGGCGGCGTTGTCCGGGCCGCAGTCGGCGATCGTGCTCGTGGACGACAGGGCGGCGGCGATCGCGTTCAGCAATGCCTACGCCCCGGAGCACCTGGAACTGCACCTCGCCGACGCGGAGGAGGCGGCCACCGTCTTCACGAGCGCGGGTGCCGTGTTCGTCGGCGATCAGACGCCGGTCAGTCTCGGCGACTACATGGCTGGCAGCAACCACGTCCTGCCGACGGGCGGGCAGGCGCGCTACGCCCCGGGCCTCGGTGCGTACACGTTCCTCCGCCCGCAGCAGGTCGTGTCGTACGACCGCGACGCCCTCGCCGCCGTCCGGGACGGCGTCGTCGCGCTGGCCGACACCGAGGTGCTCCCCGCCCACGGCGAGGCGATCGAGGCCCGTTTCACCGCGTAGGATCTGTCAGATGCACTGCCCCTTCTGCCGTCACCCCGATTCCCGGGTCATCGACTCGCGCACCAGCGACGACGGGCTCTCCATCCGTCGTCGTCGCCAGTGTCCGGAATGCGGGGGACGTTTCTCGACGACGGAGACCGCGAGCCTGAACGTCATCAAGCGCTCGGGCGTCATGGAGCCGTTCAGCAGGGAGAAGGTCATCTCCGGAGTGCGGAAGGCCTGTCAGGGGCGTCCCGTGACCGAGGCAGACCTCGCGATCCTCGCGCAGCGCGTGGAGGAGGCGGTCCGGCAGACCGGTGTCTCCCAGCTCGACACGAACGAGATCGGCCTCGCGATCCTCGGACCGCTCCGGGAGCTCGACGAGGTCGCGTTCCTCCGCTTCGCGAGCGTCTATCAGGCGTTCGACTCGCTCGAGGACTTCGAGTCCGCCATCGGCGACCTCCGGGCCGACCACGCCAAGGCGGAGGCGGCGGACCGGTAATCTGGCAGGGATGTATCCGCTGCTCTTCCGCGCCGTCCTCTCGCGCTTCGATCCCGAGTTCGCCCACCACGCCGGTATGGCGGTGATTCGCGTGCTCGGTGTGCCGCCGTTCTCGTGGACCACGCGCGCGATGACCCGGCCCGACCCCTCCCTGCGGGTCGAGGCGCTGGGGCTGACGTTCCCTTCGCCGTTCGGCGTCGCGGCCGGGTTCGACAAGAACGCCGTCGGCGTCCGTGGCCTGGCAGCGCTCGGCTTCGGGCACGTCGAGGTCGGAACGGTCACGGCCGTCCCGCAGGAGGGCAATCCGAAGCCCCGGCTGTTCCGACTGGTCGAGGACCGCGCGGTCATCAACCGCATGGGCTTCAACAACCGTGGTGCGGATGCCGCAGCCCGTCGTCTCGCACGGCTTCGTCGTGGCGCGCCCGACACGGTGATCGGCGTCAACATCGGCAAGAGCCGTGTGGTGGACGTCGAGGACGCCGTGGCGGACTATGTCGCGTCGGCCACCCGACTGGCCCCGCTCGCCGACTACCTCGCCGTCAACGTCTCGTCGCCGAACACCCCTGGACTTCGCGGTCTGCAGGCCGTCGAGACGCTGGCGCCGTTGCTGCGGGCCGTCCGCGAGGCAGCCGGGGCGACCCCGCTGCTCGTGAAGATCGCCCCCGATCTGCCGGATGACGAGATCGCCGCGATCGCGCGCCTCGCCGTCGAGGAGGGGCTCGCGGGCATCATCGCCCACAACACGACGATCAGCCGCGACGGGCTCCGCACCGATGCGGCCGCTGTCGAGGCGGCCGGCGCGGGCGGTCTCTCCGGTGCGCCGCTCAAGAAGCGGTCGCTCGAGGTCCTCCGGGTCGTCCGCGCCGCGGTCCCCGAGGACTTCTGCGTGATCGCGGTGGGCGGTGTCGAGACGGCCGCGGATGTGCAGGAGCGTCTGGATGCCGGGGCCACCCTGGTCCAGGGCTACACGGCGTTCCTCTACCGCGGACCGTTCTGGGGCCGCGAGATCAACCGGGGACTGGTCAGTCCGGGTACTGCCCGCGCTTGACCTGCGGCTTCGGCAGGCGCATGAAGCGCATCTGCAGGGCGCGCATACCCGCGTACCAGCCGAGGCCCTTCTCGACGCGGTCCTTGCCGAACTTCGCGGCCGCCTTGCGCTTGACCCGCATGCCGAGCAGGATCATGCCGCCGATCGCGATGACGAGGTACGCCATCATGAACAGGTACGCGTAGAACGAGATCATCATGTTCGTCGGCAGCAACGAGGCCAGGATGACGAGCACCATGACCCCCATGACGAACTCGGCGGGGTGCCAGCCGGCGTCCACGTAGTCGCGCACCCACCGACGCTGCGGGCCCTTGTCGCGCGCGGGGAGGTACTTCTCCTCGCCTGCGGCCATGCCCGCCTGCGCCTTCGCGCGGCGCTCGTTGAGCTCGGCGCGGGCCGCGGCCTTGGCCTCCTTGGTGTTCGCCACGAGGGGGCGGCGACGGGCGGCCTCCTGCTCGGCGCGGGTCGGCGTCGCGCGTCCCTTGCCGACGGCAGGCGTCTGGGGGGCGTCGTCGTTCGTCGAAGGGGAGGCGGGGGTAGTGGCCACGAGGTTCCTCGGTTCGCTGGGGTGGGTCGCCTTAAGATTACTCGCATGACCTCACCTGCTCTTCCCAGCGAGTCCGACGCCGCCGTCCTCGAAGCCGTCGCCACCGGTATCCCCTCCGCGCTGTCGGACCTCGGGAACCTCGTGCGCATCCCCGGCATGGCCTGGCCTGCCTTCGATCAGACGCAGCTGGAGCGCAGCGCCGACGCCGTCGCCACCCTCGCGCGTGGCACCGGCGTCTTCGACGAGGTGACCGTGCTCCGCGCCGACATCCCCGGCACCGACGAGCAGGGTCAGCCCGCGGTGCTCGCGACGCGCGCGGCACGGAACGGCAAGCCGACGATCCTCCTCTACGCCCACCACGACGTGCAGCCTCCGGGGGACGACGCCCTGTGGGAGACGCCGCCGTTCGAGCCCACCGTGCGGGACGGCCGCCTGTACGGCCGCGGCGCCGCAGACGACAAGGCGGGGATCATGGCGCACATCGGGGCGATCCGCGCGGTCGCGGAGGTGCTCGGCGACGACCTCGACCTCGGCATCGCGATGTTCGTCGAGGGGGAGGAGGAGTACGGTTCGCGGTCCTTCGCCCAGTTCCTCTCCGACAACAAGGACGCCCTCCGCGCCGATTCGATCGTGGTCGCGGACTCCGGCAACTGGGATTCCGTCACGCCCGGCCTGACCGTCTCGCTCCGTGGCAACGCGCGCTTCACCATGAAGGTGCGCACGCTCGACCACGCCTCGCACTCCGGGATGTTCGGCGGAGCGGTGCCCGACGCCATGATGGCGACCGTGCGGCTCCTCGCCACGCTGTGGGACGAGGACGGCTCCGTCGCCGTCGAGGGGATGACGGCACGGGACGCCGAGACCCCCGAGTACACCGAGGAGACGCTGCGCGACGAGGCCGGGCTCCTGCCGGGGACCACGCCCATCGGTGACGGCACGATCCTCAGCCGCATCTGGAACAAGCCCTCCGTCACGGTCATCGGCATCGATGCGACGAGCGTCGCCGCGGCCTCGAACACGCTGCTCCCGGAGGTGACCGTGGTCATCAGCGCGCGAGTGGCCCCCGGCCAGTCCGGCCAGGACGCGTACGAGGCTCTCGAGCGTCACCTCCGCGCACACGCGCCCTTCGGTGCCGAGCTGACCTTCTCCGACGTGGACCTCGGTAACCCCTTCCTCGTGGACACGAGCGGCTGGGCCGTCGCGCTCACCAGGGATGCCATGCGGGACGGGTACGGGGTGCCTCCGGTGGATCTCGGTGTGGGCGGGTCGATCCCGTTCATCGCGGATCTCGTGCGGGAGTTCCCCGAGGCGCAGATCCTCGTCACCGGCGTGGAGGATCCGCACTCCCGCGCGCACAGCCCCAACGAGTCGCTGCATCTGAACACCTTCCGGCACGCCGTGGCGACCGAGGCGCTGCTGCTCGCCCGTATGAACGCGCGTGAGATCTGAGCCTTCCGTCCCCACCGACGGTAGAATCGTCGAAGAGCCCGTACCCGGCCCGTCATGAGGAGCGACATGAGCGACACCATCCTGTCCGCAGAGACCACCAGCGCACACGGCGTCAAGCTGACGGACGCCGCCGCCACGAAGGTGAAGAACCTCCTGGAGCAGGAGGGCCGCGACGACCTGCGTCTGCGCGTCGCCGTGCAGCCCGGCGGCTGCTCGGGCCTGATCTACCAGCTCTACTTCGACGAGCGATTCCTCGAGGGTGACGAGACGGTCGACTTCGACGGCGTCGAGGTCATCGTCGACAACATGAGCGTTCCCTACCTCGACGGCGCCTCGATCGACTTCAAGGACACCATCTCGGAGCAGGGCTTCACGATCGACAATCCGAACGCGGCGGGCAGCTGCGCCTGCGGCGACAGCTTCCACTGACACGTTCTTCCCGCGAACGGCCGTCGTCACCTCGCGTGACGGCGGCCGTTCCGCTTCTCAACCTGCATGGTTGGCATGAATCAGGTGTGAGGTTGCTCTAGACTTGAACATGCCTTGTCCGCGATCTGAAAGGTGCATCGTGCCCTCGAAACGCCGCCTTCGTTGGGCCGCACTCCCTGTGGGAGTTGTGGCAGCTGTGGCTCTGGCGGGATGTACTCCCACCGAGCTGAACGGCTTTCTTCCGGGCTTCGTGGACGGTGGTCCGGCAGCAACCAACCAGACGGAGCGCGTGTCGTCCCTCTGGGTGAACTCCTGGATCGTTCTCCTCGCGGTCGGCGTCGTCACCTGGAGCCTCATGGCCTGGGCTGCGATCGCGTACCGCCGGCGCAAGGGCCAGACCGGCCTCCCGGTGCAGATGCGATACAACATGCCGATCGAGATCTTCTACACGATCGTGCCGCTCATCCTCGTGCTCGGCATGTTCTTCTTCACGGCTCGCGATCAGACCGAGATCGAGACGAAGTGGGATGACCCCGACGTCGAGATCACCGCGATCGCCAAGCAGTGGGCGTGGGACTTCCAGTACAACGGTGAGACCGACGAGGACACCGTCTGGACGATGGGCATCCAGGCCCAGCCGGACGCCGCAGGCAACATCGACCAGTCCGAGCTGCCGACGCTGGTGCTCCCCGTCGACCAGAAGGTCACGATCAACCTCCAGTCGCGCGATGTCATCCACTCCTTCTGGATCATCGACTTCCTCTACAAGAAGGACATGTTCATCGGGAAGGACAACTCCTGGTCCTTCATCCCCACCCGCGAGGGCGAGTACGCCGGCAAGTGCGCCGAGCTCTGCGGCGAGTACCACTCGATGATGCTCTTCAACGTCAAGGTCGTCTCGCAGGACGAGTACGACGCCTACCTCGAGTCCCTCGAGGAAGAGGGCAACACCGGGGACATCACCGACGCGTACGACCGTCTCTCGAACCTCCCCGGCACCTCCGGGAAGACCGAAACCGAGGAAGGAGAGGAGTAAACCATGTCGACCACTGAAGCTCCTCGCACCGACGAGGCACCCCGCTCCCGTCCCACCACCCTGCCCGCGCGTCAGGCCGCTCTGATGAGCTCCTCGCGTGTGGAGCAGAAGGGCAACATCGTCGTCAAGTGGATCACCTCCACTGACCACAAGACGATCGGGTACATGTACCTCATCGCCTCGGTGATGTTCTTCCTCCTCGGTGGCGTGATGGCGCTTGTCATCCGTGCCGAGCTCTTCGCGCCGGGGATGCAGATCGTCCCGACGAAGGAGCAGTACAACCAGCTGTTCACGATGCACGGCACGATCATGCTGCTGATGTTCGCGACGCCGCTGTTCGCCGGCTTCGCCAACGCCATCCTGCCGCTGCAGATCGGTGCTCCGGACGTCGCCTTCCCGCGTCTGAATGCCTTCGCGTTCTGGCTGTTCCTGTTCGGCTCGACCATCGCGGTCGCCGGCTTCCTCACCCCGCAGGGTGCGGCCTCGTTCGGCTGGTTCGCCTATCAGCCGTTGGCCAACGCGTCGTTCTCGCCAGGAGCGGGCGGAAACCTGTGGATGCTCGGTCTCGGCATCTCGGGCTTCGGCACGATCCTCGGTGCGGTGAACTTCATCACGACGATCATCACGATGCGCGCGCCCGGCATGACGATGTGGCGCATGCCGATCTTCAGCTGGAACACGCTGATCACCAGCCTGCTGATCCTGATGGCCTTCCCGGTCCTAGCCGCGGCGATCTTCGCCGCCGCCGCCGACCGTGTGCTCGGCGCCCACATCTACGATCCGCAGAACGGCGGTGTCCTGCTCTGGCAGCACCTGTTCTGGTTCTTCGGCCACCCCGAGGTCTACATCATCGCGCTGCCGTTCTTCGGCATCGTGTCGGAGATCTTCCCGGTGTTCAGCCGCAAGCCGATCTTCGGATACAAGACCCTCGTCTACGCGACGATCGCCATCGCCGCGCTGTCCGTGGCCGTGTGGGCGCACCACATGTACGTCACCGGCTCGGTGCTCCTGCCGTTCTTCGCCCTGATGACGATGCTCATCGCGGTGCCGACGGGTGTGAAGATCTTCAACTGGATCGGCACGCTCTGGCGAGGCTCTGTGACTTTCGAGACGCCGATGGTGTTCGCACTGGGCTTCCTCGTCTCGTTCGTCTTCGGTGGTCTCACCGGTGTGATCCTCGCGGCCCCGCCGCTGGACTTCCACCTCAGCGACTCGTACTTCGTCGTGGCGCACTTCCACTACGTGGTGTTCGGCACAGTGGTGTTCGCCATGTTCGCCGGCTTCTACTTCTGGTGGCCGAAGTGGACGGGCCGCATGCTCAACGAGCGCCTCGGCTACGTGCACTTCTGGATGCTGTTCGTGGGCTTCCACATGACCTTCCTCATCCAGCACTGGCTCGGTGTCGACGGCATGGTCCGGCGTTACGCGGATTACTCCGCGGCGGACGGCTGGACCTGGCAGAACCAGGTCTCCACGATCGGCGCGATCATCCTCGGTGCCTCGATGCTGCCGTTCTTCCTGAACGTCTGGATCACGGCACGCAAGGCGCCCAAGGTCACGGTGAACGACCCGTGGGGTTACGGCGCCTCGCTCGAGTGGGCCACCTCGTGCCCGCCGCCGCGGCACAACTTCACGTCGATCCCGCGCATCCGCAGCGAGCGTCCGGCCTTCGACCTGAACCACCCGGAGGCCGCGGAGTTCGCGACCACCGCGCCCGGCGAGCGAGAGGGCCACTGAGTCATGCGCGACAACGTCATCATCTGGTGGGTCCTGACCGCGTTCTTCGCCCTCGTCGGCGTCGTCTACACCGGCTGGAACATCCTGGCTCACCCGGGGCTTCCGCTCGTGAACCAGATCGAGTGGGTCGGCACGGTCGCCCTGTTCTTCTCGGCCTTCATGGGCGCCATGGTCGCGTTCTACCTGGACCGGACGCACAAGGCGCAGAACGGCGAGCTGCCTGAGGACATCCTCACGTCGGACATCGACGACGGCGACCCCGAGCTCGGCGAGTTCAGCCCGTGGTCCTGGTGGCCGCTGGTCCTCGCGGCATCGGCTGGCGTGTTCGTCGTCGGTCTGGCGGTCGGGCACTTCCTCCTCCCGATCGGGCTGGCCATCTTCGTGGTCGCCATCGTCGGCTGGGTCTACGAGTACTACCGCGGCAACTTCGCCCGCTGAGTCCCCGCACACGAAGGAAGGCCCCCGGATCACTCCGGGGGCCTTCGTCGTTCCGACGCCGTGGTCAAGCCCGGGTGCGGATACGGGGGATTCCGGTGAGCGGGTCGATCGGCCGATGGTGCACGCCCTCGGCGTCTTCGACGGGGTACCCCTCGCGGACCCAGTACTCGAAGCCGCCGATCATCTCACGCACGCGATAGCCGAGGCGCGCGAACTCGAGCGCACCGCGCACACCACCGTTGCACCCCGGGCTCCAGCAGTACACGACCACGTCGGCGTCGCGGGGGATCTCTCGCGGCGCCCTGTCCGCGATCTCGCTGTGGTGCATGTGGACGGCTTCGGCGACGCGCCCTTGAGCCCATGCTTCGGTCGAGCGCACGTCGACCACGACGAGGGGGCGGCCAGCGGCGCGATCAGCATGGACGTCGCTCGGGTCGGTCTCATAGGCGAGGCGGGCAGCGAAGTAGTCGGTACGGTCGATCATGAGTTCAGATTACGGAACGTGGGCGCCGCACGGAGGAGTGTTCCCGTCGCGCATCGCACGAATCCTGCCGATCCTCCTCAGAGCGGTGCGGTCATCTGGATCCGTCGGCCGTGGACGGAGAGGTTCAGCCGTTCTTCGACGCCGACGAGCGCGCGCAGGAAGTCGGTGTCCGGCGCGGACTCCTCGAAGCCGCACCGGGCGTAGAAGGGGGCGTTCCACGGCACGTCCGCGTAGGTGCGCAAGGTGAGGCGCCGATGGCCTCGACGTCGCGCCTCCTCCTGCACGGCCACCACCAGCGCGCGTCCGACGCCGCGGCGGGCGTGCTCCGGGCGCACGGAGAGCTGCTCCAGGTGTGCCTCCCCGTCCACCTCGAGGACGTGCGCGAAGCCGACGGGCGTCGAGGGATCGTCGACATGCTCGTCGGCGGGGGAGGGGAGAGCCGCCACCAGGACGAACCCCGGGGCATCCTGGCGTTCCTCGTTCGAGGTGGGGGGTGGCCACGACCGCGCCCCGAAACGCTCGATCAGGATGAGGTCGGCGGCGCGCTCGAGCTCTTCGAGAACGACGTGGTCGGCGGCGGTCGCGAACCGGATGAGTGGCCTCATCGGGCGGTGACGAGCTCGCGCTGCGCGGAAGAGGCCACCAGGACCCGCGTGCTGATGACATCCATCAGGGTGGCGCCGGCGGCCTGGAGAGCCTGCTCCACGGTCTCCACGCACCGCGCGGCCCGCGCTGCGTCGTCGCCCGGAGCCGTGGCCGTGCCGTCGTCCTCGAGGGGGCAGGCTCCGGCGAGGAAGACGAGACGGGCGTCCGCGGGTGCGGTCGCTGCATAGGCGTAGGGGGCATCGGCGAACTGAGGTGCGCGGAGCAGACGGACGACGGATGACATGGTTCGATCCTCTCATCGGGGGAGAACGACGAAGGCCCCGTCCGAGCGGACGGGGCCTTCGCGAGGGGGGTGACGATTACTCGTCGTCCTCCGACTTCTTCTTCCGAGGCTTCTTGACCGGCTCGGTGGAGATCACCGTGCTGGGCGTGTTCGGAGTCTCGTCGACGTGCGTCTCGTCGACAGTGAGCGGGGCGTCGGGGAAGCCGGCACGCTCATGAGCGCCCTGGATCTCTGCGACCTCCGCCGCCTCGTTGCCCTCGGTGACGTGGTGCTGGTGAGCGTCCGCGGCATCGATCTCGGCCTGCGTGAGCGGGGCAAGGCGATCCTCGAAGAACCAACGCGACATCGCCGAGCGGAGGTTCTCCGTCCACGGGATACGGCCCTTCGCGTTCGGACGGACGACGAGCGGCTCGTAACCGTCGATGTCGATGAGCTTCCAGCGGTCGTACTTGTCGACCGGCTGGTGCACCTCGATGAACTCGCCGCCGGGGAGACGCACGATGCGGCCCGACTCGAAGCCGTGCAGGACGATCTCGCGGTCCTTCTTCTGGAGCGCGATGCAGATGCGCTTCGTGACGAAGTAGCCGATGATCGGGCCGAGGAACAGCAGCGCCTGCAGCGTGTGGATCACGCCCTCCATGGTGAGCATGAAGTGCGTCGCGATGAGGTCGGACGAGGCCGCCGCCCACAGGACCGCGTAGAAGATGACGCCGGCGACGCCGATCGCGGTGCGGGTGGCCGCGTTGCGCGGGCGCTGGGCGATGTGGTGCTCACGCTTGTCACCGGTGACCCACGCCTCGATGAAGGGGTAGATCGCGACGATGACGATGAACAGGCCGAGCACGGCGACCGGGGCCAGGATGCCGAACGACCAGGTGTGGTCGAGGAACACGATGTCCCAGTTCGACGGCGCCAGACGGAGCGCGCCGTCCGCGAAGCCGATGTACCAGTCGGGCTGCGTACCCGCCGAGACGGGGGAGGGGTCGTACGGTCCGTAGTTCCAGATCGGGTTGATCTGGAAGAACGTCGCGATCAGCACGATGGTGCCGAAGACGATGAACAGGTAGCCGCCCATCTTGGACATGTAGACCGGCATCATCGGGTAGCCCACGACGTTGTCGTTCGTCCGGCCGGGGCCGGCGAACTGCGTGTGCTTGTTGATGATCATGAGCATCAGGTGCACGGCGATGAAGGCGATGACCAGCATCGGCAGCAGCAGGATGTGCAGCGTGTACAGGCGTCCGACGATGTCGGTACCGGGGAACTCGCCGCCGAAGAGGAGGAACGAGGTCCAGGTGCCGATCAGCGGGAGACCCTTGATCATGCCGTCGATGATCCGGAGGCCGTTACCCGAGAGCAGGTCGTCGGGGAGCGAGTAGCCGGTGAAGCCCTCCGCCATCGCGAGGATGAACAGCACGAAGCCGATCACCCAGTTGAGCTCGCGCGGCTTGCGGAACGCACCCGTGAAGAACACGCGGAGCATGTGCACACCGATGCCGGCGATGAACACCAGCGCGGCCCAGTGGTGGATCTGGCGGACCAGCAGACCGCCGCGGAGGTCGAACGAGATGTGCAGCGTCGACTCGAGGGCCGACGACATCGCGATGCCGCGCATGGGGGCGTATGCGCCGGTGTAGTGGGTCTCCACCATGGAGGCCTGGAAGAAGAACGTCAGGAAGGTTCCGGAGAGGAACACGACGACGAAGCTCCAGAGCGCGATCTCACCGAGCATGAACGACCAGTGGTCGGGGAAGATCTTGCGACCGAGCTCCTTGACGAAGCCCGAGAGGCTGGTGCGCTCATCGATGTAGTTCGACGCGGCGCCGACGAAACGGCCGCCGAGAGGCGCCTTGGTGTCCTTCTCGTCCTTGGACAGCGTTGCGGTGCTCAATGGCGCTCCCAGAAGCTCGGGCCGACGGGTTCGGTGAAGTCGCTGCGTGCGATGAGGTAGCCCTCGTCGTCCACGGTGATGGGCAGCTGGGGCAGCGGCCGGGCGGCCGGGCCGAAGATGACCTTCGCGTGGTCCGTGACGTCGAACTGCGACTGGTGGCACGGGCACAGCAGGTGGTGGGTCTGCTGCTCGTACAGCGCGACGGGGCAGCCGACGTGCGTGCAGACCTTGGAGTAGGCGACGATGCCGTCGTAGGACCAGTCCTTGCGGTCCTCGGCCTCGATGAGCTGCTCGGGGCGGAGGCGCATCATCAGCACGATGGCCTTGGCCTTCTCCTCGAGGTAGCCCTCGTCGTGCCCGAGCTCCGCGAGGTCCTCGGGGATGACGTGGAAGGCGGAGCCGAGCGTCACGTCCGCTGCGCGGATGGGGGTGCCATCCGGGTCGCGCACCAGGCGCATGCCCTCGTCCCACATCGTGTGCTTCAGCAGCGCGACCGGGTCGCCCGCGGTGGGGTCGTCCGGTGTCGAGTGCGGAGCGAGGCCGCGGAACAGCGTCACGCCGGGGATGATCGACGCCACGATCGCGGCGAACAGCGAGTTGCGGATCATCGTGCGGCGTCCGAACCCGGACTCCTCGTTCGCGTCGGAGAACGCCCTGATGGCGGCCTCACGCGTGGAGTCCTTGCCCCGGGTGGGGTGGCGGTGCTCGATGAACTCCTTGTCGGACATCAGCGCCTTGGACCAGTGGATGGCACCGATTCCGAGGGCCAGCAGCGCGAGCGCGATGCCGAGACCGATGAAGAGGTTGTTCTGACGGATGTCGATGAGCGCGCCGCTCTCGATCGGGAACAGCATGTAGGCGGCGACCGCCCAGATGCTCCCGGCGAGGGACAGGTAGAACAGCGTGTAGACGGTGCGGACCGCGGTCTTCTCGGCGCGCGGGTCCTTGTCGGTCATCCGCTCACGGTGCGGCGGAAGACCCGGGTTCTGCACGGGATCGCTGACTGCGACACCCAGCCCCGGAGAGGGCTGGTAGGCCCTGTCAAGAGCCTGCGAGTCGTCGTCGTGTGCCATGGTGCTCCTCGTACGTTCCTCTTCGATGAATAAGCGTCAGTTGGACTTCGCCGTGATCCACACGGTGATGGCGACCAGAGCGCCGATACCGAAGATCCACACGAACAGGCCCTCGGAGACCGGTCCGAGCGAGCCGAGGGAGAAGCCGCCGATCTGGACGGACTGCTGCTGGAAGAGCAGAGCCGAGATGATGTCGCGCTTGTCCTCGTCGGACAGGTTCATGTCGCCGAAGACCGGCATGTTCTGCGGGCCGGTGACCATGGCGGCGTAGATGTGCAGCGCGCTGGTCTCGGTGATCGCCGGAGCGTACTTGCCCTCGGTCAGTGCGCCACCGGCGGCGGCCACGTTGTGGCACATCGCGCAGTTGACGCGGAAGAGCTCGGCGCCGTGCGCCACGTCGCCCTCGCCGTCGAGGATCTTCTCGGAGGGGAACTCCGGTCCGGGGGCCTCGGACTGCACGTAGGCCGCCATCGCGAGGATCTGCTCCTCGGTGAACTGCGGCTCCTTCTGGGGGGCCTGCGGTCCCTGCATCTGCAGCGGCATGCGGCCGGTCGACACCTGGAACTCGACCGCGAGCTCGCCGACGCCGTAGAGGCTCGGGCCGTTGGGGGTGCCCTCCAGGTCGAGGCCGTGGCAGGTGGCGCAGTTGGCCGTGAACAGCTTCTCGCCGTCCTCGACCGTCAGCTGCGTCGATGCCGTGGGCGCGTCGTTGGCGGCGAATGCCGCGGTCGCACCCGCGTACACAGCGCCGGTGATCATGAGGCCTGCTCCGATGAGCGCGGCCGCCGCCAGTGGGCTGCGACGACCGCTCGAACGGCGCTTCTTCTCTCGTGCCATCTCGGGGATCAGCTCCGCTCTTATTTCAGGAAGTAGATAACGAAGAACAGCACGATCCAGACGACGTCGACGAAGTGCCAGTAGTAGGACACCACGATCGAGGAGGTCGCCTCCTTGTGCCGGAAGTTCTTGACGGCGTACGCGCGGCCGATCACCAGGAGGAACGCGACGAGTCCGCCGGTGACGTGGAGGGCGTGGAAGCCGGTGGTCAGGTAGAAGGCCGAGGCGTAGGCGTCAGCCTGGATGGGCATGCCCTCCGCGACCAGCTGTGCGTACTCCCAGACCTGGCCGGAGACGAAGATCGCGCCCAGGGCGAAGGTGAGGAAGAACCACTCGACCATGCCCCAGCCGAACAGGCGACGGCGGCCGGCGCCGTTCTTCTGTCCCTTGCCGATCTTGTACGGCTGCAGGTCCTCCGCCGCGAACACACCCATCTGGCAGGTGAACGAGGAGAGCACGAGGATCGCCGTGTTCACTGCCGCGAAGGGGACGTTCAGGAGCTCGGTACGGTCGGCCCACAGCTCGGGTGAGGTGCTGCGGAGGGTGAAGTAGATCGCGAAGAGTCCCGCGAAGAACATCACCTCGCTGCCGAGCCACACAATGGTGCCGACAGCTACCGGGTTGGGCCGCTTGATGGTTCTCGCCGCCGGGGCATACGTCGCTGAGGTCGTCACCCCTCCATTATGGCCGATCCGCGAGCGTGATTCTTGCACCCCCGGCCCTCGATTCGCCCGTCGGTGACTTAGGGGACCCTAAGAAAACACTGCGAATACCCGGTGAATACGCGGGAAACGCCGCACGTTCGGTGTCTGCGCGCCCGCTCGGATCGCACTGCACGTTTTCTCCGCGCCGATAGGATCGCACACATGGCTGATTCCCTGACCTGGTCCGACGTGCTCACCTCTCTCCTGGAGCGTCGCGACCTCAGCGTCTGGGAGTCCACCTGGGCCATGCGGCAGATCATGCAGGGTGGGGTCTCCGAGGCGCAGCTCGCGGGGTTCCTCGTGGCGCTGCGCGCGAAGGGCGAGACGATCGACGAGATCGTCGGCTTCCGTGACGCCATCCTCGAAGCGGCCGTGCCGCTTCCGGTCTCCCCGAATGTGCTGGACATCGTCGGCACGGGTGGGGACCGTGTGGGTACGGTGAACGTGTCGACGACGGCTGCCGTCATCATCGGTGCCACGGGCATCCCCGTGGTCAAGCACGGCAATCGCGCCGCGAGCTCGGCCTCGGGCTCCTCGGACGTCCTCGGTGCACTCGGCCTCGAGCTATCCCTCGACCCCGCGGCGGTCGCCTCGATCCTCGACCGGACCGGCATCACCTTCGCCTGGGCCGGGGCCTTCCATCCCGGGTTCAAGCACGCGGGTGCCGTCCGGTCGCAGCTCGGCGTGCCGACCGTGTTCAACATGCTCGGTCCGCTGTGCAACCCGGCGCGCGCGGAGGCGAACGCGGTCGGCGTGGCACAGATGGAGCGGGTGCCGCTGATCACCGGCGTCTTCCGCACGCGGGGGGCCACGGCGCTGGTGTTCCGCGGCGACGACGGCCTGGACGAGCTGACGACCACAGGGCACAGCAGGATCTGGGAGGTCACCCGCGGGGACATCCATGAACACGATCTCGACCCGCGCGACCTGGGCATCCCCCTCGCCGACCTGTCCGACCTCATCGGCGGGTCTCCCGCCCACAACGCGGACGTGCTCCGGCGGACGCTCGCGGGGGAGCAGGGGCCCGTCCGGGACATCGTGCTCCTGAACGCCGCCGCCGGGATCGTCGCCTTCGAGCTCTCCCAGGACGCGACCCAGGTGCAGCGGCCGATCCTCGAGCGCCTCCGCGACGGGCTCGCCCGTGCATCCGCTGCCGTGGACGACGGGAGTGCACTGGCCAAGCTCGACCAGTGGATCGGCGTGAGCCGCGAGCTGGCGGCCCCTCAGGAGTGACCATGGATCCGGTCGACGCGCTGCTCGAGATCGCCTCGCTGCTGGAGCGGGAGCGGGCGTCGCGCTACCGGGCCAAGGCCTTCCGTCAGGCGGCCGCGACATTCCAGGACCTCCCTGCCGATGTGCAGGACGACCCGACCCGTCTTCGGGCGGCCAAGGGCATCGGCGAGTCGACCTTCGCCGTCATCCGGCAGGCTCAGGCCGGGGACGTGCCGGAGTATCTGATCGAACTGCGCGGGGACGTCGAGCCTGAGCGGGTGTCTGCGCTCCGTGGAAAGCTGCGCGGGGACCTGCACGCTCACACCGAGTGGTCAGACGGGACGACCTCCATCGAGGTGATGGCCGCCGCAGCCCGCGCGCAGGGGCACGAGTACCAGGCCATCACGGATCATTCGCCGCGCCTCCGCGTGGCCCGAGGCCTCTCGGTGGAACGGCTGCGTGAGCAGATCCCGCAGGTGCGGGCGCAGTCGGGGGACGGATTCACGTTGCTCGCCGGCATCGAGGTGGACATCCTCGAAGACGGCGCCCTCGATCAGGACGACGCCGTGCTCGCTGAGCTGGATGTGGTCGTCGCCTCCGTGCACTCGAAGCTGCGCATGGACGGTCGGGCGATGACGAAGCGGATGATCGCCGCGGTGTCGCATCCGCGGGTGAACGTCCTCGGGCATTGCACGGGTCGTCTCGTGCAGGGGGACCGTGGCACGCGCCCGCCTTCGGCCTTCGACGCCGCCGCCGTCTTCGCGGCCTGTGCGGAGAACGGGGTCGCCGTGGAGATCAACTCCCGTCCCGAGCGTCAGGATCCCCCGGACGAGCTCATCGCGATCGCGCTCGACGCCGGTTGCCTGTTCTCCATCGATTCCGACGCACACGCCCCCGGCCAGTTGTCGCTCCTGGACCACGGTGCCGAGCGGGCGGAGCGTGCCGGGGTGCCGGCGTCACGCATCGTCACCACGTGGGGCCTGTCGCGTCTGCTCGCCTGGGCGGAGTGAGGGACGCCCTCGTCAGGCGTCCGCGACCGCCTTCGCCGCCTCGGTGACCGCGGTGACTGCGCGGGTCATGGAGCTGCCGAGGTTCCAGCGCTCGGCGAGGGCCGTGGCCGCCTCGGCCTCGTCCGGCGTGAGGGCATGCAGGGCGACACCCGGGGCGGTGATCGGGAGCGACGTGGCGACGGCGACGACGGTCGGAGCGACGTCCAGGTAGGCCTGCGCGTCGAGGATCTTCGCGCGGATGCCCGCGCTCATGCCCTCACCCGCGTCCGCGGCCTCGCGGATACCGAGCAGATCGCCGTGCTTCTGCAGGAGCGTGGCGGCCGTCTTCTCGCCGATGCCGGCGACACCGGGGAGCCCATCCGACGCGTCCCCGCGCATCGTCGCGAAGTCCGCGTACTGCGTCGGCAGGACACCGTACTTCGTGACGACCGTCGCGTCCGTGACGAGTTCGAGATTGCTCATGCCGCGGGCCGTGTAGATCACCCGGACGTCCCGGGCATCGTCGACGAGCTGGAAGAGGTCGCGATCGCCGGTCACGATGTCGACAGGCATCGTCGCGTTCGTCGCGAGGGTGCCGATCACATCGTCCGCCTCATGCTCGGCGACGCCGACGATGGGGATGCCGATGGCGGCGAGCGTCTCCCGGATCAAGGGGATCTGCGCCTCCAGCGGGTCGGGGACCTCCTCGACGTCCGGCGCACCGGTGACGACCTCGACCACGCGGTGCGTCTTGTAGCTGGGGATGATGTCGACCCTCCACTGCGGACGCCAGTCGTCATCCCAGCACGCCACGACGTGGGTCGGCTGGTAGGTCGTCACCAGCTTGGCGATCATGTCCAGCAGGCCGCGTGCGGCGTTGATCGGGGACCCGTCCGGGGCTGTGACCTTGTCGGGCACCCCGTAGAACGCGCGGAAGTAGAGGCTGGCGGTGTCGAGCAGCATGAGGCGTTCGGCGCGGGTCATGGATTCAGGGTAGAGCGTGTCCCATCGGGCGCTCAGCAGCCGACCGCCGCGGGTCGTTCCTCGCACGTCCGCGCCACGAGCGCGGTGGTCGCCTCGTAGATGCGGATGTCCCGGGACGCTCCCTCTATCGACAGCTCACCGGGAACCGCGAACCAGCCGCCGCCGACGTCGACCTGCGCCGTGTACGCGACCGTGGTCCTCGTCGAATAGGTGCCCCGTCGCGCATAGGTATGGCTCGTCTCGGTCGGCGTGAACGGCGCCTGCCCGAGCATCGACCAGGTGCGACCGCCGTCGGGCGTCACCGCCGTCGTGCCGTCGCCGTGGTCGAAGACGACGCGAACGGGCGTGAAACGCACCGTCACGGGCCGGTCGAGGAGTGTGCCGGTCGCCGTGTGCGCGGCGACGGTCGCCACGAAGTTGGTCGGCATCCCCACGACGCCCACGTTGCCCGGCTCGGCCGTCGTGGTCACGGGGGCGGGTGCGAACTGCGCGACATCCTCGATCGTGAGCGGCCTCCCGGACTCCTCCGTCACCCGCACCGCGTACATCCCGCACGACCGGCTCAGCACCGTGTCGGTCCGGCACGTCTTGCTTTCCGTCTCGGGGACCGAGGGTGCCTGCTCGCCGGCGCTACGGCGCACTGGGTTCGGAGTGGCCGAACGAGTCTCAGCGGCAGACACGCTGAGCGATGTGTTCCCGACCGACAACGCGGCGCTCCCGATGGGGTCGGTGTCGTGGCGGTCACTAGCCGACGGTCCGGAAGCCATGCCCGAGACCGCGAGGGTGAGAGCGAGGAACGCCGGGGCAAGGCTCAGCACTTGGTCTCCGACTCCCCTTGGGCTGAGCTGATGACATAATTTCCCCGCTCAATCACAAAGTTCACTCTCAACGCGTATACGTCTGGCCGACCAGGCGCCACCTGGGATACCCCGTTCGAATCGGTAACTTCGACATCGCTGACATCCAGACATACGACCGCTGCAACGGCATTGTGCGTCGCGTCGGAGTCGACGGCCGCGAAAGACAGTATTCGCGTCTCGCCTTCAACCTTGATTCCTTCCGCGTGCATCGCTGAATACGCCTTGCGATCCGCCTTCTCGAAATCACCGGTCGACAGTTCGTAGAGCGGTTCGAAGGTGGCCGGGTCAGACGTATCCACTTCGTTGAGCCGTCGCGTGAACTCGCGATACGTGGCCTCGGCGGCGGCGAAGGCCTCTTCTTCGGACGAGAACGCAGGGGAGGGAGTGGGCGTGGGGTCCGGAGTGGCGGTGCACCCGGAGAGCATCGAGACGCCGACTGCCAGCGTGGCGAGCAGGCGGAGAGCGGTGGGCGAGATCACCGGGCCACCGTATGCGGAATGCCGAGCTCGCTGCCGACGTTATCCACAGAGCGGCTGCGGGGAATCGGCTCCTTCATAGGGCGGCAACTTCTGGTAGCCTGAACTGTCACTCGTGGCGTGTACACGCATGCCCAGGTGACGAACACACCACAATCCACCTGCTGCGAAGCACATCCCGACCGTGCGCGGTCATGCTCCGCAGCCCGAGTATCCATTCACAAGGACAACCCACTACATGACTACCGCAACGACCGCCCCGGCCACCAAGCAGGTCGCCATCAACGACATCGGATCTGCTGAGGACTTCCTGGCCGCGGTCGAGAAGACCCTGAAGTTCTTCAACGACGGCGACATCATCGAAGGCACGATCGTCAAGATCGACCGCGATGAGGTCCTGCTCGATGTCGGCTACAAGACCGAGGGTGTCATCCCCTCGCGCGAGCTCTCGATCAAGCACGACGTCGACCCCAACGAGGTCGTCAAGGTCGGCGACGAGGTCGAGGCCCTCGTCCTCCAGAAGGAGGACAAGGAAGGCCGCCTGATCCTCTCCAAGAAGCGTGCGCAGTACGAGCGCGCCTGGGGAGACGTCGAGAAGATCAAGGAGAACGACGGCGTCGTCACCGGTACGGTCATCGAGGTCGTCAAGGGTGGACTCATCGTCGACATCGGCCTCCGTGGCTTCCTCCCGGCCTCGCTCATCGAGCTGCGCCGCGTCCGCGACCTCACGCCGTACCTCGGCCAGGAGATCGAGGCGAAGATCCTCGAGCTCGACAAGAACCGCAACAACGTCGTCCTCAGCCGCCGTGCGCTCCTCGAGCAGACGCAGTCGGAGTCGCGCACCACGTTCCTGAACAACCTGCACAAGGGTCAGGTCCGCAAGGGTGTCGTGTCGTCGATCGTCAACTTCGGTGCGTTCGTCGACCTGGGCGGCGTGGACGGCCTCGTGCACGTCTCCGAGCTGTCCTGGAAGCACATCGAGCACGCCTCCGAGGTCGTCGAGGTGGGCCAGGAGGTCACCGTCGAGATCCTCGAGGTCGACCTCGACCGCGAGCGCGTCTCCCTGTCGCTGAAGGCGACGCAGGAGGACCCGTGGCAGGTCTTCGCCCGTACCCACGCGATCGGTCAGGTCACGCCGGGTAAGGTCACCAAGCTCGTTCCGTTCGGTGCGTTCGTCCGCGTCGCAGACGGCATCGAGGGCCTCGTCCACATCTCCGAGCTCTCCAGCAAGCACGTCGAGCTGGCGGAGCAGGTCGTGTCGGTCGGCGAAGAGGTCTTCGTCAAGGTCATCGACATCGACCTCGAGCGTCGCCGCATCTCGCTGTCGCTGAAGCAGGCCAACGAGTCGGTCGACCCCAATGGCACCGAGTTCGACCCGGCTCTGTACGGCATGCTCGCCGAGTACGACGAGAACGGCGAGTACAAGTACCCGGAGGGCTTCGACGCCGAGACCGGTCAGTGGAAGGAAGGCTTCGACGCCCAGCGCGAGGCATGGGAGCAGGAGTACGCTGCGGCCCAGGCTCGCTGGGAGGCGCACAAGGCTCAGGTCGCGAAGGCGGCCGAGGCCGAGGCTGCGGCCGGCGACGACTTCGGTGGCCAGTCCTTCTCGAGCGAGACGGCCGGCGCCGGCACGCTCGCCGACGACGAGGCTCTCGCGGCTCTGCGCGAGAAGCTCTCGGGCGGCAACTCCTAAGTAACACTCCGAAAAGGGTCGTCACCCCGCTTCACGGCGGGTGTGACGGCCCTTTTCGCATGCCCGGAGCCCCCGGAAACCGCTGCGTGACGCAACGTTACGGCCGCATTCGTAACAATCCAGCGGCTCCGACACGATGGGGACATGACCGCCCTCCTGCCCGCTGCGTCGCGCACTGCCGAGGCCCCGGAGGGGTCGGGTTCCGCGCAGCCCGTCCGCCTCGACGGCATCGCGCGCTCGTTCCCGCTCGCGCAGGGCCGGCGAGAGGTGCTCCGCGGCATCGACCTCGACATCGCCGCCGGGGAGATCGTCGCCGTCGTCGGCCCGTCGGGGTGTGGGAAGTCCACGTTGCTGCGCCTCATCGGCGGCCTCGACGCTCCCACCACGGGCACGATCCGGCTCGACGGTTCGGGCGTCGCCGACGTGGACGAGCGCACCGCTGTCGCGTTCCAGGAGCCGCGGCTGCTTCCATGGCGCACGCTCGCCCAGAATGTCGAACTGGGACTGCCGCGCGGCACCGGCCGGGTCGCCGGACGGACACGTGTGCGTGAGCTGCTGCAACTCGTCGGACTGGAGCATGCCGCCGACCAGCGCCCTCGTGAAGTCTCCGGCGGCATGGCCCAGCGCGCCTCGCTCGCCCGCGCTCTCGCCCGTAACCCCGGGGTGCTGCTGCTGGACGAGCCGTTCGGCGCGCTCGACGCCCTCACCCGTCTGCGCATGCACGACCTGCTGCTCAAGATCCACGCCGCCGAGCCCACCACGGTGCTGCTCGTGACCCACGACGTGGAGGAGGCCCTCTACCTCGCCGACCGCGTGCTGCTGCTGCGCACCGTCGGCGCGGGAGACGACGAGTCGTCCGTCGCGCGGACGGTCGACGTCCCCGGCGTCCGCCCCCGAGACCGCGCCGACCGCGGCCTCGCCGACCTGCGCGCCGAGCTCCTCGAAGGGCTCGGCGTCGACACGCACCACCACACCCCCGAGGAGACCCGATGAGCACCATCACCCGCCGCATCATCCCTGCGATCGCCGTCGCCGGGACGATGATGCTCGTCGCCACCGGCTGCGTCGCCGGCGAGAACGCGACGGCCGACGCCGAGTCCACGCCCGCCGGGAGCGGCGAGTGGTCCGCCGACACGCTGTCCATCGACTTCGCTACCTACAACCCGCTCAGCCTCGTGATCCGCGACCAGGGCATCCTCGAGGACATCCTCGGCGACGACGTGACCGTCGAATGGGTGCAGTCCGCCGGGTCCAACAAGGCCAACGAGCTGCTGCGTTCCGGCTCGGTCGACGTGGGTTCGACGGCGGGCTCGGCCGCGCTGCTCGCTCGCGCCAACGGTTCCCCCATCCAGGTCATCGACATCTACTCCCAGCCCGAGTGGTCGGCCATCGTCGTCGGTCCCGACAGCGACATCACGTCGGTGGAGGACCTCAAGGGCGCGTCCATCGCGGCCACCAAGGGCACCGACCCGTACTTCTTCCTCCTGCAGGCGCTGGAGGAGGGCGGGCTGTCGCTCGCGGACGTCGAGGTGCAGAACCTCCAGCACGCGGACGGGCGGGCCGCGCTCGACGGCGGGTCCGTCGACGCGTGGGCGGGTCTCGACCCCATCATGGCCGCTGCGGAGCAGGAGTCGGGCGACAAGCTCATCTACCGCAACGTCGACTTCAACACCTACGGTTTCCTCAACGCGACCGAGGACTTCATCGACAACCACCCGGATCTCGCACAGGCCGTCGTCGACGCCTACGAGGAGGCGCGCGTCTGGGCGCTCGAGCACCCGGAGGAGACGGCCGCCCTGCTCGCCGACGTCGCGGGCATCGACCTCGAGGTCGCGACAACGGTGATCCAGGAGCGGTCGAACCTCGACGTGAGCGGCGTCCCCGGTGACGACCAGCTCGCCGTTCTCGAGAAGATCGCGCCGGTGCTCGTCGAGTCCGGCGATGTGCAGGGCGGTCAGGCATCGGTCGACAAGGCGCTCTCCAGCATCATCAACGACACCTTCGCGACGAAGGCGGGCGCAAGCGAGTGACCGGTTTCGAGGAGCGGGTGGTCGTCCCGGCGGAATCGCGGGACGCGCTCGAGTTCGCGAAGGGTGCTCCCCGCGGGAGGCCCGGGGGAGCACGGCGTGGCCTGCCGCCTGTCGTGCGGATCCTCGGGGGCTTCCTGCTCCCCGCCGTGATCCTCATCGCCTGGCAGGTGGTCACGACGGCCGGGCTCATCGAGCCGTACCGACTCCCGACGCCCGGATCGGTCTTCCAGGCCGGAGTGGAACTCGCCGAGACCGGACAGCTCTGGACCCACATCGCCATCTCGGTCCAGCGGGTGCTGCTCGGATTCGCGATCGGCTCGGTCATCGGGCTCGCCGCGGCCGGCATCGTCGGACTCTCGCGGTGGGGTGACGTTCTGCTCAGTCCCACTCTCGCCGCCGTTCGCGCCGTCCCGTCGCTCGCCTGGGTGCCGCTGCTGATCCTGTGGATGCAGATCGGCGAGGAGTCCAAGGTGACCCTCATCGCGATCGGCGCGTTCTTCCCGGTCTACACGACGGTCGCCTCGGCACTGCGTCACGTGGACCCGCAGCTCGTCGAGGCGGGACGCTCGTTCAGCCTGCACGGCTGGTCGCTGTTCCGCACGGTCCAGCTCCCGGCCGTCGTGCCCTCCGTCGTCGCGGGGCTGCGTCTCGCGCTGGCGCAGGCATGGCTGTTCCTCGTGGCCGCCGAGCTCATCGCTTCGTCCATGGGGCTCGGGTTCCTGTTGACGGACTCGCAGAGCACCGGGCGTGTCGACCGCATCCTGCTCTCCATCGTGCTGCTGGCGCTGCTCGGCACGATCACCAACGGCGTGCTCGCGCTGCTGGAGAAGTACCTGTTGCGGCGATGGACGTGACGATGACCGAGGCCCGGCTGCAGGAGGAACGGGTCTATCCTCCGTCGCCCGCGTTCCTCGATGCCAACGTGACCGCAGAAGCCTATGCCCGCGCGGCCGCTGATCCTCTGGCCTTCTGGGAAGATGCGGCCCGCCGGCTGGACTGGGTCGAGCCCTGGCACCTCGTGCACGACTGGGAGCCGCCTCTCGACGGTGCGGTCCCCGCGGCGCGATGGTTTCTCGGCGGGCGGCTCAACGTCGCGGTGAACTGCGTCGATCGGCATGTCGATGCCGGACGCGGAGACAAGGTCGCCCTCCACTTCGAGGGGGAGCCGGGCGACCGGATCTCGGTGACCTACGCCGACCTGCAGCGTCGTGTGGCCCAGGCGGCGCACGCGCTGGAAGACCTCGGGATCCGACCGGGCGATCGCGTGGTGATCTACCTCCCCGTGCTCGTGGAGACCGTGGTCGTCACGCTCGCGTGCGCGCGGATCGGAGCCGTCCACTCGCTCGTCTTCGGAGGGTTCTCGGCGGAGGCCGTGCGGTTCCGGCTCGAGGACACCGGGGCGAAGCTGCTCGTGACCAGCGACGGCCAGTTCCGGCGGGGGACGGCGACCGAGGTCAAGTCCGCCGCCGATGCCGCCGCTGCGGGACTGCCGGACCTCGAACACGTCCTCGTGCTCCGTCGTACCGGACAGGCCGTCCCGTGGACCGACGGTCGGGACGTGTGGTGGCACGACGTCGTCGACACAGCACCCACCGCGCATCAGGCTGAGGCTTTCGACGCCGAGCACCCGCTGTTCATCATCTACACCTCCGGCACGACAGGGAAGCCGAAGGGGCTCGTGCACACCTCCGGCGGCTACCTGACGCACGCGAGTTGGGCGCACTGGGCGCACTTCGACGCCAAACCGGATGACGTGCACTGGTGCACGGCCGACCTCGCCTGGGTCACCGCGCACACGTACGAGATCTACGGACCGCTGTCGAACGGGCTCACCCAGGTCATCTACGAGGGCACGCCGGACACTCCGCGTCGCGAGCGGCACCTGGAGATCATCGAGCGCTACGGCGTGACGGTCTACTACACGGCGCCGACGCTCATCCGGACGTTCATGACCTGGTTCGGCGACGAACTGCCGGGCGGACACGACCTGTCGAGCTTGCGGCTGCTCGGCACGGTGGGTGAGGCGATCAACCCGGAGGCCTGGGTGTGGTTCCGCCGGAACTTCGGGCGGAATGAGCTCCCCGTCATCGACACATGGTGGCAGTCGGAGACCGGTGCCGCGATGATCGCCCCCTTGCCCGGCATCACGCCCCTGAAGCCCGGCTCCGCGTCGGTCCCGCTTCCGGGCATCGACGTCGCCGTGGTCGACGAGAACGGTGACGAGGTGGCGCCGGGCCGATCCGGGACCCTGGTCGTCCGGCGCCCGTGGCCGGGGATGGCGCGGACCGTCTGGGGAAACCCGGAGCGCTACCGCGACGCGTACTGGTCCGCGTACGCCGGAGTGGGGGCGCATGGCGGCTACTACGTCGCGGGAGACGGGGCGACCCGCGACGCCGATGGCTTCATCTGGATCCTGGGGCGGCTCGACGACGTCGTGAACGTCTCCGGTCATCGCCTCTCGACGATCGAGATCGAGTCGGCGCTCGTGGCGCACGAGACGGTCGGCGAAGCCGGGTCCGCCGGTGTGGCGGACCCGGTCACGGGGCAGGCGGTCGTGGCGTTCGTCACCCCGTCCGGCCGGGCGGAGATCGACGCGCACGCGCTGCGCGCTGAGGTCGCCCGCTCGATCGGTCCGGTCGCGAAGCCGAAGCACGTCGTCGTCGTGCCGGACCTGCCCAAGACGCGCTCGGGGAAGATCATGCGCCGCCTCCTCGCGCAGCTCTGGGACGCGGAACAGGATCGGCGGGCGGGACGGACCCCGCAGGCGCTCGGCGACACGACGTCACTGCAGAACCCCTGGGCCGTCGACGACATCGCCGGCGCTCTCGCCGCAGAATCGAGGACATCATGACCGACGACCATCGTTTCGGGTTCCGCACCCGCGCCCTTCACGCCGGGGGCACCCCGGACGCCGCCACAGGGGCGAGGGCGGTGCCGATCTATCAGACGACGTCGTTCGTCTTCGACGATGCAGCCGACGCCGGAAACCTCTTCGCGCTGCAGAAGTACGGCAACATCTACTCGCGTATCGGCAATCCCACGGTCGCCGCCCTGGAGGAGCGCCTGGCTTCGCTGGAGGGCGGCATCGGTGCGGTCGCGACCGCCTCCGGCATGAGCGCGGAGTTCATCACGTTCGCCGCCCTCGTGGGCGCGGGTGATCACGTCGTCGCCGCCGCGCAGCTCTACGGGGGCACGGTCACGCAGCTCGACGTGACACTGCGTCGCTTCGGCGTGGAGACGACCTTCGTCCGCTCCTCCGACCCGGCGGACTTCGCCGCGGCCGTCCGTCCCGAGACCAAGGTCGTCTACGTCGAGATGATCGGAAACCCCTCGGGTGAGATCGCCGACATCGAGGGTCTCGCCGCTGTCGCCCACGAGGCAGGTGTGCCGCTCGTCGTGGACGCCACCCTGGCCACCCCGTACCTCGCGCGTCCGCTGGAGCACGGGGCGGACATCGTCATCCACTCGGTCACGAAGTTCCTCGGCGGTCACGGGACGACCCTCGGCGGAGTGGTCATCGAGAAGGGCACCTTCGACTGGGGCAACGGCAAGTTCCCCCAGATGACCGAACCGGTGGCTTCCTACGGCGGAATCTCCTGGTGGGGCAACTTCGGGGAGTACGGGTTCCTCACCAAGCTGCGCTCCGAGCAGCTGCGCGACATCGGACCGGCGCTGAGCCCGCAGTCGGCGTTCACGCTCCTGCAGGGCGTGGAGACGCTGCCCCAGCGCATCGACGCTCACCTCGCCAACGCCCGGGTCGTCGCCGAGTGGCTGGCGGCAGACCCCCGCGTGTCCTACGTCACCTGGGCAGGACTCGAAGGTCATCCGCATCATGAGCGTGCCGCCCGGTACCTGCCGCTGGGACCGGGATCCGTGTTCGCGTTCGGGGTCGCCGCCGAGGACGGCCGCGCTGCGGGCGAGGCGTTCATCGAGAACCTGCAGCTCGCGTCCCATCTCGCCAACATCGGCGATGCCCGCACCCTGGTCATCCACCCGGCCTCCACGACGCATCGCCAGCTCACCGAGGAACAGCTCGTCGCCGCCGGCGTGCGCCCCGACCTGATCCGCATCTCCGTCGGCCTGGAGGACGCGGAGGACATCATCTGGGACCTCGATCAGGCCCTCACCCTCGCGACGGGAGCCCACCGATGAGCACGACCTCCGCCGGCGACGCCTGCACCCTTCCTGCGACCACGGACGCGACCAGCTGCGCGCTTCCCGTCACCGTCGAACCGGGCCGCACGTGGACCGGACCCTCGCAGCCGCAGCGGTTCGGGCTGCTGCGCCGGGCACGATCCATCGCGATCGTCGGTGCCTCCGGGAATCCGTCGCGGGCCTCGTACTTCGTCGCGACCTACCTGCTGTCCAGCACGGACTTCGACGTCTACCTCGTGAACCCGAGGGAGACCGAGATCCTCGGACAGCCGGTCTACCCGTCGTTGAGCGCCCTGCCCGTGCGGCCTGACATCGTGGACGTGTTCCGTCGTCACGACGACCTCCCGGGGGTCGCGCAGGAGGCCATCGACGGCGGGGCGAAGACCCTGTGGCTCCAGCTCGGCTCCTGGAACGAGGAGGCCGCTGCGCTCGCCGAGGCGGCGGGCCTCTCGGTCGTCATGGACCGCTGCATCAAGATCGAACACGCCCGCTTCCACGGCGGACTGCATCTCGCCGGCTTCGACACCGGCGTGATCAGCTCCCGACGGCAGCTGCTCGCGCGCTGATGGGGCTGCGCCGCGCCCAGGAGGCTCAGGTGCAGATCGTGTCCGCCGTGGTGCGGTGCAGCGTCACGGGGACCTGAAGGTCGGTGAGGTGCCAGTCGAGGCTGCGTCCGGTGAGCCGGGGCAACGAGGAGCACGTCCACGCGGGGTCCGGCGTGACGTGACTGCCCGGGAGCACCCCCGCAGCGTTCCACGAGGTCCACGTCCGGGGAAGGCCCGTCGCCTTCTTCAGATCCACGTCGACGTCGACGTGGTGCGACCCGCCCGGGGCGTTCGTGCTGATGTAGAAGTGGCCGGAGGCGTCGCTGATCTCCTCGTAGCGGATCGCCGTGATCGCGCAGGTGGTGGGGGCGGCCGTGGGGCTGCTGTACGCCTTGCACGTGTTCCCCGTGAACGGGGACAACCAGGCGGATGCCGCCGTCACCGTTCCCTTGACGACCGCGCGGTCCGTCCACGCCGCGCTGGTGGTGGGAACGCTCGCCTGTGCGAGCGACACGAAGACGACCACCACCGCGAAGACGAAGCCGGCCAGCGGGAACACGAGTCGTCGCGCCGGGGTCACGTCGTCAGGGGCTTCCGCGCCGGGTGCTCCACGGGGCTCATCATGCTGAGACCGAGCAGCCCCAGGAGCCCGAGGAGCAACGGGAGGGCGACAGCGGGCGTCGTCATCCGCATGATCGCGGTTCCCCACCCGGGAAGCTGCACCGCCGGCTTCCACACGTCGCCGGTCACCGGATAGTCGAGAGCGTCGGAGAACTCGTTGGCGTCGCCCTTCATGGTGATGGTGCGCGCGCCATCGGCGGCTTCGATGGCGGTGATGCGATGGGTCACCAGGGAGTCGGTCAGCGCGCTCGGCAGGCTGACGACGTCACCCACCTCCAGAGAGTCGGCGGGGACCTTCGTGGCGATGAGGAGATCGCCCGTCATGATCTCGGGCTCCATCGAGCCCGAGATCACGACGAGCGGCTGGATGACTCCGATGGCCGTGGCGCCCCAGACGACGCCGCAGCCCACCCCCATGACGGCCAGCGTCCAGAGAACGGGCAGGGCGAGCCGGCGGAGGAGCTGCACCACGATTCGTCCTTCGTCTCGGCTGCGGCGGTGGGTGGTCAGTTGGTCGCGGTCGCGGAGACCGTGACGAGGATCGTGCCGGTCTTGCCCTGGTTGCTGGTCGCCCAGTCCGCCGGAGTGGTGACGACGAGCTCGAACTCATCGGTGGCGGTGGACCCCGAGGAGGTCAGCGACGCCGCGAGTCCGGTGATCGTGGCGGTCGGCTTGACCGTGAAGTCGGTCGCCGTGGTGCCGGGGGCGTACTCGACGGTGGAGGTGAGCGCGGCGTTGACGGAACTGACGTTCTTCACCCAGAGCTTGATGGTGCGGGTCTCGCCGGGAAGCAGGTTCGCCAGCTTCTCGGCGGGGACGACGAGCTCGATGCTGTTCTTGGCCGCCGACTCCTTCCAGGTGGTTCCGTCGACGGAACCCTGGAGGTTGAAGGTGGCTCCCGCGGCGGGGGCGCTGAAGAAGGTGTTGTCCGTCCACGCGGCGCTGGTGAGCGCCGCGCCGATGCCGCCGGTCGCGAGCACGGCCAGCGCGAACGCCATGATCGGGCGTCGCCGGGAGCGTCGCTCGGTGCGGTCAGGGCGTGTGGAGGCATCCGTGTTCGTCATGGTTTCGACGTTACGCAGCACACCTCAGGGGACTGTCAAGTCTTCCTCAAGAGGGGCCGAAGCTTTCCCGATTGTTCCGTTTCCGCGTCGTGCGGCCCCGGGCCCGGAGCGTGGCAGGATGGTCGGATGCCGCTCATCGCTCTCACCGGAGGCATCGCGTCGGGGAAGTCCACCATCGCGAACCGGCTCACCGAGCTCGGCGCGGTCGTCGTCGACGCGGATCAGATCGTGCGCGAGGTCCAAGCTCCGGGATCCGAGGTGCTCCGCACGATCGCGCGGACGTTCGGAGACACCGTCATCGCCGAGGACGGATCCCTCGACCGGGCTGCCCTCGGGTCGACCGTGTTCGCCGACCCCGACCGGCTCGCTCAGTTGAACGCCATCGTGCACCCTGCGGTGCGGGCAGAGTCCCAGCGCCGTTTCGATGCGGCGTTCCACGCCGACCCGGAGGCTGTCGTCGTGTACGACGTTCCGCTCCTGGTGGAGGCTCGTGTCGATGACCCCTGGGATGAGATCGTCGTCGCGCATGCGCCGGAGGACGTCCGTCTCGAGAGGCTCGTCGGCCTGCGCGGAATGACCCCCGAGGCCGCGCGCGACCGGATCGCCGCCCAGGTCTCCGACGAACGGCGGCTCGCGATCGCCGATGTCGTGATCGACACCTCGGGGTCGATCGAGCACACCCTGGTTCAGACGGACGCGCTCTGGGACCGGCTCCGCGCGCGCTGAAGGACAGCCGCCCGCCGGAGGCTTCCGACCCGGCCGGCCCCGATGTCGGAGGGGCGGCATACGCTTGAGGTATGCAGCCCACCCGCAGTGTCCGCCCTTTCGAGGTCATCAGCGAGTACGCCCCTGCCGGTGATCAGCCGCAGGCGATCGCCGATCTGGCTTCCCGCATCAACGCGGGCGAGACCGACATCGTGCTGCTCGGCGCCACCGGAACAGGCAAGTCCGCGACCACGGCCTGGCTCGTCGAGCAGGTGCAGCGCCCCACACTCGTGCTGGCGCACAACAAGACCCTCGCCGCTCAGCTCGCCAACGAGTTCCGTGAGCTCATGCCGAACAACGCCGTCGAGTACTTCGTCTCCTACTACGACTACTACCAGCCCGAGGCCTACGTCCCGCAGACGGACACCTTCATCGAGAAGGACTCCTCGATCAACGCGGAGGTCGAGCGCCTTCGCCACTCGACGACGAACTCACTGCTGAGCCGCCGCGATGTGGTCGTGGTGTCGACCGTGTCCTGCATCTACGGCCTGGGGGCGCCGGAGGAGTACCTGCGCGCCATGGTCGCGCTCCAGGTGGGGGAGCGGTACGACCGCGACGCCCTGATCCGTCAGTTCATCGCGATGCAGTACAACCGCAACGACGTCGACTTCTCGCGGGGCAACTTCCGGGTCCGCGGCGACACGATCGAGATCATCCCGGTGTACGAGGAGCACGCCATCCGCATCGAGCTCTTCGGCGACGAGATCGAGGCGCTGTACTCGTTGCATCCGCTGACGGGCGAGGTCATCGAGAAGCTCGACGCCGTGCCGATCTTCCCCGCCTCGCACTATGTCGCGGGCACCGACGTCATCCAGCGCTCGATCGGCACGATCGAGCACGAGCTGGAGGAGCGGCTGAAGGAGTTCGAGCGGCAGGGTAAGCTCCTCGAGGCGCAGCGCCTCCGGATGCGGACGACGTTCGACCTGGAGATGCTGCAGCAGCTCGGCTTCTGCTCCGGTATCGAGAACTACTCGCGCCACATGGACGGGCGCATGCCGGGGGAGCCCCCGCACACGCTCCTGGACTTCTTCCCCGACGACTTCCTGCTCGTCATCGACGAGTCGCACGTGACGGTGCCGCAGATCGGTGCCATGTACGAGGGTGACGCCTCCCGCAAGCGCACGCTCGTCGACCACGGCTTCCGCCTGCCGAGCGCGATGGACAACCGACCGCTGCGCTGGGACGAGTTCAAGAACCGCGTGGGGCAGACCGTCTACCTGTCGGCGACCCCGGGCAAGTACGAGATGGGCATCGCCGACGGTGTGGTGGAGCAGATCATCCGCCCGACGGGACTGGTCGACCCGGAGATCATCGTCAAGCCGTCGAAGGGACAGATCGACGATCTGCTCGAGGAGATCAGGCTTCGCGTGGAGCGGGACGAGCGCGTCCTCGTCACGACCCTCACGAAGAAGATGGCCGAGGAATTGACCGACTTCCTCGGGGAACACGGCGTGCGGGTGCGCTACCTGCATTCCGACGTCGACACCCTGCGCCGCGTCGAACTGCTCAGCGAGCTGCGCGCCGGTGTGTACGACGTCCTGGTGGGTATCAACCTGCTCCGAGAGGGACTCGACCTCCCGGAGGTGTCGCTCGTCGCGATCCTCGACGCCGACAAGGAAGGGTTCCTCCGCTCCGGGACGTCACTCATCCAGACCATCGGCCGGGCAGCGCGTAACGTCTCGGGCGAAGTGCACATGTATGCGGACAACATGACCGACTCCATGGCCAAAGCCATCGAGGAGACCGACCGTCGGCGCGAGAAGCAGATCGCGTACAACAAAGAGCACGGGATCGATCCGCAGCCGCTGCGCAAGCGCATCGCCGACATCACCGAGGTGCTGGCGCGCGAGGGGCAGGACACGGCGGAGCTGATGTCCGGGCGAGGCCGTGCGTCGGGCAAGGGCAAGTCGCCCACGCCGAACCTGCGGCGCACCGGCATCGCTGCCGAGGGAGCGCAGCAGCTCGAAGCCACCATCCAGGACCTCACCGATCAGATGCTCGCCGCTGCCGCGGAGCTGAAGTTCGAGCTCGCCGGGCGCCTGCGTGACGAGGTGCAGGATATGAAGAAGGAGCTCCGCTCGATGGAGCGGGCCGGGCACGCGTAGACGGAGACCAGATGGACGCCGCAGGAGAGGAACTCGCGGACCGAGTCCGGGCGCTGCTCGGCGCTGACCCCTCGATCGAGGAGCGACGGATGTTCGGAACCAGGGCGTTCCTCGACGAGGGCCGCATCCTCGTCGGAGCGCGGAAGGACGGCACGCTCCTCGTCCGCGTGGATGAGGAGAACGGAGCCATCGCGGTGACTCAGCCGGGTGCTGCGCGGGCCGTGATGGGATCGCGCACCATGGGGTCGGGCTGGATCGACGTCGCCGCGTCCGCGATCACCGATGATGCGGCGCTGATGATGTGGATCGACATGGCCCGAGAGTCAGTGGGGGCCGCCACCGCGGACGGCGACTGACCCGAGCGGTTTACGGGCAGTGCACCAGGGTCTTCGGCCCGGAGCGGTCGATCTCGTGTTCCGTCATCGGTGCTCCGCAGAGCGGGCATGCGCGTTCGGCGCGTTCCGCGGCGCTCGGCGGCGGCGTCTTCTCGTAGGGCCCGACGGAGGCAGGGCCCGCCAGACGCACGAGGTTGGTGTTCACCCAGGCATAGAGGCCCCCCGCTTCGCGGATGCGGGTGCGAAGAGGGGGCCGGCTGGAGTCGCGTGACATGTTGATTAGTGTACTAATGATTCGTGCAGATGTATAGTCGGGATCGTGACCGACACCGATGATCTGCTCCGCCTCGAGAACCAGCTCTGCTTCGCCGTGGTCACGGCGGCGCGGAACGTGGTGGCGATCTACCGGCCGATCCTCGAGCCGCTCGGGCTGACCCATCCGCAGTACCTGGTGATGCTCGCCCTCTGGGAGCGGGCTCCGCGAACCCTCAACGACCTCGCCGCCGACCTCGCGCTGGAGCCCGCGACGGCGTCGCCCCTCGTCAAGCGACTCGAAGCCGACGGCCTGGTGGCCCGCCAGCGCAGCAGCGAGGACGAACGCCGACTCGAGATCACGCTCACGGACGCCGGTGCCGCCCTGCGTGCCAGGGCGGTGGACGTGCCGCGGCAGGTGATGGCCGCCGTGGGGATGGACATCGACGAGGTGGCAGCACTGCGGGACGGACTGGGCGCCTTCGCGGGGCCCCGCCCCGCCCACCCCTGACCGTTCCGCGGCATCCGATATGAAGCGCGGGTGCCCGCATGCGCACCCCTAGGGTGGGAGGCATGTCGCGCCCCGAGCCTCCGGTCCCCGCGCCGGAGCGCGTGCGTCGACCGGGGCCGCCGATGCTCCTCGGCCTCGCCGCCGTCGCCGGACTGTTCGGTCTCCTCATGTTCGCCGCGGCCGTGCAGGGCACCCCGCAGTTCGCGTCGACGGAGGCCGAGAGCACATCGCCGCCCCAGGAGAACGTCGTGCTCCCCGCCCCGACGGCGACGGAGACACCGCTGCCTCCGGAATCATGGGAGGATCCGCTTCTCGCGCAGGTGCTCGGCATGGTCTTCGGTCTCGTGCTGGGGCTGGCCGTCCTCGCGCTCGTCGTCGTGGTCGTTCGCCAGCTCATCCGATTCCTCGTGCGGCTGTGGCGGGACCGTCCGCTCGCACGCCGCGATGCCGCGGCTGCCGGGCCGGGTGCCAGCCCCACGTCGCCGGATATCCTCCCTGACGAAGTGACCATCCGCCGCGGGGTCTCCGATGCGCTTCGCACGGTCATCGAACGACCAGTACCCGGTGACGCGATCGTCGCGGCGTGAATCGGCTTGGAGGAATCCGCCGCGGACGCCGGTCAGGGGCGCGCTCCGACGGAGACGCCGGCAGAATTCACCGCCAGGGTGATCGGCGGGCGCCACGGCATCGCCGCGGAGGTCGCGGTCCTGCAACGCCTCTATGAGCAGGTGCGCTTCGGCGGGCTGGTCGCAGACGAAGGCGACCGGCGGAGCGCCGCCGACGCGCTTCGCGGCATCAAGGCGGGGTGACGATGAGAGGGAGGATCGTCCTGGCTCTCCTCAGCGCCCTCATCGCCGCTGGTCTTCTCATCGTGATGCTCATCTTGGGAGTGCCCGCCCCCTTCGCCGTCGCATGGACCCTCATCCTGCTCGCCATCGTCGCGGCCACCCGCCAGGCCTTCGTCGACGAGGTGGTCGTGTGGCCGCCGGAGGCGCCACGAGCGGAGGGCCGTGGCTCGGACGTGTCGCGGTTGGCGTGGGCGATCAACACCCGCACCGGCGTCGCGGGCCATGTCGTCGTCCGACGCGTGCAGGGCGTGGTCCGTCGGCGCCTCGCGCATCTCGGGCTCGACCTCGATGACCCTCAGGACCACCCGCGTATCGACGCGGTGCTGGGAGACGGTGTCCGCGCCTCCCTGCATGCGCGAGAAGTGCAACGCGTGGACATCCAGCGCGTCCTCGACGCCCTCGACCGCATCCCCATCGACACGGAGGAGACAGCATGACCACCGACGAAACCACGCAGATCGCCGATGTCGGACGCCGCGTGCTCGCGGGCGTCAAGACGGCCGTCGTCGGGATGGACGAGCCCCTGACGATCGCGCTGGCCGCGATCCTGGCGGGCGGCCACGTGCTTTTCGAGGACGTTCCCGGCCTCGGCAAGACGCTCGCCGCGCGTAGCCTCGCGGGTGCGCTCGGGCTGGACTTCCGTCGGCTGCAGTGCACACCCGACATGTTGCCGGGCGATGTCACCGGGTCGTACGTCTACGCACCTTCCACCGGGGACTTCGCCTTCCGCCCCGGTCCGATCTTCACAGGACTGCTGCTTGCGGATGAGATCAACCGGACGACGCCGAAGACACAGTCGGCGATGCTCGAGGCGATGGCCGAGCACCAGGTGACGGTGGAGGGCAACAGGTTTCCGCTCCCGCGTCCGTTCCACGTGATCGCCACATCGAACCCGATCGAGTACGAGGGGACGTACGCGTTGCCGGAGGCGCAGCTCGATCGCTTCATGGTGCGGCTCGCGGTGGGGTACCCGCAGCCGGAGGAGGAAGCGCGGATCATCCTCGACCGTGTGGAGCGGCAGAGCCCGGATATCGAGGTCGAGCCCGTGGTGGACGCCGACGGCCTGCGGCGGATCCACGCAGCGGTCGAGGGCATCCACGTCGACCGCGATGTCGTGCGATACGGCGTCGAGCTCACGCGGGCGACACGCAAGGCGGCGACGGTGGCCGTCGGCGCCTCCCCGCGTGGTTCGCAGGCGCTCGTCCTCCTCGGACGCGCGCTCGCCGCGCTGGACGGGCGGGCATATGTACGGCCGGACGACCTCAAGCGCGTCGCGGTGCCGGTCCTCGCGCATCGATTGACCCTGACGCCGCAGGCCTGGGCACAGGGAGTGGACCCGCGGACGGTCGTCGACGCGGCCCTGGCGCGGACGGCCGTGCCTCCGACCGTCGCGGCGGCCCCGTGACGGACGAGGCGGCGGTGCAGACGGCGACCGCGGTCGCCTGGCGGCGGACGCCGGTCATCGCTCTCGGCATCGGCGGCGCGGCGATCATCGCCGCGGTGGGGCTCGCCTTCTCCCGTCCGGATGTCGTCGCCATCGGCCTGCCGCTGGCGCTGGCCGCCGCGTGGGCGCTCCTCCGCCGCCCGAGCCCCGGAGAAGCGCGAATCGCTCTGCGCGCGCACGCCGCCGGCAGCGTCGATCGCCCGGAAGTGCAGACCGCCGCGGATGTGGTGCTGGCGGCGGATGCGGTGCAGATCGCCGTGGATCAGGACGGGCGGCGAACCGGTCTCGTGGATGTCCGACCGGGAACGGCCTGTCTCACGGCGCGCGGCGTGCTGCAGCATTCGGGTCCGAGTGAGCCGCTCGCCGTGACCCTGCGGGGGTCGAGTCTCGACGGCGCGTGGGTCTCCGATATCGTCCCTCGGACGGCGCTCGCCTGGAACGCGCCGCCGCGCGCGGTGCGGATCGGCAGCCTCCCGGTGGCGCCGCGGCTCACCGGACTGCACGGGTCGCATCCGGGTTCCCGCCCGGGGCAGGGTGGCGACTTCCGGGATATCCAGCCCTTCGTCCCCGGAGACGAGCTCCGTCGGGTCGACTGGCGCGCGACCGCCCGCGCCGCACGTCGACCAGGAGATCTCCTGGTGCGCAGGGACGACGCGCTGAGCGACTCGTCGGTCGTGCTCGCGATCGACACCGCCGAAGATCTCGGTGCCGCCGTGGCCGCGTGGGGGAGCGGCGACCCCGATCGCTCCGGAGTGACCTCACTCGATCTCGCGCGGGAAACGGCCCTCGCCATCGCCACCGCGGCGATCGGCGTGGGCGACCGCGTGGCCTATCACGCGCTCTCTCCGGACGGCTTCTCGCTGCCCTCCGGCGGTGGCGCCCGGCACCTCGCCCGTGTGCGCCGCGCGATCGCCGCGACCGGCATCGGCACCGATCCGTCCTATCGGCGGTCCCCGGCCGTGCCGCCAGGGTCGATCGTCTTCGTGCTCTCGACGTTCGTCGACGGGGTGGCGGCACGGCTGGCGACCAGCTGGCGCGCCGCCGGCCACGCCGTCGTCGCCGTCGATGTGCTTCCGACTCCCGAGGAGAGCCGCCTCAGTCGCGAGCAGCGGATCGCCCTGCGCACTCTGCTCGCCGAGCGCACCGACGTCCTGGCCGAGCTGAGACATGCCGGCATCGAGGTGGTGCCGTGGTCCGGTGGTGTCGATGCCGCGATGCGCCGTGCCGCCCGCCGTCTTGCGCGTCGCGGGAAGGGGCGCCGATGACTCGCGCCGTCCGCTCTTTCCGCGCCGGTGTCGCGGTCCCGGGGGCCGTCCTCCGGCTGGCAGTGGTCGCCCTGGCCGCCGGGGGAGCACTGCTCCTGATCCCCTTCCCGCTGTGGCAGGGCATCGCGGTGCTCGCCGCTGCCGTCGCCGTCGCGATCCCCCGCAGTCTCGCCGCCTGGGTGGCGCTGGCCTGCCTCCCGTTCGGCGTGATCCTCTCGGAACCGGATCCCTCCCGGACCGCCCTGGCTCTGCTGTTCGTGCATGCCCTGCATGTATGCGCGTCGCTGAGCCTCGTGGTGCCGCTCTCCTCGGGCGTGGCCCTGTCCGTCCTGCTTCCGAGTGCCGGCCGCTTCCTCGCCGTTCAGCTGATCGCGCAGCCGCTGGCGTTCGGCGTCTGGCTGCTCGCCGAGCGGCCGGGCACCCCCGAGGTCGTGATCCTGGCTCCGTTCGCCGCGGCGGCGCTGCTCAGCGGGATCCTGGTCGCCCTCCGTGCGGCGAGACGGGCGGGCGCGGCGGCGTCCGCACCAGGCGCGTACGGCGTTCTCGGAGCCGATGTCCGTGGCCCCTCGTAGACTTGTTCGGTGCCCATCGTCCCCGTTGCTTCCCCAGGAAAACTCAGTGTCCGCGGCGCCCGCGTACACAATCTCAAGAACGTCGACATCGACATCCCCCGCGACTCGCTGGTGGTCTTCACCGGCCTCTCCGGATCGGGGAAGTCCAGCCTCGCCTTCGACACGATCTTCGCCGAGGGGCAGCGCCGGTACGTCGAGTCGTTGAGCGCCTACGCCCGGCAGTTCCTCGGCCAGGTCGACCGGCCGGACGTCGACTTCATCGAGGGGCTGAGCCCGGCGGTGTCGATCGATCAGAAGTCGACGAACCGCAACCCGCGCTCGACGGTCGGCACCATCACCGAGATCTACGACTACATGCGCCTGCTCTGGGCGCGTATCGGCGTGCCGCACTGCCCGGTCTGCGGCGAGAAGATCCAGCGCCAGACGGTGCAGCAGATCGCCGACCAGCTCATGGAGCTTCCGGAGCGAACCCGGTACCAGGTCGTGGCGCCGATCGTCTCGCAGAAGAAGGGCGAGTTCGTCGACCTCTTCCGCGAGCTGGGGGCGAAGGGCTACTCGCGCGCGATCGTCGACGGCGAGCTCATCCAGCTGGCCGAGCCGCCGACGCTCAAGAAGAGCTACAAGCACGACATCGCCGTGGTCGTCGACCGTCTCGTCGCCTCGCCGGACATCCTCGGGCGCGTCACCGACTCCGTGGAGACCGCCCTCGGGCTCGCCGGTGGCGTCGTGCAGATCAATTACGTGGACGGCGAGGGCGACGACGCGTGGCAGACCTTCTCGGAGAAGCTGGCGTGCCCCAACGGACACGCGCTCACCCTCACGGAGATCGAGCCGCGCACGTTCTCCTTCAACGCGCCGTTCGGCGCCTGCCCCGCGTGCTCGGGCCTCGGCACGCGCATGTCCGTCGACGTGGACCTGATGCTCGGTGACGAGGACCTCTCGATCCGCGAAGGCGTCATCATCCCCTGGACCACCCAGGGCAAGGGGCTCTTCCAGTACTACGAGCGGCTGCTCGAGGGACTCTCGCGAGACCTCGACTTCTCCCTCGACACCCCGTGGCGGGACCTGCACTCCGACGTCAAGGAAGCGGTGCTGCGCGGAGAGAACTACAAGGTCACCGTCAAGTGGAAGAACCGCTACGGCCGTGAGATGCGGTACGCGTCCGGCTTCGAGGGCGTGGTGCCCTACATCGAGCGCCAGTACCTGCAGGCCGAATCCGACACGCAGCGCAGCCGGTGGGGCGAGTACCTCCGCGAGGTTCCGTGCCCCGTGTGCAACGGCGACCGGCTGAAGCCCGAGGTGCTGGCCGTGCAGGTGCACGGTCACTCCATCGCCGAGGTCTCGCACCTCAGTCTCGCGGACGCCCGGGCGTTCATGGAGAAGCTGCAGCTCACCGAGCGCGAGGCCAAGATCGCCGCCCAGGTGCTCCGTGAGATCCGCCTGCGTCTCGACTTCCTCCTTCAGGTGGGGCTGTCGTACCTCAACCTGAGCCGCTCCGCAGGCTCCCTGTCGGGTGGTGAGGCGCAGCGCATCCGGCTCGCGACGCAGATCGGCTCCGGCCTGACCGGGGTGCTCTACGTGCTGGACGAGCCCTCCATCGGCCTTCATCAGCGCGACAACCGTCGACTCATCGAGACACTGCTCACTCTGCGCGACCTGGGGAACACCCTGATCGTCGTCGAGCACGACGAGGAGACGATCGAGGCGGCGGACTGGGTGGTCGACATCGGTCCGGGCGCCGGCGTGAACGGCGGCGCCGTGGTCCACTCCGGGCCCTACTCCGCGCTGCTCGCCGACACCGACTCCATGACCGGCGACTACCTCTCCGGCCGTCGGGAGATCCCGATGCCGGCGAAGCGCCGGAAGATCGACAAGAAGCGCATGCTGAGCGTCGTGGGCGCACGCGCCAACAACCTCCGCAACGTGACGGCCGACTTCCCGCTCGGCGTGCTCACGGCGGTCACGGGCGTCAGCGGATCCGGGAAGTCGTCCCTCGTGAACGACATCCTGTACCAGGTGCTCGCCTCGCGACTCAACGGGGCGCGGACGGTGCCGGGCAAGCACACGCGCGTGACCGGGCTCGACAACCTCGACAAGGTCGTGCACGTCGACCAGGCACCGATCGGCCGCACCCCGCGCTCGAACCCGGCGACCT
Source organism: Microbacterium meiriae (assembly GCF_040686935.1). NCBI lineage: Bacteria > Bacillati > Actinomycetota > Actinomycetes > Micrococcales > Microbacteriaceae > Microbacterium > Microbacterium meiriae. The sequence goes on from NZ_JBFBMF010000002.1 coordinate 125,565, forward strand.
ACACCGGCGTCTTCGACCGCATCCGCACGCTCTTCAGCGAGACACCCGAGGCGAAGGTCCGCGGCTACCAGCCCGGGCGCTTCAGCTTCAACGTCAAGGGCGGACGCTGTGAGGCCTGCTCCGGTGACGGCACGATCAAGATCGAGATGAACTTCCTCCCGGACGTGTACGTGGACTGCGAGGTGTGTCACGGCAAGAGGTACAACCGCGACACCCTTGCTGTGCACTACAAGGGCAAGAACATCGCCGAGGTGCTGGAGATGCCGATCGAGGAGGCGGCCGAGTTCTTCGAGCCGATCCAGGCCATCCACCGCTACATGAAGACGCTGGTCGATGTGGGGCTGGGATATGTCCGCCTCGGGCAGTCGGCGACCACGCTCTCCGGCGGTGAGGCGCAGCGCGTGAAGCTCGCGACCGAGCTCCAGCGCCGCAGCAACGGTCGGAGCATCTACGTGCTCGACGAGCCGACGACGGGTCTGCACTTCGAAGACGTGCGCAAGCTCCTCGAGGTGCTGAACGGTCTGGTCGACAAGGGCAACACGGTCATCGTGATCGAGCACAACCTCGACGTGATCAAGTCGGCCGACTGGGTGATCGACCTCGGTCCCGAGGGCGGCTCCGGCGGCGGCACGATCCTCGCCACCGGCACGCCGGAGCAGATCGCGCGGGTCGAGGAGAGCCACACCGGCCAGTTCCTCGCCGAGATCCTGGGTGAGGGGCGCTCTGCGCGGAAGGCCAGCTGATGGCCGACGTCCTGCCGTACAAACCCCGGGCCGGCGAGATACCGACCGACCCGGGGGTGTACCGGTTCCGTGACGCCAACGGCCGCGTGCTGTACGTCGGCAAGGCGAAGAACCTCCGTCAGCGGCTGTCGAACTACTTCGCTCCGCTGCGGACGCTGCACGAGCGCACGCGCCGGATGGTGACGACCGCGGCGTCGGTGGAGTGGACGGTCGTGCCCACGGACGTCGACTCGCTGCAGCTCGAGTACATGTGGATCAAGGAGTTCGATCCGCCGTTCAACGTCAAGTACCGGGACGACAAGTCGTACCCGTTCATGGCCGTGACGATGGGGGACGAGGCGCCGCGCGTGCTCGTGACCCGGAACCGGAAGATCCCCGGCGCCCGCTACTTCGGCCCGTACCCGAAGGTCTGGGCGGTGCACGAGACCATCGACCTGATGATCAAGGCGTTCCCGATCCGCACGTGCAGCGACGCGAGCTACAAGCGGGCGATGCAGACGGGACGCCCGTGCTTCCCGGGGCAGATCGGCAAATGCGGCGGGCCGTGTTCGATGACGGTGTCGATCGAGGAGCACCGGGCCATGGTCGACGACTTCGTCGCCTTCATGGCGGGTGGCGACGAGCGGTTCACCCGGGAACTCACCCAGCGCATGCTCGCCGCGTCGGCCGCCATGGACTACGAGGCGGCGGCGAAGTACCGCGACAAGCTCTCGGCGATCGAGGCCGTGCTCGGCAAGAGCGCTCTCGTGCTGCCCGCGGACGAGGACGCGGACCTGTTCGGTATCGCCGAGGACGAACTCGCGGCCGCCGTGCAGCATTTCGTCATCCGCGGAGGTCGTGTCCGCGGCGTGCGTGCTCTGACGATCGAGAAGGAGATCGACATCACGGGCGGAGAGCTCGTGGAGCAGGTTCTCCAGCAGGCGTACGGGGAAGCTCAGGACGTGCCGCGTCGCATCCTGGTGCCCGTGCTCCCCGACGATGCGTCCGAGCTCGAGGTGTGGCTGCGGGAACGCCGAGGCCGGAAGGTCGAGATCGCGGTGGCGCATCGTGGTCAGCGTGCTGATCTCATGCGCACGGCCACGCTGAACGCGCAGCAGGCGCTGATCCGGCACAAGACCCGGCGTACCAGCGACTACGTCGCCCGTACCCAGGCGCTCACCGATCTGCAGGAGGCGCTGGGTATGGAGGAGGCGCCGCTCCGGATCGAGTGCTTCGACATCTCGCACCTCGGCGGCACGAATGTCGTGGCGTCCATGGTCGTGTTCGAAGATGGTCTTCCGCGGAAGGACCAGTACCGCACCTTCAACATCGCGGAGACGACCGACGACACCGACTCCATGTACCAGGTGCTGCGTCGTCGGCTCGCCTACCTCGACCGCCCGGAGGAGCAGGAGACCGTCGATCCCACCACCGACGAGGTGGTCGCGGAAGACGTCGGCGAGGCGGGGGTACGCCGCAAGCCTCGCTTCGCCTATCCGCCGCAGCTGCTGCTCGTGGACGGCGGGCAGCCCCAGGTCGAGGCCGCCGCGCGGGCCCTCCGCGACGCCGGGCACACCGAGATCGCCGTGTGCGGCATCGCCAAGCGCCTGGAGGAGATATGGCTCCCCGGCGACGACTTCCCCGTCATCCTTCCGCGGACCAGCGAATCGCTCTACCTGCTTCAGCGGCTTCGTGACGAGGCCCACCGCTTCGCCATCGTCCATCAGCGGAAGAAGCGCAAGAAGGACATCACGACGGTGCTCGCCGAGGTCCCCGGTCTCGGGGCCTCACGGATCAAGGTCCTCCTCAAGCACTTCGGCTCGGTCACCGCGCTGCGCGCCGCCGAACCCCACCAGATCCAGGAGGTCCAGGGGATCGGCCCGGTGCTGGCTCAGAACATCCATACGCACCTGTCCACTCGCTAGGCTGGGAGGCCGAGGGGGAGAAGGAGCAGTGAGTGATGTCTGACGGGGAGAAGGGCGAGTTCCTCATCGTCACCGGGATGTCCGGCGCCGGTCGCACCACGGTCGCGAACGCGCTGGAGGATCTCGGCTGGTACGTCGTGGACAACCTGCCGCCGCAGATCCTCCGACCGCTGCTCGACCTCACCGGCATGGGCGGGGATTCGCTGCCGAAGGTCGCCGCGGTCGTCGATGTCCGCGGTCGCAACCTCTTCGACGACTTCCCCGGCGTGGCGCGAGTGCTGCGCACCCGTGGATCGATCCGCGTGCTCTTCCTCGACGCCTCCGACGACGTGCTCGTCCGACGCTTCGAGGCGGTGCGTCGTCCGCACCCTCTGCAGGGCGACGGGACGCTTCTCGACGGCATCCGCATCGAGCGCACCCGGCTGGCGCCGATCCGCGAGGCGGCAGACCTCGTGATCGACACGACGGCGTTGAACATCCATCAGCTGGCGACGAAGGTGTCCGACATCTTCTCGGAGGAGGGCGAGGCCCGGCACCGCGTCACGCTTCTCAGCTTCGGGTTCAAATACGGGCTTCCCACCGATGTGGACGTCGTGGCGGACATGCGCTTCCTGCCGAATCCGTACTGGAACGAGGACCTGCGCGGTCTCACCGGACAGGATGAGACGGTGCGGGAGTACGTGCTCTCCCGCGACGGCGCGGAGGAGTTCCTCGACGCCTACGCGAAGGCTCTCGTGCCGGTCCTCGAGGGGTACCAGCGCGAGAACAAGAGCCACTCCACGATCGCCATCGGGTGCACGGGCGGCAAGCACCGTTCGGTCGCCATGTCCGAGGAGCTCGCCCGTCGACTGGCGGGAATCCCGGGCGTCGCGGTCAACGTCCGCCACCGTGACCTCGGCAGGGAATAGGCCCCCGACCGAGTAAGCTGGAGGTTTGCGTCGCGACCCGGCGCGTGAACGTGAAGGAGTCTCGTGGCACTAACCACCGACGTCAAGGCTGAGCTCGTCAGCATCCGCAATGCACCCCCCACGGTGCGCGTCGCTGAGGTGACGGCCATCCTCCGGTTCGCCGGTGGCCTGCACTCCATCGCCGGCCGGGTGGCGGTGGAGGCGGAGGTGGATGCCGAGACCCTCGCCCGTCGTGTGGCCCGAGACCTCGCCGAGATCTACGGCGTCCGTCCGGAGATCGCCCAGGTGCAGTCGAGCACCGCCAACGACGGTGCCCGGTGGGCCGTCCGCGTCATCGCGCAGGGGGAGACGCTGGCCCGCCAGACGGGGCTTCTCGACCAGCGACGCCGCCCGGTCCGCGGGCTCCCGAACCGCCTCACCACGGGTTCCCGCGCCGAGGTCGCCGGACTCTGGCGCGGTGCCTTCCTCGCCGCCGGCTCGCTCAGCGAGCCGGGCCGCTCCGCCATGCTCGAGGTCGCCTGCCCGTCGTCCGAGGCGGCCATGGCACTCGTGGGCGCGGCTCACCGCCTCGGTGTCGCCGCGAAGGCGCGTGAGGTCCGCGGGCTTCCTCGCGTCGTCGTGCGCGAGGGAGAGGCCATCCGCACCATCCTCAGCGAGATGGGTGCCCAGCGCACCGCTCTCGCGTGGGAGGAGCTGCGGCAGCGCCGTGAGGTGCGCGCCGGTGTGAACCGACTCGTCAACTTCGATGACGCGAACCTCCGCCGTTCCGCGCAGGCCGCCGTGGCGGCATGCGCCCGGGTCGAGCGCGCCCTCGAGATCCTGGCCGATGAGGTGCCCGATCACCTCCGCGTGGCCGGCGAGCTCCGCCTCGCGCACCGCGACGCCAGCCTCGACGAGCTCGGCCACCACGCCGACCCTCCGCTCACGAAGGACGCCGTGGCCGGCCGCATCCGCCGCCTGCTGGCGATGGCCGACAAGCGCGCGCAGCAGGAGGGCATCCCGGGGACCGAGGCCGCGGTCCCCGCGGGGCTCGACGTCTGACCCGGCTGCCACCGTCTCCCGGGACGGCGTGTCAACCCCCGGAAGGATCCGGACACCCGGTGCGTTGTCGTCAGTAGGATGAAAGTCGTCCGCTCTCCGTCGCACATCGGCGACGCGGAGCATCGGCAAGCGCCGCGGCGCGGCGCGGATTGGATGAATGCGATATGGCAACCTACACGCTCCCCGACCTTCCCTACGACTTCGCCGCTCTCGAGCCGCACATCAGCGGCAAGATCATGGAGCTGCATCACGACAAGCACCACGCGACCTACGTCGCGGGCGCCAACACGGCCCTGGAGCAGCTCGCCGAGGCCCGTGAGAGCGGCAACCTCGCGAACGTGAACAAGCTCGAGAAGGACCTCGCCTTCAACCTCGGCGGGCACGTCAACCACTCGATCTTCTGGACCAACCTCTCGCCGAACGGCGGCGGCCAGCCCGAGGGCGAGCTCAAGGCCGCCATCGACGAGTACTTCGGCTCCTTCGAGAAGTTCCAGGCGCACTTCACCGCCGCCGCCACCGGCATCCAGGGTTCCGGCTGGGCAGTGCTGAGCTGGGACTCGATCGGCTCGCGCCTGATCATCCAGCAGCTGTTCGACCAGCAGTCGAACACCGCGCAGGGCACCATCCCGCTGTTCCAGCTGGACATGTGGGAGCACGCCTTCTACCTCGACTACCTCAACGTGAAGGCCGACTACGTCAAGGCCGCGTGGAACATCGCCAACTGGGAGAACGTCGCCCAGCGCCTCGAGGTCGCCCGTCAGCAGACGAACGGCCTGCTGGTACTGTCGTAATCGGGTCGCGTCCCGGCGGGCCCACGGCTCGTCGGGGCGCCATCTCAGCCAAAAAACCCGCGCATGGCGCACGCTCGACGGCGGCGCTCGGCGCATGAGAAACAGGGAGACCTGAGTGTCTGTCAAGATCGGTATCAACGGCTTCGGCCGCATCGGACGCAACTACTTCCGCGCAGCTCTCGCGCAGGGAGCAGACCTTGAGATCGTCGCGGTCAACGACCTCACCGACAACAAGACCCTGGCGCACCTGCTGAAGTACGACTCGGTCAGCGGCGTCCTCGACGCCGAGATCACGTACGACGACGACAGCATCACCGTCGACGGCAAGGAGATCAAGGCTTTCGCAGAGCGCGACCCCGCCAACCTCCCGTGGGGCGAGCTGGGCGTGGACATCGTCATCGAGTCCACCGGCTTCTTCACCAACGCCGACGCCGCGCGCAAGCACATCGAGGCCGGTGCGAAGAAGGTCCTCATCTCGGCTCCGGCCACGGGTGACGACCGCACCATCGTCATGGGCGTGAACGAGGAGACGTACAACCCGGAGACGGACCACATCATCTCCAACGCCTCCTGCACCACGAACTGCCTCGCGCCGCTGGCCAAGGTGTTCAACGACGCCTTCGGCATCGACCGCGGCTTCATGATGACGGCCCACGCGTACACCGCCGACCAGAACCTGCAGGACGGCCCGCACAAGGACCTCCGCCGCGCCCGCGCCGCCGCGATCAACATCACGCCGGCCTCGACGGGTGCTGCGAAGGCCATCGGCCTCGTGCTGCCCGAGCTGAACGGCAAGCTCAGCGGCTCGTCGTACCGCGTGCCGGTCCCCACGGGCTCGATCGTCGACCTCACCCTCATCACGGACCGCGAGAACCTCACGGTGGACGAGGTCAACGAGGCCTACAAGAAGGCCGCGGCCGAGGGTCGCCTGGCCGGGTACCTGCAGTACAACGAGGACCCGATCGTGTCGAGCGACATCGTGCACAACCCGCACTCGTCGATCTTCGACTCCACGCTCACCAACGTCAGCGGCAACCTGATCAAGGTCTCGAGCTGGTACGACAACGAGTGGGGCTACTCCAACCGTCTCGTCGACCTGACCGAGTACGTCGCCGAGCGCATCTGAGCTCCGACACATGACTCTGCGCACCCTGGACTCACTGGGTTCGCTCGAGGGCAAGCGCGTCATCGTCCGTTGTGATCTGAACGTCCCCCTGCGGGACGGGATCATCACGGACGATGGCCGTGTCCGCGCCTCGTTGCCGACCCTGAAGACCCTCATCGACGCGGGCGCCCGCGTCGTCGTCTGCTCGCACCTCGGACGCCCCGACGGCGCGCCCGATCCGCAGTTCAGCCTGGAGCCGGTCGCGCAGCGACTGTCCGAGCTGCTCGGCGCACCGGTCGCCTTCGCGGGCGACACGGTCGGCGAAGCCGCGAAGGACGCCGTGGCGTCCCTCGAGAACGGCCAGGTCGTCGTGATCGAGAACCTCCGGTTCAACCCGGGGGAGACCTCGAAGGACGAGGCAGAGCGTGGTGCCTTCGCGGCCCAGCTCGCGGAGTTGGGCGACGTGCTCGTGTCCGACGGCTTCGGCGTCGTGCACCGCAAGCAGGCGAGCGTCTACGACCTCGCGAAGCTGCTGCCCTCGGCGGCCGGCCTCCTGATCGCGACCGAGCTCGACGTGCTCGACCGCTTGACGGAGAATCCGGAGCGGCCGTACGCGGTGGTGCTCGGCGGGTCCAAGGTGAGCGACAAGCTCGGAGTCATCTCGCACCTGCTCCCGCGGGTCGACCGCATCCTGGTCGGCGGCGGCATGCTCTTCACCTTCCTGAAGGCGCAGGGGCATGCCGTCGCGTCGAGCCTCCTCGAGGAGGACCAGCTCGAGACCGTGCGCGGATACATCGCCGAGGCGGCCGAGCGCGGCGTGGAGCTCGTGCTCCCCACCGACGTGGTCGTCGCCGCGTCCTTCGGTGCCGACGGGGACCACGAGGTGGCCGCCGCGGACGCGATCGAGGAGACGGCGTTCGGTTCGTCGGGCATCGGCCTCGACATCGGGCCGGACACCGCGGCGCGCTTCGCCGAGGTCATCCGCGGATCGAAGACCGTGTTCTGGAACGGCCCGATGGGCGTGTTCGAGTTCCCGGCCTTCGCCGCAGGGACGAAGGCGGTCGCGCAGGCGCTGACCGAGGTCGACGGCCTCAGCGTGGTCGGTGGCGGCGACTCCGCCGCAGCCGTCCGTCAGCTCGGATTCACCGACGACCAGTTCGGGCACATCTCGACCGGCGGCGGCGCGAGCCTCGAATTCCTCGAGGGCAAGAAACTACCTGGGCTGGAGGTCCTCGGATGGGCGTGAGCTCCCGTACCCCGCTGATCGCGGGCAACTGGAAGATGAACCTGGATCACCTGCAGGCGGTGGCGTTCGTGCAGAAGCTGCACTGGACGCTGAAGGACGCCAAGCACGAGGACGGATCCGTGGAGGTGGCGGTCTTCCCGCCCTTCACCGACATCCGCAGCGTGCAGACGCTGATCGACGCGGACAAGATCCCGTTCGCGTTCGGTGCGCAGGACGTCTCGGCGCACGACTCCGGGGCGTACACCGGCGAGATCTCCGGGGCGTTCCTGGCGAAGCTCGACGCGAAGTACGTCATCATCGGGCACTCCGAGCGTCGCGAGTACCACGCCGAGTCCGACGAGATCGTGGCCGGCAAGGTGAAGGCTGCTCTCAAGCACGGCCTCTCCCCGGTGATCTGCGTCGGTGAGACGGCGGAGGACCTGGAGAAGTTCGGCGCCAGCGCGGTTCCGGCTGGACAGCTCGAGGCCGCGCTGCAGGGCGTCTCGCCCTCGGCCGACATCGTCGTCGCGTATGAGCCGGTCTGGGCCATCGGGTCGGGTCAGGCGGCCACGCCGCAGCAGGCGCAGGACGTGTGCGCGGCGCTCCGCGGCGTGATCGCGAAGGTCCTCGGCGACGAGGCGGCTGCGCGCACCCGCATCCTCTACGGCGGCTCCGTCAAGGCGGCGAACATCGCCAGCTTCATGCGCGAGCCCGACGTGGACGGCGCTCTGGTCGGCGGCGCGAGCCTCGTCGTCGACGAGTTCGCGGCGATCATCCGTTTCGAGAAGCACGTCGGCGTGTGAGTGCGGCGGGGCTCCGGCCCCGCTGCACCGTATACTTGACCGTTACGGGGGCGCTCCGGCCCCAGCGAAAGGCTCTTTCCGTGGCAATTCTCGAGTTCGTCCTGCAGGTCGTGCTGGGCATCACCAGCGTCCTGCTGACTCTCCTCATCCTCTTGCACAAGGGTCGCGGTGGCGGCCTGTCCGACATGTTCGGCGGCGGCATGACCACTGCGGTCGGCTCCTCCGGTCTCGCGGAGCGGAACCTGAACCGCTTCACCGTCGTCCTGGCGCTCACGTGGTTCATCGCCATCGTGGCGCTCGGCCTCATCACGAAGTTCGAGGTGATCTGATGGCTACCGGTGGAAACGCGATCCGCGGTACCCGTGTCGGTTCCGGTCCCATGGGGGAGCAGGACCACGGCTATCACGCCGACCGCATCGCGGTGTCGTACTGGGACGGCCTCGGCAACGAGACGGTGCGCTACTTCGCCGCCGGCCTCCCCGAGGAGGAGATCCCGGAGATCATCGACCACCCGCAGTCGGGTCTCCCGGCCGGGCGCGACAAGGAGAACCCTCCCGCCGTCGCGAAGGCCGAGCCGTACAAGACGCACCTCGCTTACGTGAAGGAGCGCCGGACGGACGAAGAGGCCGTCCAGCTCCTGGAGGACGCCCTCACTCAGCTGCGCGAGCGTCGGGGTCAGTGACCGCCGACTGAGTGAGAGGAGAAGCCGCCGTGATGATCACGGCGGCTTCTTCCGTCTCAGCGGCAGCCGGCCGCGGCGTCGATGTAGTTCTGCGGGGGATACCCGTAGGCCCATACGCCGTTGGCGTCGTCCGTGAAGCCCATGCTGATGGCCCAGGCCGTCGCCCACTTCTCGATGCTGTCCTGCGTGGACGAGTCGTACATGTCCTGACACTTCACGCTGATGGCATGACCCACCTCGTGGGCGACGAGCGCTCTGCTGCGCTCTGCGGGCCACTGCTCCGCGACCGAGTTCGATAGCTCGATGACCGCGCGTCCCGGCTCGTCCCACCACCAGGTGGTGTAGCCGCCCATGCTGCCGTTGTACCCGGCGCCGTTGACGACGGGTGCCCAGTCGAACTCCAACAGGACGCCGGGCGCGAGCGAGCGGGCGAAGGCCTCGACCTCGAGCCGGGCGTTCCGCAGTGGGCCCGCCTTCTCCGCGAGCTCCGCGTCCTCGGCCGCGACGACATCGGTGGCCGCCTTCTGCAGGGCGACGTAGGCGGCCGCAGCCGCGTCGTCGACCTCGGTGACGGCGAGAGCATCCGCGGCGGCTCCGCGCAGAGCGATCACGGCGGCGTTGCGGGTCGACGGATGCGCGCTCTCGAAGGCGCCGGCGGCCTCGGCCGCGGTGGTGAGCACGGCCACGCCGTTCGTCCGGACCGCGTCCACGCTCGCGGCGGCGGACGTGGAGGCGCTGTCCATCGACTCGGCGACGTCGCGCAGGATGCGCTGGTCCTCGGCGAGACGGCTCGTCGCGGCGAAGAGGTCCCAGAACCAGCCGGGTTTCGTCTCGTCGGCCGGGAGCCGCGTCGCGAGGACGTCCTCGGCCTCGCCGCCGGTGGTCTCGCCCTCCGCCACGGCGGAGTCCAGGGCCGCCCAGAGGTCCTCGGGAACGGCGAGGGCGGGCGCGCCGGTGTCGATGATGACATGGCCGGCATCCGTCGCCGCGATCAGATCGGCGGTCCGCTGCCGGAGTTCCGTCTGCTGGGCGGTCACCGATCGGGTGGCGTCCTCGACCCCGCTGGCGGCCTCGTCGTATCCCTGGTTCGCGACGAGCTGCGTGATGCCGAGACCGGTCAACACCGCGACCGTGCCGACGGTGCCGGCGAGGACGCCCCTGAGCGATCGCCGGTCGCGCGGCGGCCGGGGGACGCCGGACGGGGAGGAGAGGACGGCCGGGAGGCGATGCCCACCCGGAGCCGGCACCATGGCGGTCGCGGCAACCGACGGCGGAGGGGCGGTCACGAGGCGCTCATCTCGGCAGGCCTTCCGGTCGGGAGCTGATCCTGTCAGCGTATTCGACCGAGGTGACGACGTGGAGGGGGTGACGGGAATCGAACCCGCGCAATCAGTTTGGAAGACTGAGACTCTACCATTGAGCTACACCCCCGGAACCGGAGTCCGGACTCCATCGATCATAGCGGACGGTCGGGCGTGCTCCTGTCCGTTAGACTCGATGGGGCTGAATCTGCGTGCGGATTCCCCGGGGCGTAGCTCAGCTTGGTAGAGCGCCCGCTTTGGGAGCGGGAGGTCGCAGGTTCAACTCCTGTCGCCCCGACTCGACCCCACGACCTTTCAGCCGCGTTCCGCGCGGAAACCACAAGGAGAACACACCAGCATGGCGAACAGCACCGTCGAGAAGCTGACCCCGACCCGGGTCAAGCTCACCATCACGGTCACCCCGGACGACCTCAAGCCGAGCATCGCGCACGCCTACGAGCACATCGCGCAGGACGTCCAGATCCCCGGCTTCCGCAAGGGCAAGGTGCCGGCTCCGATCATCGACCAGCGCATCGGCCGCGGCGCCGTCATCGAGCACGCCGTCAACGAGGGCCTGGACAAGTTCTTCCGCGAGGCGACCGCCGAGCACAAGCTCCGCATCGTCGGTCGTCCGTCGGCCGAGATCACGCAGTGGCCCAACGAGAAGGACTTCTCGGGCGACCTGCTCGTCGACGTCGAGGTCGACGTGCGCCCGGAGATCGAGCTCCCCGACTACGCGGGCATCACCCTCGAGGTCGACGCCGTGGAGGCCGACGAGGCCGCCCTCGACGCCGAGCTGGAGAACATGCGCGCCCGCTTCGGCACGCTCATCCCCGTCGACCGCCCCGCAGCCAAGGGCGACTTCGTCGAGCTGGACCTCGTCGCCACCATCGACGGCAGCGAGATCGACCGCGCCGAGGGCGTCTCCTACGAGATCGGCTCCGGCGAGCTCCTCGAGGGCATCGACGACGCGATCGAGTCGCTCACCGCCGGTGAGGACACCACCTTCCGCTCCGCCCTCGTCGGTGGCGACCACGCCGGCAAGGAGGCGGAGGTCTCCGTCACCGTCAAGGCCGTCAAGGAGCGCGAGCTTCCCGAGGCCGACGACGAGTTCGCGCAGATCGCGAGCGAGTTCGACACCATCGCAGAGCTGCGCGACAGCCTGCGCGAGCGCGTCGAGCAGCAGGGCGTCTTCACGCAGGGCTCCGCCGCCCGCGACAAGCTCGTCGAGACGCTGCTCGCGCAGATCGAGATCCCGGTCCCGCCGCAGCTCATCGAGGACGAGGTGCACAACCACCTCGAGGGCGAGGGCCGTCTCGAGGACGACGTGCACCGCGCCGAGGTGACCGAGGCCAGCGAGAAGCAGTTCCGCACGCAGGTGCTGCTCGACACGATCGCCGAGCAGGCCGACGTGCAGGTCTCGCAGGAGGAGCTCTCGCAGTACCTCATCCAGTCCGCCGCGCAGTACGGCATGGCGCCGCAGGAGTTCGTCGAGGCGCTGCAGTCCTCGAACCAGCTCCCCGCGCTGGTCGGCGAGGTCGCCCGGAACAAGGCGCTCGCGATCGCCCTGGGCAAGGTCAAGGTCGTGGACACCAACGGCAAGGCCGTCGACCTCTCCGACTTCGTCGTGACCGACGACGAGGCCGAGTCCGAGGACGAGAAGCCCGCCGAGGCCGAGGAGAAGCCGGCCGCGAAGAAGAAGGCTCCCGCCAAGAAGGATGCCGACGCGGACGAGAAGCCCGCTGCGGAGAAGAAGCCCGCCGCCAAGAAGCCGGCGGCGAAGAAGGCTCCGGCCAAGAAGGACGCCGACACCGCCGAGTGATCGGCACGGTCGAGTGAAGAGGGCGGGTGCTGCGGCATCCGCCCTCTTTCTCATCGAGGGAAGGACGACGGGATGACGAGCTGGGACGACCGCATCGAGCAGGTGTGGGCGGAGGCCTCCGGAGAGGAGGTCGGCGACGAGACGATCGCGCGCATCGACGCCCTCGCCGCCGAGCGGGGTGCGGACGACGCCAGGGCCGAGTTCGAGCGCGCCGGTGCCCGCGATTCCGCGGGACGCCCGGCGGAGGCCGTGGAGCTGTACCGTCGCGCCCTGGCGCTCGGCCTCGACGAGGAGCATCGCCCGCAGTGCGTGATCCAGCTCGCGAGCTCGCTGCGCAACCTCGGAGACTACGACGAGGCGCTGCGGGTGATCCGCGCCGAGGAGGAGATCGCGGCGGACGGTCCGTATCGGGACGCGGTCGCGGTGGTGCACGCCCTCATCCTCGCGAGTGCCGGCCGGCCCGCGCAGGGCCTGTCGGTGGCCATCCTCGCGCTCGTCCCGCACCTGCCGCGCTACCACCGGTCGATGACGGCGTACGCGCACGAGATCGCCGGCAGCGACACCTGATATGCCGACGGCGAACACGACCTAGGGGCTGTGCGCGCGCCGGTAGATTCGAATCACTGAAACACGGAAGCAGGAGCTGACATGGCTGAACCCCTCGTCGCGACAAGCGTCTTCGACAGGTTGCTGAAGGACCGCATCATCTGGCTCGGCTCGGAGGTGCGAGACGACAACGCCAACGAGATCTGCGCGAAGATCCTCCTTCTCGCCGCCGAAGACTCCGAGAAGGACATCTACCTCTACATCAACTCGCCCGGCGGCTCGATCACCGCGGGCATGGCGATCTACGACACGATGCAGTTCGTGCCGAACGACATCGTCACCGTCGGCATCGGCATGGCCGCGTCCATGGGCCAGCTGCTGCTGACGAGCGGCACCAAGGGCAAGCGCTACATCACGCCGAACGCCCGCGTGCTGCTGCACCAGCCGCACGGCGGCTTCGGCGGCACCGCGAGCGACATCCAGACCCAGGCGCAGCTCATCCTGTCGATGAAGAAGCGCCTCGCCGAGATCACCGCGTCGCAGACCGGCAAGCCCGTCGAGCAGATCAACGCCGATGGCGACCGCGACCGCTGGTTCACGGCGGAGGAGGCCCTCGAGTACGGCTTCGTCGACCACATCCGCGAGCACGCCAGCGACGTCACCGGCGGCGGCGGCACGGGCGTCGAGTGAGGATTCGAGAGGACACCATGTACACACCCACGTTCCAGTCCGCCGGAAACCTGCCCTCCAGCCGGTATGTGCTGCCGCAGTTCGAGGAGCGCACCGCCTACGGCTTCAAGCGCCAGGACCCGTACAACAAGCTGTTCGAAGACCGCGTGATCTTCCTCGGCGTGCAGGTCGACGACGCGTCGGCCGACGACGTCATGGCACAGCTCCTCGTCCTGGAGAGCCAGGACTCCGAGCGCGACATCACCATGTACATCAACTCGCCCGGTGGCTCGTTCACCGCGATGACGGCGATCTACGACACGATGCAGTACGTCGCGCCGCAGATCCAGACCGTCGTGCTCGGCCAGGCGGCCTCGGCCGCGTCCGTGCTGCTCGCGGCCGGTGCCCCCGGCAAGCGTCTCGCCCTGCCGAATGCGCGCGTGCTGATGCACCAGCCGGCGATGGGGGAGGCCGGCCACGGTCAGGCCTCCGACATCGAGATCCAGGCGGCGGAGATCCTCCGCATGCGCACCTGGCTGGAGGAGACCATGGCCCGTCACACCGGCAAGCCGGTCGAGCAGGTCAACCGCGACATCGATCGCGACAAGATCCTCTCGGCCAACGAGGCGCTGGAGTACGGCATCGTCGACCAGGTGCTCACCTCGCGCAAGCGCGCGTAGTCCGCACCCGCAGAGAAGGACGCCCGTCGAATCGACGGGCGTCCTTCTCGCGTCTCCGGCGAATGCGCGCGGGAGGATGGCGGGACTGCGCATATGAGCAGATGGGTGCGCGAACGCTGAATCCGGCCTACCCTGGAGGAGGAAGGAGGACACCGTGGAAGAAGATCTGCTCATGGTCCGGGTCGCCGAGCTGTATTACGACGAGGACAAGACGCAGGACGAGATCGGTGGTCTCCTGAAGATCTCCCGCTGGAAGGTCGGGCGCCTCCTTACGCAGGCGCGTCAGCGCGGCATCGTCCGCATCGAGATCGTCCACCCGCGCGCCCGTCGGCTCGGCCTCGAACGCGAGCTCGTGGAGCGGTTCGGCTTGACCGACGCGGTGGTCGTCCCCTCGCCGGAGGGCGACGAGGGCACCCTGGAGCGCGTCGCTCAGGCGGCCGCCGACTTCCTGACCGCCCTCCGTCCGGTTCCGCGCACGCTCGGCGTGAGCTGGGGCAAGACCCTCCGCGCCGTGGCCGAGGCCCTGCCCGACGGCTGGGCGAACGGCGTCACCGTCGTGCAGCTCAACGGCGGTGTCAGCCTCAACCGGCGCTCGGGAGGGGCCGCAGGACTCGCGGTGACCATCGCCCAGCGCGCGTCCGGCCAGGTCTCGCTGCTGCCGAGCCCCGCGATCCTGGAGCACGTCGAGACGAAGCAGGCCATCGAAGGCGACCGCACCGTCGCGGCCGTGCTGGAGGAGGCGGCGGACGCCCAGGCGTTCCTGTTCACCGCCGGACCGTGCGATGCGACCTCCGCCCACGTCGAGAACGGCTATCTCACGGCCGCCGACGTGGAGGAGCTGGCACGTCGCGGTGCCGTCGGCGACGTCCTCGGGCGCTACGTCGACGCCGAGGGCAACATCGTCGACCCGCAGCTGGACGCCCGCACGGTCGGCGTCTCGCTCGACCGCCTGCGCGGTGCCGCGCGGGCCATCTTCGTGACGGCGGGCCCCGCCAAGCACGACATCGCGCGCACGGTCGTGACCAGCGGCCTGTGCGGGGTCCTGGTGACCGATGAGACCACAGCACGAGCATTGTTGGAGGAACAGTGACGACGACAGAACTCAGCCGCAGGACGGCGGTGGACGTCCTCGGCGGTGAGCCGGACGACGCGACCCTCCGTCGTTTCCTGCACGGCCTCCCCGGCGTGGACGCCGTCGGGCTGGAGCAGCGCGCTGCCGGCCTCGGCACGCGCTCCATCAAGACGACGTCGAAGGCATGGGCACTCGACACGATCATCAAGCTGATCGACCTGACCACCCTGGAGGGGGCGGACACCCCTGGCAAGGTCCGTTCGCTCGTCGCCAAGGCGAAGAACCCGGATGCGGCGGATCCGTCCACGCCTCGGGTGGCGGCCGTGTGCGTCTACGGCGACATGGTCGCCGGAGCGGTCGAGGCTCTCGGCAGCCTGCACGGCGACCCCGACGACGGCCTCATCTCGGTCGCCGCGGTGGCCACCGCCTTCCCGAGCGGCCGGTCCTCCCTCGCGATCAAGCTCGCCGACACCGCGGAAGCGGTCGCCGCGGGCGCCGACGAGATCGACATGGTCATCGACCGCGGTGCGTTCCTGTCCGGCCGCTACGGGCTGGTGTTCGATCAGATCGCCCAGGTCAAGGAAGCGTGCCGCCGTGAGGACGGCTCGTACGCCTCGCTCAAGGTGATCCTCGAAACCGGCGAGCTGAACACGTACGACAACATCAAGCGCGCCTCCTGGCTCGGGATCCTCGCCGGGGGCGATTTCATCAAGACCTCGACGGGCAAGGTGCAGCCGGCGGCGACGCTGCCGACCACGCTGCTCATGCTGGAGACGGTGCGCGACTGGTATCGCGGGACGGGGGAGCGCATCGGCGTGAAGCCCGCCGGCGGCATCCGCTCGTCGAAGGACGCGGTCAAGTACCTCGTCACCGTCGCCGAGACCGTGGGGGAGGAGTGGCTCCAGCCGCACCTGTTCCGCTTCGGCGCCTCGAGCCTGCTCAACGACGTGCTCCTGCAGCGCCAGAAGCTCACCACCGGCCACTACTCCGGCCCCGACTACGTCACGATCGACTAGGACACCCGACATGTCATTCCTGGAATACGCTCCGGCTCCGGAGTCCACGGCGGTGCTGAACCTCAAGGACAGCTACGGGCTGTTCATCGACGGCGAGTTCGTCGACGGCTCCGGCACCCCCTTCCGCACCATCTCCCCGGCGACGGAGAAGGAGATCGCCGAGATCGCCTCCGCCGACGACGCGGACATCGACCGCGCCGTCGCCGCGGCCCGTCGCGCCTACGACAAGGTCTGGTCGCGCATGAGCGGCCGCGACCGGGGCAAGTACCTGTTCCGCATCGCCCGCCTCGTGCAGGAGCGCGCCCGCGAGCTCGCCGTCGCCGAGAGCCTCGACAACGGCAAGCCCATCAAGGAGAGCCGCGATGTGGACGTGCCGCTCGTCGCGTCCTGGTTCTTCTACTACGCGGGCTGGGCTGACAAGCTCGACTATGCCGGTCTGGGCGCGAACCCGCGTGCGTTGGGCGTCGCCGGTCAGGTCATCCCGTGGAACTTCCCGCTGTTGATGCTCGCGTGGAAGCTCGCGCCCGCGCTGGCGGCCGGGAACACGGTCGTGCTCAAGCCGGCCGAGACCACGCCGCTGACGGCACTGATCTTCGCCGAGATCCTGCAGCAGGCCGATCTTCCCGCCGGTGTGGTGAACATCGTCACCGGAGCCGGGGCGACCGGTGCCGCCCTGGTCCGTCATCCGGACGTCGACAAGGTCGCTTTCACCGGCTCGACGGGTGTGGGTCGCGACATCGCCCGTGCCGTGGCGGGGACGAACAAGAAGCTGACGCTGGAGCTGGGCGGCAAGGCCGCGAACATCGTGTTCGACGACGCGCCGATCGATCAGGCCGTCGAGGGCATCGTCAACGGCATCTTCTTCAACCAGGGCCACGTGTGCTGTGCGGGCAGCCGCCTGCTGGTGCAGGAGTCGATCCACGACGAGGTCGTCGACCGGCTGAAGAACCGGCTGTCGACGCTGCGTCTCGGCGACCCGCTCGACAAGAACACGGACATCGGCGCGATCAACTCCGCCGCGCAGCTCGCCCGCATCCGCGAGCTGAGCGACATCGGCGAGGCCGAGGGCGCGGAGCGCTGGACTGCCGACTGCGCGATCCCGGAGCAGGGCTTCTGGTTCGCTCCGACGATCTTCACCGGGGTCGAGGCCTCGCACCGCATCGCCCGCGACGAGGTGTTCGGCCCGGTGCTGTCGGTCCTCACCTTCCGGACGCCCGCCGAGGCGATCGCGAAGGCCAACAACACCCCGTACGGTCTCTCCGCCGGCATCTGGTCCGACAAGGGCTCGCGCATCCTCGCGGTCGCGGATCGGCTGCGTGCGGGCGTCGTGTGGGCGAACACGTTCAACCGTTTCGACCCGTCGAGCCCGTTCGGCGGCTACAAGGAGTCCGGATTCGGCCGCGAGGGCGGTCGCCAGGGGCTCACCGCCTACCTCAAGGGAGCCGCAGCATGAGCAAGCGACTGACCGTTCCGAAGACCTACAAGCTCGCCATCGGCGGGGCCTTCCCCCGCAGCGAGTCCGGACGCACGTACGAGGTCGTCTCCCGCAAGGGCGCCTTCCTCGCCAACGCGGCCAAGGCCTCCCGCAAGGACGCTCGCGATGCGGTCGTCGCCGCGCGCGCCGCCGTCAAGGGCTGGTCGGGGGCGACGGCCTACAACCGCGGCCAGGTGCTCTACCGCGTCGCCGAGGTGCTCGAGGGACGTCGCGCACAATTCGTCGACGAGATCGTGGCGCAGGAGGGCATCTCGTCCTCGGCGGCCACGGCGCAGGTCGACGAGGCGATCGATCTCTGGGTCTGGTACGCCGGGTGGTGCGACAAGTACGCCCAGGTGGCGGGCAACGCGAACCCCGTCTCCGGTCCGTACTTCAACATCTCGGTGCCAGAGCCCACCGGTGTGGTCGCCATCGTGGCGCCGCAGGACTCGGCGCTGCTCGGCCTGGTCTCTGTCGTCGCCCCGGCCCTCGTCGCCGGGAACACCGTCGTCGTGGTCGCGAGCGAGCAGTACCCGCTCTCCGCGATCAGTCTCGCCGAGGTGCTCGCGACCAGCGACGTCCCCGGCGGCGTGGTGAACGTGCTCACCGGTTCGCCGGCCGAGATCGCCCCCTGGCTCGCCTCGCACCAGGACGTGAACGCCCTCGACCTCGCCGGCGCCGGTGCGCTGGAGTGGGTCGACATGCAGATCGCCGCAGCGGACACGCTGAAGCGCGTGCTCGCCCCCGGCGACGTGGTCGCGTCGCCGGAGCGGATCGCCGCCTTCACCGAGGTCAAGACGGTCTGGCACACGAAGAGCATGGTCTGACGACACGTCAGGATGGCTGAGGGCCCTGTCGCGTACCGCGCGGCGGGGCCCTCGTCGTTCGAGCAGCGTGCGCGTGACGCCGGTGCTGTGGTTTCATGGCGGCATGATGGCGACCTCCGGCGTCCGCGCCCGCCCCGGGCGAGTGACGCTCGTGCTGGCGGCGATCCTGCTTCTCGGCGGCTGCGCAGCGGCGCCGGCCGACGTCACCGCCAGAGAGCCGACGCCGACCGTGACTCCGACCGTCGCCTGCCCGCAGGTGGACGGCGCCGAGCTTCCGCCGGAGTGTGCGCCGTACGACCCGGAACACGCGATGGAACAGAACGACCGGCATCGTGAGCGGATGGAGACGTCGGCCGAGGCGCGGGCGGCCGCCGAGCAGCCGGTGGCGGACCTCCGCGTGCGTCTCGAAGCACTGCGCGCGGAGAGCACGATCTCTGTGACCTCCGTCGAGGACGCCTTGCGCGAGGTCGGCCTCGTCCATCACGTCGCACGGGGAGATGCGCGCGCGGTGGCGTTCGGTGCCGACGGTCCCGAGGGCGGCTGCGTCTTCGGGGAGGTGCGTCCGGACGACGTCCGGATCGATGTCGGGGGATACATCATGGACGGCGGCTGCCTCCCCGCGGAATGACGGCGGAGACACCGTCATCCGCCGGACCCGCCGAACGACTCGTCGCCAATGCGGCCCGGTGTCGTATGCAGCGGTTAGGCTCGAAGAACGATCCTGATCCCCCCGAGGAGGACGCGCATGGCCCGCATCGGTGAAAGCGCTGACCTGTTCAAGTGCTCGTTCTGCGGAAAGAGCCAGAAGCAGGTGCAGCAGCTCATCGCCGGACCCGGCGTGTACATCTGCGACGAGTGCGTCGAGCTCTGCAACGAGATCATCGAAGAGCGCATGGCGGAGTCGTCCGCCGAGGGCGTGGCCGAGTTCGAGCTTCCGAAGCCTCGCGAGATCTTCACGTTCCTCGAGGAGTACGTCGTCGGACAGGAGCCCGCGAAGCGCGCCCTCTCCGTCGCCGTCTACAACCACTACAAGCGCGTCCGCGCCCACGGCACGCTGCAGCCGGCCGAGCAGAAGGCCGAAGAGATCGAGATCGCGAAGAGCAACATCCTGCTCATCGGCCCGACGGGCTGCGGTAAGACCTATCTGGCGCAGACGCTCGCCAAGCGCCTCAACGTGCCGTTCGCCGTCGCCGACGCGACCGCGCTGACGGAGGCCGGCTACGTCGGCGAAGACGTCGAGAACATCCTCCTCAAGCTCATCCAGGCCGCGGACTACGACGTGAAGCGCGCCGAGCAGGGCATCATCTACATCGACGAGGTCGACAAGATCGCCCGCAAGGCCGAGAACCCGTCGATCACCCGCGATGTGTCGGGCGAGGGTGTGCAGCAGGCGCTGCTGAAGATCATCGAGGGCACGGTCGCCTCGGTGCCGCCGCAGGGCGGTCGCAAGCACCCGCACCAGGAGTTCCTGCAGATCGACACCTCGAACGTGCTCTTCATCGTGGCCGGTGCCTTCGCCGGGCTGGAGGACATCGTCTCCGCGCGCGTCGGCAAGCACGGCGTCGGCTTCGGCGCTCCGCTGCACGACAAGGGCAAGGACCTCGACCTCTTCAGCGAAGTGCTCCCGGAAGACCTCCACAAGTTCGGGCTCATCCCGGAGTTCATCGGGCGCCTGCCCGTCGTCACCAACGTGTCGCCACTCGACCAGGCCGCGCTCATCGACATCCTCACGGGGCCGCGCAACGCGCTCGTGAAGCAGTATCAGCGCATGTTCGAGCTCGACGGCGTCCAGCTGGAGTTCGAGGAGGACGCGCTGCGGTCGATCGCGGATCTGGCGGTCGAGCGCAAGACGGGTGCCCGTGGTCTCCGTGCCATCCTGGAGGACGTGCTCGGTCCGGTGATGTTCGAGATCCCGTCTGCGGAGGACGTCGCGAAGGTGATCATCACCCGTGCCGCCGTCGACGAGGGGGCCCCGCCCACCATCGTGATGGAGCGCAAGCGCAAGAGCGCCTGAACGCCGGGCGCCGGCGGGTCAGACACGCGCCGCGGACGCGGTGAGCAGATCGCAGGCGTGCCTGCTCACGCCACCGGCATGAGCAGGTCCGTGCGGAGTTCGTCGGGAGCGACATCCGGGTCCGAGACGTAGACCTCGATCCAGAGGCCGCGTGGGTGCAGCTCGGCCTCCGCGGCGCGTGCGACCAGCCCGGCCCATCCGGCGCCGAGACCGTCGTAGGAGCCGAAGACGGTGGTCGCGACGGCCTGCCCGGTCGGCAGGGCCGACGCCACGATGGCGGTTCCGTCGCCGGTGGCGATCGGGTCGGACGGTGGGGCCTGCACCGCGAAGCCGAGCTCCAGATCGAACACGCCCATCGGATCGCCGTGATAGATCGCGAGCGCCGGTCCGGTGGGGATCAGCCTGCCGGCGGCGAAGGCCGCGGCGATCGCCCCGTAGCCGGTGTCGAAAGCGTCGCGGAGGTCGGCGAGGCGGATGCCCTCGTGCCGGATGACGGCGAGGGGAACGGCGTCCAGCTCCAGGCTGTCCGCCGGGCCGAAGGGAGCGTCGGGGAATGCGTCCATGCGCTCAGGGTCTCACGACTCAGGAGTCCAGTCCACGGCGCTTCAGGAGCGGTTCGATCTCCGCATCCCGTCCGCGGAAGTCTCGATACGCGGCCAGCGGGTCCTTCGAGCCGCCGACCCCGAGCAGCCGGTCGCGGAAACGGTCCCCATTGGCCCTGGTGAGCCCGCCGTTCTCTCGGAACCACTCGACGGTGTCGGCGTCGAGAACCTCGCTCCAGATGTACGAGTAATACCCCGCGCTGTAACCGCCGGAGAAGACGTGCGCGAAGTACGTGGAGGAATACCGGGTCGGCACGGCGGGGTCATCCAGCCCGATGTCGGCCAGCGCTGCGGCCTCGAACGCGGCGACATCCTCCACCGCGTCCTCGGTGGAGAGCCGGTGCCACGCCTGATCCAGCCACGCTGCGGCGAGGTACTCGCTGGTCGCGTGCCCCTGATCGAACGTCGCAGTCGCCCGCAGCCGCTGCACGATGGCGGGATCCAGCGGCTCGCCGGTCTCGTGGTGCCGGGCGTAGTGGTCCAGGACCTCCGGCCAGAGAATCCACATCTCGTTCACCTGACTGGGGAACTCGACGACGTCGCGGAACACGTTGGTCCCGGCGAAGTGCGGATACGTCACCGTGGCGAAGAGGCCGTGTAGGGCGTGCCCGAACTCGTGGAACAGCGTCGTCACCTCGTCGAGCGTCAGCAGCGTGGGCTCGCCGTCCCCGGGCTGCGGGACGTTGAGGTTGTTCACCACGACCGGGGCGCTGCCGCGCAGCCGGGACTGGCTGACGATCGCGTTCATCCATGCCCCGCCGCGCTTGGAGTCGCGGGTGTAGAGATCGAGCACGTAGAGGCCCAGGGGAGAGTCGTCGGCGTTGCGCACCTCGAACACGCGGGCCTGCGGGTGATAGGCCGCGAGGTCGTGCCGTTCGTGGAACGTCACCCCGTACAGGCGGGTCGCCGCGAAGAACACGCCGTCCTGCAGCACGCGCTCCGCGTCGAACCAGGGGCGCAGGGCGGCGGTGTCGATGTCGTAGCGGGCAGTGCGCACGCGCTCGGTGTAGAACGCCCAGTCGTGGGCCTCCACGGGGAAGGGCTCCGGCTCGGTCTCGTCGACGATCGCCTGGAGCGCGTCCCGTTCGGCGCGGGCGTTCCGGGCGGACGGCGCAGCCAGCCGGCGCAGCATCCGCTCGACGGCCTCGGGGGAGCCCGCCGTCTCGTCGGCGGTGATGTACGCGGCATGCGACGGATATCCGAGGAGGCGCGCGCGCTCGGCGCGGAGGCGCACGATCTCGCGCAGCACCGGGCGGTTGTCGTTGCCGTTGTGGCGCGAGCCCCGCGTGCGCGACGCCGCCATGATCCGGCGACGGGATTCCCGCACCGCGAGCCGGGCGAGGACCGGATGGCCGGTGAACAGCGGCAGGGTGAGGAGGTAGCGGCCGTCGAGCCCACGGTCGGCCGCGGCGCGCGCCGCGGCCGAGAGCTCGCCCGCACTCAGGCCCTCCAGCTCGGCGGCGGAGTCGAAGACCACGGCGAGGTCGTTCGTATCGCTCAGCAGGTTCCGCTCGAACGTGTTCGTGAGCACGGACAGCTTCTGGTTCAGACCCGTGAGCTGCGCCTTCGCGTCGTCGTCGAGCCCGGCGCCGGCATGCGTCATCTCTCGGTGGTAGCGCTCCACGAGATACCGCTGCTCGGAATCGAGGCCGAGCGCCTCACGCTGGTCGTACACGTGGGCCACGCGGGCGTAGAGCGCCGCATCCAGCGTGATCCCGTCCTCATGGGCGGCCATGAGCGGAGCGAGCTCTTCATCGATCGCCTGGATCTCCGGCGTGGCGTCGGCGGAGCTCACCGTGTAGAAGGCGTGCGCCACCCGGTCGAGGAGATCGCCCGACCGCTCCAGCGCCTCGAGCGTGTTCTCGAACGTCGGCATCGACCGCACGCGGGTGATGTTCGCGACCTCCGCGAGCTGCTCCGCGAAACCGGCTCGGAAGGCGGGAAGGTAGTGCTCCGGGCGGATGGCCCGATAGTCCGGGAGCCCGAAGGGGAGGGTCGACGGCTGCAGCAGCGGATTCGTGGCGTCGCTCATCCTCCGAGCCTAGCCACCGCCATCCCCGGAACGTTCCGTGCTCAGACGGGTCATCACCTCTCGCAGGGCGTCGACGACGACACGGACCGAGCGGCGGCGCAGGTTCTCCGGGCGCGCGAGGACGTCGATCATGCGGTGCGTGCTCACGCCGCGCAGGGGGATGCGTACGATGTCGCGATCGTCGACGCTGCGCGAGGTGAACCGGGGGAGCATTCCCAGGACGCCGCCGGCCGCGACAACCGCCGACACCGCGCCGTAGTCGTTGATGCGGTGGCGGACCTCGACTGGGCGGCGGGCGACGGCGGCGACGGCACGGAGCACGTCGTCGGGGGAGTAGCCCACGCGGCTCGTCACCCAGTGCTCGTCGGCGACCTCGTCCGGTGAGAGGGTGCGGCGACCGGCGAGAGGATGTGCGGCGGCGACCGCGACGTCCAGGGGCTCGCGGACGAGACCGACAGCGCGGATGCCTGCGGTCGGCCACGGCGCGGAGTGCTCCATCCGATGCGCGAGGACGAGGTCGTACCGCGCGGTGAGCCCAGGGAACTCGCTCTGCGCGACATCTTCGTCCGTCAGGCGTACCGTCGGCGCGTCCTCCTTCCCGGAGAGCTCCCGCACGAGCGGGCCGAAGAGCGCCTGACCGACGCTGTGGAACCCGCTAATGCTCACCTCTCCGGTCGCCGCGCCCTCGAAGTCGTCCAGCGCGTGCCGCGCTGCGGCCATGGCATCGATGGCCTCGGCGCCGGCCGCCGCGAGGACCTCGCCGGCAGAGGTCAGCACGAGCGTGCGGCCTTGGCGACGGGTGAGCGGGGCGGGGAAGGAGCGCTGCAGCGCGGCGAGCTGCTGCGAGACGGCGGACGGGGTGACCCGGAGCGTGTCGGCGACAGCCGTCACGCTGCCGAGGGCTCCGAGTTCGCGGAGGATCTGGAGCTGATGGAGTTCCACGTCGATAGTGTAGACCTGGCTATAGAGACGATGCAGAAGGTGCCGATTGTTCTACAGCGACGTATGCGATGGGATCGGAGAATGAAGGCTCTGTTCAAGGAGGAACCCGGCGCCGGCCTCGCGCTCGTGGAGCGACCCGATCCCACCGCCGGCCCCGGCGAGGTCGTCATCCGCGTCCTCCGCACCGGCATCTGCGGGACCGATCTGCACATCCGGCGATGGGACGACTGGGCGGCCTCCGCGATCTCCGCGCCCCTCATCCCGGGACATGAGTTCTACGGCGAGGTCGTCGAGGTCGGATCGCTCGTCCATGACATCGCCGTCGGCGACCGGGTCTCCGGCGAAGGACACATCGTCTGCGGCACCTGCCGGAACTGTCGTGCCGGACGGCGGCAGATGTGCATCCGCACCATCGGGCTCGGTCTGCAACGCGACGGTGCCTTCGCCGAGTACCTCTCGCTGCCGGCGACCAACGTGTGGGTCCACCACGCCGAGGTCGCTCCGGAGCTCGGCGCGATCTTCGACCCGCTCGGCAACGCCGTGCACACCGCCCTCCGCTTCCCTCTGGTCGGCGAAGACGTCCTCGTCACCGGCTGCGGCCCGATCGGCCTGATGGCGATCGCCGTCGCCCGGCATGCCGGTGCCCGCTTCATCGTGGGGACCGACGTGAGCGGCCCGCGCCTGGAGATGGCGCGAGGGATGGGAGCAGACGACGTCGTCGACGTCTCCCGCCAGGAGATCCGCGACGCGCAGCGGGCGCTCGGCATGCGCGAGGGTTTCGACATCGGCTTCGAGATGAGCGGTGCGGCATCGGCGCTCCCGGCGATGATCGACAACATGAACCACGGCGGACGGATCGCGATGCTCGGGCTGCCGTCGACCGGGTTCGACATCGACTGGGGCAAGCTCGTCACGCATATGCTCACCATCACCGGCATCTATGGTCGCGAGATGTTCGAGACCTGGAACGCCATGGGGGCGATGCTGCAGACGAGTGCGACACTGCGGGCGGCCATCGGCCGCGTGATCGCCGAGGTCGTGCCGGCGCGCGACTGGGAGCGCGGATTCGCGGCGGCGGAGTCCGCCGGCACGGGCAAGATCATCCTCGACTGGACGGAGCTGTGATGTACGCGACCTTCAAGGACCATGTGGCGCGGGAGCTGGCGGGGATCGAGGAGGCCGGGCTCACCAAGCATGAGCGCGGCATCCGCGGTCCGCAGCGGGCGGAGATCACGGCCGACGGCGCCGAGGTGCTCAACTTCTGCGCGAACAACTACCTCGGGCTCGCCGACGACCCCCGCATCCTCGCTGCGGCCCGGACGGCCCTGGACGAGTGGGGGTACGGGCTCGCGAGCGTGCGCTTCATCTGCGGCACGCAGGAGCAGCACCTCGAACTCGAGCGTCGGCTGGCGGACTTCCTCGGCACCGACGACGCGATCCTCTACTCGTCCTGCTTCGACGCCAACGGCGGTGTCTTCGAGACGCTGTTCTCCGCGGAGGACGCGATCATCTCGGACGAGTTGAACCACGCGTCCATCATCGACGGCATCCGCCTCTCGAAGGCGCGCCGACTCCGGTACCGCAACCGCGACATGGCGGATCTGGAGGAGCAGTTGCGGGCGGCCGCCGATGCCCGGTTCCGCGTGATCGTGACCGACGGCGTCTTCTCGATGGACGGCTACATCGCCCCGCTCGCTGAGATCTGCGACCTCGCCGAGCGGTACGACGCCCTCGTCTTCGTGGACGACTCGCACGCGGTCGGCTTCGTCGGGGAGAACGGGCGGGGGACGCCGGAGCTGTGCGGCGTCGCAGATCGTGTCGACATCTACACCGGCACCTTCGGCAAGGCGTTGGGCGGCGCCTCCGGGGGGTACGTCGCCTCCCACGCGGAGATCGTCGCGCTGCTGCGTCAGCGTTCCCGTCCGTACCTGTTCTCGAACACCCTCGCTCCGGCCATCGTGGCCGGTACCCTGACCGCACTCGACCTCGTCGAGGGATCGGCGGACCTGCGGGCGCGGCTGCGGGACAACGCAGCCCTGTTCCGCACCCGGATGGCGGAGGAAGGCTTCGATCTGCTTCCCGGAGAGCACCCGATCGTGCCGGTCATGTTCGGTGATGCCGCGCTCACAGCCCGGATCGCCGCGGCGATGCAGGACCAGGGCGTCTACGTGACGGCGTTCAGCTTCCCGGTGGTGCCGCGGGGGAAGGCGCGCATCCGGGTGCAGCTCTCCGCCGCGCACTCCGCCGAGCAGGTCGAGCGCTGTGTAACGGCCTTCGTCGCGGCGCGGGATGCGGTGAGCTGACCGCGTTGCAAAGAAAAGCTTGCAAAGAGTTGTTTGCAAGCGTACCTTTGCATGCATGACGAATGAGACGCAGGTACGGACGCTGGATGCGGGAGCGCTCAAGGCGCTGGCGCATCCGCTGCGGGTCAAGATCTTCGATCTGCTCGCCTCCCGTGGCCCTCAGACGGCCAGCTCTCTCGCGGCGCTCGTGGGCGAGACCTCGGGATCCACCAGCTACCACCTCCGCGCCCTCGCCGCGCATGACCTCATCCGCGAAGTGGAAGGTCGTGGCACGGCGCGGGAGCGGTGGTGGGAGCGCCCGAAGGGCCGCATCGACGTGCCGGGACCGGACGAGCAGATGTCGCCGGCCAACCGTGCCGCGGCGCAGATCGTGACGTCCGAGTTCTTCCGGCTCCGGCACGAGACGTTGATGCAGTACCTCAACCGCTCCGATGCCGACATCCCCGAGGGGTGGCGTGACGTGGGTCTGACCATCACCACGCACCTCGACATGACCGCGGAGCAGGCGATGTCGCTGCGGGCGGAACTGGAGGCCGTCGTGGAGAAGGCGATCGCGCAGTACCGCGGTCAGGAGGGCCCGGACGTGCGCCGTGTCTCCCTCCGTGCCGAGATCTTCGACCTCCCCACGCCTGGAGGCGCCGCCACGGCCGAGACGACGGACGCATCATGACCGCCGCCACCCTGCACCTCGTCAGTCCCACGCGCGCGGAGCGCGGCCTGTTGCGCCTCGCCGACCGGGTCACCGCCGTGGTCGAGCACCGGATCGAGCGTCGGGCCCAGCGGCGGACCCTCGCCCTCGACCTCCTCCGCGAACAGCAGGCCCGCCGGCATGACCCGCACGCCGTCGACCATCTCCTCGCGCAGCTCGGAGCCCCGCGCCGCTGACGCCGAGACCCCGGATACGCGTCGAGACCCCCTCCTATCCGCGTGGGGAGGAGGGGGTCTCGACGATGAAGCGGGGTCTCGGCGATCAGAAGGGGCGGGCGATGACCTCGCCGGAGGGGGTCTGGAGGACCTCCCAGCCGGCGTCGAGCTCCGCGATCGCGCGGCCCTCGAGCCAGGTGAGGGTCCAGTGGCCGGTGAGGCCCTGGGACTCGACCCCGGCGATCGCGGGGCGCAACGCCTCGGGGACGGACGCGGGGGGCTGCGCCCCCGTGGCCCAGCGCGTGCCGAGCTGCATCAGGAAGCCTCGACCGGGGCGAGTTCGATCGCGGTGACCGCGAACTCCTCCGCCTCGGAGATCTCGAGCTCGGCGATGCGGCCGACAGCGCGGAGGTCGTCCGCCGCGGCGCGCAAGGCCTCGACCTTCGCGGCGGGTGCGGCGATGGCGGCACGGGAGACCGGGGTCTTCTGCGACGCCTTCGCCTCGGTCTTCGCGCGCCGGATGCCGATGAGCGCCTCGCTGGCGGCGGCCAGCACGGCCGGGTCGCCCTCGATGCCGAGCTTCTCGGGCCACGCTGCGGTGTGCACGGAGCCCTCCTCGAACCACGACCAGGCCTCCTCCGTGGCGAAGGAGAGCACCGGTGCGAGCAGGCGGAGCAGCGTGGACAGCGCCAGACGCAGCGCGAGGGCGGCCGAGGCCTGGCCCACGTCGTTCTGGTTGTAGGCGCGCTCCTTCACGAGCTCCAGGTAGTCGTCGCAGAACGTCCAGAAGAACGCCTCGGTCAGCTCGAGCGCCCTGGCCGCGTCATACCGGTCGAAGGCCGCGGTCGCCTCGGCCACCACCGCGTCGAGCGCCGTGAGCATCGAGGCGTCGAGCGCGTGTGTCACCTGAGCGCCCGCGGGCACCGGGAACGACAGCACGAACTTCGCGGCGTTGAGCACCTTGATCGCCAGACGCCGGCCGATCTTCACCTGGGTCGGGTTCTGCGGGTCGAAGGCCGCGTCCATGCCGAGGCGGCTGGAAGCCGCCCAGTACCGCACCGCGTCCGAGCCGTGGGCATCGAGCACGTCGGCAGGGGTGACCACGTTGCCCTTCGACTTCGACATCTTCTTGCGGTCGGGGTCGACGATGAAGCCGGAGATGGCGGCGTTCTTCCACGGGGCGCGGCCGTCTTCGAGGGTGGAGCGCAGCATGGTCGAGAAGAGCCAGGTGCGGATGATGTCCTGTCCCTGCGGGCGCAGGTCGAACGGCGCGGTGAGCTGCCACAGCTCCTCGTCGCGCTGCCAGCCGCCCGCGAGCTGCGGGGTCAGCGACGAGGTCGCCCAGGTGTCGAGGATGTCGGCTTCGGCGTCGAACCCGCCCGGCACGCCGCGCTGGGCCTCGGTGTAGCCGGCCGGCACATCCGTGGTCGGGTCGATGGGCAGCGCGGCCGCGTCCGGGGTGAGCACGCGGTCGTAGTCGCGCTCGCCGTTCTCGTCCAGCGCGTACCAGAGCGGGATCGGCACACCGAAGAACCGCTGCCGGGACACGAGCCAGTCGCCGGTGAGGCCGCCGACCCAGTTCTCGTAGCGGACCCGCATGAAGTCGGGGTGCCACGCCAGCTCGGTACCGTGCGCGAGGAGCTGGTCGCGCAGCTCGCCGTCGCGGGCGCCGTTGCGGATGTACCACTGCCGGGTCGAGACGATCTCGAGCGGGCGGTCGCCCTTCTCGAAGAACTTCACGGCGTGCTGGAAGGGCTTGCCGACGGCGGTCATGTCGCCGGTCTCCTGCAGCTTCTCGACGATCGCCTTGCGGGCGCTGAAGACGGTCTTGCCGGCCACGTTCTCCGCGTACCAGGCGCGGGCGTCGGCGTCGGCCACGATCGACGGGGCCTCGGGGAGGAAGCGGCCGTCGAGACCGATCGTGGTCATGTTCGGCAGGGACTCGCCGGCAGCGGTGCGCAGCTCGCGCCACCAGATGATGTCGGTCACGTCGCCGAAGGTGCAGACCATGGCGGCGCCGGTGCCCTTGTCGGGCTGGGCGAGGTGGTGGCCGTGGATCTCGATCTCGGCGCCGAAGTAGGGCGTACGGACCTTCGTGCCGATGAGGTGCTTGTGCGGTCCCTCGGGGTGGGTCACGATCGCGATGCACGCGGGGAGGAGCTCCGGGCGCGTGGTGTCGATCGCGATGGAGCCGGAACCGTCCGCGAAGGGGAACTCGATCGTGTGGTACGCCGCCTGCTGGTCGCGGTCCTCGAGCTCGGCCTGCGCGATCGCGGAGCGGAAGTCGATGTCCCACAGCGTCGGCGCCAGGGCCTGATAGGCCTCGCCGCGCTCGATGTTGCGGAGGAAGGCGAGCTGGCTCTGCCGGATCGTGTCGTCGGAGATGGTGCGGTAGGTCTGCGTCCAGTCCACGCTCAGCCCGAGCTGACGGAACAGCGCCTCGAACTGCTTCTCGTCCTCGATCGTGAGGCGCTCGCACAGCTCGATGAAGTTGCGACGGCTGATCGGCTGCTGGTCGGCGGCGCGGCTCGACTTGTTGTCGCCGCCCTCGAACGGCGGGGTGAAGTCGGCGTCGTAGGGGAGCGACGGGTCGCAGCGCACACCGTAGTAATTCTGCACACGGCGCTCGGTGGGCAGGCCGTTGTCGTCCCAGCCCATCGGGTAGAACACGGTCTTGCCGCGCATGCGCTCGTACCGCGCCTTGACGTCGGTGTGCGTGTAGGAGAACACGTGACCGATGTGGAGGCTGCCGGAGGCGGTGGGCGGCGGGGTGTCGATCGAGTAGACGCCCTCACGGCCGAGCTCGGCGGCGCGCAGACGGTCGAACAGGTACGTACCCTGCTCCGCCCAGGCGGCGTCCCACTTCGCTTCGAGACCTTCGAGTGCGGGCTTGTCGGGAATGGCGGACATGGAGGTCTCCTCGAGCGATGTATGCGGCACTGTGTGAGCGTGCCTGAGTGTGGGTGGTGCCGCCCAGTCTACCGAGCGCACGGGAGGGGCGCTCGACCCGCGGGAGCGTCCGGCGCGGCACTGCGGCCGGCCCCTCCGACGCTGGGAGGATCGGAGCATGACACCGCCGTCGTCCTCGTCCTCCCGTCCCCGTCTCGCCGACCTCGGGGTCCCGTCCGGCGCCTTCGCGCGCGGCCCGGCGAACGCCATCACCGATGTCCCCGGCGTGCGGGTGGGGCACGCCACGCTGCACGGCGACGGTCTGCACACGGGAGTGACGGCCATCGTCCCCGACGCCCTCACCGCCGAGCGCCGCAGCCTTCCCGCGAACCTCTCGGTCGGCAACGGCTACGGCAAGCTCGTGGGTGCTACGCAGCTCCGCGAGCTCGGGGCTCTGGAGACGCCGATCCTGCTGACCTCGACGCTGTCCGTGTTCCGCGTCGCGGACGCTCTGCTCGGGCACCTGCTGACGACGCCGGCGCATGCGCGGACGACGACCCTGAACCCGGTGGTGGGCGAGACGAACGACGGATTCCTCTCCGACATCCGCCGGCGGGCCGTGGGCGAGGAAGAGGTGACGGCGGCCCTGGCCGCGGCGGCACCGGGTCCGGTCGCGGAGGGGTGCGTCGGTGCCGGCGCCGGAACCGTCGCCCTCGGCTACAAGGGCGGCATCGGCACGGCGTCCCGTCTGGTCGATGTCGCGAGGAGCGCGTCCACGGTCGGGGCTCTCGTGCAGACGAATTTCAGCGGCACGTTGCGGATCGCGGGGGTGCCGCTGCCCGCGGAGGAGCTGCTCGCCGAGGAGCCGGCACAGCCCGTCGGCAACTCGTGCATGATCGTCGTCGCGACGGATGCGCCCGTCGACGGCCGTCAGCTCGGCCGGGTGGCCCACCGCGCCGTGTTCGCGATGCGGGGCGTGGGCGCCGACTACGCACAGGGAAGCGGCGACTACGCGATCGCCTTTTCCGTGCACGACCCGGCGTCGGGCGGTCCTGCGGCGGATGACGACCTCTCGCCGCTCTTCGCCGCGACGATGGACGCTGTCGAGGAGGCGCTGATCAACTCGGTGCTCGCCGCGGAGACCACCGTGGGCCCCGAGGGGCGGACGGCGCACGCGGTGCCGATCGACCGGGTGCGGGAGCGTCTGGCTCGTGCCGGGGCCGTCTGACCCGCGTTCACAACTCAGGAGAAACCGGGTCGGCGGCGCCGCGGGAGCGGCGCGTCGTACCGACCGCCGCCGGAGGTCCTGAGTTGTGAACCGAGGTCAGTCGGCGAGCGCGGCCTGGATGCCCTCGCCGATGCGACGCATCGCGGCCAGCACCGGACCGCGTCCGTCGGCTCCTCTGTCCCAGTTGGCCAGCACGGCGTAGGCGATCCGGCGGCTGGGGGACATCGCGATCCCGGTGTCGGCGCGGACGCGGGAGATCGTGCCGGTCTTGTTCAGCAGCCAGACGCCGCGGTCGAAGCCCCAGTGCGCGAGCGGGTCGAGGTCGAACGCCGAGGCGACCATCGACAGGTCCATGCCCGCGCCCAGCCAGCGGCGCAGCGTGTCGGCCGAGGCGGGGGAGAGGTCGGTGCCGTCGGCGAGCCGCGACATGAAGCGCACGAGCTCCGCGGCGTTCGCGTGCGACAGCGTGCGGGGTGCACCGGGCGGGATCGGCCACCGCACGATGTCGTCGAGTGCGGAGGCGGTGTAGCCGAGCGCGCGGGTGTGCTCCTGCACGGTCGGGATGCCGATGACGCGACCCAGCGTGTTGGTCGCGGCGTTGTCGCTCACCGCTCCGATGAGAGCGGCCACGTCGTACAGCGACAGCTCGGATGCCTGGAGCAGGTACCAGAGACCGGAGTCCTCGATGGCCTCGACCGGCCGCCGGGTGACCCGGTCCTCGAGGGTGCGCGTGCCCGCGTCGACCTCGGTGAGGAGCCGGTGCAGGAGGAAGATCTTGCCGACGCTCGCGGTGTCCTGCACCGTCTCCGGGTCATGGCGCAGCAGCACCTCGCCCGAGTCGACGTCCTGGACGAGCACCGACCACACCGTGCCGTTCTCGTCGGGGAGCTCCACGTCGATCGTGCTCATGCGTCCTCCTCCTCTCGTGCGCGTCCGGTGACGTGCGCACGGATGAGCTCGCCGACGGCGCGCATGCCGTCGAGCACGGGCGCGCGGAGATCGGCCGCGGAGTCCTTCCAGTTCGCCGCCACCGCATACGCGACGGCGGCCCTCGGGCCCCGCAGCAGCCCGACGTCGACGCGGGCGAAGCTCACGCTGCCGGTCTTGTGGCGCAGCACCATGCCCTGATACTCCGCCTCGACGTGGGCGAGGGGGTCGAGGAGGAAGGCGTCTGCGGTCATCGACGTGTCGGTGTCGGCGGCGAGCCAGTCCAGCACCCGGGCGCTCACCGCGGGGGAGAACGCCTCGCCGGCCCCGAGCCGGCGCATCACGTCGGACAGCTCGGCCGCGGTGCCGAACGACGGCGTCCAGGGCAGGTCGGGGGAGCGCTCGTTGCGGATGTAGTCGTGCAGGGCGGTGTCGCGGTATCCGAGTGCCGGAGCGACGGCCCGCACCTCCTCCAGACCGCAGAGGTGGATCAGGGCGTTCGTGGCGAGGTTGTCGCTCACCGCCCCGACGAGGAGCGCCGCATCGTGGACCGTGATGCGCTGATCGTGCATGCGGTACAGCAGCCCGGAGTCCTCGACGCGGTGCTCGTCCGGGATCTCGATCCGGTCGTCGTCCGCGAGCGTGCCCGCCTCCAGCCGTCGAGCGACCTCGAGGAGCAGGAAGATCTTGCCGATGCTCGCGGTCTCGCACTGCGTGTGCGGCTCGTGCTCGGCCAGGGTCTCCCCGCTGCCGGCGTCGACGAGCCGGATCGACCAGGTGACACGGCGGTCGAGCGGCGGAAGAGCGATCATGGCCGTCCCACCGTGAGGCGGGGCTCGTCGCCGGTCGCGTCCAGCACCCCGTCCACACCGAGCGGGATGGTGAGGGCGTGCGGGTCGTGGCCGAAGCCCTGCTCCCACAGCACGGGGACGCCGGCGTCCTGGAACTCGTCCCGCATGAGCGCGTGGACCAGGTCGAGGTCGCCGCACTCATGCCAGGAGCCGAGCACGATGCCCGTCGCCTGCGCCAGACGGCCTGCCCGACGCAGCTGCGTCACGAACCCGTCGAGGCGGTACGGCTCCTCCGTGATGTCCTCCAGGAAAAGGATGCCGGGGGCGGGGACGTCCGCCTCCGGGGCGCCGAGTCCGGCGGCGAGCAGACTGAGGTTGCCGCCCGTGAAGCGTCCCTCGGCGCGACCAGCCGTCATGATCTCGGTCTT
Source organism: Microbacterium meiriae (assembly GCF_040686935.1). Lineage (NCBI taxonomy): Bacteria > Bacillati > Actinomycetota > Actinomycetes > Micrococcales > Microbacteriaceae > Microbacterium > Microbacterium meiriae. The sequence continues at coordinate 159,194 of NZ_JBFBMF010000002.1, forward strand.
CGGGCCGATGAGCTCGCGTCCGCGCCATGGTTCGAAGAGCCAGCGCTGCACGTCGTCGCGCACCTGGTCCGAGTCGCGGAAGACGTTGTTCCCCGCCATCGGGCAGAAGAGCGTCGCGACGTCGAGATGCGCGCGCCACGTCTCGTGCAGGGCGGTCACATCGGACGAGCCCGTGAGGAGCTTGGGGCGCCCGTCCCGGCGCAGCGCCCCACGGCGCATGTCGGCCCAGTCGATGCCGTCGAGGAGCCGCAGGGCCCCGTAGCCGCCCCGGGCCGTGACGACGGCGTCCACCTCGGGATCGAGCCAGGCGTCGACGAGGTCGGCGCGGCGGAGCTCGTCCGGCCCCGCAAGGTACGACGCGCGCGGGTGCGGCGTGAGGACATGCTCTCCCACCCGGACCTTCAGGCCCCAGGACTCGTAGTAGCCGACGGCGCGCTGGGTGTTCTCCTCGTTACCGGGACCGGAGGGCGAGACGATCGCCACGGTGTCGCCGGGCTGCAGGGGCGCTGTGTCGAGATAGGGCGACACCGCCGCCTCCGTCCTGACGCTCATGCCGTCTTCTCCTCGATGCGCGGCGCCGCGGACAGCAGGTGCCTGGTGTACTCGTGCTGCGGGTTCAGCAGCACCTCTTCGGTGGGGCCGAGCTCGACGATCTGCCCGTGGTACATCACCGCGACGGTGTGGGCGATGTTCCAGGCGAGACCGAGGTCGTGCGTGATGACGAGGGCGGAGAGCCCGAGGCGGCGGCGCAGCTCCAGCAGGAGCCCGAGGATCTCCCCGCGCACGGACGCGTCGAGCGAGGCGACGGGCTCGTCCGCGATGAGCATCTGCGGCTGCACGGCGAGGGCCCCCGCGATGACGACGCGCTGCCTCTGCCCGCCGCTGAGCTCCTGCGGGATGGCGCCGAAGTAGCGCTCCGGCGGGGTGAGTTCCGCGTCGGCGAGGCTCTGCGCCACGCGTTCGCGCTCGTCGCCGGCGAAGCGCTGCACACGCAGCCCCTCGGCGACGGACTCGTACACGCTGTGCTTCGGGTTCAGCGCGGCCCACGGGTCCTGCAGCACGAGCTGCACCTGCGAGCGGAACCGCGCGAGGTCGCGTCCTTTCGACGGAAGGGGTGCGCCGTCGAAGCGGATCTGCGACCCCGGGTCGGCAGGCTGCAAGCCCATCAGCGCGCGGGCGAGGGTCGACTTGCCCGAGCCGGACTGGCCGACGAGCGCCACGATCTCGCCTGTGCGCACGGAGAGGTCGACGTCGCGGACCGCATGCACCGGGCGCCCGCCGGAGCGGTAGGTGACGTTGACGCCGCGGGCCTCCAGCAGCACCTCGTCGCCGTGCGTGATCTCCGGCACCTCGTCCGCGCCACGACCGTGCCGGGTCACCGGGGCCATCCGGGAGGCCGGGTCGCCGATCGTGGGGAAGGCGTCGGCGAGCTGACGTGTGTACGCCTCCTGCGGGCTGGTGCAGACCGCGTGGCTCTCGCCGACCTCGACGAGCTCCCCGTCGCGCATGATGGCGATCCGGTCGCAGGCCGTGGCGAGCACCGACAGGTCGTGGCTGATCATGAGCATCGAGATGCCGCGCTCCTCCACGAGACGCGAGATCATGTCGAGGATCTGCTTCTGCACGATCACGTCGAGCGCGGTGGTCGGCTCGTCCGCGATGATGACCTCGGGATCGCAGGCGAGGGCCATCGCGATCATCACGCGCTGCTTCTGGCCGCCGGAGAGCTCATGCGGGTACGACTCGCTCTTCTGCTGCGGCAGGTCGACGATGTCGAGCAGTTCGCGCACGCGTTCTCTGCGTGCCTTCTCGCCCTTCCAACGCTCCGAGGCGTGCAGCTCGAGCGCCTCCAGGAGCTGCCAGCCGACGGTGCGCACCGGGTTGAGCGAGTGCATCGCGCCCTGGAACACGATGGACGTCTGCGCCCAGCGCACGGCGCGCAGCTGCCCGAAGGACAACGAGGCGACATCCTCGTCGCCCAGCAGCACACGGCCGCTGAGACGGGCGTTGCGCGGCAGGAGCCGGAGAACGCTCATGGCGAGCGTGGACTTGCCGGAACCGGACTCGCCGGCGATGCCGAGGGTCTGCCCTGCCGGGAGGGTGAGCGAGACGTTGCGCACGGCCGCCACCTCGTCCCGACCGGACCGCCCGGAGGTGCGGTACGTGATGGAGACGTCGTCGAAGATCAGGTCGGGCATCTCAGCGGCTCCTCAGCGTCGGGTTGGTGATGTTCTCGACGGCACGGCCCATCAGGGTGAACGACAGCACGACGAGGACGATGGCGATGCCGGGCACGAGCACGTACCACCAGTAGCCGCTGGTCGCCGCGGAGACGTCCATCGCGTTCTTCAGGATCGAGCCCCAGGACTGCAGCGTGGTGTCGCCGAGGCCGAGGAACGCCAGGGTGGATTCGGAGATGATCGCCGAGCCGACCGTCAGCGTCGTGTTGGCGAGCACGAGCGGGAGCACCCCGGGCAGGAGGTGCTTCATGATGATGTGCCAGTGGCCCGCACCGAGAGCCCGGGAGCGCTCGATGTAGTCGCGCGACTCCACGGACAGGGTCTGCGCCCGGACGACGCGGGCGGTACCGGCCCACGAGGTCAGGCCGATCGCGATGATGATGGTCCAAACGCCGCGGCTCAGCACCGACGACAGCACGATCGCGAGGATCAGCGACGGCAGCACGAGGAAGAAGTCGATGATGCGCATCATCAGCCCGCCGAAGAAGCCGGTGAAGTGGCCCGCCGAGAGGCCGACGAGAGTGCCGATGATCATCGACATCGCCGTGGCGGCGAGGCCGACGAGCAGGGACACCCTGGCGCCCCACACCATGCGGACCCAGATCTCGCGACCCTGATGATCGGTGCCGAGGGGATGCTCCCAGGACGGCGGCGCGAAGCGCTGCACGTCGACGAGTTTCGTGACGTCGAGCATGTTGGCGGGGGCGATCACGGGGGCGAAGATCGCGATGAGGGCCACGATCAGGAGGAACACGAGGCCCACCATGCCCGCCCGGTGCTGGGCGAACTGCCGGCAGAAGTCGACGAACGCGGTGCCGCGGCGGTGCCACGCCAGAGCACGGGGTGAACGGATGGTCGGGGATGCTGTGGTCATGCGCGCCTCACCCTCGGGTCGAGCTGACGGTAGATGAGGTCCGCGATGAGGTTCATCGCGATGATGATCGTGGAGAACACCACGAAGGTGCCCTGCAGGAGCGGGAGGTCGGGTCCGGAGATGGCCTCGAAGGTCAGCTTCCCGAGCCCGGGCCAGGAGAACACCGTCTCCACCGTGACCGCCCCGGCGATGAGGCCGCCGATGTGCATGAAGACGAGCGTCACCGTCGGCAGCAGGGCGTTGGGGACGGCGTGCCGCCGGCGGACGAGGTCTTCCCTGAGGCCCTTGGCCCGCGCGGTCGTGAGGTAGTCGGCGCCCATCTCCTCGAGGAGCGAGCTGCGCATCACCATCAGATACTGCGCGTAGACGACCGCGACCATCGTGATGACCGGGAGCACCATGTGCGAGATCACGTCCAGGACCGCGCCGACCGGATCGGTGGGCGGGTTGGGGGAGACCATGCCTCCGGTCGGGAACCAGTGCAGCGTGCCGCCGAAGACCATCAGGAGCAGCAGCGCCAGCCAGAAGGTCGGTACCGACCAGAACACGAGCGAGGTGCCGGAGACGATGCGGTCGAAGGTGGAGCCGTGCTTCCAGGCCGCCTTCTGCCCGAGCCAGAGACCGAGCGCGATCGCGATGATCGCCGCCGTGCCGGTGAGGAGGATCGTGTTCCAGAAGTACTGGCCGATGAGCTCGGACACGGAGGTGCGGTAGACGTAGCTCGTGCCGAAGTTCAGGGTGAACACGTTGCCGAGGTAGTCGACGAACTGCTGCCACAGGGGCTTGTTCAGACCGAGCTGCTCGCGCAGCTGGTCGGCCTGCTCGGCGCTCATGCCGCGCTCACGGGCGATCGAGGCGACCGGATCGCCCGGCAGGATCTTGAAGGCGAAGAATCCGAGGAGGATCACCATCGCCAGGCTGATGGCCGCGCCGCCGAGCTTGACCAGGAAGTAGCGGAGGGCGCCGACGCCCTTCGGCTGCTCCTCGGCCGCGGCGCTCGTCGCGATGGCGGAGGTGGACGGGGGAACCGCGTTGGACATGGGGGTCTCCTTACAGCGGACCGGGAGACGCCGCGGGGGCGGGAGCCCGCCACCCGCGGCGTCTCGCCGGACTCATTCGACGTCGGCGATGTTGCGGCGACGGATCAGGAAGAAGATGAGTCCTCCGATCAGGACCACCCCCACCACGACGCCTCCGATGATGAGTCCGGTGTTCGTGCCGGTGCCGCCGGCGGTCGCCCCCTCGACGGGCTCGACGGTCAGGTAGCCCCAGTAGCCGGCCTGGTTGGCGATGATGCCGCCGTCCTTCGGCTGCAGGGTGAAGCCCGTGAAGCGGTCGGAGCGGTAGGCCTCCAGCGAGTTGGCGTACCAGGTCGCGACCTGCGCGGTGTCGGTGTAGTTCAGCGCGAGCATGTCGTGCACGATCTCCTGGCGCTTCTCCGGGTCGATCTCGGAGCGCTGCGCGGCGTACATCTCGTCGAACTCCGGGTTGCAGTACCCGTCCTGCGTGGTGCCGCCGGTGCCGTCGGTCGCGGTCGGCAGATTCATGCAGGTGTTGATGCCCAGCTGGTAGTCGGGGTCGGGATTGACCGACCAGCCGCTGAAGTACAGGTCGTAGTCGCCGGACGTGGCCTTCGCGCTGATCGTGTCGGAGTCGGTGGACTCGACCGCGATCTCGATCCCGATGTCCTTCATCCACGGGACGAAGAAGTCGGAGATGGACTGCTCGTTGGCATCGTCCGCATCCGTCAGCAGGCGCAGGCTCAGGCGCTGACCGTCCTTCTCGCGGATGCCGTCCGCGCCGGGAACCCAGCCGGCCTCGTCGAGCTTCGCCTGTGCGGCCTCGGGGTCGAAGCCGACGATCACGTCGTCGTCGTCGGAGAGGTGCCACTTCGGGAAGGACGCCGGGATGAAGCTCGTGGCGAGCGTGCCCTCGCCGTCCAGCACCTTGTCGAGCAGGGTGGCCGTGTCGGTGCCGAGGCGGATGGCCTGGCGGACCTCGAGCTCCTTCAGCGCGGCGTTGCCGGTGCCGTAGGGCACGTTGTCGCGCGTCTGCTGACCGACGTTGATGCTGATCGAGTGGTAGCGGCGGCCCTCGCCGGAGTGCGTGGTGACGCCGTCGACGCCGTCGAGCGCCGAGAACTGCGTCGGTGTGAGGCCGGTGACGAGGTCGACGTCGCCCGCCTTGAGCGCCTGCACCTGGGCGTCGGAGTTCGTGTAGTACACGTACTGGATCGCGTCGATCTTGGGGGCGCCGCGCCAGAAGTTCTCGTTCGCCTTCAGCACGATGGACTGGTTGGCCGAGTAGCTGTCGAGGACGAACGGGCCGGAGCCGACGACGTCGGCGTCGTTGGTGAAGGTGGTGGGGTCGTCGACCGCCTCCCAGATGTGCTTCGGGACGATCGGGATCTCCGAGCCGGGGTTCGGGGCCTGCGGCGTCTTCAGGGTGATCACGACGGTCTTGTCGTCGGGGGTCTCGACGGTGTCGAAGTTCGAGACGAGGTTGCCGTTGGCGGTGCCGAGGGCGGGGACCGTCATCATCTGGTCGTACGTGTACTTCACATCGGCGGAGGTGATGGGCTCACCGTCGGACCAGACGAGGTCGTCCTGGAGGGTGAAGGTCCACGTCTGGCCGCCGTCCGTCGCCTCCCAGGAGTCCGCGAGGCCCTTCGTGGGGGAGCCGTCCTCGGCGTCGTTCTGCACGAGCGACTCGTAGACGTACCGGATGATGTTCGTCGGCGTCAGATAGATCGAGATGAACGGGTTGAACGTGTCCACGAATCCGGAGGTGGCGATCCGGAGCGTCGTCTCGGACGCCGGGGACTCGGTGGCGGCGCTGGCGGACTGCGCCTGGGCGGCGCCGACCGGAGCGGCGAGGAGGAGCGCGGAGGCGATCGCGGCGGCGGTCAGACTTCGCACGGTTCTGGAGCGGGGGGCAAGACGCATGGAAGGTCCCTTCGGGCGCCGCCCGGATCCACAGTGAAGCCGGGTCGGTGCTGACCATGCAAGCGGAAGACGGCCGCCCGGTCAAGACATTCGATGCGTATCGCGGAAGAAAAGTGTCGCCACCCCGAAAGATCGCCGGCCGTCGAGGGGGTGTAACACAGCGGAAACACGCGGATGCCAGGATGCGCCCGGAGAGATCGCCGAGGCGGACGGTGGTCACACGTCCCAGACATCCGGAACGTATCCCGGGTCGGTTCCGCTCGGGCATGGGAATCGGAATCGTATCGTCACTCCGTCGGGATGGTGAGCACGGCGCGCAGGAGGGCGATGCGTTCGTGCAGGGAGGAACGCAGGAAGTGCTCGTCCACCGCGTGCGCGCCGCCACCCCGCGGGCCGAAGCCGTCGACCGTCGGGAGCCCGCGGCCGCCGAGGAGGTTGGTGTCGCCCGCGCCGGCCGCGGGGCGGCCGTCGACGTGCTGACCGAGCGCGGCCCCGGCCTCGGCGATCCGCTCGAGGAAGGTGGCGTCCGCCGCGGAGGCACGCCAGGCGGGTCGGGCGCTGAGCACGGCGACCTCGACGTGGGCGCCAGGGCGCACGGGGGTCAGACCGCGGAGAGCGGCGAGGACGCGCTCCTCGGAGTCCGGGTCGAGGAAGCGGAGTCCTATCTCGGCCGCGGCCTGCGCCGGCACCACGTTTGTGCGGGCCCCGCCGTCGATGACCCCGACGTTGCAGAGCACCGGGCTCGGCAGATCCGGGTCGGCGACGATCGCGCGGACCCGCAGGAGCTGGTCGACGAGTTCGTCGATCGCCGAGACGCCGTGCTCCGGGTCGAGCGCGGCGTGGGCCGCGCGTCCGGTGACGGCGATGCGCACCCGGGCACTGCCGCGGCGGCCGACCTTGAGGGCGCCGTCGGGATGCGGGGACTCGAACCCGATGGCGCAGGCCGCACCTCGAGCCCGCTCCGCGAGCAGAGGGCCCGAGACCGGCGAGCCGATCTCCTCATCCGCGACCAGCACGATCCGCACGGCCCGCCGCTGTGCGAGCGGCAGGGGCTGCAGGCGGCGCAGCGTCTCCAGCATCACGACGATGCCGGCTTTCATGTCGTAGGAGCCGGGGCCGCGCACGACATCGCCCTCGTCGCTCCATGGCAGGTCGTGCGCCAGCGTGCCGACCGGCCACACGGTGTCGGTGTGGCCGATGAGGAGCACCGGGTCTCCGGCGCCGGGGACGTCGATGACGAGATCCGTCCCGAGCTCGTGCGGGACCCGCTGGACGGTGCCGCCGACGCCGGCGAACCACGCGGACAGCAGGTCGGCGATACGGCCGCTCGCCTCGACGTCGCGGCTCGGCGTCTCGAGCAGCACGAGTTCGCGCACGAGTGCGATGATGTCGTCGGAAGGATGGTCCGCGTCGCGCACTGCCGAAGGAGTCGTCACGGTTACGAACCGTATCTTGCCCCTTGATCACCCCGCAACCCGCCGATAGCATCGCTCAGAGCAGCAGGACTTCTCGATCTTAGGAAACGTATCGTGCCTCTTTCTTCGGTGGCCGCCGGTGTCGCCCACGGCTGCCGCGAACTCACCCAGTACGCCGAGTTCCGTGAGGCCGCCGCGCTGTACGCCCGCGTCTTCGCCTACACGGAGAACGAGTACGCGCTCAACGCCAACCTGCTCACCGCCCTCGCCCGCAACGGTGGTTCCGCGGTCGGCGCCTTCGCCGACGACGGAACGCTGATCGGATTCGCCTACGGCTTCGCCGGCTGCGACACCGCCGGTGCGTCGTTCCACTATTCGCAGGCGGCGGCCGTCGACGCCGCGCACCAGGGGCGGGGCGTCGGCCAGGCACTCAAGTTCGCGCAGCGCGCGGTGGCTCTGCGCTGGGGGCAGCGGACGATGCGGTGGACGTTCGATCCGCTGCTCTCGCGCAACGCCCATTTCAACCTGAGCTCGCTAGGCGCCGTCGGCATCGCGTACGAACGGGACTACTACGCCCGTCCCGACACCGACCGCCTGGTGGTCTCCTGGGATCTGGACGCCGCCGATCACCCGACCCGCCGCACCCTCCCGGTCCCGCCTGAGCTCGGGCCGGACGACTGGGGGCGAGCCGTGGCGGCGGACGGCGGCACCTGGATCGCGATCCCGACCCGCCCCGGCGAGCTCGACGCCGAGGATCGTGCGGTGCTGCGGCGGGATCTGGAGCGGACGATGACTGCGGCGTTCCGCCGCGGGGACGTCCTCGTCGGGGCCGTGCGCCTCGACGACGACACGGCGGTCTACCGCGCGACACCCGGGGAGGGCACGGCATGAACGACCACGACCACGACCAGGAGGATCGCGACCTCGTCTCTCCGCGGGACCGCTACGGCGAGCGCATCCGTACCAACCTCTCCGCCGAGAGCATCCAGGCGCGGATCATCGAGACCGAGCAGCGCACGCTCGCCCAGACCTTCGAGGAGCTCAGCCGATCGGCCCAGGTCCCGCAGGCCGCCGCGCTGCTGCTCGGTGCCCGACGACGGTATGTGGCAGGCGAGGGCAAGGCGGCGGCGTACGCGCAACTGCTCAATGCGGATCTCTCGGCGACGCTGTCGAACGTGTTCCTCGTCGACGGGCACGCGCTGCAGCCGCTCACCGTGCTCACGGACGTGCGGGCCAGCGACGTGCTCATCGCGTTCTCCCTGCGGCGCTACCGCGAGGAGACCGTGCGGCTCGGGCGGCTCTTCCACGAGGCGGGCGGCCAGCTCGTCGTCATCACGGACAGTGAGGACGCCCCGCTCGCATCGATCGCGACCTCGCTCATCCGGGTGCGCACCGGATCCGCCTCGTATGCCGACTCCCCGACCCCGGTCGCGGCGGTGTGCCACCTGCTCAGTGCGCTCACCACGGCGAGCGCGAAGGGCGCGCGGAGGCGGCTGGCCGAACGGGACCGGCTGGTGGCACGGCTGGGTCTCTACGGCCCCGAGACGCCGCGCCCCCGCACCGAGGAGGACGCGTGAGGGTCGTCCGCGTCCGGCTGTTCGCCCTTCGACAGCCGCTGCGTCACAGCTTCGAGACGAGTTCGCACCGCAAGTCCGGCATCGAGCACGTGCTCGTCGAGGTCACCGATGCCGACGGGCAGACCGGCTGGGGGGAGATCGCGTCGCCGAGCGATCCGTTCTACGGCGCGGAGACCACGGTCACCGCGTGGGAGATCGCCACGCGCTACCTCGTGCCCGCGCTGCTCCGTGCGGACGGGGACGAGCCGGCGGCTCTGGAGGCGTCGTGGGCACGCGTCCGCGGGCATGAGTTCGCGAAGGCCGGGTTCTCCGGAGCGGTGTGGGACCTGTCCTCCCGGATGCGCGGGATCGCGCTCGCCGCGGCCCTGGGCGGGACGCGCGACGAGGTCGTCGCCGGGGTGTCGCTGGGGATCGAGCCGTCGCTCGACGAGCTGCTCGCCCAGGTCGAGCTGCAGCGCGCGGCCGGCTACCCGCGCGTCAAGCTCAAGATCGCTCCGGGGTGGGATGTGGAACCCGTGCGCGCGGTGCGCGGTGCCTTCCCCGACCTCGACCTCCACGTGGATGCGAACGGAGCCTACGCGGATGACGACCGGGCGGCCGAGGTGTTCAGGCGCCTGGACCGTGAGGCGCTCACCATGATCGAGCAGCCCTTCGCGCCGCGGGATCTCGTGGCCCACGCCGATCTGCAGGCGCGGCTCGACACGGACGTGTGCCTGGACGAGTCGGTCGTCGACCTCGGCGACCTGCGGACCATGATCCGGCTGGGTGCAGGGCGGGTCCTCAACATCAAGGTGTCGCGGATGGGCGGGCTGACCGTCGCCCGCGCCGCGCACGACGTGGCACGCGATGCGGGCATCCCGGTGTGGTGCGGGGGGATGCACGAGTTCGGCGTCGGGCGGGCCGCGAACGTCGCGCTGTCCTCGCTCCCGGGCTTCCTGCTCCCGTCGGACGTGTCGGGTTCGGACAAGTACTACGAGTCCGACATCATCGCCCCTCCGGTGACGGCCGTCGCGGGCCGGGTCACCGTCCCCACCGGACCGGGGATCGGACACGAGGTGCTCGCCGAGCGCATCGCCCGTGACGCGTCCCGTGTCTTCGACTCCTCCGCGGCCGAGGCCCCCGAGGCCGTCCTGACCGCGGGCTGACCGGCCCCCGAATCTGCGAGAGCGGAATCCCATGCGTGCATTGCTGCTGTACCGGCTCGATCTCGCCGACGAAGGCGAGGAGGACGGGATCCACCCGGTCGACCCGCGGGATCCGATCATCCGGGCGACCGACCTCGGCGTCACCCGCGGCGACGGCGTGTTCGAGACCGCCGTGGTGCGCGGGGGCAGGCCGCAGGCGCTGGACGCGCACCTCGCGCGGCTGGAGCGTTCGGCGCAGCTCCTGGGGCTGCCCGTGCCACGCCGCGAGCGGTGGGCACGGGCGGTGCGCCGCGCAGCCGTCGAGGTGTCCCGTCCCGGAGTGCTCCGCGAGGGGGAGATCGCCTCGATCAAGTTCGCGATGACCCGCGGGGACGAGATCGACCCGGCCGGACCGACGGGGTGGGTGCTGGGCTTCGCGGGAGAGGACCCGGAGGCCGTCCGCGCGCGGGGCGTCTCCGCGGTGGTGCTCGACCGTGGGTACCGGCACGACGTCATGGCGACGGCGCCCTGGCTGCTGCAGGGGGCGAAATCCCTCGCGTACGCCGTGAACCAGGCGGCGTTGCGGGAGGCGCGGAGCCGGGGCGCGGACGATGTCATCTTCGTCAGCGCCGACGGTTTCGTGCTCGAAGGGCCGCGGTCGACGCTGATCGCGCTGCTCGACGGGACGCTGGTCACGCCACCGCCCGAGCACGGGGTGCTCCCCGGGACGACCCAGGCCGACGTCTTCGCAGGACTCGCCGACATGCCCTCCCGCATCGGTCCGATGGTGCGGGACGATCTGGAGCGGGCGGAGACGCTGTGGCTCTGCTCCAGCACGCGCGGCGCCGTTCCCGTGCGGGAGCTGGACGGCGTCGCGCGCCGCGTGGACCCCGCTCTCACCGCGCGGATGAACGCGGTGCTGGATGGACGAGAGGACTGAGATGGTCGACGAGGACCTGCCGATCGATCGGGTGATCGACGGCCACAACGATCTCGCCTGGGCGAGCAGGACGCTGCTCGGCTACCGGGTCGCGGAGCTCGCCGGGTCGGTGGCGGCCACGCAGACCGACCTGCCGCGACTGACCGCGGGCGGTGTCGCCGGCCAGTTCTGGTCGGTGTGGGTCGATCCCGTGCTGGAGGGTGCGGAGCAGGTGGTGGCCACGCTCGAGCAGATCGACTTCGTGCGCCGGCTCGTCGACGCGCACCCGCAGCGCTTCGCGATCGCTCGGACGGCGGCCGACGTGCGTGCGGCGATGGCCGAGGGGCGGATCGCCTCGCTCATCGGCATCGAGGGCGGCGACCAGCTCGGCGGATCGCTGGCCGTGCTGCGGCAGTTCGCGCGTCTCGGCGCACGGTATCTCACCCTCACCTGGTCGCGGACGATCGCCTGGGCGGACTCCGCGACCGACGAGGCGCGCCACAGCGGTCTGACGGACTTCGGACGCGAGGTGGTGCGCGAGATGAACCGCATCGGTGTGCTCGTCGACCTCTCGCACGTCGCTCCGACGACGATGCGGCACGCGCTCGAGGTCACGACGCGCCCGGTGATGGTCAGCCACTCCGGCGCCTTCGCCCTGTGCGACCACCCCCGCAACGTGCCGGACGACGTGCTCGCCGCGATCGGCGGGCAGGGCGGCGTCGTGATGGTGCCGTTCGTGCCCACGTTCGTCTCGCAGGCCCGCCGCGACTGGTGGGAGGCCGGGGGAGAGGGAGAGGCCCCGCGCGTCGGTGTCGCCGACGTCGCCGATCACCTCGATCATGTGCGTCGCGTGGCCGGCGCGCATGCGGTCGGAATCGGTGCCGACTACGACGGCTCCGATGCGATGCCGGACGGTCTCGGCGACGTCTCGGGGTACCCGGCCCTGTTCGCCGAGCTGCGGCGTCGCGGCTGGTCGGAGGACGACCTCCGAGCGGCGGCCCACGAGAACGTCCTCCGCGTGCTGGAGGCCTCCGACCCCGACCACGAGGCCTTCCTCGCGGGCAGCGCAGGAGAGCCCGCCGCGGCCGCACTCGCGCCGGCGGTCGACACGACGATGCGGGAGGGGGCGCTGTGACCCCGCGCGTCCTCGTGATCGTGAACTCGGCGAGCTCCGGCCCGCGTCGCCTCGGCACCTGGCTGCGGGAGAAGGCGATCGACGTCGACGAGATCGTGGGAGCCGAGCAGCCGCTGCCCACCTCCCTGGACGGCTACGCAGGACTCGTGATGCTGGGCGGCGGGCTCATGCCGGACGACGATGACCGCGCGCCATGGCTCGCGGCAGAGCGGGCGCTCGCCGCGGAGGCCATCGACCGCGACCTCCCCACCCTCGGCATCTGCCTGGGCGGTCAGCTGCTCGCCCACGTGGCCGGCGGTGAGGTCGCCGAGAAGACCGGACCCATCGAACGCGGCGCGACCCCCATCCGTCCGACCCCGGCCGGACGCACGGACGCCGTCTTCGCGGCGCTGGGTGACGAGGCTCCGATGATCGAGAACCATCAGGACATGATCACGCGGCTCCCTCCCGCCGCGGTGCTGCTGGCGTCGAGCGCGGCCGTCGAGAACCAGGCCTTCCGTCTGGGGGCGCGGGTGCGCGGCGTGCAGTTCCACCCCGAGGCCTCCGCCGCCGACCTCGCGCGGTGGGACGACGCGGCGCTGCGGGGAGAGGGACGCTCGCTTCCCGCCCTCATCGCCGCCGCCGAGCGCGTGCACGACCACAACACCGCGGCCAGCCGCGCGCTCATCGAGGCCTTCGCCGACGAGGTGCGCGCCGAGGTCCCGGCGTGACGCCTGCGGATGCGGGTCTCCTCGTCACGACGGAGACCGCCGCAGAAGCTCTCCAGCACGGCCTGGACGGGCGCGCACGTCGTGCCGCCCCGGCCGCCATCGCCGCGGTGGCCGAACGGGGGCGCGTCCGCGCAGTGCTCACCCACGGCCATCCCCGCGCCGATGAGGCCCCGACGACGCGGGACACCGTCTTCCGCATCGCGTCGATGTCCAAGAGCTTCCTCGCCGCCACCGTGCTCTCGTTGCGCGACCGCGGTCTGCTCGACCTCCACGCGCCGATCCGCACCTACCTGCCCGATGTCCGACTGCGGCACCGCGGTGCCGACGTCGAGGTCACCGGCGACCTGCTGCTCTCCAACCGCTCGGGTCTAGGGGAGGACAACGCCTGGGTGGATCGGCACCTCGGCGCCTCCCGGGCCGAGATCGCCGCCCTGTTCGCGGGCGGGGTGCCTCTCGCGGCCGTGCCGGGAACCGTCTACCAGTACTCCAACCTCGGACAGTCGCTGCTCGGCCGCGTCGTGGAAGCGGTGACCGGGCAGACGGTGGAGGACGTGATCCGGGAGACCCTGCTCGAGCCCCTCGGGCTGCGCCGGACGGCACACGTGTCGGACGGCTTCGCGCCGGAGACGCTGGCCGGCGGGTTCCGGACGTTCGACGACGGCACCACGTTCCGCCCCGAGCCGTTCGTGGGGTCGGGCGCGCTCGGCTGCATCGGCAGCATGTTCAGCACCGTCGACGACATCGCGAGATGGATGTGGTTCCTCGGCTCGGCCTTCACCGACGACCCGCTGGCGCCCGACGTGCTGGCTCCGGCGTCGCGACGGGACCTGCAGCAGGCCCGCACCCCGATCCCGGTGCCGTCGGCGATGTTCGACGGGCGCGACCTTGCGGGGGCCGGCTACGGCTACGGCCTCTTCGTCGAGGACGACCGGCGGTTCGGGCGGATCGTGCAGCACTCCGGCGGTCTTCCCGGATTCTCGGCGCACATGCGCTGGCACGCGGCCAGCGGCATCGGCGTCGTCGCCTTCGGGAACTCCGACGAGTTCGGCGCCCGGCGGATCGCAGGCGCCGCGCTCCAGCAGCTGCTCGAACGGACGGACGCCCCCTCCGCCGTCCTGCACCCGTGGGCGGAGACGGTCGCCGCCGCGCAGGCTCTCGACGTCGCGATCCGCTCGGGACGGCCCGCCGCCACGTATCCGTTCCTCGCCGACCATGTGCTCGACGACATCCCGGCCGACGTCCGCGATGCCCGGCTGGCGGCACAGGTTCAGGAGATCGGCGGATTCCGCGCGGAGCAGGACCCGTTCCCCGATCGCGTGGTGGCCGCGGCGACGGAGGCCGAGCTGCGCTGGCGGATCGCGGGGAACCGCGGCGACCTCCTCGTCGACGTGCGGCTGGTCGGGCTGCCGGAGCCTCGCGTGCAGGGGCTCAGCGCGGCGGTCGTCGCGCCAGGGCAGACACGGGTCGAGGGGGAGCGAGCCGGAGCGACCGAGCGGCACCTGGTCGTCCTGCCGTCGCTCTGATACCGCGACCTGCACAGATCGACCGGGTCCAAAAAACCGCCCTAGGATGGAGGCATCCCGACCCGTCCGTTCTGAGGAATCCTCATGCCCGCCACCCCTGTGCGTCGCCTCCTTCCCCTCGCCGCGCTCGCCGCCGCCACCGCCCTGGTGCTGACCGCGTGCGCCGGCCCGTCCACGGAGAGCGACGGCGGTGAGCTCGTCTGGTCGATCGAGGGCGCGAACCTGTCCGCGGGGCACATGGACCCGCAGGTGAGCCAGCTCGACGTCTCCGGCATGGTGCAGCGCGCGGTGCTCGACTCCCTGGTGTTCCAGGAGGACGACGGCACGTTCAGCCCGTGGCTCGCGACGAGCTGGGACGTCTCGCCGGACAGCACGGAGTACACCTTCACGCTGCGCGACGACGTGACCTTCACGGACGGCGAGCCGTTCGATGCGGAGGCCGTCAAGGCGAACTTCGACCGGATCGTCGACCCGGAGACGGCGTCGGCGCAGGCATCGAGCATGCTCGGTGCGGACTTCTACGCCGGCACCGAGGTCGTCGACGACCACACGGTGAAGGTCTCGTTCACGCAGCCGTATGCGCCGTTCCTCCAGGCGGCCAGCACCCCGCAGCTCGGCTTCTACTCGCCGGCCGTGCTCGCCGAGTCGGCCGACAAGCTCAAAGCGGGCGGCCCCGACGTCACGGTCGGCACCGGGCCGTTCGTGCTCACCGAGTACACCGCCGACCAGGAGATCGTCTACACGCGCAACGACGACTACGCCTGGGGCCCGCACGAGGCGAAGGCCCCGGCGTTCGAGACGCTGCGCGTGCAGATCCAGCCGGAGGCGTCGGTCCGCACGGGAGTGATCGAGAGCGGCGAAGCCGACCTCGCCAGCAACATCCCGCCGAACCAGGTCGCCGGTCTCGACGACGCCGGCGTCACGGTCGACTCGGTGGAGTACCCGGGACTGCCCTACTCGCTCTACCTGAACGAGAAGTACGGCGTCTTCGCCGACGAGAAGGTGCGGCAGGCGTTCGCCCGCGGCATCGACGTCGACGCGGCGGTCGAGGAGATCTACTTCGGGCAGTTCCCGCGGGCGTGGAGCGTCCTCGGCAGCACGACCCCGGGCTACGACGCGTCGCTGGAGGACTCCTGGCCGTTCGATCAGGACGCCGCGAACGCCCTGCTCGACGAGGCCGGCTGGACGGAGCGCGACGCGGACGGCATCCGCATGAAGGACGGCGAGCGCCTGTCCGTGCGGTGGATCGCCTGGACCCCGGTCCCGGATGACCGCGCGGCGCTGGCCAACGCGATCCAGTCGGACCTCAAGGCCATCGGCTTCGAGGTGGAGCGCGAGGAGCTGGAGCCCGGCGCCTACAACGCACAGTACGAGCCGAAGACGTTCGACCTCACCGACTGGGGCTTCTCCGGCGTGGACGCCGACTTCCTCCGTGCGCACCTGCACACCGACGGCTTCCAGAACGCCTCGCAGGTGAGCGATCCGGAGATCGACGCGCTCCTGGAAGAGGCCGTCGCGTCGAGTGATCAGGACGCCCGCAACGAGCTATACACGCAGCTGCAGCAGTGGAACGCGGAGTACACGGCCATCGTCCCGCTCTACAGCCCCTCGGCGATCACGGCGGTCGGCGAGCGCGTGCAGGGTCTGGACTACGACCTCTACGGGCGGCCGCTCTTCTACGATGTGAGCCTCGGCTGACATCCGGCGGCCGTCGTTTCGAGGGAGCGGGCGGAGTGATCGAACCGTGAAGGCGGTGCTCGGCCGCGCCCTCGGGCTCGTGGCCTCGGTGGTCATCGTGCTGTGGGGGGCCGCGACCGTCGCATTCCTGGCCTTCCGGGTGATCCCCGGCGACCCGGTCTCGGTGATGCTGGGCCCGCAGGCGCAGGTGAGTGAGGCCGTCAAGGACGGCATCCGCGCCGACCTCGGCCTCGACCGTCCGCCGTTGGAGCAGTATGTCGGCTTCATCGGGCAGCTCGCCCGCGGCGACCTCGGCGAGTCGTACCAGCTGCGGCTTCCGGTGTCGGAGGTCATCGGACGGCAGCTCGGGGCGACCGTGCAGCTGTCCGCCCTCGCCCTGGTGATCGCCGTCGTGCTCGCTCTCGCGGTCGCCCTCTTCGTGCGGGGCCGTGTCGGGCGCACCATCGCCGCCGGCGTCGAGCTCGTGGTGCTCTCCTCGCCGGTGTTCTGGATCGGGCTGCTGCTGCTCAGCGTCTTCGCGTTCGGACTGGGGTGGTTCCCCGTCTCGGGCACCCGCAACCCGGCGACCACCGTGCTGCCGGCGATCACGCTCGCCCTCCCGGTGGCGGCGCTGCTGAGCCAGGTGCTGCGCGACGGGTTGATGCAGGCGGAGCGGATGCCGTTCGCGGAGACGGTCCGCGCGCGTGGCGCGGGGCCGACCTGGTTCACGCTGCGGCACGGGGTGCGGCACGGCGCCGCGTCGGCGGTCACCCTCGCGGCCTATCTCACCGGCTCGGTGCTCGGCGGCGCGGTTCTCGTCGAGACCGTGTTCGCCCGCCCCGGCCTGGGGCGGGTGACCCTCGCCGCCATCAACGACCGGGATCTCCCGGTCCTCACCGGCATCATCCTGCTGAGCGCTCTCGTCTTCGTCGTCATCAACGTGGTGGTGGAGCTCGTGCACCCGCTGATCGACCCGCGCGTCGCCGCGCCCCGGTCGGGAGGCGCCGTATGAGTCGGGGGCAGCGGCTCCTGCTCGGGGCCGCCGCAGCCGTGCTGGCCGTGATCGCCGTCGCCGCCCTGTGGCCGGGACTGCTCGCCACGCACGATCCGTTGCAGACCGAGGTGCGGGCCGCGCTGCTGCCGCCGAGTGCCGAGCATCTCTTCGGTACCGACCAGAGCGGCCGTGACGTGTACTCCCGCGTAGTGTTCGGCGCGGGGCGCTCGGTCGGGATCGGGGTGCTCGCCACCGCGATCGCCCTCGCCGCCGGCCTGCTCGTGGGGGCGCTCGCCGGCATGTCTCCGCGCGGTGTCGACGTCACGCTCATGCGCATCAACGACGTCCTCATGGCGTTCCCCGAGTTCCTGGTGGCGCTCGTCGTGGTGGCCGTGCTGGGACCGGGGCCGGTGAACATCGCGATCGCGGTGACCCTGGCGGCCGCGCCCGTGTACGTGCGGCTCGCCCGCGTGCAGACCAGGACGCTGCGCGTGGCCGAGCACGTCGAGGCCGCCCGCATCCTGGGCGTACCGCCGCTGCGGGCTTTCCGCCGCCACGTCGTGCCCGGGGTGCTGGGATCGCTGAGCGTGCTGGCGACCATCGGCATCGGATCGAGCATCCTCGCCGCCGCCGGACTGAGCTTCCTGGGTCTCGGGCCGTCCGAGCCGACCCCTGAGTGGGGCCTCATGCTCGCCGGCGGTCGCAATGTGCTCGGACAGGGGTGGTGGGTGTCGGTCTTCCCCGGTCTCGCGATCACACTGACGGTGGTGTGTGCGACCGTGATCGGACGGATCCTCCGAGCTCGGGCGGACGGGAGGGACGCATGAGTGCGGCGCTGGAGGTCGAGGAGCTGCGGATCGCTTTCGCGGGGACTCCCGTCGTGGAGGGCGTGTCGTTCGCTGTGGAGGCCGGCGAGTGCGTCGCGATCGTGGGGGAGTCGGGGGCCGGGAAGTCGCTCTCGGCCCGCGCTCTGCTCGCCCTCACTCCGCCGGCAGCCGATGTCGCCGTCGACCGACTCCGCATCGACGGGGTGGACGCCGCCGCCCTGACCGAGCGCGGCTGGCGGCGGATACGAGGGACCGGGATCGGCCTCGTCTCCCAGGACGCGCTGGTGTCGCTGGACCCGCTGCGGCGGATCGCGGACGAGATCGCGGAGCCGCTGCGGCTGCACCGCCTCGCGCGCGGCCGGGCGGTCGTCGCCGCGCGCGTCCGGGACCTCCTCGCGCGGGTCTGGATGCCCGACCCCGACCGCCGTGCACGGCAGCGTCCGCAGGAGCTCTCCGGAGGGTTGCGGCAGCGCGCACTCATCGCCTCGGCGCTGGCCGGGAACCCCGCCGTGCTCGTCGCGGATGAGCCCACCACGGCCCTGGATGCGACGGTGCAGGCCCGCATCCTCGTGCTCCTGCGGGAGATCGTCGACGACGGCACCGCCGTGGTCTTCATCAGTCACGATTTCGCCGCCGTGCGGCGGGTGGCGGACCGGGTGCTCGTGATGAAGGACGGCCGGATCGTGGAATCCGGGCCGGTCACGGAGGTGCTCGCTGCCCCGCAGCACCCCTACACGCAGCAGCTCATCGCGGCGACGATGCACGAGCCGCGGGAGGAGCGCACGGCGTCCCCTGGGGTCATGCTCGTCGCGGAGGGAGTGTCCAAGGCGTTCGGCGGGGTGCCGGCCGTCGTCGACGCGTCGTTCACGGTGCCCACCGGCCGGACGCTGGGCATCGTCGGCGAGTCCGGGTCGGGCAAGACGACCCTCGCACGGATGATGGTGGGCGTCGAGACCCCGACCTCCGGAGAGCTGCGCTGGGCCGGGGCGCCGCGGGTGCAGCTGGTGCATCAGAACCCGCTCGGGGCGTTCGACCCGCGCTGGACGGTCGGGCGGTCGCTGGAGGAGGCGCTGGAGGCGGGAGGCGTGCCGCGCGGCGCGCGTCGATCACGGGTGCGTGCGCTGCTCGCCGAGGTCGGGCTCGAGGAGAGTCTGGCGGTACGACGACCGGCGGCGCTGTCGGGCGGGCAGCGGCAGCGGGCGGCTCTGGCCCGAGCGCTGGCCGCCGACCCGGACGTGCTGGTGCTGGACGAGCCCGTCTCCGCCCTCGACCCGTCGGTGCGGGAGCGGGTGCTCCGGCTCCTCGCACGGGTGCAGGAGGAACGGCGGCTGACGATGGTCTTCGTCTCGCACGACCTCGATGTCGTCGGCGCGGTCGCGGACGACGTCCTGGTCATGCAGGACGGCCGGATCGTGGAGCAGGGGCGCACGGCTGAGGTGTTCGCCGCCCCGCAGCATCCGTTCACCCGGGAGCTGCTCGCCGCGAGCGGCCCCGTCAGTCCGTGACGACGATCCCGAGTCCCGCTGCCATCACCGGCGCGAGCTGCTGCACCTGCAGGGACGAGAGGGTCGCGCCGCGGAGGCTCTGGACGTCGAGGTAGGAGAGCGCGTCGAGGCCGCGGAGATCGAGGTCTTTCGCGCGCAGGCCCCGGGGGTCGACCTCGTCGCTGCGCGTGGCCTGGAACCGGACGCGCGTGAGTTCCGACTGCGGGATGTCGATCGTGCGGACGGCGCATCCCACGACATCGACGTCCTCGGCGCGGGCGGCACCCAGGTTGAGATAGTCGATGCGCACGTCCCGCAGTTCGAGCTCCGCCACGCGGGCGTCGCTGAGGTCGAGGGTCCCGATGCGGCCGCCCGTGATCCGGAGCCGACGGATGCTCGCGTTCCGCATCCGGAGCGACGCGATGCGCGGGTCGGGGAGGTCGACGTCGAGGAGCGTGGCCCCGGTGAGGTCGATGCCGTCGGCGTCAGCCTGCACCGCGCACTGCTCGAGCGTGGCGTAGGAGAGATCGACGGTGCCGGTCAGTTCCAGCGCGGCGGCGAGGAGATCGGCGCGGCGGGCGGCCACGCGAGGCTCCAGCACCGGTGGCAGGTCGGGCGCGGAGACTCGGGGTGCACTCGGGGACTTCGGCATCCTCCGAGGCTATGTCCTCCCTCCGACACCCCCGCTCCTGCGTGCTTCCCGCTCCGGTACGACGTCGCAGATCCTCGCTGCCTCGCACTCTCCCTCGCAGCCCCTGCGACGGGAGTCCCGATCTGCGACCTCGCCCCGGCCTTGCCTCGCCCCTGCCTCGGCTCCGGGGCTCTGGGACTCATCCTGTAGGAGCTCGCTGATCTGCGCTGTGTCGCAGGTTCTCCGCGGGAACGTCCGACATGGGCGCGAATCTGCGACGTCGGGCGGCGCAAGGGAGGAGAGGGACTCAGGCTGCACAGGAGGGGGAGTGGGGGAGTTGTGCACAGGGCATGGGAGGAGCTGGCCGAGGCAGGGAACGAGGGAGGGGGCCGGAAGCAGTATCAGGGGCATGAACGGGATGAGGCGGGCGCGGCTGCTGCAGGCGATGCGCGAGGTCGACGGAGTCGCGAGGGTCGAGCGGCTCCGGGAACGCGGGGTCAGCCGGTACGACCTCGAGACGGCGGTGGCGGAGCGGATCATCCACCGGGTGCGGGTCGGGTGGGTGGCGCTGCCCGATGCGGATCCGCTTCGGGTGACCGCGGCGCAGCACGGTGTTCTGATGACCTGCGTGACGCAGGCGCGGCGCCTCGGGATCTGGGTGCACGACGAGAGACCGCTCCTTCACCTGGCCGCCAGCCCGGGCAGCAGGGGCGGGAAGCCACCGGAGGCGCGCGTGCACTGGGCTCGGCCCCTGGTCCCGCGACATCCTGATGCCCTGGAGGACCCGATCGAGAACGTGCTGAGCCTGGTGTCCGCGTGCGAGCCGTACGAACAGGCGCTCGCGACCTGGGAGTCGGCATTGAACAAGGGGCTCGTCGATCGAGAGAGGCTGCTCCGCCTCCCGTGGGGACCGCGCGGGCGGCGGCTCCTGGCCGAGGCGTTGCCGTTCGCGGATGCGGGACTCGAGACCTACCTGCGCGTGCGACTGCGCTGGCTCCGTCTCCCGCTGCGCTTCCAGACGTGGATCGCCGGGCATCGGGTGGACGTCCTGATCGGCGAGCGGCTCGTGCTGCAGATCGACGGCGGCACCCATGTCGGAGCCCAGCGCGACCAGGACAACCGTCACGATGCGGAGCTGAAGCTACGCGGCTTCCACGTCATCCGTCTCGGCTATCACCAGGTGATGGACGAGTGGCCCGCGGTGCAGGACCTCATCATGCGCGCCGTCGCCCAGGGACTGCATCGTGCCCGCACGGCGTGATGTCGCAGATTCCGCCCCTGGTCGCAGGGATGGCTCCGGTTCCTGCGACGTCGAAGAGAATCCGCGGGGGGAGGAGCACGCGTACAATGGGCACACGAGCATCGATCCGGCCATCACCGGGGAGCTCTCGGAAGAACGGTCCGGCGACGGACTCAGTAGAACCGAGCGGGGCAGGCCCGTCACAGCCGCAGTGAGAGTGGTCCGTGGGTCTCTGAGCTTGTCGAGGGGACGCAGGGGCACGCGAGGTGGTACCGCGGTCCGCGAGGATCGTCCTCGCAGCAGCATCCGCCACGACGACCACTGCGAGAGACCATGACCTACCCGCGCTCCTCCTTCGGCCCCGCTGCCGACCCTTCGACCAGCTCAGGTACCCAGGGGTCTGTGGCGCCGAGCCCCCGCTTCCCGCAGATCGAGGAGGAGGTGCTCGACTTCTGGAAGACCGACGACACCTTCCGCGCCTCCATCGAGCAGCGCGAGGGTGCCCCCGAGTGGGTGTTCTACGACGGCCCTCCCTTCGCGAACGGCCTGCCGCACTACGGCCACCTGCTCACGGGCTACGCGAAAGACGTGTTCCCGCGCTTCCAGACGATGATCGGGCACAAGGTCGACCGCGTCTTCGGGTGGGACACCCACGGGCTCCCGGCCGAGCTCGAGGCGATGAAGCAGCTCGGGATCACCGAGAAGAGCGAGATCGAGGAGATGGGGATCGACGTCTTCAACGAGAAGGCGCGCTCCTCGGTCCTGAAGTACACGCGGGAGTGGGAGGACTACGTCACCCGCCAGGCCCGGTGGGTGGACTTCGAGCGCGGATACAAGACGCTCGACCTCGGCTACATGGAGAGCGTGCTCTGGGCCTTCAAGACCCTGTACGACAAGGGGCTCGCCTACGAGGGGTACCGCGTCCTCCCGTACTGCTGGCGCGATGAGACGCCGCTGTCCGCCCACGAGCTCCGCATGGACGACGACGTCTACCAGATGCGACAGGACCCGTCGGTCACGGTCACCTTCCCGCTCACCGGCGCGAAGGCCGAGGCGCTGGGCCTCACCGGGGTGCGTGCCCTCGCCTGGACGACGACTCCGTGGACCCTGCCGACCAACCTCGCGCTCGCCGTGGGCCCGGACATCGAGTACGTCGTGCTGCCCGCCGGTCCCGCCGGCGCCTCCGACGTGCACCAGGGCCGTGCCGCTCCGTCGGCAGACCAGCTCGCGGTCGAGGCCTCCGCGCACCGCTACCTGCTCGCGAAGGACCTGCTCGGCGGCTATGCCAAGGATCTCGGCTACGAGAGCCCGGAGGACGCGCTCGCCGCGGTCGACGCCACGCTCCGCGGCGCAGATCTTGCCGACGTCACCTACGACCGTCTGTTCGACTACTACGCGGACGAGGAGACCTACGGCACCGGGAACGCCTGGCGCATCCTCGTCGACGACTACGTCACCACGACCGACGGCACCGGCATCGTCCACCAGGCACCCGCCTATGGTGAGGACGACCAGCGCGTCGCCGGCGCGGCCGGCATCCCGACGATCCTGTCCCTCGACGACGGCGGGCGCTTCCTCCCGAACGTCACCGATGTCGCTGGCGAGCTGTGGATGGACGCGAACACGCCGCTCGTGCGCATCATCCGCGACAACGGCCGCCTGGTCCGGCTGCAGAGCTACGAGCACTCCTACCCGCACTGCTGGCGCTGCCGGAACCCCCTGATCTACAAGGCGGTGTCGAGCTGGTTCATCCGGGTCACCGACATCAAGGACGACCTCCTCGCGAACAACGAGCAGATCACCTGGGTGCCGGAGAACGTGAAGGAGGGGCAGTTCGGCAAGTGGCTCGAGGGTGCCCGCGACTGGTCGATCAGCCGCAACCGCTACTGGGGCTCGCCCATCCCGATCTGGAAGAGCGATGATCCGGAGTACCCGCGCGTCGACGCCTACGGCTCGCTGGAGGAGCTGGAGCGCGACTTCGGCACGCTGCCGCGCAACCCCGAGGGTGAGGTTGACCTGCACCGCCCGTACATCGACGACCTGACGAGGCCGAACCCCGACGACCCCACGGGCAAGAGCACGATGCGGCGCATCGGCGACGTCTTCGACGTGTGGTTCGACTCCGGCTCGATGCCGTACGCCCAGGTGCACTATCCGTTCGAGAACCAGGAGTGGTTCGACTCGCACTCGCCGGCGGACTTCATCGTCGAGTACATCGGTCAGACCCGCGGCTGGTTCTACGTCATGCACGTGCTCTCGACGGCGCTGTTCAACCGCCCGGCGTTCACGGGCGTCAGCTGCCACGGCATCGTGCTCGGCAGCGACGGCTACAAGATGTCGAAGTCGCTGCGGAACTACCCGGATGTGTCCGAGGTGCTGGACCGCGACGGGTCCGACGCCATGCGCTGGTTCCTCATGTCCAGCGCGGTGCTCCGCGGCGGGAACCTCATCGTCACCGAGGAGGGCATCCGTTCCGGCGTGCGCGAGTTCCTGCTGCCGCTGTGGAACTCGTGGTACTTCTTCGCGACGTATGCGAATGCTTCGACAGGCTCAGCAACCCAGGGAGGAGCAGGCTCAGCACCCCAGGGAGGAGCAGGCTCGGCAACCCAGGGAGGCGGGTACGAGGCGTCGTGGCGCACCGACTCGACCGACGTCCTCGACCGGTACATCCTCGCGCGACTGGGCGATCTCGTCCGCGAGGTCCGCGCCGACCTGGAGGGTCTGGACTCGACCACCGCGTCCGCGCGACTCCGGGACTTCGCCGAGGTGCTGACGAACTGGTACATCCGTCGTTCGCGCGACCGGTTCTGGGTGGGTGTGACGGACGACACGAAGAGCCGCGAGGCCTTCGACACGCTCTACACCGTGCTGGAGACGCTGTGCCGCGTGGCCGCGCCGCTCGTCCCGCTCATCAGCGAGCGCGTGTGGCAGGGCCTCACCGGCGGGCGCAGCGTGCATCTGCAGGACTGGCCGGATCCGGAGCAGTTCCCGGCGGCCGACGAGATCCGCGACGCCATGGATGCCGTCCGTGAGCTGTCGAGCGTCGGCAACGCGCTGCGCAAGAAGGAGAAGCTGCGCGTGCGCCTGCCGCTCGCACGGCTCACGGTGGTCTCTCCGCTCGCGGCCGACCTCGGCCAGTTCGAGGACATCCTCCGCGAGGAGCTCAACGTGAAGACCGTCGAGCTCGTCCCGCTGACCGACGAGGCGGCAGGGGAGTACGGCATCAGCCACCGGCTGAGCGTGAACGCCCGCGCGGCGGGTCCGCGCCTCGGCAAGGACGTGCAGAAGGCCATCCAGGCCGCGCGCTCGGGTGACTGGTCCGAGACCGACGGCGTCGTCACCGCCGGCGGCATCGCGCTGGAGCCCGCGGAGTACGATCTCGTGCTGGAGACCACGGGTCGCCCCGAGGGGGAGGCCCTGGCCATCGTCCCGTCCGGCGGGTTCGTCCTGCTCGACACCGACACGACGCCGGAGCTGGAGGCCGAGGGCATCGCCCGCGACGCCATCCGCGTCGTGCAGGAGGCGCGCAAGAACGCGGGCCTCGACGTCAGCGACCGGATCGTGCTGGCGCTCAACGCCGCCCCCGCGGAGGCGGCGGCGCTGGAGACCCACGCCGACCTCATCGCCGCCGAGACGCTCGCCGTGGCCTTCGCCGTGCAGCCGACCGATGACCTCGATCGGCTCGTCGACGAGGTCACGAGCCCCGGAGACGGCGTGCATCGGAGCGGGGCGAAGGCCCTCGGGGCCGGGAAGGCACCGCTCCTCGTCACGATCGACACGAACCTGGAGAAGGTGGGCGCATGAGTGCGAGAGACCGGGCCGACGCCGTCTATGAGACGCTGCTGAGCCGTGCCGGGGAACGCTGGGTGCAGCCGCGCAAGGAGCGCACGGCCCGCATCCTCGAGTACCTCGACGACCCGCAGCGCACCTACCGCGTCATCCACATCACCGGCACCAACGGCAAGACGTCGACCGCGCGCATGATCGAGAGCCTGCTGCGTGCCCATGACCTGCGCACCGGACTGTTCACGAGCCCGCACCTGGAGCGCTTCACCGAGCGCATCATGATCGACGGTGAGCCGATCGCCGACGAGGCCGTGGCCGACGCCTGGGACGAGATCGAGCCGTTCGTGGCGATCGTCGACGCCGAGCTCGAGGCGGCGGGGGAGGCCCCGCTGACGTTCTTCGAGCTGCTCACGGTGCTCGCCTTCGTCGCCGTCGCCGATGCCCCCGTCGACGTGCTCGTGCTCGAGGTCGGCATGGGAGGGGAGTGGGACTCCACGAACACCGCGGACGGCGACGTGGCGGTGTTCGCTCCGATCGACATCGACCACGCGGACCGCCTGGGAAGCACGATCGCGGAGATCGCCCAGGTCAAGGCCGGCATCATCAAGGAAGGCGCTGCCGTCGTCTCCGCCCAGCAGCCGGCTGAAGCCGCCGAGGTCCTGCGTCGCGTGGCCGCGGAGCGTCATGCCACCATCGCCTTCGAGGGCGAGGACTTCGGGCTCTCCGAGCAGAAGCTCGCCGTCGGCGGTCAGCTCCTCACCATCCGCGGCCTCGCCGGGCAGTATGAGGAGGAGTACCTGCCGCTGTACGGCGCGCACCAGGGTCACAATGCGGCCCTCGCCGTCGCCGCCGTCGAGTCGCTGATCGGCGGGGCCGGCCAGGCCATCGCGGGCGGAGTGATCTCGGACGGCCTGCAGGGCAGCACGTCTCCCGGCCGTCTGCAGCTCCTCGGCATCGCCCCCACCGTCATCGTCGACGCCGCGCACAATCCGCACGGCGCCGCAGCGCTCGCCCAGGCGCTGGACGACAGCTTCGACTTCGACGAGTGGGGACTCGTGCTCGGCGTCCTCGCGGACAAGGACGCCGCGGGCATCGTCGCGCGTCTCGCGCCCGCCGCCGCGCACGTGTTCGCGACCGCGCCGGAGTCCGACCGCGCCAGCGATGCCGACCTCATCGCCGACCTCGTCGAACAGGCCGGACAGCGCGCCACCGTGCACCCGTCGCTCGCGGATGCCGCGGACGCGGCGCGGGAGTGGGCGGCCTCGTCGGATCGTCGGGCCGTGGTCATCGCCGGCTCCGTCGTGCTCGCGGGCGAGGCGATCGCGCTCTCCGAGGAGGAGGACTGGAAGTCGGGGTGGCGCGCGTGAGCGCCTCCGCTGCCCCGCGTCGACCGCGCGCGCCGCGCACCCTCGTGCAGAAGCTCGCCCCGGTGGTGCTCGGCTTCGAGGCGATCGTCGTCTTCCTCGTCGGGCTCACCATCTTCGGCTTGAAGGCTCTTCCGGCGGGCATCGAGCAGTGGTGGGGGATCGTGGGCGGTGCCGTCGTCGCGGTGGCCTGCGTCGTCATCGCCGGCATGATCACGAAGCCGTGGGCGATCGCCGCCGGCTGGATCGTCCAGATCGTCGTGGCCCTCTCGGCCATCGCGGTCCCCGCCGTGCTCCTCGTCGTCCTGATTTTCGGCGGGATGTGGGCGTATGCGACCATCATGGGGGCCCGCCTGGACGCACGACGCCCGAGCGGGGCTCCGACCGCGCAGAACGCAGACACAGAGAGTGAATGACATGGCCACCGAAGAAACCCTCGTCCTCGTCAAGCCGGACGGTGTCGCCCGCGGCCTCACCGGCACGATCCTCGCCCGCATCGAGGCGAAGGGCTACGCGCTCGTCGACATCCGCCTCGTCGAGCCCGACCGCGACCTCCTCGCCGCGCATTACGCCGAGCACGAGGGCAAGCCGTTCTACGAGCCCCTTCTCGAGTTCATGATGTCCGGTCCCTCCGTGGCGATCCGCCTCGCGGGCAACCGTGTCATCGAAGGGTTCCGCTCCCTCGCCGGCACGACCGACCCCACGACCGCCGCCCCCGGCACCATCCGCGGCGACTTCGGTCGCGACTGGGGCCTCAAGGTGCAGCAGAACCTCGTGCACGGCTCGGACAGCCCCGAGTCGGCGGCCCGAGAGCTGGGCATCTGGTTCGACTGACCCATCTTCACGACGAAGCCCGTCGGCCGGAATGGCGGACGGGCTTCGTCGTTCGAGGAGAGGCGCTCAGAAGAGGATCTTCGCCATCTCGCCGAGGAAGTCGAGGCCCTGCAGCTGCGCCAGGAAGATGATCAGCGCGTACGCGATCACGGTCGCCAGCGGCACCCACGGCATGAGCTTGTCCGCCGTGGCGCGGACCTTCGCGTTGCCCGTGAAGGTGCCGTTCCGGGCGAGGTGGACCATGGTCGCGAAGAAGGTGGGGATCGTCACCGCCCAGGTCACCATGCACCAGGGGCACAGCACGAAGAGGTCGTAGAGGCTCTGGGCGATCAGCCAGCACACGAGGCCGAACGCGAAGGTGATGCCCACCCCGAACGCCGCCCAGAACCACCGGGGGAATCGCGCGCCGGCGAGGATCGCGACGCCGACGACGAGCGGCGCCATCCAGCCGGTGAGGCCGATGATCGGGTTCGGGAAGCCGAACACCGATCCCTGCCACGACTGCAGGTTGGTGCTGCACTGGATGAAGGGACTGAGATCGCAGCCGAGCGCTTCCTTCGGGTGCTCCAGCAGTGCGAACTTCTCCACGGTGAGCTGGAAGGCGGCGTACCAGCCGATGACGCTCGCGATGATCAACCACACGGCATAGACGACGGGGCGGGTGCGCTGCTCGCTCATGCTCAGATTATCCCAGCGACGGCTATGGAAAGGGCGAGAACCGCCCGGAGAAAACGGTCGGGGACCGAGAGATGCCGCGATCGGACCGATGTGGTGCGATAATGACCTGTGATGCGATGAACGGCGTTGCCGCGACACGCGTCGAGCAGACTTCGGGGCCCATGCCCCACGCGACCAGAGCCATGAGCCGGTCGCAGACCGATTGAGTTCGCAGCACCCGCGGGTGCCGCATGAGATTTCACGGGACACGCAGTGGACCGTGCCAGGGAGCACGCCAGAGATGGCCGATGAGAACAATGACAACAACGCCCCCGCCCTCGACGCCCCGGCTGACGCCGCGGAGCCGCTGACGGCGCCCACCGCTCTCGCCGCGGAGGAGTCGGAGGACACCTCGCGGGATCAGGAGGACGCGGACGACGCGGCGGCGGAGGCCGCGGCGGACGACCGCGCTGCCGAGAACGCGGCGGCCGATGACGCCGCTGCGGCGGCGGACGATGCGGCTGCGGCCGCTGTCGAGGACGCTGCTGCCGCAGACGAGGCCGCCGCAGACGCGATCGACGCGGCGGCTCAGGTCGAGGAGGCCTCTGCGGAGCAGGGACCCGTCGAGCCGGCCCCTGCCGAGGAGACTCCCGCGGAGGAGGCTCCCGCCGAGGAAACCCCCGCCGAGGAAACCCCTGCGGAACCCGCCGAGGAAACCCCTGCGGAAGAGGCTTCCCCTGAGGCGGTCCCTGCGGACAAGACCCCCGCGGCCCCCGAGAAGCCCGCGGTCGTCACCGCCGTCTCCCTGGGTCTGCTGCCCGAGGTGTTCGTGTCGCAGGTGTCGACGCAGCTGCACTTCTACGCGCCGGAGGTCGTTCCGCTGCCCGCGCGCCCCGGTCGTGACGACCGTGCGCCGGAGCGCGACCAGGACGAGCCCGGTGCCGGTCGCCGCGGTCGTCGCCGCCGCGGCGGATCCGAGGGCGACGAGCAGCGGGAAGAGCCGCGGCAGCGTCAGCGGGTCGTCGAGTACATCACCGAGCCGAAGGCCATCAAGGGCTCGACGCGCCTCGAGGCCAAGAAGCAGCGCCGTCGTGACGGACGTGACGCCGGCCGTCGTCGTCCGGTCGTGACCGAGGCCGAGTTCCTCGCGCGCCGCGAGTCCGTCGACCGCAAGATGGTCGTGCGCTCCAAGAACGGCCGCACGCAGATCGGTGTGCTGGAGGACGGCGTGCTCGTGGAGCACTACGTCGCCCGCAACCAGGACGCCTCGCTGATCGGCAACGTCTACCTCGGTCGCGTGCAGAACGTGCTTCCCAGCATGGAGGCCGCGTTCGTCGACATCGGCCGCGGCCGGAACGCCGTGCTCTACTCGGGCGAGGTGGACTGGGACGGCGTCGAGACCGGCAACCAGCCCCGCCGCATCGAGCTCGCTCTGAAGCCGGGCGATCGCGTGCTCGTCCAGGTCACGAAGGACCCGGTGGGTCACAAGGGCGCCCGCCTCACGAGCCAGATCTCGCTGCCGGGCCGCTACCTGGTGTACGTGCCCGGCGGTTCCATGAACGGCATCAGCCGCAAGCTGCCCGACAACGAGCGCGCCCGCCTCAAGCGCATCCTCAAGGAGGTGCTGCCCGAGTCGTCCGGCGTGATCGTGCGCACGGCCGCGGAGGGCGCGACCGAGGATCAGCTGACCCGCGACGTGCAGCGCCTCACCTCCCAGTGGGAGCACATCCAGAAGCAGGTCGAGAGCCAGCAGGCTCCGGCGCTCCTGCACGCCGAGCCCGATCTGCTCGTGAAGATCGTCCGTGACGTCTTCAACGAGGACTTCACGAAGATGCTCATCCAGGGCGAGGAGTCGCAGCGCACCATCCGGGCGTACCTGGAGAGCGTCGCCCCCGACCTGCTCGAGCGTGTCGAGGCGTACGAGGACGACGTCGATCCGTTCGACGCGTTCCGCATCACGGAGCAGATCGAGAAGGCACTGGACCGCAAGGTCTGGCTGCCCTCCGGCGGTTCGCTCGTGATCGACCGCACCGAGGCCATGACGGTCGTCGACGTCAACACCGGCAAGTTCGTCGGCTCCGGCGGCAACCTCGAGGAGACGGTCACGAAGAACAACCTCGAGGCCGCCGAGGAGATCGTCCGCCAGCTGCGTCTGCGCGACATCGGCGGCATCATCGTGGTCGACTTCATCGACATGGTGCTGGAGTCCAACCGCGACCTCGTGCTGCGCCGACTCATCGAGTGCCTGAGCCGCGACCGCACGAAGCACCAGGTGGCCGAGGTCACCTCGCTCGGTCTCGTGCAGATGACACGCAAGAAGCTCGGTCTCGGGCTGCTGGAGACCTTCAGTGAGGCGTGCGAGGTGTGTGCCGGTCGCGGCGTGATCGTGCACCACGACCCGGTCGTGAAGCACCGTGCGAACGGCAGCAACAACGGCAACAACGGCGGTAACGGCAACGGCGGACGCCGTCAGCGCGGGAACGGCGGCAGCAACAACGGCAACGGCGGTGGCAACAACAACTCCGCACCTGCCGCGCCGCCGGTGACCCACAGTATCACCGAGGGGGCGAAGTCGGCCCTCGCGCAGATCGCCGCCTCCACGATCGTGCCGTCCGGCGAACCGGCCGCCGAGGCACCGCCGGCCGAGTCCGCGCCCGTCCCCGCTTCCGAGCGCCCGAAGAAGGCCCGGAAGAAGCGCGGTGACCGGAAGGGGCCGAAGACGCCCACCGAGGAGCTGCTCGACTCGGTGCTGGATGCGCTTCCGGAGCCCAAGGCGCCCGGCCAGGGTCGTGGACGGCGCCGGGTCACCACCGCCGCCCTCTCCGGCACGCCGGTGTCGGTGAACTCGGAGGCGTCAGTGCCGCCGGTCGCGTCCGCGGACCCGGAGGCCTGAGGAGATCAGGCGCCGGACCAGCTCCTTGCCGGGGACGTGCTGCGCACCACCGGCGATGAGCCGGGGGACGGCGTCCTCGGGGACGTCGTAGTGGTCGAGGTCGAAGGCCCGGGCGGGGATCCCGTGTGCGCGCGCGAAGGCGTGCAGCTCGTCGAGGTTGTCGTCGCTGACCAGGTGCGCCCACAGGCGTCCATGGGCGGGCCAGCGGGGGTCGTCGACGAGTACGGTCACTCCGTCAGCCTACGACCGGCCCCGTCACCCGGCTCACTTTGCGAGGTCAGCCGGCATCCGGTAAAGTAGTCCCTTGGTGCGCATGCCGCGTCGTCCTCGACGGCCGAAGCGGAGAGTCTTGCATTCGCGCCCGTCGTACCAGCGACGCATGCAAGCAACAGTCTTCCCGTGAGATTCTCGGAGCCGCGTGCTCCCCAACGAAACAGGTATGAAGTGGTTTACGCAGTAGTGCGCGCCGGTGGCCGGCAGGAGAAGGTCGAGGTCGGCACCATCGTTCAGCTCGACCGTGTTCAGGCTGCCCAGGGCGACGAGATCCAGCTGCCCGCCGTGCTGCTCGTCGATGGCTCCACGGTGACCACCGACGCCGACGCGCTGGCGAAGGTCACCGTCACGGCTGAGGTCGTCGGCAACCTCCGCGGCCCGAAGATCGTCATCCAGAAGTACAAGAACAAGACCGGCTACAAGAAGCGTCAGGGCCACCGCCAGGAGCTCACGCGCGTCAAGATCACCGGCATCAAGTAAGACCGAGGAGACCAGGACATGGCACACAAAAAGGGCGCAAGCTCCACCCGTAACGGTCGTGACTCCAACGCACAGCGCCTCGGCGTGAAGCGCTTCGGCGGTCAGCAGGTCCTCGCCGGCGAGATCATCGTCCGCCAGCGCGGCACGCACTTCCACCCCGGCGCCAACGTCGGCCGTGGGGGCGACGACACGCTGTTCGCTCTGGCCGCCGGTGCGGTCGAGTTCGGCGCGAAGGGCGGCCGCAAGGTCGTCAACATCGTCGCCGCTGCTGAGTGATCACAGCACCACGCTAAACATCCGGTTCGGGGCGGGCTTCGGCTCGCCCCGTCCGCGTATCTGCCGTCAGGCACCCCGAGCACACCGAAGGACTCGCACATGGTCACGTTCGTCGACACCGTCACACTGCACCTGCGTGCAGGCAAGGGCGGCAACGGCTGCGTCTCGGTGCACCGCGAGAAGTTCAAGCCCCTCGGTGGCCCCGACGGCGGCAACGGCGGCGACGGCGGCGACATCGTGCTCGTCGCCGACACGCAGACCGGCACGCTGCTGTCGTACCACCACTCGCCGCACCGGTCCTCTGGCAACGGCGGACCGGGCATGGGGGACCACCGCTCCGGTTTCGACGGCGAGACACTGGAGCTGCCCGTCCCGGTCGGCACTGTGGTCAAGAGCCCGAACGGCGACGTCCTGATCGACATGATCGAGCCCGGTGAGCGCTTCGTCGTGGCGGCGGGCGGCCAGGGCGGCCTGGGCAATGCGGCCCTGGCGACTCCGAAGCGCAAGGCTCCCGGCTTCGCCCTGCTCGGCACCCCCGGCTTCGAGGGCGATATCGTCCTCGAGCTCAAGACGGTCGCCGACGTGGCGCTCGTCGGCTACCCGTCCGCCGGGAAGTCGAGTCTCATCGGCGCGATCTCGGCCGCGCGGCCGAAGATCGCCGACTACCCCTTCACGACGCTGCACCCGAACCTCGGCGTCGTCCAGGTGGAGGACTTCCGCTACACCGTCGCCGACGTGCCGGGGCTCATCGAAGGTGCGAGCGAGGGCCGCGGCCTCGGACTCGAGTTCCTGCGGCACGTGGAGCGCTGCTCCGCGCTGCTGCACGTGCTCGACTGCGCGACGCTGGAGCCGAACCGTGACCCGATCTCCGACCTCGAGGTCATCCTCGCCGAACTCGCCGCGTACGAGGTGCCGGAGGGGCAGACGCCCCTGCTGGAGCGCCCGCAGTTCGTGGCGCTGAACAAGGTCGACGTGCCGGAGGCCCGTGACCTCGCCGATCTCGTGCGTCCTGATCTGGAGGCCCGCGGATTCCGGGTCTTCGAGATCTCCACGGTCTCGCACGAGGGGCTGCGCCCGCTCACCCTCGCCCTCGGCGAGCTCGTCGAGAAGCACCGCAAGGAGACCGCGGTCGAGGCCCCGCGCGAGCGCGTCGTCATCCGCCCGAAGGGCTCCGTGAAGCCGTTCACGATCCGCGTCGAGGGCGGCACGTACGGCAACGTCTACCGCATCCTCGGTGAGAAGCCGGTGCGCTGGGTGCAGCAGACCGACTTCCAGAACGAGGAGGCCGTGGGCTACCTCGCCGACCGTCTGGAGAAGCTGGGCGTCGAGGACGAGCTCTTCCGCCTCGGCGCCGTCCAGGGTTCGACCGTCGTCATCGGCGAGGGCGACAGCATCGTCTTCGACTGGGAGCCCACGATGAGCTCCGCCGCCGAGCTCATGTCGGCGCCCCGCGGCACCGACCCGCGTCTGGCTCCGAACGCCCGCCGGACCACGTCCGAGCGTCGCGAGAAGTACTACGAGCGCATGGACGCCAAGGCGCAGGCGCGCGCGGAGTTGGAGGCGGAGCGCCTCGCCACGTACCGCGAGGACGAGGCGTGACCGCACGCACGCGCGCCGATCTCGCGACGGCGACGCGGATCGTCGTGAAGGTGGGCTCGTCGTCCATCAGCGGCGAGTCGTCCTGGCGCATCCCGGTGATCGTCGAGGCGCTGGCGGCGGCGCACGCCCGCGGGGCCGAGGTCGTGCTCGTGTCGTCGGGAGCGATCGCCTCCGGCATCCCGTTCCTCCGTCTGGATGCGCGGCCCACCGATCTCGCCACGCAGCAGGCCGCGGCCGCGGTCGGCCAGAACATCCTCGTCTACCGGTACCAGGAGGCTCTGCGCCCCTTCGACATCGTCGCCGGCCAGGTGCTGCTCACGACCGGAGACCTCGAGAACCCGACGTCGCGCTCGAACGCGCGGCGGGCCATGGAGCGCCTCCTGGGGCTGCGCACACTGCCGATCGTGAACGAGAACGACACGGTCGCGACACAGGAGATCCGCTTCGGCGACAACGACCGGCTCGGCGCCCTCGTGGCCCAGCTCATCGAGGCGGACGCCCTCGTCCTGCTCAGCGACATCGAGTCCCTCTACACGCGGCCTCCGAGCGACCCCGGCGCCGAACCCATCGACGTCGTCGCCCCCGATGCGGACCTCTCCGGGCTGGAGTTCGGTGCGACCGTGGTCAACAGCGTCGGCACCGGGGGAGCGGCCACGAAGGTCTCCGCTGCCCGACTCGCGGCGGCCTCGGGCATCGGGGTGCTGGTCACCAGCGCCGACCTCGTGGCGCAGGCCCTCGCAGGCGCCGACATCGGGACCTGGTTCGAGCCCGCCACCTCCTAGACTGGGCGGATGACCGACCTCACCCCTCAGACGCGCCTGAAGCGGGCCAAGGCGGCCTCGCGGACGACCGCCGCCCTCACGAGCGACGACAAGGCACGGGCGCTCGACGCCATCGCCGTCGCCCTCGAGGAGAACGCCGCCCGCATCATCGAGGCCAATCAGCGTGACGTCGCGCGCGGTCGGGACGACGGCATCGGCGAGTCGCTCATCGACCGCCTCCGCCTCGACGAGAAGCGGGTCTCCGCCCTCGCCGCGGCCGTCCGCGACGTGGCGGCCCTGCCCGATCCGGTGGGTCGCGTGGTCGGCGGACACCGCATGCCGAACGGCGTGGCTCTGGAGCAGGTGCGCGTCCCCTTCGGGGTGGTCGGGGCGATCTACGAGGCGCGTCCCAACGTCACGGTCGACATCGCCGCCCTCGCGCTGCGTTCGGGGAATGCGGTCGTCCTGCGGGGAGGCAGCGCGGCGCTCCATTCCAACACCGTGCTCGTCGACGTCATGCGTTCCGCCCTCGGCGACGCCGGGGTGACGCCCGAGGCGATCCAGACCGTGGACGACTTCGGGCGCGACGGGGCGAAGGCGCTCATGCACGGCCGCGGCTTCATCGACGTGCTCGTCCCGCGCGGCAGCGCCGGGCTCATCGAGACGGTGGTGACCGAGTCGACCGTGCCCGTCATCGAGACGGGCGCCGGGAACGTGCACATCCTGCTCGACGAGAGCGCCCCCGACGACTGGGCCTGCGACATCGTCGTGAACGCCAAGGTGCAGCGCCCCAGCGTGTGCAATGCGGTCGAGACGATTCTCGTCCACCGGCAGGCGGCGCCGCGCCTGATCCCGCTCGTCGCGAGCGCCCTCATGAGCGAGGGGGTGGCGATCCACGGCGACGACGTGGTCGCCGGGCTCGTGGCGAACATCATCCCGGCCACGGAGGAGGACTGGGCGACGGAGTACCTGAGCCTGGACGTCGCTATGAAGGTCGTCGACAGCCTCGACGACGCGCTCGACCACATCCGTCGCTACAGCACGGGGCACACGGAATCCATCGTCACCACCGATTCCCGTAGCGCGGAGCGGTTCCTGGCCGAGGTGGATTCGGCGGTGGTGATGGCGAACGCGTCCACTCGGTTCACCGACGGGGCCGAGTTCGGCTTCGGTGCCGAGGTCGGGATCTCGACGCAGAAGCTGCACACGCGCGGTCCGATGGGGCTCTCCGAGCTGACCAGTACGAAGTGGCTCGCGCGTGGGGCGGGTCAGACGCGCGGCTGAGGGCTAGACTGGGGGACGCTGTATCCCTACAGGACCCCCGAGACAGCACGCCACGAACGGAGTCAGGATGAACCTCGTCGCACAGATCGCGATGGCCGCCGCAGAGACCGAGCACCACGGCAACGTGGCTCTCGAGACCCTGATCTTCGGAGTCATCGCCGCGATCGTGTTCGCCGCTCTCGGCTTCGTGACGCTGTCGTACAAGAACGTCGCGAACCGCCACTCCGCCAAGGCAGAAGCCTGGGCGGCGAAGCACGGCAAGGACCACGAGGCGGGACACGGCCACTAGGCCCTCATGAGCACCGCGACCACGCGCGCACCGCGCATCGGCGTGATGGGCGGAACCTTCGATCCGATCCACCACGGCCACCTGGTCGCCGCCAGCGAGGTCGCGCACTCGTTCGATCTCGACGAGGTGGTGTTCGTCCCGACGGGTCGTCCGTGGCAGAAGGCCGACGTCACGCCCAGCGAGCACCGCTATCTGATGACCGTGATCGCGACGGCGTCCAATCCGCAGTTCACGGTGAGTCGGGTGGACATCGACCGCGCGGGACCGACGTACACGATCGACACCCTCCGCGACCTCAAGGAGCAGCGGCCGGACGCCGAGCTGTTCTTCATCAGCGGCGCGGACGCCGTGGCGCAAATTCTCAGTTGGAGAGACCATGATGAACTGTGGGAACTGGCCCACTTCGTCGCGGTCTCCCGCCCAGGACACGTTCTGAGCATCGACGGCCTCCCGAGCGACGACGTCAGCCAGCTCGAGGTGCCGGCGCTGTCGATCTCGTCGACGGACTGTCGTGACCGCGTCCGTGACGATCAACCGGTCTGGTACCTCGTCCCCGACGGGGTCGTCCAGTACATCGCGAAGCATCATCTGTATCGGAGCAAGGCATGAGCACATCGGATCAGCGAGGTCCGCTGACGCGGAAGCAGCTGCGGGAGATCCGGTTGACGGGATCCACCCCGATCATCAGCGAGGAGCAGGCGAGCGCCGCCGCGGCGGAGGCCGCGACGCCCGCACCGCCGCTGCCTCGTGCCGCCGAGCCCGTCGTCCTTCCCTCGGCGCCTGTCGCTGACACGTCCGGCGATCCTGACCCCGCGCCGCTGACGCGGCGTCAGGCACGCGAGCAGGAGAAGATCAAGACCGCCGCGGTCCCGGCCGTCGACGCGGAGGCGGACGACACGACCGATGAGGCTGTAGTGGCACAGCACGATGGGTCCGACGACGACGACGTCGTCGACGACGAGGTCGCTGCGGAGCCCGTCCGCGCCGCCGACGTCGCCGACTCGGTCGGAGACGTGCCGCTCGTCGAAGAGCCCGTCGAGGCGCCGGAGTCCGAGCCCGAGGACATCTCCGCCGTGCTCGGCGTCTCCGAGCAGGACGGCCCCGGTGCCGAGGACCTCCTCGACAGCGACGACGACGGCGACGTCGACGAGCGCGATGTCGACGAGGCTGAGCGCCCGACCGTGAGCCCGACGTTCGGGCAGGGCGTGCTGCAGGAGGAGACTCCTGCCGAGCCGGCGCCTTTCCGCCCCTCCTTCGATGAGCTGCTCACGTCGAACGACTCCGGCGGCACCCAGCACTCGGCGCCCAATGCGCTGATCTTCACGCCGTCTCCCGGCGAGGGCTCCCTCTCCGGGCCGGTCGCCTCCACCGGAGAGATCCTCGTCACGGGGTCGTACGAGCTGCCGAAGGGCCTCGGCTCGCAGGGCCACGCCCACGGCACCACGGACGGCAAGGAGGTCGACGCGGTGCTCATCGACGGTGAGCTCCCTCCGGCGTCCTCGCCCACCCCCATCGCCGCGAGCTCCGCGGTCAGCACCATCAAGCCCGCCGGCGAGGTGATCCGTCCGCCCGCCCCTGAGAAGGGCAACCGGCTCATGCTGATCGCCGCCATCGTCGCGGGCGCCCTCGCGCTGGGCCTGGGCACTGCCCTGGTCATCGCCTTCACAGGAAACGTCTTCTGATGCAATCACCCGAAACCGCCGAAGAGATGCTGCGCATCGCCGCCGAAGCCGCCGTGGCCAAGGGCGGTGAGGACCTCGTCGCGCTGAACGTCTCCGAGCCGCTGCCGCTCGTGGACATCTTCCTGCTCGTGACCGGTAACAGCGAGCGGAACGTCGCCGCCATCGCCGATGAGATCGAGGACCGTCTCGTCGAGTCCGGACACAAGCGCGTGCGCCGGGAGGGGCGCGCCGAGGCGCGGTGGGTGCTGCTCGACTTCGGCGACCTCATCGTCCACGTCTTCCACCAGGAGGAACGGGTCTACTACGGCCTGGAGCGCCTGTGGAAGGACTGCCCGGTGATCCCCCTCGAGGTCGCCGAGACCCCGGCCGACAACCGCTGACATGGCCACGCACCTGCTGACCGGTGCGGGCTCCGGCATCGGTGCCGTCCTCGCGCGGCGACTCGTGGAGCGCGGCGACGACGTCGTGGTGCTCGCGCGCGATGCGGGACGGGCCAGGCAGATCGCCGACGACCTCCCCGGGGTCTCGACGCTGGTCGGTGACCTCGCGCAGCCCGGACGCCTCTCGTGGGCCCTGTCGAAGCAGAGCCTGCCCGATCGCATCGATTCCCTGGTGCACGCGGCAGGGGTCGTGGACCTCGGATCGGTGGGGGACCTCACCCCGGCGCTCTGGGAACAGCAGCTCGCGGTCAACCTCGTCGCCCCGGCGGAGCTCACCCGGCTCCTGCTCCCCGTCCTGCGCGTCTCGCGCGGGCACGTCGTGTTCGTGAACTCCGGAGCCGGGCTGCGGGCGAGCCCGGGGTGGTCGGCCTATGCGGCCTCGAAGCACGGTCTGCGGGCCCTCGCGGATGCGCTTCGGCAGGAGGAGGCCGAGCACGGCGTCCGCGTGACCTCGGTCTATCCGGGACGCACAGCGACGCCGATGCAGCAGCGCGTGCACCGGCAGGAAGGGCAGGAGTACGACGCCGCGCGGTTCATCACGCCGGACGCGGTGGCGACGACGATCCTCGCCGCGCTCGATCTTCCGCGGGATGCGCACCTCACGGATCTCACCGTGCGTCCCCAGGGCTGAACAAGCCGATCTGACCATTCTCCTGCACCTCCTCACGAGGGTGTCAAGGCCCTTCCCTTCCCCGGCGGGGTATCGGAGGCTCGTCATCAGAGAGTCCTGGAGGGCCGACTGATGTCAGAAGTTCCTGATCCCCGTTTCGTGCTTCACCGCATCACGCCGTCGGAGTGGGTGATCAACGACCTGCGCTATCCCCAGAACGATCCGCGCCATGTCGTCGCCTGCGTGTACGAGCTCGCGGACACCGAGGTCGAGGTGACGTGGCTGCGTGATCTTCCGCTCGCCATCCGGTATGGCACCGCGTTCGAGGTACTGGAGGAGGTCGAGCGGATGCAGGGCGCGAGCCGAGCCACGCGCCCCATCGCGATCCCGTCTCGCCCGCCGCTGCTGGCCACCTGAACCCGCACGAGAAAGGGCACCACTCCGCGAGGAGGGGTGCCCTTTCTCCAGTCCCGGTCAGTCGTCGTCGCCGATGACAGCGGCGCGGTCGGCCTCTGCGCTGTCGATCTGGGCGTCGTCCGCATCCTCGTCGAGCACCTCTTCGCCGTCGACTTCACGCGTGGGGAGCTCTTCGGCGTCCCCATCCCCGTCCGCGATCGGCGGGAGGGGCGGGATCGGGGGAGTCGTGTTGGACATGTCGTCTCCTTTCGTCGGATGCCCTCTGTCTACGCGTGTACGCGATGGTGGTGGAGGCCGTTGACGGGTGGCGGCTTGGACGGGTACGGGCATCGGGCGTCATGTCCCCAGCCCGATGTCGTCACGAGAGCCCGAAGCCCCTGGATATGCGGGAAATGTCCCTGAGGATGGGCGGGTCGAGTGCTCATGTGTAACACGCGACGAACGAGGCCATGTCGTTTTCGTATGCTCCCGGGCAGGCGATCACGCGAGATCAGGCCGGAGGTGGCGCGACTGCCTGATGCGGCGCGAGGGCCTGACCTCGCGTCATGTCACGGGCTCCAGACACACGAAAACCCCCGGCGAACCGAGGGTTTTTCGTGGACCTGAGGGGACTCGAACCCCTGACCCCCTGCATGCCATGCAGGTGCGCTACCAGCTGCGCCACAGGCCCAGACGCTGCTCCGGAGTGCTCCGGGCAACGTGAAAACACTACTACACGAATCCGCATCCGCACTAATCGGCGCGGGCCGCCCGGGCGCGTCGGGACACGCGGAACATCCGGCGGTGCATGGGTGTTCGATCCATCGTGAGCATCCTCGACAGCCTCGTGATCGGCGCCGGCCAGGCCGGGCTGTCCGCGTCCTTCCATCTGCGTCGCCGCGGGATCGAGCACGTCGTGCTGGATGCCGATGCTCGGGCCGGGGGAGCCTGGCAGCACCGGTGGGACGCCCTCACGATGCGCGATGTGCACGGGGTCGCCGAGCTCCCGGGAGACACCGCGCCGCCGCGGGACGAGCGCCAGGCGAACATCGCGGTGCCGGAGTACTTCGCCGCCTACGAGAAGGCCCATGATCTGCCGGTGCTGCGGCCGGTGCACGTCCGTCGAGTCCACGATGACGACGGGGTCCTCGTCGTGGAGGCCGACGAGGGGGAGTGGCGCACCCGCACCCTCGTCAACGCGACCGGGACCTGGACGCAACCCTTCGTCCCTCACTACCCGGGGATGGAGACGTTCCTCGGGGAGCAGTTCCACACCGTGGACTACCCGGGGCCGGAGCACTTCCCGGGCAAGCGGGTCCTGGTCGTCGGCGGCGGTGCGTCCGCGGTGCAGTTCCTCGGCGCCCTCGCCCCCCTCACGGAGACGCTGTGGGTCACCCGTCGCCCTCCCATCTGGCGCGACGACGACTTCACGCCGGAAGCCGGCGCTGCTGCCGTCGCGCTCGTCGAGAGGCGTGTGGCGGCCGGCCTGCCCCCGGAGAGCGTGGTCAGTGTGACGGGTCTCATGCTGCGCCCCCAGGAACGGGAAGCGGAGCGTCTCGGGGCGTATGCCGACCGTCGCCCGCTCTTCCAGCGGATCGAGCCCGACGGCGTGCGGTGGGCCGACGGATCGTTCGAACGCGTGGACGTGATCCTGTGGGCGACGGGGTTCCGACCCGCGATCGGCCACCTCGCCCCGCTCCACCTGCGCAGTGCCGCCGGCGGGATCCAGCTCGACCGCGGGGGTCGAGGCACGACGGCGGTGGCGGATCCCCGGGTGCAGCTCGTCGGCTACGGTCCCTCCGCGAGCACCATCGGCGCGAACCGGGCGGGGCGAGCCGCTGCCGCCGGCGTCGTCCGCGCCCTCGAGGGAGTGGGGACCCCGGTCTCGTCCTGACCGGTTCGTCCAGGGGCGCCTCCTATGGATACGCTGGGAGGCATGCTGCGCATCGTCCTGACCGTCGTCTGGCTGCTGCTGTCCGCGTGGCTCGTGGTGTGGGTGGGTGAAGGCCTGTTCGGGGTGAACCAGCGCGAGTCGATCCTCCCCTTCGCGGGTGAGGACGGCCTGGGCGGACCGATCGTGATCGGCGTCGCCTGGGGCCTGCTGCTCACCTTCGGCGGGTCGATGTGGGGTCTGGCGCGGCGCACGAAGGTCCGTGGACGGGCGCAGATCGGCGTCGGCACCATCGTCGAGATGTCCCGCACCGGCGTGACCGTGAACGATGTGCCCCAGTACGACCTCTTCATCCGGGTCAGCCCGAGCGTCGGCGATGACTTCATCGGACAGCTGCGCATGCTGCTCGATGCCGGTGACGTCGGAGCGCTGCAGGTCGGACAGCCCGTCCCGGTCCGCTACAGCGTCGAGGACCCCGACACGGTCGAGCTCGCCGATCTCAGCGACCCGACCGTCCGTGAGGCGATGCTGCAGTGGCGCATCGACCGCGGCCTCATCGACCCGTCCCAGGTCCGCGCGCGCACGACGGGAACCCAGGTTCCCGCCTCCGTCGTCGAGGTCCGTCCGACCGGGCGGCGTCGCGAGGGGCAGAGCGAGCTCGCGCTGAAGGTGCTGGTGGCCCCGGAGGGCGCGGAGCCATGGGAGGCTGACACCACCGTGTTCGTCTACCCGCAGGCCGTCTCGCGGCTGCACGTGGGGGCTCCCGTCTGGGCGTTCTACCGACGGGAGGATCCGCACACGGTCGCCGTCACCATCGAGAAGGAGGCGGCACGATGAACCCCCTGGACACGCTGATGTGGCTGGTGAACTTCCCGGCCGCGCACGGCTATGCGATGGTCTTCATCGCGGCGTTCTCGATCCTCGGGCTGTTCGCGATCTCCGCGCGGGGAACGACGCGCGGCGGGTCCCTGCGCGCCGTCCGCGAACGCGAGGGGCTGCTCCCCGCGGAGAGCCGATCCCGCGGGAACGTCGGCAGCACCGTGGTCCGCGTGGTCTTCCGCGTACTGGCCTTCGTGATGCTCGGCTCTCTCATCGTCGGGATCCTGAGTCTGACCGGTGTCCCGGTGACCCGCGCGTACATCTTCGAGAACGGTCGCCCGACGACGGGCACCGTCGACGGGGACTGGGTGACGTTCACGGCGGCGGACGGCACCGAGTACACGCTGGAGAGCGATTTCTTCACTCCTGCCGTGTACCCCGATCGCGACGCGTGGATCCCGACCGGCGCGCCTGTCGTCGTGCGGTATCTGCCGTCGCATCCGCAGGCTTTCGTCATCGACAGCTCGCAGACGCCGGGCTGACGTCGGCGGGGGCGCGTAGGGTGAAGACATGTCGCGCATCCTCGTCTTCGGCGGCCACGGCCGCATCGCTCTGCTGCTCGCCCCGCTCCTCGTCGCCCGAGGACATGAGGTCACGGGCGTGATCCGGAATCCCGATCATGTGTCCGAGGTGGAAGACGGGGGCGCCATCGCGCTCGTCGCCGACATCGAGACCATGGACGTCGACGCCCTCGCCGAGATCATCCGCGGGCACGACGCCGTGGTGTGGTCCGCGGGCGCCGGCGGCGGCAGCCCCGAGCGCACCTACGCGGTCGACCGGGACGCGGCGGTGCGGACGATGGACGCGGCGGAGCGCGCCGGCGTGCGGCGGTACGTCATGGTGTCGTGGATCGGCTCCACGGCCGACCACGGCGTCCCGGAGGACGACTCCTTCTTCCCGTACGCGGACGCGAAGTGGGCTGCCGACGAGCACCTCCGCGCCTCGGGCCTCGACGGGACGATCCTCGGCCCCGGCGCGCTGACCTTCGACGACCCGACCGGGCGGATCCGCATCGACCCCGAGGGGCGCGGCGAGGTCTCCCGTGCCGACGTCGCGGCTGTCATCGTCGCGGCCCTGGAGGACCCCGGAACGATCGGGCGCACGATCCGCTTCGGCAACGGCGACGAGGAGACCTCGGTACCGATCGTCGAGGCGCTCGCGCGCTGAGAGCGATGAACCCGGCTCGTTCGTTCGGGCGCCGCATGCGGCGGGGCCTCGGTGCCGCGACGGCCCTGACCGCGCTGATCACCGCCGTGGGCGCCGGGGCCGCCGCCTCGTCGTCGGCGGCACCGTCCAGCCCGCCGGCAGACGTGGTGACCGTGCAGGCGGCCGACGGCGACGGCCTGCGGGATCATGCCGCCGCCCTCGTCGCGGAGATGAGCACCGCGGAGCAGGCCTCGTCCATCGTGATGGGTCACATCGGCGGGACCGACCCCGCGGCGCTTCGCGCCTACATGCAGTCGGGGCTCGGCGGCTTCATCCTCATGGGTGGCAACATCCCGGAGTCCGAGTCGGAACTCCGCGCGCTGACGGCAGCGCTGACGATCGATCCCGCTCTGCCCCCGCTGATCGCGGTGGACCAGGAAGGGGGCATCGTCTCGCGGCTGCCCTGGGACACCTACCCGGCGTCGCCGACTCTGAAGAGTCGCCCGGTCGCCGAGACCGCGGCGGCCTTCGCAGCCCGTGGCGCGCTCGTGGCTCGGGCGGGGATCACGGTCGACTTCGGCACGGTGGCCGACGTCCCCGCCGACCCCGGCTCCTTCATCTTCGGGCGGGCTCTCGGCACCGATCCGCAGAGTGCCGCCGACCGCACCGCCGCCGCGACGAAGGGGCAGGAGCATGTCGTGGCTTCGACGCTCAAGCACTTCCCCGGGCACGGAGCGGCGCCGGGCGACTCGCATCACGCGATCCCGAGCACGGGGATGACGAAGGCCGCGTGGCGAGAAGCGGACGGGCTCCCGTTCGCCGCCGGCATCGAAGCCGGTGCTTCGTTGCTGATGTACGGCCATCTCGCCTACACGGCGGTGGACGCGCGGCCGGCCTCGCTGTCCGCCGAGTGGCATCGCATCGCTCGGGACGAGCTCGGCTTCGACGGGGTGTCCGTCACGGATGACCTCGGCATGCTGCTCTCCTCCGGGGACCCGGCGTATGCCGATCCGGTCGCGAACGGCGTCGCGGCGGTGGCGGCCGGCAATGATCTGGTGCTGATGATCGCGGGCTCCGATGCCCGGACGGCGGGAGAGATGGCTGCGGGAATCGCCGCGGCGGTCGATGCCGGCACTCTGCCCGCCGATCGCCTCGCGGATGCTGCGACGCGCGTGCTCGCGTTGCGCCTGCAGCTTTCTGATACGACGTCGTCGTGGAGTGTCTGCG
This sequence comes from Microbacterium meiriae, assembly GCF_040686935.1. Classification (NCBI taxonomy): domain Bacteria; kingdom Bacillati; phylum Actinomycetota; class Actinomycetes; order Micrococcales; family Microbacteriaceae; genus Microbacterium; species Microbacterium meiriae. The sequence goes on from NZ_JBFBMF010000002.1 coordinate 203,276, forward strand.
GCGACTGCGCCCCTGCGGGTTGACCGTCAGGCCGCGGCGCGACCCTCGGGTGCGAGCCAGGCGGCGAGGAGCGAAGAGCGGAGAGCGGCACCGCGTTCCGCGAAGCCGCGCTGGCGTCGGACGTACTCCGCCTTGCCCTCCGGGGTCTCGATGCGTACCGGTTCGACGTCCCAGGTCGAGAGGTCGTAGGGGGCCGCCTGCATGTCGAGCAGCCGGATGTCGCGCGCGAGCTCGAACGTGTCCAGCAGCAGTTCGCCGGGAATCAGCGGCCCGAGCTTCATCGCCCACTTGTACAGATCCATGCCGGCGTGCAAGCAGCCGGGCTGTTCGAACAGGGGCTGGTCGTCTCTCGTCAACGCCGTGCGGTTGCGGGGCGCCGCATCCGGGGTGAAGAACCGGAAGGCGTCGAAGTGCGTGCAGCGGAGGTCGTGCGCCTCGACCACCGCATCCGTGCCCGCCTGACCGAGCCGCAGGGGGACGGCGTGCCGATGCTCCGCGGCGTTGTAGACCATCGCCCACTCGTGCAGTCCGAAGCAGCCGAACTGCCCGGGACGGGAGCCGGTGCGGCGCAGCATGAGGGCCACCAGTCGAGCGAGCTCGGGCTTCTCGGCCGCGAAGCGCTCCGCATCGGGCACGACGCCGTCGGGTGTGTTCCCGGGGACGTACCAGCGCCACGCCGCCCGTTCGGACGCATCCTGCAGTTCCACGCCCGCTCCGGGGTGCCAGCGGCGGAGCTGCGCGGGCTTGTAGCCGTAGTAGGTGAAGAGGAAGTCCCACACGGGGTGCTTCTCGCCGCGCGCGACGCGCTCCCGGTGCGCCGCCGTCAGCGCGTCGGCCCGTTGCCGATGCGCGTCCTCCCGCCGTAGCCAGTCATCACGCGTGAGGATCATGTCACTGCAGGATGCCGGCGTCGCCGAGCTGGTCGCGAAGGCCCGCGCCGTCCTCCGCGCTCACCCAGGGCGCCTCGTCCGCATCATGGGACTCCATCTCGGCACGACCGCCGGCGAGCACCGCCTCCGCGGGCAGCAGTCGACGGATCGCGACACCCGCGACGGAATCCGGGTGCTCCTCCTGGAACTGCGTGTAGATGGCCTCGTCATGCTGGCCGTCGTCGCCGATGAGCAGCCACTTCACGTCGGGGAACTCGGTGGCCAGTCGGCGCAGGTTGGTGAGCTTGTGCTCGCGCCCGCTCCGGAACCAGCGATCGTGCGTGGGACCCCAGTCGGTCAGCAGCAGCGAGCCGGCGGGGAAGAGATGCCGGCCGAGGAACCGGGAGAGTGTGGGTGCGACGTTCCAGGCGCCCGTGGAGAGGTAGATCATGGGCGCTCCGGGGTGCTGCCGGAGGAGCTGGTCGAGCAGCACGGCCATGCCCGGTACCGGGATGCGCGCGTGCTCGTCGACGACGAACGAGTTCCAGAAGGCGATGAATGGTCGAGGGAGCGCCGTGACCATGACGGTGTCGTCGACGTCGGAGACGACGCCGAACCGCGTGCTCTCCGCGACGATGAAGGCGCGGGCCTCGATGGGCTCCTGCCCTTCGACGGTGATGGTGAAGGTCTGCCAGCCGGGTTCCAGCTCGGCGCGGATGACCGAGTCGATCACGCCGCCGCGGTCGGCGACGACCTGATGAGTGCCGTCTCCGAGGTGCACGCTGACCGAGGCGAAACCCACGGGGATGCCGACGAAGCTGCGCCAGCCGCGGATGCTCGCCGGCTCGCCGTCACGGTTGTTTCGCTGCGGCGGGACGATCAGCACCCGGCCGAGCACGCGCACCCATCCGGGGCCTCCGTAGCCGGGGAAGGGCAGGACAGTGGCGTTGCGACCGCGGCGGCGCGCTCGTCCCTCGCGCCACACGTGCAGACGGTGCTCGAGTCGGGCGAACCAGTGGATCCTGGGCGCCGGGGGTGCGGGGGCCATTGCCTCAGTCTTTCACGTCGGCGTCGGACTCCGCCGCCGGGGCCTCCAGATGACGGGCTTCGAGACGGTGCAGCAGCCTCTTGCCCAGATAGGCGAGGACGAGGAACAGGGCGATGACTCCGACGAACAGGTAGCCCGCGAAGTGCACGCGGTCGACGAGCTCGCGGAAGCTCCCGGCCGCCAGGGAGGTGACGCTCACGTACGCCGAGGCCCAGATGATGCAGGCCGGGGTCGTCCAGGCCAGGAAGCGCCGGTAGGGGTACTCGCTCATGCCCACCGTGAGAGGGACGAGGGAGTGCAGGACCGGGAGGAAGCGGGAGAGGAAGATGGCGATGCCGCCGCGCCGGGCGAGGTAGTTCTCCGCGCGGACCCAGTTGTGCTCGCCGATCCGTCGCCCCAGCCAGGAGGCACGGATGTAGGGGCCCAGCCAGCGGCCGAGCCAGAACCCGATGCTCTCCCCGATCAGGGCGCCGACGACGACGGCCACCCCCATCGCGATGCCCTCCAGGGGAGTGGCGACGCCCATCGAGGCGATGATGACGATGGTGTCGCCCGGGACGATGAGGCCGATGAGGATGCTCGTCTCCAGCATGACGGCGAGACCGGCGACCAGTGTGCGCGTGACCGGATCGATCGACTGCACGGTGTCGAGGAGCCAGAGCAGGAGGTCGTCCACCCCATGAGGATACGGGAGCGGCCCGGTCCTAGGCTGGAAAGGTGCCCGACCGCCTGAGCCCCCGACCGCTGCCGTCCTGGGTGGCGCCGAAGCGTCTGTTCCCGGCGCTCGCGCAGCGGGAAGCGGACGTGTTCTGGCTCGATGCGGGCGCTGACGCCGTCGAGGGATGGAGCTTCCTCGGCACTGGCGTCGCGGAACCGCTACCCGGGGACGTACGCCTCGACACCGATCCCGTGGAAGCCGGGATGCCGCCGTTCCGCGGGGGGTGGGTGGGCTGGCGCGACTACGAGAGCGGTGCTGCTCTCGCGGGGGCGCCGGTAGCCGGGGAGGCGGAACCGGACGCTCGGACCTGGCTGCGCGTGACCAGGGCTCTTGCGTTCGACCACGGCGCGCGCCGACTGTGGCTGCTGTCCCCCGAGGGCGAGACCGACGACGAGGGGGAGCGCTGGCTGCAGTCCCTTCTGACCGCACCCCGTGCGGAGGCTCCCGTCCGTGCGGCGGAGGCCCGTCCGGTCGCGGAGGCCCGACACACCCCCGACGCGTACGAGGGGCTCATCGGCCGCTGCCGTGACCTCATCCATGCGGGCATCGCCTACCAGCTCTGCCTCACGACGCGGTTCACCGTGCCAGGCACCCACGACCCCGTCGCCGTGTACGAGCGGCTCCGGGCCGCCACACCGGCGCACCATGGCGGTTTCCTGCGCATCGGAGGACGTGCGCTCCTCAGCGCCAGCCCCGAACAGTTCCTCCACGCCAGCGGTGGGGTCATCCGCACCCGTCCCATCAAGGGGACTCGTCCTCGGGGCACCGACGCCGTGACCGATGCCGCGCTCGCCGCAGAGCTCGCCGCGGACCCGAAGGAGCGGGCCGAGAACGTCATGATCGTCGATCTCATGCGCAACGACCTCTCCCGGGTCTGCGTTCCGGGGTCGATCCGCGTCGAAGGCCTCTGGGAAGTCGAGAGCTATCCGGCCGTGCATCAACTCGTGAGCACGGTCAGCGGCACGGCCGCGGAGGGGATCACCGTCGGAGTGCTGCTGGAGGCGGCGTTCCCCGCCGGGAGCATGACCGGGGCCCCGAAGCTGTCGGCCATGACGCAGCTGCACGATCTCGAGGGCGCTCCTCGCGACATCTACGCCGGCTGCTTCGGCTACATCGGCGTGGACGGGGCTCTCGATCTCGCGATGGTCATCCGCAGCATCGTGGTTGAGGCGGATGGGGCGTTCGTCGGCGCGGGCGGGGGGATCACCTGGGGTTCGGTGCCGGCGGCCGAGGTGCGTGAGGTCGCCACCAAGGCCAGGGCCCCCCTCGCGGCGCTGGGCGCGGAAATGCCCGCGACCTGGCGTTCCGATATCCTGAACTGATCCCTTTTTTCCTTCAGATTGGTCGTGCGTTCGTTGTCCGAGAACATGTCCACCGCTCCCGTCGACGAGGAGTTCTCCTCGCCGCACGCCATCCAGGCCAAGTGGCAGAAGTACTGGGCGGAGCACGAGACGTTCCTCACGGGCGGCGACGAGGACACCCGGCCGCGGCGCTACGTGCTGGCCATGTTCCCGTACCCCTCCGGTGACCTGCACATGGGGCACGCGGAGAACTACCTCTACTCCGACATCGTCGCCCGCTTCTGGCGTCACCGCGGTCACAACGTCCTGAACCCGATCGGATGGGACTCCTTCGGTCTGCCGGCGGAGAACGCCGCGATCCGTCAGGGTGCCGATCCGCGCGAATGGACGTACCAGAACATCGCGCAGCAGAAGGTCGGCTTCCAGCAGTACGGTGTCTCGTTCGACTGGAGCCGGGTGCTGCACACCTCCGACCCGGAGTACTACCGCTGGAACCAGTGGCTGTTCCTGAAGATGTATGAGCGCGGCCTGGCCTACCGCAAGAAGAGCCCGGTGAACTGGTGCCCCAACGACCAGACCGTGCTGGCGAACGAGCAGGTCGTCGATGGGCGCTGCGAGCGCTGCGGCTACGAGGTCGTCAAGAAGAAGCTCACCCAGTGGTACTTCCGCATCACCGACTACGCGGACCGCCTGCTCGACGACCTGAACCAGCTCGAGGGATTCTGGCCGCACAAGGTGCTGCAGATGCAGCGCAACTGGATCGGCCGCTCCGTCGGCGCCGACGTCGACTTCCGCATCGAGGGGCGTGAGGAGCCGGTGACGGTGTTCTCGACACGCCCCGACACCCTGCACGGTGCGACGTTCTTCGTCGTGGCCCCGGATGGCGACCTGGCCGCGGAGCTCGCCGCCGACGCCGAGCCGGAGGTGCGCGAGCGCTTCCAGGCGTACCTGGCCGAGGTGCAGAAGACCACCGACATCGACCGTCAGTCCACCGACCGCCCCAAGACGGGCGTGTTCCTGGGCCGCTACGCCATCAACCCGGTCAACGGCGAGAAGCTCCCGATCTGGGCCGCCGACTACGTGCTGGCCGACTACGGGCACGGCGCCGTCATGGCGGTCCCGGCGCACGACCAGCGTGACCTCGACTTCGCACGCGCGTTCGACCTGCCGGTGAAGGTCGTCGTCGACACCACCGCTCCGGTGACCGGTGCCATGCCGGTCATCGAGGTGGACGAGGACGGCGTCCCGATCGATGCGGATGCCGCGCTCGACGAGCAGAACCCGGCGAAGACCGGTGTCGCGCTCACCGGCGAGGGGCGCATGATCAACTCCGGTCCGCTGAACGGACTGTCGAAGCGCAACGCGATCGCGCGCGCCATCGAGCAGCTGGAGGCCACGGGGACGGGTCGGGCGGCGAAGAACTACCGCCTGCGTGACTGGCTGATCTCGCGTCAGCGCTTCTGGGGGACGCCGATCCCGATGCTGCACGCCGAAGACGGCCGGATCATCCCCGTGCCAGAGGACCGACTGCCCGTGAAGCTGCCGAGCGTGGAGGGCCTCGACCTCAAGCCGAAGGGCACCTCGCCGCTGGGCGGCGCGGAGAGCTGGGTGCGCACGACCGATCCCGAGACCGGTGACCCGGTGCTGCGCGACCCCGACACGATGGACACCTTCGTCGACAGCTCCTGGTACTTCCTGCGGTTCCTGTCCCCGAACAGCGACACGCAGGCGTTCGACCCGGCCCAGGCGGCACGTTGGGCACCGGTGGACTCGTACATCGGCGGCGTCGAGCACGCGATCCTGCATCTGCTGTACGCCCGCTTCATCACGAAGGTCCTCTTCGACATGGGGCTGATCGACTTCACCGAGCCCTTCTCCAACCTGATCAACCAGGGCATGGTCCTGCTCGACGGGCAGAAGATGTCGAAGAGCAAGGGCAACCTGGTGCTGTTCCAGGAGGAGCTCGACGCCCACGGCGCCGACGCCCTGCGCGTCGGGCTGGCCTTCGCCGGTCCGGTGGAGGACGACAAGGACTGGGCCGACGTCTCGATGACCGGTGCGCAGAAGTTCCTGTCGCGCGCCCTGCGTGTCGCCCACGAGGTCGCCAGCCCGGTCGACGTGGTCTTCGACGGCGGCGACGCGGGGCTGCGCCGCGCGACGCACAAGCTGCTCGCCGAAGCGCCCGCGCTGGTCGAGCAGACGAAGTTCAACGTGCTCGTCGCCCGCCTGATGGAACTGGTCAACGTGACCCGCAAGACGATCGACGGCGCTGCCGGTGCTGCCGACCCCGCCGTCCGTGAGGCGGCGGAGACCATCGCCGTCATGCTCGACCTCATCGCCCCGCACACAGCGGAGGAGATGTGGGAGATCCTCGGGCACGAGCCGTCCGTCGGACTCGTGTCGTGGCGCTCCGCCGATCCGGCGCTCCTCGTCGAGGACACCGTCACCGCGGTCGTGCAGATCGGCGGCAAGGTGCGCGCGCAGCTCGAGGTGCCGGCACGCATCGGCGAGGCCGAGCTCGAGGCGCTGGCACGAGCCGATGAGCGCGTCATCCGGTCGATCGGTGATCGCGAGATCGTCAAGGTCGTCGTGCGGGCCCCGAAGATCGTCAGCATCGTCGTCAAGGGCTGAGTCCTCGGCGTGCTCCGCGGTTCCGCCTACCCCGGCGCGAAGGGATGATGCCCGGATCACGTCGCGACCGGGAACGGCCGTCCTCCACGACGGGTCCCATCTGAGCGTCTCTCCACGGTCGCTGTGTCCGGGCCCTGGACGCGGTGGGCGCGACGCATAGGGTGACCGGATGACCTCGTCGCCGCCTCCACCTCCTCCGCCCCGTCGGAGGCTCCGCCTCGGGCTCGGCGCGGCGGTCGTGCTGGCGATCATCGCGCTTTCCACGGCCGTCGGCCTCGGGCTGTTGCAGGGCCGACCGTCGTCCGTCGAGGCCGTTCCGCTCGCGGAGAGCTCGGCGTCGGTCGAGTCCGCGCCCGCGGAGATCTACGTGCATGTGCTCGGGGCGGTCGAGCGCCCGGGTCTATACGTGTTGCGAACCGACTCCCGGGTCGTCGATGCTCTCGCGGCCGCTGGAGGGTCGACGGATGCCGCCGACCTCGCGGGGGTCAACCTCGCCCGACGGGTCGAGGACGGGGAGCAGATCCTCGTGCCGGTCGTGGGTGCCGTCGCCGACCCCTCGGCCGGGCCTCCCGGTGATGGCGCCGTCGACCTGAACACCGCGGATGAGGCAGCTCTGGAAGAGCTTCCGGGAATCGGGCCGGCGCTTGCGGAGCGCATCGTCGCGTGGCGCGAGGAGAATGGTCGGTTCCGCACGGTGGACGACCTCCTGGCGGTACCGGGGATCGGGGAGAAGGTCTTGGAGGGGCTGCGCGACGGGGTACGCGTGTGACGAGCGTCACGCCTCGGGCGCCGCTGCCATGGTCTCGGAGTGCGCAGGGGCGAGAGAGGAGCGTCGTGCTACGACTGCTTGCCAGCGTCCGGTCCGTGCGCAGCCTCGAAGGCACGCACCTTGCGGCGGTAGTCGAACCAGAGCTTCACGCCGTACGACGCCAGTGCCAGCGGTAGGAGGAAGGCGATCCAGTTGACAACGTCGGCGACGTCATGGACGCCTACGCCCCGGAGTGCCGGGACTGCGCCCCAGCCGATCATCATGAAGAGAGCGGTCAGACGCAAGCGTCCGAGAGCGAGGCGCTGCTGGATCAGGGACGGTGCGGGGTCAGGCGCAGCCATCCACTTCCGCGGACCGCTGCCCGCATCGGAGAGTTCCCGTCTCCGCCGCTTTTGATCTCGAATCACGGGGATGAACACACCGAGGCCGAACGTGAGTCCTAGGAAGACGGTGGGGATCCATCGTCCGGTGAGGTCGGCGACAAGAAATGCTGCGCCGATTGTCATTGCGAGCCACCCCACTGCGAAGAGCGTGATCAGCCATCCCCGACGGCTGAGCCTGCGCTCGGCCACAGCGAGTTCGTCCGGAGAATCCCCCAGAGATTCAGTCATGCGCGAAGCATAGCGGTGTCGTCGAGAGCCCCACGCTACGCCCGTCTGCCGCAGTCAGGTTGATGGAACGGTCGCGCCCGACGCCGACTGTCTCTCCGCCCTCGGAGAAGTGCTCCTCCACGTCCTGACCTCGAGAGGTGTTGTCCTCCGCTCGTGCAGCGGCGGTCGCGGTGGGGGGAGTGGGCACCGGCGCGACTCTAGGGTGATCGGATGCATGAGCCGCAGCGATCGTCCGCGGGGTCCGAGCGGGGATCGGCGTGACCCGTGATCTGCGCCTCCTGCCGGTGGCGGTCGGCGCGTGGGGTGTGGCCTTGATCTGCGTTTTCGTGCCGGGAACGGCGGGGTGGCTGGCGGGTGGATGCCTGGCATCCGCGGTGATCATCGGCGCCGTGCTCGCGCTCCGCCCTCCGGCAACCGCGACGTGGAGCGGCCTGATGATCGTGGTCCTCGCGGCGGGGGCCGCCGTGGCATTCACCGTGCTCGTACAGTCTGCGGACCGTGACGACGTGCAGGAGTGGCACGGCAGGGTCGTCGAAGCGGTGGGGCAGGTGTCGTCATCGGCGTCCGTGGGGCGGGACGGGCGCCTGTGGATGGACGTGCAGCTGAGCGGCATCGGTGCGCCGGGTGCCGTAGGGGCGGCGGGCGGACCGGTGCGTATCGGGATCGAGGAGGCTGAGGGGTTCGTCCTCGGTGCGGTCGTGCGCGTGACCGGCGAGAGTATGGCGACGGATCCGGGGGAGCGGGCGGGGCTCGTCGTCTTCGTCACCGCGGGAACCGTGGAGCGAGCGGCGCCGGGCGTCTTCGGAATCGCTGCCGACCTGCGACGGTCGTTCGTCGAGCGCGCCACCCGACTCCCGGAGCCCGGTGCGGGGCTCCTTCCGGGGCTGGCCGTGGGCGACACCACCGCCGTGCCCGCCGCGGACGACGCCGACATGCGTACCAGCGGCCTCAGCCACCTCACCGCCGTATCCGGGGCGAACTGCGCGATCGTCGTCGCTGCGGTCTTCGGGATCGTCGCGTTGTGCGGAGGGGCGCGGGCGGTGCGGGTCGTTCTCGCCGTCGTGGCGCTGGCCGCCTTCGTGGTGCTCGTGACGCCGGAGCCGAGCGTCATCCGGGCCGCCACGATGGCCGCGGCGGGCATGCTGTCGATCCTCGTCGGGCGGCCGAGCGCAGGTGCCGGAATCCTGGCCCTGTGCGTGACCGCCCTCCTCGTGGCCGACCCCTGGCTCGCATCGACACCGGGATTCGCGCTGTCCGCGGTGGCCTCCGGGGCCCTCATCCTCCTCGCCCCGGCGCTGGCGAACGGGATCGCGCGCTGGCTGCCCCGTCCGCTCGCCCTCGCGATCGCGGTGCCTCTAGCGGCGCAGCTCGCGTGCGCGCCCGTGATCGCGCTGTTCGCGGAGCAGCAGTCGCTCGTCTCGGTCGTCGCGAACCTCCTCGCCGAGCCGGCCGCGCCGCTCGCGACGGTGATCGGGCTCCTCGCCTGTCTCGCTGCCCCTGTCCCCGTCGTCGCGGATCTGCTCGCCGCGTCCGCCTGGTTGCCGTCGGCGTGGATCGCGACGGTCGCGCGGGTCACCGCCGGACTCCCGGGTGCTCAGGTGCTCCTCCCTGCCGGCCTCGGCAGCGCTGCGGTGGTCACGCTGGTGAGCGTCGCGATCGCCGTCGTGTGTTGCCGCGGAGGGCCGCGCGTCCGGGAAGTCGCGCGAACCGACGTCGTGACGGCGTCGGTTCGCGCGGGACGGGCCTGGACGCCCGGCGCTGTGCTCCCCGCCGCTCGACGCGTGGCGGCCGGCGTTCTCATCGTCGTCGCGTCCGTTGGCGCCTCCCGTGCGTTGATCGACGGTCCGCTCGCCTCGCTCGTGACGCCCCACGGGTGGGCGATCGCTGCGTGCGACGTGGGCCAGGGCGATGCGGTCCTGGTGCGTTCGCAGGACGCCGTGGCCCTCATCGACACGGGACCGGACCCGACGGCGCTCGACGCCTGTCTGCGCTCGCTGAGCATCGAGCACATCGACCTCCTCGTGCTCACACATTTCGACGCGGACCACATCGGAGGCGCGACGGCGCTCGAAGGCAAAGTGGGTACGGTGCTGCATGGACCACCTGCCGATGCCGCCGATGCGCGTGCGCTCGACGGCCTGGCCCGAGCGGGCGCAGCCCTCCGGCCGGTCGACGCCGGGGACCGGGGCGCGCTGGGCGGAGCGGCATGGCGGGTGCTCTGGCCGTTGCCGCACAGTGCCGCCTTCCCGCCAGGGAACGACGCGAGCGTCGTGACGGAGTTCGTCGGGGGAGGAGTGCCCCGTGCGCTCTTCCTGGGTGATCTCTCCGCTGCCCCGCAGCGCGCGCTGCTCCGGAGCACGCCGCTGACGGGATACGACGTGGTGAAGGTCGCCCACCACGGCAGCGCCGACCAGGAACCCGCCCTCTACGACGCTGTGCAGCCGAGGGTCGCGCTCATCGCGGTCGGCGCCGACAATGACTACGGGCACCCGCGTCGGGAGACCCTGGATCTCCTGTCGGCTCTCGGGACGCAGGTCTACCGCACCGATCGCGACGGCCGCACCCTGCTCGCCGTCGAGGACGATGTCCTCCGCGTCTGGACCGACGTCGCGCCGCCCTGAGTCGGGTGTCCTACACCGCCGGTAGGCTGGTCCCATGGCAGCCTCCCGTCCTCCCTCCCGCGGCGGCGCGAAGGCCACGAAGATCCCGCAGGTGTCGTGGCGGGAGCCGCACCCTGCGCCGCTGGTGCTCGTCTCGGGCCCGGAGGAGGTCTGCGCCGAGCGCGCGATCGCCGGGGTGCGCGACTACCTCCGTGCCGAGGACCCGGCACTCGAGGTCAGTGACGTCCGTGCCGACGACTACGCTCCCGGCACACTGCTCTCCCTCACCTCACCGTCCCTGTTCGGTGAGCCGCGACTGGTCCGCGTGTCCGGCGTGGAGAAGTGCTCCGACGCCTTCCTTCAGGAGGCCATCGGGTACCTGGAGAACCCGCAGGAGGGTGCGACGGTCGTGCTCCGGCACACGGGCGCCAGTGTCCGTGGGAAGAAGCTCCTCGACGCCCTGCGTGCGGGGACCGGCGGTGGGATCGAGATCGCCTGCCCCGCCATCAAGCGCGACGGCGACCGGGTCGACTTCGCGGCGGGGGAGTTCAAGGCGGCCAAGAAACGCATCGCTCCGCCGGCACTCCGCGCGCTCGTCTCGGCATTCGCCGACGACCTCACCGAGCTCGCCGCTGCATGTCAGCAGCTCATCGGCGATGTCGACGGTGACATCACCGAAGAGGTCGTCACCAAGTACTACGGCGGGCGGGTCGAGGTGTCGGCGTTCGTCGTCGCCGACACGGCCATCGCCGGCCGATACGGTGAGGCTCTCGTGGCGCTTCGGCATGCCCTGTCCTCCGGTGCGGACCCGGTGCCGATGGTCGCCGCGTTCGCGATGAAGCTGCGCACGATGGCGCGCGTCGCCGGCAATCGTGAACCCAGCAGGCAGCTCGCCCAGCGCCTCGGGATGAAGGACTGGCAGGTCGACCGCGCGCGTCGCGACCTGGCGGGCTGGAACGAGCGATCCCTCGGGATGGCGATCCAGGCCACCGCGCGCGCCGACGCCGAGGTCAAGGGTGCGGCGCGTGACCCCATCTTCGCGCTCGAGCGGATGGTGACGGTCATCGCCACCCGTGAGCCATTCGGGGGATAAGCCCCTGCGCGAAAGCAGAAAGCCCGCCTCGCGAGGAGACGGGCTTTCCGGAAGTCAGAAGCTCAGAGAGCGGAGACCTGCTTGGCGATCGCCGACTTGCGGTTCGACGCCTGGTTCTTGTGCAGGACACCCTTGCTGACGGCCTTGTCGAGCTTGACCGAGGCCTTCTTCAGGTTCTTCTCGGCGGCGGCCTTGTCGCCGGCGGCGACGGCCGCGCGGGTCTGGCGGACGAGAGTCTTCAGCTCGCTCTTCACGGCCTTGTTGCGCTCGTGAGCCTTCTCGTTGGTCTTGTTGCGCTTGATCTGCGACTTGATGTTTGCCACGTGTGGACGCTTTCTGTACAGGAGTTATTCGGAGTGCCGGCAGCAGAAGAGGGCTGCTGCACGGCGGTCGTGAGGGAAGAACCCACACGCAAGCCAAGAGTCGAGTCTACCAGTACCGGGTGGGATCGTGCGAAACGACATCGCCCAGGCGAGACGCCGTCGCGCGGAAGGCGGGACCGGGTGCAGAATCATCCACAACGACGACGACGTCAGGAGCCCGATGACCCCCCTCAGCACCGACCCGACCGCGCGTGCGCGGCTGCGCTGGTCCGCCGCCACCTCGTCCGTCCAGATCGAGGGTTCCCGTCGTGCCGACGGTGCGGGACGGTCGATCTGGGACGACGAGATCGCCAAGCCCGGACGCATCCGGGACGGCTCGACCGCGGAACCGGCGTGCGACAGCTATCGCCGTGTGGCGGATGACGTCGCCCTGGCAGCCGGACTCGGGCTCGATCGCTACCGGTTCTCGATCCCGTGGGCGCGCGTGCAGCCGGACGGTCACGGACCCGGGAACGTCCCAGCGCTGGACCACTACGCCCGCGTCGTCGATGGTCTGCTGGCGGCCGGTATCACCCCGTTCCCGACCCTCTATCACTGGGAGCTGCCGAGCGCGGTCGAGGCCGACGGTGGCTGGCTCGCCCGCGACACCGCCGAGCGCTTCGGCGAGTACGCCGCCCTCGTCGCCGCCCGTCTCGGTGACCGGGTGTCCTCGTGGTACACGCTGAACGAGCCCGCCATGACGACGCTGCAGGGCTACGCGGTCGGGGCACTCGCGCCGGGGAGACAGCTCCTCTTCGGTGCGCTTCCGACCGTGCACCACCAGCTGCTCGCCCATTCCCGAGCCGCCGAGGCGCTGCATGCCCGAGGCGCGGCGAGCGTCGGTCTCGTCAACAACCACACCTGGGTCCTGCCGCTGCGGGACACCGAGAAGGATCGCACCGCTGCCGCGGTGTACGACCTCCTGCACAACCGGTTGTTCAGCGAGCCTCTGCTGTCCGGGACGACACCGGACCTGGAGGCACTCGGACTCCCGCCGCTGCCCATCCTCGGCGACGACCTCGCCCGCATCGCGGGATCGATCGACTTCTACGGGGTGAACTTCTACAACCCGACGACCGTCACCGCCGGTGCTCCGGATGCCGACATCCCGTTCGAGATCGTGCCCACGCCCGGAGTCCCCGTCACCGGGTTCGGACCGGAGTGGCCGATCATGCCGTCCGCCTTGCGCGACCTCCTCATCGATCTGCACCGACGACACCCGGACATGCCACCGATCATCATCGGGGAGAACGGAGCGTCCTTCCCCGAACCCGACTTCGCCGGTGCCGTCGAGGATGCCGACCGGATCGCCTACCTCTCCGCGCACATCGACGCGGTGGGCGAGGCCCTCGATGCCGGCGTCCCGGTCGAGGAGTACACGGTCTGGTCCCTGCTCGACAACTGGGAATGGACGGACGGCTACACTCAGCGGTTCGGTCTCGTGCACGTGGACTTCTCGTCGGGGGAGCGCACGCCGAAGGCTTCCTACGGGTGGTACCGCGACCTCGTCGCCGGCGCTCGTGAGGCCAGGGACGCCGCGGCGGCACGGGCATGACCGGTACTCCGGGCCTCATCGCCCGCCGCGCCGGTCTTCGCTGGATGTCGCTGTTCACGCTCGCCTGGCTCGCCATCTGGACCGTCCAGCTCACCCCGGTCCAGCTCCTTCTCCCGCTGCAGCTCGACACTCCGGAGGACGACTGGATCCGCGGCGTCGTCTCCTCCGGGATCGTGCTCGGAGTGGGTGGTCTCGCCGGCGTCGTCGCCGGGCCGCTCGCCGGGGCGCTCTCGGATCGAGCCCGCGCCGGCGCGCACCGGCGGCGGCCATGGGCTCTGGGAGGGGTCGCGCTCACGGCCGTCTGTCTCGTCCTCACCGGGTTCGCCGAGGGCCCATGGGCAGTCGGCGCCGGCTGGGTCGGCGTCTCGATCGGCGTCGCCGTCTCCTCCGCCGCGTTCACCGCGCTCATCGCCGACCAGCTCCCGACGACGCAGCGTGGTGCCGCGTCCGCCGCGGTCGGGTCGAGCCAGGCGGTCGGGATCGTGCTGGGGGTCGGGCTCGTCGTGCTGCTGGGCCTCGACATCGTCGCCGGGTATCTGCTCCTCGCCGGCATCATCGCGGTGGTCGGCGTCGCGGCGGCGCTGCTGCTGCCGGACCCGCCGAGCACGGAGGCGCTGCGTCCTCAGCGCATCGGGCGGCCCCGCCTGGCGTCGCTCCGCGACCGCGACTTCGCCTGGATGCTCTCCGGACGACTCGTCACCAACATCGGCAACGCCCTCGGCACGGCGCTGTTCCTCTTCTTCCTCCTCCACGGCCTCGGACAGGAGAGCACGACCGCACAGGACAACCTCCTCCTGCTGATCGTCGTCTACACGGTCTTCGTGGTGCTCGCCTCCGTGATCACCGGAATCGTCTCCGACCGCACCGGGGAGCGGCGCCGGCTCGCCGTGGGGGCCACGGTCGTGCAGGCGGCGTCGGGTGTGGTGATCGTGGCCGCACCGACCTTCGAGATGACGATGGTGGCCGCCGCGCTCATGGGCGTCGGCTACGGCGCCTTCTCTACGGTGGGCCTCGCGTTCGCCGCCGATCTGCTCCCGGATGAGCAGGATCACGCGCGCGATCTCGGAATCGTGAACGTGACCGCCGCCCTCGGACAGCTCATCGGGCCCGTGCTCGGCGCAGGACTCGTCGCCCTGGCCGGCGGGTTCTGGCTCGTCTTCCTGGCGGCGGCCATCCTGTCGCTCGTCGGGGGAGCGCTCACCGCTGCCGCGCGGCCGCGGGTGTCCTCAGCGTGACGCCGCGCGCTCCTCGATCGTCGCGATCGCGAGGGCGAGGACGGCGTTGAACACCCGCGGACGCATGGCGGTGAGCAGGTGCGTGGTCCGCGGCACGACGATGAGCTCCGCCTGCGGGGCCAGGCGCCGGAACAGGGGCTCGTTCAGCCGGAGCTGATCGTACTGGCCGTTCACGAACCACAGGGGTACCCGGATCCGGGGGACCGCGGCGGCGACGTCCAGGGCGGCGAGGCTGCGGAGCGTCTGGTCCTGGATGTCCAGCGCATATCCTCCGGCGGAGAAGTCGCCGCGGTTGTCCTCGGGGATCGTCGCGGCGAGCATCCGCTGCGTCAGCCACATGCCGCGGTCCGGCAGGGAGTCGACGGCCCGGGCGAACAGCCGATAGGCACGCAGCCCGGGGCCGCGGGGGAGCGACGTGCACGCGGCGGCGACGAGTCCGTCGACAGGGGGAGGCTCGGCCCCGCCGGTGTACGCGAGGGAGAGCAGCCCGCCCATCGAGTGGCCGACCAGCAGGACGGGGCCCTTCTCCGCGGCGGCGCGGACGGCCGCGTCGATCGTGTGCAGCGCCTCGTGAAGGGTGAAGTCCTCGTTCATCCGGCTGCCGTGGCCGGGGAGGTCGACGGCGGTGACGGGGTGCCCGTGCGCCTCCAGGTACTCGACCTGCGACCGCCACATGGTGGCCGACGTGCGGATGCCGTGCACGAGGACGGTCTGGACGGTCACGCCTCCAGCATAAGGAAGCGGGGCCGGTGGATGGACCACCGACCCCGCTTCGACACGAGATGTGTCAGAGGATGTTACTTCTCCCAGCCGACGTTCTCGACCGGCGTGATGCCGAACAGGTCGAGACCCACGTAGGGCTCCGGGGTCAGGTTAGCCAGACCCTCCTGAACCGTGTAGATCTGCGGGCCGTTGTACAGCGGCATGAGGCCCCAGCGCTTGTAGATCTCGGGCTCGAGCTCCATAGCGGCCTTGGTCTGCGCCTCGGGGTCGCTCTGGGACTCGACCTTCTCCTTGATCTCAGCGTCGAGCTCTTCGTCACCGACACCCGACAGGTTCAGACCGGAGTCCGAGCAGTAGAGCTGGCAGAACCAGGCGGCACCGAACGGGTCAGAGGAGGTGAAGCGAAGTCCCGAGACATCCCAGTTCTTCGAGGTGTAGTCGTCGGAGAACTGGCTGGCCGGACGCACATCGACCTTGACGTCGATGCCGATCTCCTTCTCCTGGGCCTGCAGCGACTGCGCGAGCGCCTTGGCGGTAGCGGTGTCGTTCCAGATCGGGTAGACGACGGACAGCTTGACGCCGTCCTTCTCGCGGATGCCGTCGGAGCCTTCGGTCCAACCGGCCTCGTCCAGAAGCTTCTTCGCGCCCTCGACGTCGAACTCCCAGCCGGCGGCCTTCATCGAGTCGGTGTAGCCCGGCTGGAAGGAGAACAGGGTCAGCGAGCCGGCCGGGTCCTCTTCGTAGCCCAGGCCGTTCCAGGCGATCTGCTTCTGCTGATCGATGTTGATCGCCTTGAAGAACGCCTCGCGGACCTTGACGTCCTCGAACTGCGGCTTCGTCGAGTCGACCTGCAGGATGGTGTTAGCGGTCTGCTGCGCACGGTAGACCACCGCACCATCGACGTCCTTGACCTGGTCGATGAGCTCCTGAGAGCCCGTCTCGACCATGTCGACCTCGCCGTTCTTGAAGGCGTTCACACCGGCCTGGCCGTCCATGCCCGTCATCGTGACCTTGTCGAGCAGGGGAGCGTCGCCCCACCACTCGGGGTTCGGCTTGAAGGAGATGTAACCCTTGTTCGCGTCGAACTCGTCGACGGTGTACGGGCCAGCTCCCCACTCCGGGTGCGGGTTGTCGATCATCGCCTCGTTGAAGACGGCCGGGTCGGCGAGCGCCGGGTGGATCACGCCGCCGTTGAACGGCATCTGCGGCCAGGCGAACTCACTCTTGAAGGTGACGATGGCCGTCTTCGGGGTGTCGCCCTGCTCGACGGATTCGATCTCCTTGTAGCCGTCGGTCGCGTTCGGGTTGAAGCCCTCGTCGTAGGAGCGGTTGGCCTTCCAGGTGGCATCGATGGCGGTCCAGTCCATGTCGGTGCCGTCGTTCCAGTGGGCCTCGTCGGTGAACGTGAACGTCAGGACGGTCTTGCCATCCTTGACCTCGTTCTTCCACTCCGACAGGTAGTTGTCGTTCTTGTACTGCGTGCCGTCCGGCTCCATCAGGATGAGCTGCGGCGTGTACCACGCGGCGATGCGGGCGGTGTCCGCGCTGCCGTCACTGTTGAACGCGTTGAGCTGGTCCGGGACCTCGCGGATGGCGAAGTTGACCTCGCCACCTTCCTTCAGGTTCTCGCGCGGCTGGGGGTTGTAGTTCGCCATCTCGACCTCGGCAGCTTCGCCGTTGTCGCCACTGTTGCCACTGCCGCCGTTACCGGCAGCGCACCCGCTGATCGCGAGTGCGAGAACGCCGGTGAATGCCAGCGCCCCCATCAGCTTGTACTGCTTCATGGTGCTCCTTTCGCCTTACGGCGTGTCATAAAGGGAAGAATAGTTCGAGCCTCATACCGGTACGGCGCCATGCGGTGAATAGTGCCTAACCGTTATCGGACGGTGATCACCATCGCCGGCGCTCCGCCGGGGTCAGACCGTTGCCGGCTTCGTGCTCATCGTCTCGGGATCGAACACGACCCGCTGCCGGGTGCGCTCGATGTCCGGGTCCGGGACGGGGATCGCCGAGAGCAGAGCCTTGGTGTACGGGTGCTGCGGGTTGTCGAACACCTCATCCACATCGCCGTGCTCGACGAAGTCGCCGAGGTACATCACGGCGACGCGATCGGCGATGTGACGCACTACCGACAGGTCGTGAGCGACGAAGAGGTACGACAGGCCAAGCTTGACCTTCAGCTCGTCGAGCAGGTTGATGACACCGGCCTGGATCGACACGTCGAGTGCGGAGACCGGTTCATCGAGCACGACGATCTTCGGGTTCGTCGACAGGGCCCGGGCGATGCCGATGCGCTGTCGCTGACCGCCCGAGAACGCTTGCGGGAAGCGATCGCGGTGCGCCGGGTTGAGGCCGACGAGATCCATGAGTTCGCCGACGCGTCGGTGCACCTCTGCGCTGGGCGTGCCGATCGCGAGAAGCGGCTCTGCGATGATGTCGGCGACGGTCAGACGAGGATCCAGAGCGCCCATGGGGTCCTGGAACACGATCTGGATGTCGCGGCGCAGGGCACGCTCGACCTTGCGGCTGCGGATGTCGTTGACACTGGTGCCGGCGATGACGATGTCGCCGTCGGTCTGCTTGATCATGTCCATGATCTGCAGCAGCGTCGTCGTCTTGCCGGAGCCCGATTCGCCGACGATGGCCATCGTCTCGCCCTCGCGCACATCGAAGCTGATGCCCTTGATCGCGTGGACCTCACCGACCTTGCGCTTGAGGAACGCGCCCTTCAGGAGTGGGAACGTCTTGGTGAGATTTTTCACCTCGAGCGTGACCGGCCGCTCCTCGCGGGGGAGGCGGGTGAGGTCGCTCTCGGGGACCTCGCGCACGGGATACACGGGAAGGCCGCCGAGCATGCCGCCGTCCTCGATCTCGTCCGCCCGGATGCACGCCGCACGGTGTTCAGCCGCACCTCCCGTATGCACGGGGAGAAGCGCGGGCTCCTTCGCTCGGCAGGCGTCGATGACGATGGGGCAACGGTCCGCGAACGGGCAGGCATCGGGCAGGTCGATGAGCAGCGGCGGATTGCCCTTGATCGGCGTCAGCGGCTCCTTCTCGGCCTTGTCCACACGGGGGATGGCGCCGAGGAGTCCGATCGAGTAGGGCATCCGCGTCTTGTGGAACAGCTCCCTGACCGGGGCCTGCTCCACGGGCTTGCCCGCGTACATGACCATGACGTCGTCGGCCGTGCGAGCCACGACGCCCATGTCATGCGTGATCATCATCACGGCCGCGCCCGTCTCATCCTGCGCCTTCTCGATGAGGTCGAGGATCTGTGCCTGGATGGTCACGTCGAGGGCCGTGGTCGGCTCGTCGGCGATGATCAGCTTCGGGTTGTTCGCCATCGCGATGGCGATGACGACGCGCTGACGCATGCCGCCGGAGAACTCGTGCGGGAAGGCCTTCATGCGCTTTTCAGGCTCGGGGATCCCGACGAGTTTGAGCAGGTCGATGGCCCGGGCGTTGGCTTCTCTGGCGCTCAGGTTGCGGTGCACGGTCAGCGCCTCGATCAGTTGCGTGCCGATGGTGTAGACGGGGGTCAGCGACGTCAGTGGATCCTGGAAGATCATCGACAAGCCGTTGCCGCGGATCGTCGAGAGCTGTCCGTCCGTCTTTCCGATCAGTTCCTGGCCGTCGAACACGATGGAACCAGAAACCTTGGCGTTCTCGTCGAGCAGACCCATCACCGCGAGCGAGGTGACCGACTTGCCCGATCCGGACTCTCCGACGATGCCGAGGGTCTTGCCGGCCTCGAGGTCGAAGGAGACTCCACGCACGGCGTGCACACGGCCCGCCTCAGAGGCGAAGCTGACGTTGAGGTCGCGGACGGAGAGGATAGGGCTCATGCGCGGCCTCCAGCAGCCGAGGTGGGATCGAGGGCGTCCCGCAAACCGTCGGCGATGAGAGCCATCGACACGGTGAGCAGTGTGAGGACGAGGGCAGGGAAGTAGAACAGCCACGGCGAACTCGTGATGGACGTGCTGCCCTCGCCGATCAGCGAGCCGAGGGAGACGTCAGGGATCTTGACGCCGAAGCCGATGAACGACAGCCCGGTCTCGGTCGTCACGGCCGCGACGATGCCCAGGGTGAAGTTGATCACGAGCAGGGAGCCGATGTTCGGAACCAGGTGCCGCAGGACGATGCGTCCGCCGCGGACGCCCATGTAGCGGGCTGCCTGCACGTACTCGCGTTCGCGGAGCGACAGGGCCATCGTCCAGATGATGCGTGCCGGGAAGAACCATCCGACGAAGATCATCACCAGAGCGATGACCCACCAGACACCGCCGGAGTCGTTCGAGACGACCGACAGGATGAGGAACGTCGGGACGACCATCATGAAGTGGATCACCAGGAGCGCGATGCGCTCGAACCAGCCGCCGAAGTACGCGGCCGCGGTGCCGACAAGCGCCGAGAGGATGGTGGTGCCGAGCGATACGGTGATGGCGATCATGAGGGACCGCTGCAGGCCGATCGCGGTCTGCGTGTACGTGTCGTTGCCCGCGCCGTTGGTCCCGAACCAGTGGTCAGCCGACGGCGGCGAGCTCAACGCCAGGAAGTCCATGTCATTCACCGCGTAGCGCGACAGCAGCGGTCCGAGCGTCGCGAACAGGATCAGGACGAACAGCACGACGATGCCACCGACAGCGGGCTTGTTGCGCAGGAACCGACGCGTGTACAGCGTCCACTTGGAGAGCGACTTGTCGGCGGGCTGTGGGGGGCCGACGGGCGGCTCGACGAGGGGATCGATCATTTCCGTGGTCATTTTCAGCTCACCCTCACTCGCGGGTCGAGGATGACCACGATGATGTCCGCCAGGACGGCGCCGATCGCGGTCAGAACGGCGCCGAAGGCGGCGACCGCCACGACACCGTTGATGTCGTTCTGATTGATGGTGTCGAGGAAGTAGCGGCCCATGCCCTGCCAGGCGAAGATCGTCTCGGTCAGAATCGCGCCGGTGAAGATCGTCGGGATCGTGAAGGCGACCTGGGTGGCGACGGGGATGAGAGACGTGCGCAGCGCGTGCTTCCGGATCGCCTTGGCCTTCGTGAGTCCCTTGGCACGCGCCGTGCGGACGTAATCAGCGTTGATGTTGTCGAGCAGCAGAGAGCGCTGGAGGAAGTGGTACTGCGCATACCCCACGAGAACAAGGGCGATCGTCGGCAGGGTGACGTGCTGCAGGGCATCGACGATCGTGGGGAAGAAGCCGGTCACCCCGGGACTGGAGGAGCCGGTGACGTAGAAGATGCGCACGCCGGTCGCCTCGTTGAGGGCGATGGCGAGGAGCACCACGGCGAGACCGGCGACGATGATGTTGATGTTCATCGTGATGATCGAGGTCGCCTGGCCGATGCGGTCGGCGAGCTTGTACTGACGAGAAGCGGTGTACACGCCCAGCCACACTCCGAGCACGGCGGCGATGATCGTGGCGCCGAGAACGAGCTCGGCGCTCACCCACATCCGGTACGCGACCTGCTCGTTCACCGACTGGCCCGTCGGGCTCACGCCCCAGTCCCATCGCAGCAGAATCCCCGAGAACCAGTTCCACCACCGTTCGATCAGCGGGACGGTGTCGCTGAGGTTACGGGGTATGAGGACGTTGTCGATCTGCTCGGGGCTGAGCGGAGGGCGACGACCCACATAGTTGCTGCGCGGATCGAGGAAGCCCCACGCGAGGAAGTAGGTGAGGTTCGTCGCGACCACGATCATGAGCAGCCAGCCGAGGGCACGGCGCGCGAGGTACTTGATCAAGGGGGATTTGTCTTTCTCTTCTCCAGACGCGCTCGGGGTCTGCCGACGCAACGCTGAGCCGGGCGGATGATCGGGTGTCATCCGCCGTTCCGCGCGACGCGACAGCCCTCACGGAGTCTGTGACGGAGTCGTATCGCTTACGGGATCCGGTGTCACGGATTGATCCCGGGCAACTTCGGGAGACTATCACCGATACGCCCGAATGGGGATTATGAGAGCCCTCACCGTACAATCGACGGGACATGTCCCCACGCGCTCTCACCCCTCTTCAGCCTGCCGCGACGCCGGCTGCGCAGATCCGCAATTTCTGCATCATCGCCCACATCGACCACGGCAAGTCGACCCTGGCCGACCGCATGCTCCAGATCACCGGCGTGGTCGCGGAGCGGGACATGCGTGCCCAGTACCTCGACCGCATGGACATCGAGCGTGAGCGCGGCATCACGATCAAGAGCCAGGCGGTGCGGATGCCCTGGGCGCTCGCCCAGGCGCAGGGGGCCGACGAGGTCTTCGCGCTCAATATGATCGACACACCGGGTCACGTGGACTTCACGTATGAGGTGTCCCGGTCGCTGGCCGCGTGCGAGGGCGCCATCCTCCTCGTCGACGCCGCGCAGGGCATCGAGGCCCAGACGCTGGCCAACCTCTACCTCGCGCTGGAGAACGACCTCCACATCATCCCCGTCCTCAACAAGATCGACCTCCCGGCCGCCGATCCCGAGAAGTACGCGAAGGAGCTCGCCTCGCTCATCGGCGGCAAGCCCGAGGATGTGCTGCGGGTCTCCGGGAAGACCGGTATGGGCGTGGAGGAGCTGCTCGATCGGATCGTCGAGGAGATTCCGGCGCCCGTGGGCGACGCGGAGGCCCCGGCCCGCGCGATGATCTTCGACTCCGTCTACGACGCATACCGCGGCGTCGTCACCTACGTGCGGATGGTCGACGGCAGCCTCTCGCCCCGCGAGCGCATCCAGATGATGTCCACGGGCGCGAACCACGAGGCTCTCGAGGTCGGCGTGTCGAGCCCGGAGCCCACTCCCACCAAGGGTCTCGGCGTCGGCGAGGTGGGCTACCTCATCACCGGCGTGAAGGACGTGCGTCAGTCGAAGGTCGGCGACACGATCACGAACGCCCGCAAGCCCGCGGCGGAAGCTCTTCCCGGCTACACGGACCCCAAGCCGATGGTCTTCTCGGGTATCTACCCGATCGACGGCAGCGACTACGCGGAACTGCGCGAGGCGCTCGACAAGCTGAAGCTCTCCGATGCCTCGCTGCAGTACGAGCCGGAGACCTCTGTGGCTCTCGGGTTCGGATTCCGCTGCGGCTTCCTCGGCCTGCTGCACCTGGAGATCGTGACCGAGCGCCTCGCGCGGGAGTTCGGCCTCGACCTCATCACCACCGCGCCGAGCGTGATCTACGAGGTGCTCACGAGCGACACCGGCGAGACCGTCACCGTCACGAACCCGAGCGAGTACCCCGATGGGCGCATCGGCTCGGTGTCGGAGCCCATGGTCAAGGCAGCCATCCTGTTGCCCAAGGACTACGTCGGCACCGTCATGGAGCTGTGCCAGTCGCGTCGTGGCACGTTGCTCGGCATGGAGTACTTCTCCGAGGAGCGCGTCGAGCTGCGCTACAACATGCCGCTCGGCGAGATCGTGTTCGACTTCTTCGACCAGCTCAAGTCCAAGACGCAGGGCTACGCCTCCCTGGATTACGAGCCCTCGGGGCAGCAGGAGGCCGACCTCGTCAAGGTCGACATCCTGCTCCAGGGCGAGAAGGTCGACGCGTTCAGCTCGATCGTGCACCGTGACAAGGCGTACGCCTACGGCACGATGATGGCGGAGCGGCTGCGCAAGCTCATCCCTCGCCAGCAGTTCGAGGTGCCGATCCAGGCCGCGATCGGTGCCCGCATCATCGCTCGCGAGACGATCCGCGCGATCCGCAAGGACGTGCTCGCGAAGTGCTACGGCGGTGACATCACCCGTAAGCGCAAACTCCTCGAGAAGCAGAAGGAGGGGAAGAAGCGCATGAAGATGGTGGGACGCGTCGAGGTCCCCCAGGAGGCGTTCATCGCCGCTCTCTCCGGCGACGTCGAGACCAAGGACAAGAAGTAGCTTCGGTTCTTCCGGGCTGCCCGCGCGGGGTCGCTGAGCCTGTCGAAGCGCGCGGTTCTCAGGGGCGGTCCACGCTAGGTCGCTGAGCTTGTCGAAGCGCACTGTACGAGGTCGACAACGACGGAAGGTCCTTCGACACGCTCAGGGATCCAGCCCTTCGACAGGCTCAGGGACCCAGCATCATCCGGGGGATGTGACGGCGTGCGGCGCGGGGGGTGTTCGCTCAGGGAACCCGAAGTAGGCTGGAACTCATGCGGCGCGGGACTTTCCGAGACGACACGGTGGACTATGCGGCCGTGGGTGCGACCCACGCCCCCGATCTGATGCAGTACCCGCCGGAGCGCAGCATCCCGGCGGAGGAATCCTGGCGCATCGGCAGCGGTGAGGAGCGTTTCCAGACGGCCGGCGAGGCCCTGCTGTCGTGGACCGCGCAGCGCGCCGCCGGGCTCTCCGTGGAAGACGTCCGTCCTGCTCCCGGTCCGGCGTACGCGGGCGTGAGCTTCGACGCTGAGGGCAACCCGGTCGCACCGAGCAAGCGCGACGTGGAGCCGCGGTACGACGCGGAGGGGATGCCCTTCGTGGGCGCGGGCATGACGCTCCACCTGCGCGGCCGTGTCGGTGGCATGCGCGCCGATTCGGAGCTGCGCGTGATCTCCGTCACCGAGGAGACCCGCCGGATCGGCTTCGTGCTGGGCACGGTGGGCGGATCCGTGGTCCGCGGCGAGGAGTCGTTCGATGTGGACTGGCGTGAGGACAACGACGAGGTGTGGTTCACCGTCCGCGCCTTCGACGCCCCGAACACGCTGCTCTATCGCCTCGTCCCCGCCCTCATGAAGCGCCGCCGTCGCGAGCTCTTCGCGCGCTACCTCCGCGCGATCTCCCCGCTCTACGCGACCCCGGTGTGATGGCGGGACCGCTTCCGCTCGGGGATCCCGCGCCGCCGGACGGACGACTCCCTGCCGACCTCCCGATCTCCGCGGAGACGCCGTTCTCCGCCTACCTCCACATCCCGTTCTGCCGGGTGCGCTGCGGCTACTGCGACTTCAACACGTACACGTCCAGCGAGCTCCGCGGGGCGAAGCAGGAGGACTACGCGTCCACCCTCATCGGCGAGATCGCCCTCGCCCGCACCGTGCTGGAGGACGCCGGAGCGCTGCGGCCGATGGACACGGTGTTCTTCGGTGGCGGCACACCCACGCTGCTGCCGGCAGGCGATCTGGCGCGGATGCTGGGAGCGGCCACCGCGGCGTTCGGGCTCGCTCCGGGTGCCGAGGTGACGGTCGAGGCCAATCCCGACACGGTGACGCCGGAGGTCGCGCGCATCCTCGCAGAGGCGGGGGTCACGAGACTCTCCGTCGGCATGCAGTCGGCCGTCCCGCACGTGCTCGCCGCGCTCGATCGGACGCATCGGCCCGAGAACGTGCGCACCGCGGTCGCCGCCGCGAAGGACGCGGGCCTCGCCGTCAGCGTCGACCTCATCTACGGCGCGCCGGGGGAATCGCTCGCGGATTGGGAAGCATCCCTGGACGCCGCGCTCGCCCTGGAGCCCGACCACATCTCCGCGTACGCGCTCATCATCGAAGACGGCACGAAGCTCGCGCGGCAGATCCGTCGTGGCGAGGTGCCGACACCGGACGACGACCTGCAGGCGGACATGTACGAGATGGCGGACGAGCGCCTCGCCGCCGCCGGGTTCGAGTGGTACGAGGTCAGCAACTGGGCCCGCAGCGAAGGGCAGCGGTCGCGGCACAACCTCGCATACTGGCGGGGGAGCGACTGGTGGGGCTTCGGCCCCGGGGCGCACAGCCACGTGGCCGGGCTCCGGTGGTGGAACGTCAAGCACCCGGCGGCCTACGCACAGCGGCTGGCCGCCTCATCCTCGCCGGCGGCAGGTCGCGAACGTCCCGACCAGGAGGCGCAGACGCTCGAGCGCATCCTCCTCCTCAGCCGCATCCGCGAAGGGATCGCGGTGACGGACGTCCCGGAGCGGAACAGGGACCGCGTCGCCGGGCTCATCGCCGACGGCCTGATCGATGCGCCGGCGGCGATCCGCGGTCGCGTGCAGCTCACGCTGCGCGGTCGCCTCCTCGCCGACGCGGTGGTGCGTGAGCTGACCGACTGAGCGACGCCGCCCGAGCCGTCCCGCCTTCGGAGAACTCCCGATCGCAGGAGGTAGGATTGGCACTCAGGGTGGCAGAGTGCCAGCACCCGGTCGGCGGGAAGGAGAACCCATGGTCACAGAGCGAGGGCTGCAGGTTCTCCGCGCGATCGTGCAGGACTACGTCGAGACGCACGAGCCCGTGGGCAGCCGTTCCATCGTCGACCGCCATTCCTTCGGCGTCTCGGCCGCGACGATCCGCAACGACATGGCGCAGCTGGAGGACGAAGAGCTGATCACGGCTCCGCACACGTCGTCCGGGCGCGTCCCCACGGACAAGGGCTACCGGGTGTTCGTGAATCACCTCGCCCAGCTCCGTCCGCTCTCCACCGCGCAGCGCTCGGCCATCGAGTCGTTCCTCGCCGATCCGGCCGACCTCGACGATCTGATGGTCCGTACGGTCCGCGTGCTCACGCAACTCACCGGACAGGTCGCGCTGGCCCAGTACCCGTCGTTCGCGCGGGCCCACGTGACGCACGTCGAACTCGTGACGCTCGCTCCCAACCGGCTCCTCACGGTCCTGGTCACGGACGCCGGCGGGGTATCACAGCGGATCACCGCGCTGCCGGACACGATCGACGAAGCGGACCTCGCGGTGCTGCGCGCTCGACTGTCCGCCCTCATCACCGGGCAGGCGATCGCGGCGGCTTCCGACCGCCTGCAGGCACTCCTCGCCACGGAGGAGACCCCCCAGGACCGCGTTCTCCGCGCCGTCGCCGGAGTCGTGATCGACGAGCTCGGCGGCTTCCGGCAGGAGCGGCTCGTGATGGCGGGCGCGGCGACCCTGGCGCGACGGGAACAGGACTTCCGCGGCAGCATCCACCCCCTCCTCGAGGCCATCGAGGAGCAGGTCACGCTGCTGCGGCTGATGAGCGAGATGGTGCCGGACGAGCACGGCCTCGCGGCGAGCATCGGCACCGAGAACGCCTCCTTCGGGCTCGGCGAGGCGTCGATCGTGGCCAGCAACTACGCGGCACCCTCGGGGACCGCGCGGGTCGGTGTCATGGGACCGACCCGGATGGACTATCCGAGCAACCTCGCAGCGGCACGGGCGGTCGCCCGCTACCTGTCGCGGATGCTCGACGATGACGAGGCCGGCCGCTGAGGCGGCCCCACGGAAAACACGCGCAGAAAGGCGATTGTGGCGGACCACTACGAGGTTCTCGGGGTGTCCCGGGACGCTTCCACCGACGAGATCAAGAAGGCGTATCGGCGCCTGGCACGGCAGCTCCACCCGGACGTGAACCCGGGCGAGGAGGCCGCAGAGAAGTTCAAGCTGGTCACGCACGCCTACGACGTGCTCAGCGACGAGGAGTCGCGCCGCCGCTACGACATGGGTGGCGGTGACGGCGCGAACAGCTTCGGCGGCTTCGGCGGCTTCGGCGACATCTTCGAGACGTTCTTCGGCGCGTCCCAGGGCGGCGGGCGCGGCGCTCGTCCCCGGTCACGACGGGAGCGCGGGCAGGATGCCCTCGTCCGGGTCACACTCGACCTGGGAGACGTGGTCTTCGGTGCGCACCGCGACATCGAGGTGGACACGGCTGTGCTCTGCGAGACCTGTCAGGGCTCGTGCTGCCAGGAGGGCACGTCGCCCGTCACCTGCGACATCTGCGGTGGCACCGGCCACGTGCAGCGTCAGGTGCGCAGTCTGCTCGGCAACGTCGTCACCTCTCAGCCCTGCGGCACCTGCGAGGGCTACGGCACGACCATCCCGTACCCCTGTGGCACCTGCGGCGGTCAGGGACGCGTCCGGTCGCGCCGCACGGTGTCCCTCGACATCCCGGCGGGCGTCGAGACCGGCCTGCGGCTGCAGCTCCCGGGTTCCGGCGAGGTCGGACGCGCCGGTGGCCCGAACGGCGACCTGTACGTCGAGGTGACGGTCAACCCGCACCCCGCGTTCAGCCGCGATGGTGACGACCTGCTCGCCACGCTCGAGGTGTCCATGACCGACGCCATCCTGGGCACCGAGACCTCGATCGAGGGGCTCGACGGGGAGGTCGACCTGGAGATCCGCGCGGGCGTGCAGTCCGGCGACGTGCTGACCATCAAGGGACGGGGCATCACGCCGCTGCGCGGCACCCAGCGTGGCGATCTCCGCGTCGGTGTGCAGGTGGTCACCCCCACCAAGCTCGACTCCGCGCAGCGCAAGCTCATCGAGGACTTCGCGAAGAAGAACAAGGCGCCGGGCCCGCAGCTCGCGCAGTTCCAGCAGGGCCTGTTCTCCAAGCTGCGCGACCGGTTCCGTACTCACTGATCGTGGCGCTGCACTTCCTCGTCGAGTCCGCAGGCGACGCCGCGGTGGGCGGTCTCGTGTCGCTGACGGGCGCCGAGGCCAAGCATGCGGCCGTCGTCCGGCGGCTGCGCGTCGGCGAGGCGGTCACCGTCGGCGACGGCCGAGGTGTCTGGCTGACGGGGGTCGCCGAGGAGGTGTCGCCGTCGCGCGTCGATGTGCGGATCGCCGAGCGCGTCGAGCACGAGCCGGCCAACCCGCGTCTCGTGCTCGTGCAGGCGCTGGCGAAGGGCGACCGCGACGAGCTCGCGGTGCAGGCGGCATGTGAACTGGGCGTCGACGAGATCGTGCCGTGGCAGGCGAGCCGGAGTGTGTCGCGCTGGGAGGGTCCGAAGGCGGTGAAGGGACGCGAGCGCTGGGCGACGATCGTTCGCGAGGCGGCCAAGCAGGCGCACCGGACCTGGGTGCCCGAGGTGGCCGCCCCCGAGTCGACCGCACAGCTCGCGGCGCGCGCGGCGACGCAGCGGGTGGTGCTGCTCGACCCGACCGCTCCCGCCCGGCTCTCCACGCTCGTTCCCGACGACCGTGACCTCGTGCTCGTGGTGGGTCCGGAGGGCGGGATCGCTCCGGAGGAGCTCGAGAAGCTCGCGGCGGCCGGCGCTGAGCGCGTCCTGCTCGGCGACACCGTGTTGCGCACCTCCACTGCGGGACCTGCCGCCATCGCCGTGCTCTCGGTGGCCCTCGGCCGCTGGTGACCGGCCGCGGCCCGCGTCCCCCCAGTAAGCTGAGAGCATGAGCGAACCCTCGATCTTCACGCGCATCCTCACCGGGGACATCCCGGGGGAGATCCTGCTCGACACCGGTCGCGTCTTCGCGATCCGCGACATCGATCCGCAGGCGCCGCTCCATGTACTCGTCATCCCGAAGACCGAGGAGTACCGCGACGTGACCGCACTCGCAGCCGGGGACCCCGAACTGTTGGCGGAGATGGTCGCCGCCGCCAAGCGCATCGCCGAGGAGCATGCCAACGGCGAGTACCGCCTCATCTTCAACAACGGCGCGAGTGTCGCGCAGTCCGTCTTCCACGTGCACGCCCATGTGCTCGGCAACCTCGAGGAGAACAAGCTCGTTGGCTTCTGACGATCAGGAAACCGTCACCGAAAGGCTCTACGCCGACGGTGTCGCGATGGTGCAGCTGCTCGGTCCCCAGGACCGGCTGCTGCGGATGCTGGAGCGGGAGCACCGCGACGTGCAGGTGCTCGTCCGCGGCAACGAGATCACGCTCACGGGTGAGCGCGAGGCCGTCGCCAAGGCCAAGAACCTCGTCGACGAGCTGCTCGCGATGACCAAGGCCGGTCACGACCTCGCCCCGAGCGACGTGTCCAGCTCGGCGCGCATGCTCCGCCAGGAGGGTGGCCCGCGTCCCAGCGAGGTGCTGGGCGAGGCGATCCTGTCCACGCGCGGCAAGGTCATCCGGCCGAAGACGCTCGGCCAGAAGGAGTACGTCGACGCGATCGAGGAGAACACGATCGTGTTCGGCATCGGTCCGGCGGGAACGGGCAAGACCTACCTGGCGATGGCGAAGGCCGTCCAGGCGCTGCAGCGCAAAGAGGTCACGCGCATCATCCTCACGCGTCCGGCGGTCGAGGCGGGGGAGCGCCTCGGGTTCCTCCCCGGCACGCTCACCGACAAGATCGATCCGTACCTGCGGCCGCTCTACGACGCGCTCAACGAGATGATGGACCCGGAGATCGTGCCGCGCCTGATGGCGACCGGGACCATCGAGGTCGCGCCGCTGGCGTACATGCGGGGGCGCACGCTCAACGACTCCTTCGTCGTACTGGACGAGGCGCAGAACACCACGCCCGAGCAGATGAAGATGTTCCTCACCCGTCTCGGGTTCGGGACGAAGATGGTCGTCACCGGCGACATCACCCAGGTCGATCTCCCGCAGGGAGCCTCCGGTCTCCGCCTGGTCACCCGTGTGCTCGACGGCATCGACGACATCCACTTCTCCCGCCTGACCAGCGACGACGTGGTGCGGCACTCGCTGGTCGGTCGCATCGTCGACGCGTACAGCGAGTACGACGAGCGGCGCGTGGCGCAGCGCACCGAGCGCGAGCAAGCGCACGAGTTCGCCAACCGTGCCGAGCGACGCGGTGCCCAGCGACCAGGACCACGCGATCGCATGCCGAAACGAGGGCTCTCATGATCGAGATCAACAACGAGTCGGCGATCGATGTCGACGAGACCGTGCTGCAGCGGCTGACCGACTTCAACCTCGCGCAGCTCCACGTCAGCGCGGACGCCGAGGTCGCCATCGTCCTCGTCGACGAAGGGGCCATGGAGGCGCTGCACGTGCAGTGGATGGACGAGCCGGGCCCGACCGACGTCCTCAGCTTCCCGATGGACGAGCTCCGTCCCGGTACCGAGGACCGGCCGACGCCCCCCGGGCTGCTCGGCGACATCGTCCTCTGCCCGCAGGTCGCGGAGACGCAGGCGCAGGCCGCCGGCCACACGCTGATGGACGAGCTCATCCTGCTCACCACGCACGGACTGCTGCACCTTCTCGGCTTCGATCACGCGGAGCCGGATGAGGAGCGGGAGATGTTCGGTCTGCAGAAGCAGCTCATCCAGGGCTTCGCCGCGTCCGAGCGTCGCCGGCGATGACGGAGCTGCTGCTGCTCGTCGCCGCCGTGCTGCTGGTGGCGTTCGGCGGCCTCATGGCCGCGATCGACGCGGCATACGGCGTGACCTCCCGTGCCGGCCTGGCCGACATGGCGACCGAGGGCCGCCGCGCGAAGGCGCTGGAGCGGATCGCCGGCGACCTCGACGCGCACGTCAACGCGGTCGCCTTCATCCGCGTCCTCGCGGAGGTGACGGCTGCCGTGCTCGTCACCGTGGCGTTCACGATCGTCTTCGAGAACATCTGGTGGGCGATGCTCGCCGCCGCCATCCTGATGACCGGCATCACCTTCGTCCTCGTCGGGGCGAGTCCGCGGACCTTCGGGCATCAGCACGCCGAGAGCATGATCCGGGGGAGCGCGAACGTCGTCCGGGGATTGCGCATCATTCTCGGGCCGATCGCCCAGGGCCTCGTCGTCTTGGGCAACCGCGTCACCCCGGGGACCGGACGCAGCTCATTCTCGAGCGAGGACCAGCTGCTGAGCATGGTCGACGAGGCCGCCTCGAACGATCTCATCGAGGAGGACGACCGCGACCTCATCCACTCGGTGTTCGACTTCACCGACCAGTTCGTCCGCGCGGTGATGGTGCCGCGGACCGAGATGGTCACCGTGGGCGCGGAGGCGACGACCGACGAGGCCATGTCGCTCTTCCTGCACCGCGGCGTGTCCCGGATGCCGGTCGTCGACGATGAGGCCGACGATGTCGTCGGGGTGCTCTACCTCAAGGACCTCGTGCAGTTCGCCTACCGCGACGACAGCGCCTGGCGCGCCGCCTCGATCCGTCCGATCGCTCGGCCTGCCACGTTCGTTCCCGAGTCGATGCGTGCGGAGACGCTGCTGCAGCAGATGAAGCGCGACGCGGTGCACGTGTGTCTCGTGATCGACGAGCACGGCGGCATCTCCGGCCTGGTGACGCTGGAGGACCTCATCGAGGAGCTCGTGGGGGAGATCTCGGACGAGTACGATCAGGTATCCGCCGAGTTCGTCGACCTGGGCGACGGCCGCTATCGCGTGAGCTCCCGGCTCTCGCTGGAGGACGTGGGCGATCTGTTCGGCCTGGAGCTCGAGGACGAGGACGTCGACTCCATCGGCGGTCTGCTCGGCAAGACGCTCGGCCAGGTGCCGCAGCCCGGTGCGACGGCCACCGTCCACGGCCTCGTGCTCACCGGCGGGGCTTCCCGCGGGCGGGGCCGAGGGATCGCGACGGTGTTCGTGGAGCGGGCAGCAGAGCCCGAAGATGTGCAGGATGAAGGAGAACGGCGCGATGACTGAAGACACCCGGAGCGGGTTCGTGACCTTCGTCGGACGGCCGAACGTGGGCAAGTCGACGCTCACCAACGCCCTCGTCGGCGAGAAGATCGCCATCACGAGCGAGAAGCCGCAGACCACGCGTCGAGCGATCCGCGGCATCCTCAACCGCCCGGACGGACAGCTCGTCATCGTCGACACCCCCGGCATCCACAAGCCGCGCACGCTCCTGGGCGAGCGGCTGAACGACCTCGTCGAGCAGGTGCTGGGCGACGTCGATGTGATCGGCTTCTGCGTGCCCGCGACCGAGAAGGTCGGTCCCGGCGATCGCCGCATCGCCGCTTCGCTGGACGGCTACCCGCGCGCGCAGAAGATCGCCATCGTCACGAAGACCGACGCGGCCGGGCGCGATGAGATCACCGAGCGGCTGATGGAGGTGGACTCCCTCCGCGAGGACTGGGCCGCCGTGATCCCGCTGTCGGCGCTGACGCGCGATCAGCTCGAGGTGCTGGCGGACGAGATCCTGCAGCTCATGCCCGAGGGGCCCGCGCTCTACCCCGAGGGGGTCACCACGGACGAGTCGACGGAGGATCGCATCGCCGAGATCATCCGCGAGGCCGCCCTCGACGGCGTGCGCGATGAGCTCCCGCATTCGATCGCCGTCGTGGTCGACGACATCGCCCCGCGCGAGGACAGCGACCTCACCGACGTGCACGCCTCCATCGTGGTCGAGCGGGACAGCCAGAAGGCCATCATCATCGGCCACAAGGGCAAGCGCCTCCGCGACGTGGGTGCCCGCTCCCGCGCGGGGATCGAGGAGCTGCTCGGGACCCGCGTGTTCCTCGGGCTCCACGTCAAGGTCGCGAAGGAGTGGCAGCGCGATCCCAAGCAGCTCGGCCGGCTCGGGTTCTGACATGCAGGCTCGCACGACGTCGGAGGCGGCGGGCAGACCGCCGACCCCACCGACATGATCGGCCGCGGCGAAGACCCGAGCTCGCTGCGGGACCAGATCTTCACACGAGTGTTCGACGAGCACTGGGCGACGGTGCGCCACCATATCGAGGGCGTCGTCCCCGACGACGACGAGGTGAGCGAGATCGTGTCGGAGGTCTTCCTCGCGGCGTGGTCGCGACTCCGACCGACGCGGCCCCCGGGGAGGGTCTGGCTGCTCCGGGAGACCGACCGTCGGTTGCGCGCGCGGTCCCGGCGCTCATCCACCGCCCACGGGGCGATCGACGCCGTGCACTCAGGGCTCTCCGGCGACCCCGAGACCCTCGGCGGATTCGGACGCAGCGAAGTGCTCAGGGCTTTGGGTGTCCTCACTCCGCTGCAACGGCGTATCATCATGCTCACGTACTGGGATGGACTCGTGGTGGGGGAGATCGCGGAGCTGCTGCGCACTTCTGAGTCCCGGGTACGGAAGACGTTGGCTCGTGCCGAGGATCGGCTGCGAGAGACGCTGGGACTGGAGGGGACGGGGAATGCGTGATGAGTGACAATGCTCTGCTCGAGCGCGTTCTCGTCGAGGCCGATCCCGCGCGCACCCCGCGGGACGCCGCTCCGGACGCGCGCGCCATCGCCGCGCGTGATCGCATCATCCGATCTGCTCGTGCGCCGCGACGACCGCGTGCCAGGACGATCGGCTGGGCAGCGGGCCTCACGGCCGTCGCTGCGTCCGCCGCGGTGGCTTTCGGCGTCCTCCTCCCGCAGGGAGCCGCCGTCGCGGGAGCGCCGTCTCCGCTCGTGTTCGAGGCGGCCGGCTCGCTGAGCGATACGGTGGCCGCGGCGGAGGCGGACCTCGAGGTCTTCAGTCCACCCGCGGAACCCGAGCGCTCGACGCGCACGGCGTTCTGGTCGTACAACGTCGAGGTCGACACCGAACGGGCCGAGGTCGTTCCGCAGTTCGCGACCTTCACCTGGGAGGAAGACCTCTCGGGAGAGGCCGTCGCCATCAACGGTGAGCCGTATGCGCCGACGGATGCGGTGGCGAACGGACAGGCCGAGGTGAAGAGCACGGGCGAGGTGGCATCCCGCGTCGTCCTCGCTCCGGGCGAGTTCGTCACTCCTGTCGTCGACGTCCCGGGCGATTCCGCCGCGGACGTGCGGGCGCTGCTGGTCGCCTTCGACATGCCCGAGCAGCCGACCGCGTTCGAGGCGGTCACGGCGATCACCTCCGTCTTCGGGCAGTGGACGCTGACGAACGCGCAGCATGCCGAGTTGCTGACCCTGGTCGAGGAGTCCGGGGGCGCGGAGGCTCTGGGGACGACGAACGATCGTCTCGGCCGCCCGGTCGCCGGGATCCGTGTCATCTCCGCGGACGGCGTCGTCCGTGACGACGTGCTCGTATCGCTCGACACCGGCCGCATCGTGGGTCTCGAACGGACGGTGCTCAAGGACGACGGGGTGTTCCCCGCAGGGGCGATCGTCGACTACCGGATGTGGGACATCGACGAGGAGATGCTGCGATGACACGGCTGCGCATCGCCGTCGTGGTCGGACTGGCGCTGGTGCTGACCGGAGCAGGCGGTCCCGTCGCCGCGGCCACCGCTGAGGAGCCGACGCTCGACCCGTTGATGGTGCGTATCCTCGACGAGGTGCCCGGTGGCGTGGTGATCGACGCCGGCAGCGCCGTCTGGCCGAAGCTCGACATGGAGTACACCTCGAACACCGGGACCGTCCGCACGATGGCGCGAGCGGTCGGGAACTGTGCGACCGGTCGCATCTGCGCGTACCGGGAGCTCAATCGCGTCGGCGCCATGCTGAGCTGGGGAAGCTGTACGACCATCGCGATCCCTTCCTCCTTCGCGACGAAGTCGGCGGCGAACGCCCGCACCTCCGGTTACATGCAGGTCCGGAACGGCAGCTCGGTCCTGGCGACGGTCTCCGCCAACGCGTGGAGCAACGTCTCCGGTTCCGCGACCAACATCCGCTGCTTCCTCTGACGGCAGGACGGCTGACCATGGCGAGGCACTGGGTCGCGACGGCGGCGGGATCTCCCGAGTCGTGGGAGTTCGGGGAGTACGAGCCCGCGGCGCCGGGCGAGGGTGAGGTCACGATCCGCGTCCGGGCCGCGGGGGTGAATCCGGCCGACGCGAAACATGTCGCTGCCGCTCGACCAGGGCTCGAGTTCCCGGTGCCGATCGGCTACGAGGTCTCGGGTGAGCTCGCGGCGATCGGCCCCGCGACCCGCATCGGTTCCGGTGAGGCCGAGGTCGGCGATGAGGTCGTGGCGTTCCGCGTGCGGGGCGGTTACGCGACCGAGGTTACGGTACCCGCGGCGAAGGTGTTCGCGAAGCCGTCCACGCTCACCCACCCGGAAGCGGCCAACCTCCTGCTCGTCGGCACGACGGCCGCGGAGATGCTCGCCGTCACCGGGGCGTCGCCGGGGGAGACGGTTTTGCTGCACGGGGCGTCGGGCGCGGTCGGTGTCAGCGTGCTGCAGCAGGCGCGGCTCCGGGACGTCCGGGTCATCGGCACCGCCAGCCCCGAACGCTTCGACGAGGTGCGACGTTTCGGCGGGGTCCCGGTGGCCTACGGGCGGGGCCTCGCTGATCGGGTACGAGCGCTGGCCGACGGACCGATCGCCGCGGCTCTGGATGCTGTGGGCACCGACGAGGCGATCGACGTGTCCCTCGCCCTGGTGCCCGATCGCCGCCGCGTCGTCACGATCGCGAACTTCGCGCGGGCATCGGCCGACGGGTTCCTCGCGATCGCGGGGTCGATGCCGGACAGTGCACGATTCCGCGACGAGGTGCGCAGCGAACTCGTCGCCCTGGCGCAGAACGGCGACCTGGTGGTTCCGCTCGCGCGCACGTTCCCGCTCGCCGAGGCGCCGGCCGCGCACAGGCTCCTCGCCACAGGGCACCCGGGCGGCAAGCTCGCGCTGGTCACCGACGCCTAGTCGATCTCGCGGAGCGCGGACGTGACGATGACCACGTCCTCGCCGTACTCGGCGTCGACCGCGTCCTGCAGCGTCCCGTCATCCCAGACGACCTGGAGCCACACGTAGCCGCGGTCTATCGACACGGCGAGCGCGTCCGCGCCGAGGCGTCCGGCGATGTCGTGCTGCACGCGGTCGAGCTCATCCGCCGTGCTCGCGCCGTCCGCGCCGTCTGTCGGATCCTCCGGAGCCGTCGGATCGTAGAGCGCGAGGAGGGCGGGCGGTGCGGTCACCGTGAACCGCTCGCCGTCCCAGGTGCCGGTGACCGCGTAGGCCCCCCAGCGCGTCTCCCCGGACGCCTCGCTGCCGTCCACACCGTCCCAGCTCCACTCGTCGAGCGCGACTCCGTCGCACTGCGGCGGATACGACTCGCGGATCGCACCGAGACACAGCCGGACCTCCCCGGATTCGTCGAGGACCGTTCCCGTGGCGACCACGGTCCCCTCCGGTGGTGCGGGCTCCGCCTCTTCCAGGCGGGTGTCCGACGGGACCGTCGTGCTGGTCGGCGGCGCCGATGCTCCTGGGCTCGCGGCGCAGCCGGCCAGCAGCAACAGCACTGCCGTCGCGACGCCGACGGCGGTGACAGGGCGGTCGCGGAAGGTGCTCATACCGACCAGTGTCGCGCGCACTCGCATCGTCTCGGGGCGTCGAAACACCCGCGGCTTCCCTGCTAGCATGACCACATGCCTTTCGGCGGTCTGCTTCTTCTTAGCTGCCGCGACGAGTCCTAAAGCTAGGGCCTTCCTCGTCGCGGCGCTTGTGTTGGCCCGTTCATCTTGACGAAGAGAAGAAGCCCCATCATGCAGAACACTCAGCGCCCGTCCGCGATGCCGATCCACAAGTACCGGCCGTTCCACGAGCAGATCACCGTCCACTTGCCTGATCGCACGTGGCCCGACGCCCGCATCACCGAGGCCCCCCGCTGGTGCGCGGTCGACCTCCGCGACGGCAACCAGGCCCTCATCGATCCGATGTCGCCCGAGCGCAAGCGCGTCATGTTCGAGCTGCTCGTGAGCATGGGCTACAAGGAGATCGAGGTCGGCTTCCCGTCGGCGAGCCAGACCGACTTCGACTTCGTGCGCCAGCTCATCGAGGAGAACGTCATCCCGGACGACGTCACGATCCAGGTCCTGACGCAGGCGCGCGAGCACCTGATCGCTCGCACCTACGAGGCGATCGCGGGAGCCAAGCAGGCCATCGTGCACCTCTACAACTCCACGAGCGTTTTGCAGCGCGAGGTGGTCTTCCGCACCGACAAGCAGGGTATCATCGACATCGCGCTCGAGGGCGCTCGGCTGTGCCGCCAGTTCGAGAAGACCATCCCCGACACGCAGGTGTACTACGAGTACTCCCCGGAGAGCTACACCGGCACCGAGCTGGAGTTCGCGGTCGACGTCTGCAACCAGGTCATCGAGATCTTCGAGCCCACGCCGGACCGCAAGGTGATCATCAACCTCCCCGCGACGGTGGAGATGGCGACGCCGAACATCTACGCCGACTCGATCGAGTGGATGAGCCGTCACCTCGCCCACCGCGAGAACGTCATCCTGTCGCTGCACCCGCACAACGACCGCGGCACCGCGATCGCCGCGGCCGAGCTGGGCTACATGGCCGGCGCCGACCGTATCGAGGGCTGCCTGTTCGGCAACGGCGAGCGCACCGGCAACGTCGACCTCGTCGCGCTGGGCATCAACATGTTCACTCAGGGCATCGACCCGCAGATCGACTTCAGCGATATCGACCAGGTCAAGCGGACGGTCGAGTACTGCAACCAGCTGCCGGTGCCGGAGCGCAGCCCGTGGGCCGGCGACCTCGTCTTCACCGCGTTCAGCGGTTCGCACCAGGACGCCATCAAGAAGGGCTTCGAGGCCATGGCCGCCAAGGCCGAGGCGCAGGGCGTGACGGTCGACGAGATCGAGTGGGCCGTGCCGTACCTGCCCGTCGATCCGAAGGACCTCGGCCGCTCGTACGAGGCCGTCATCCGCGTGAACTCCCAGTCGGGCAAGGGCGGGGTCGCGTACCTGCTCAAGTCCGACCACGCGATCGACCTGCCGCGCAAGCTCCAGATCGAGTTCTCCGGGGTCGTGCAGGCCAAGACGGATGCCGAGGGCGGAGAGGTCACCAGCGAGCAGATCTGGTCGATCTTCACGGACGAATACCTGCCCGCCGCCGACACCGAGGCCAAGTGGGGGCGGTTCGAGCTGCTCGCCACGCAGACCAGGAGTGACATGTCCGGTGACGTGGTGCTCGACGTCGTGCTGCGGGACGACGATCAGGAGGTCTCGGTGTCTGGCAACGGCAACGGTCCGGTCGCGGCGTTCGTCGAGGTGCTCCGGGGCCAGGGCTTCGACATCACGGTCTACGACTACGTCGAGCACGCTCTCAGCGCCGGCGGCGACGCGCAGGCCGCGGCCTACGTCGAGCTGCAGGTCGGCGACCAGCGCCTGTGGGGAGTCGGCATCGACGGCGACATCTCGACCGCGTCGCTCAAGGCGATCGTGTCCGGCGTGAACCGCTCGATCCGCAGCCGTCAGCAGGAGCTGGCCGCCGTCTGATCTTCCTTCGAATCGCGCGATCGGTCGTATCCGGCCACCGGATGGAACCATTCGCGCGATTCGAAGGAGGGGGTCAGTCCACCCACTGCACCAGCTGCCAGATGAGGCCGTTGGGATCGGCGAACTGGCAGTAGCGCTCGCCCCACGGCTCGGTCTCGGGAGCGGTGACCACCCGCGCACCCGCGGCGGCGATACGGGCGAACTCCCGGTCGATCTCGTCGACGACGAAGACGATCAGGGTGCCTTGACCGGCGGATCCGGCGATCTCCTCCGGACGGAACGTCGGGAGGCCGGTCTCGAGGAAGATGACGTTCGGGACGGGTCCCGGGTGCTGCAACGAGACGAAGCCCTCCGCGGACATCGCCTCCTCGAAGCCGAAATGCGTCATGGCGAAGGCGGCGGAGGCCGCCACGTCGGGGACGTTGAGCGAGAGGGCGGTCTGAGTGAGGTTCACGATGCTCCATTCCAAAAGTCTGTACAGCGTACAGGGTTAAGTCCGGAGCGGTCTAGGCTATTCCCGATGACCAGGAATCTCGTCGATCTGCTCTGGCGGCACAGCCCCGCGGCTCCCGTGACTCGGCAGCGCGGTCCGAAGGCGCGCCACTCGACGGATGACGTCGTGGATCGTGCCGTGGCGCTGGCTGACGCAGAGGGCCTCGGCGCGGTGACGATCCGGTCTCTCGCGCAGTGTCTCGAGCTGACTCCGATGTCGATCTACACGCACGTCAACAGCCGCGCCGACCTGCTCGTCCTGATGGCGGATGCGATGCACGCCAGGATGCCCACCGAGCCTGCACCGGCGTCCGGGTGGCGCGCGGAGGTCCGGGCGGTCGCCGAGGACAACCTGCGCCTCCTCCGGGCTCACCCCTGGCTCATCGACATCCGCGATCCACGTGTCGCCCTCGGCCCTGGAACCATCGCCAAGTACGACCGGGAACTCCACGCTTTCGACGGCCTCGGCCTCACCGCCGTGGATCGTGATGCGGCGCTGAGCTTCGTGCTCGACTTCACTCTCTCCGCGGCAGCACGCATGCGGGAGGAGGAGAGCGCGGATTCGTTCGCGGCCTCGTGGGCAGAGGCCGCACCGCGTCTGGCGGCCTATCTCGGTGACGGGATGCCGCTCGCCCGGTCAGTGGGTCAGGCTGCCGGGGAGTCGATGGGCGCCCCCTACGACGCTCGAGCAGCCTGGGACTTCGGTCTCGCGCGCGTGATCGACGGGCTCGCCGGCACCTGACCCTCCTTCGAATCGCGCGATTGGTCGTATCCGGCTGCGGGATGGAGCCAATCGCGCGACTCGAAGTCAGTCCTGGGGCTTCACGATCGCGATGGCGCCGGTCTCCGCGGCGACCTTGCGGCGGTACAGACGGCGCTGCTCCGGAAGCGAGACGTCGAACGTCACGGCGAGGATGCGGATCACAGCCGTCACGACGATGCCGATGACCGCCGCGAGCGGGATCGGCATGCCGACCGCGTTCGCGACGACGATGAACGTGCAGCCGGCCGCGGCGGCCACCGCGTACAGGGAGCCGACGTGCATGATGGCGGTCGGCAGCCCCATGAGCATGTCGCGGAGGACGCTCCCGCCGACCGCGGCGCACACGCCGATGAAGACCGCGGGTACTTCGGGGATGCCGAAGGCGAGGGCCTTGCTCGTTCCGAAGGCGCCGAACATGCCGATCACCACGGCGTCGAGCACGACGATCGCGGTGTTGAGTCGCGTGAAGAGTCCGGCCAGGAGCATGCCGAGCAGCGCGGCACCCGCGGCCGTGACCAGGTACCACTGGTTCTGCAGCGTCGCGGGAGTCTGTCCGAGCAGGATGTCGCGGATGAGACCGCCACCCATGCCGATCATGATCCCGATGATCGCGACGCCCAGCCAGTCGAGCCGACGCTGCCCTTGGAACCCGGCGGCGAACATCGCACCCTGCACTCCGCCGAGGCCGACGCCGAGGAGGTCCGCCCACAGCGGAATGGTGAAGAGCGGTTCGGTCACGCGTCCATTGTCGCGCACGGAGGATAATCGAAGGGTGCCCACCTACCGAGACGAAGCGGTGATCCTGCGCACCCACAAACTGGGGGAGGCGGATCGCATCGTCACGATGCTGTCCCGGCGGCACGGAAAGGTGCGCGCGGTCGCGAAGGGTGTGCGTCGCACCTCGTCGAAGTTCGGCTCCCGCCTCGAGCCGTTCATGGTCGCGGACGTGCAGCTCTACGAAGGCCGCTCGCTCGACATCGTGCAGCAGGCCGAGTCGCTCGGGGCTTATGGCACGGACATCGCCGCCCATTACGACCGGTTCACCGCCGCGAACGCCATGGTCGAGACGGCGGATCGGCTCAGCGACGCCGAGGCCACCCCGGAGCAGTACCTCCTGCTCGTCGGCGGGCTGCGGGCACTGTCCCGCGGCGAGCACGCCCCGCGCAGCATCCTCGACTCGTACCTGCTGCGGGTCATGTCCCTCTCCGGGTGGGCGCCGTCCCTCGAGGACTGCGCGCGATGTGGAGCCCCGGGGCCGCACTCCGTCTTCGTCGCGCAGCTCGGCGGCCTGGTCTGCCGTGCCGACGCGCCCGCCGGGAGCCCCCGGATCGCCGAGAAGACCCTGACGCTGCTGCGCGCGCTGATCCGCGGGGACTGGGACCTCATCGACGCCGCCCCGCACGCCGACACGGCGGCTGCATCCGGCCTCGTCGCGGCGTATGCCCAGTGGCACCTGGAGCGCGGCATCCGCTCGCTCGCGCACGTCTCGTCCACCCCCGGAGAAGGAGCACGGTGAGCCCGAAGCCCTACACGCACAAGGACGCGGTGCCCTACCGGCCGATCGACTGGACGGGCGTGTATCCGCCCGCGTTCCCCGCCGTCCCGGAGCACGTCGCCATCGTCATGGACGGCAACGGCCGTTGGGCGAACCGCCGGGGGCTCAACCGCATCGAGGGGCACAAGGCAGGGGAGGAGGTGCTGCTGGACGTCGTCGCCGGCGCGATCCAGGCCGGCGTGAAACACCTCTCCGTCTATGCGTTCTCCACCGAGAACTGGGCTCGTTCGCCGGAGGAGGTCCGCTTCCTCATGGGCTACAACCGCGATGTGCTGCACCGCCGTCGCGATCAGCTCAACGAGTGGGGCGTGCGGGTCCGGTGGGCCGGGCGCAAGCCGCGCCTGTGGGGCAGCGTCATCAAGGAGCTGCAGTATGCCGAGCAGCTCACCCGCGACAACGACGTGCTCACCCTCACCATGTGCGTCAACTACGGCGGACGGATCGAGCTCGTCGACGCGATGCGGGCGATCGCGGCCGATGTCGCGGCCGGGCGGGTGAAGCCGAACGCGATCAGCGAGAAGATGATCCGCCGGCACCTGTACGTGCCGGACATGCCGGACGTGGACCTGTTCCTGCGCAGCTCGGGGGAGCAGCGCACCTCGAACTTCCTGCTGTGGCAGTCGGCCTACGCCGAGATGGTGTTCCTCGACACGCTGTGGCCGGACTTCTCCCGCGAGGAGCTCTGGCGTGCGATCGGTGTCTACCTCTCCCGCGACCGTCGCTTCGGCGGCGCGGTGGACACCCCGACGTCGGCCTGAGCCCGCAGCCAGCGCCAGATCGGCTTTTCGACGTTCCCGTTCCACATCCGGGTGCGGAGGATGCTGCGGCTGAGGGTGCGTCGGAGCAGACGCGACCGCACCACGCGGTAC
Organism: Microbacterium meiriae; assembly: GCF_040686935.1. Classification (NCBI taxonomy): domain Bacteria; kingdom Bacillati; phylum Actinomycetota; class Actinomycetes; order Micrococcales; family Microbacteriaceae; genus Microbacterium; species Microbacterium meiriae. The sequence continues at coordinate 245,147 of NZ_JBFBMF010000002.1, forward strand.
GGGTAGTCGAGCCAGACCGCGAGCTGCGCCCTCGGAGTCAGGATCCCGTCGGTGCCCTTGCTCGTGTACTGCCACTCGGTCACCCAGCGCTCGTCCGCCGCGAAGGCGCGCACGTCGTCGAGGAACTCCGCCCGCGGGGTCCACTCCGGACCGTGGAACAGGCCGTCGATCTCCACGTGCCGCAGCTCCCAGAGCGCGGCGAGTCGCCGGGAGAGTGTCGTCTTCCCCGAGCCGGTGACACCGGCGACGAGCACGCGCTCGGGCCGGAAGGGAAGCGGATCATCGGCGGAGAGCATCCGAGGATTCTACTGACGGAATACGTCGGACGCGCGGGCGGTTGACCATCGTGTGACTGAACCCATCTCCATCGACATCTGGTCCGACATCGCCTGCCCCTGGTGCTACATCGGCAAGCGCAACCTCGAGAAGGGTCTCGAAGCCGTCGCGGCCGATGAGGATGCTCCGCAGGTCACCGTCACCTTCCACTCGTTCGAGCTCTCGCCCGACACCCCCGTCGACTTCGACGGCGACGAGATCGACTTCCTCTCCGGTCACAAGGGCATGCCGCGCACGCAGGTCGAGCAGATGCTGGCCAACGTCACGAACGTCGCCGCGAACGCGGGCCTGCAGTACCGGTTCGACCTGCTGCAGCACACGAACACCGTGAAGGCGCACGAGCTGCTGCACTTCGCGAAGGCCGAGGGGCGCCAGCACGAGATGGAGGAGCGGCTCATGTCCGCGTACTTCACCGAGGGCAAGCATGTGGGGCGCATCGACGACCTCGTGGCCCTCGCGGCCGAGGTCGGCCTCGATGCCGATCGCGCCCGCGCCGCGCTCGAGAGCGAGCAGTACCTCGCCGATGTCCGCCAGGACCAGGCGCAGGCTCGCGCGTACGGGATCCAGGGCGTGCCGTTCTTCGTGGTCGACGGTCAGTACGGCATCAGCGGCGCGCAGCCGCCTGCGGCGTTCGAGAACGTCATCCGCGACCTCTGGGCGCAGCGGAGCGCTGCCGTCGAGGCCTGACCCGCTCCGGCAGGCGACGGCGGGGACCCCGGGTCGGGGGTCCCCGCCGTTTCGCCGCCTGGCCTCAGATGCGCTGCTGGCGGGGGCCGAGGGGCAGCGGCTTCATCGGCTGATCGTTCGCGGTCAGGTCGATGCCCAGGTCCCTGGCGTAGACGACCCTTGTGGTGATCGCGACGTCCTCGCCGGTCTCCTTCAGCTCGAAGACCCGGCCCCCACGCATGCGGTTGCGCTCGGCGCCGGAGAGGCCGTACGCGCCGAAGCCGGTTCCCGGGGCGTATCCGAGCATCACGCCGTAGTAGTCGCCGACGTAGTCGTTGATGTGATCGTGTCCGACGAACACGCCCTTCACGTCGCCGCGCTCGAGGATCGCGTTGAACATCCCCGAGTTGAACGGACCGGGGCATTCGTCCTCGTTGCGCTCCCCGACGATGCCGTGACGGGCCTTGCCGCGCGCGGCGTCGGCCGCCGTGCGGGTGTCGACGCCACCCCACCACATGAAGCGGTGCTCCCACAGTGCGATGTGCAGGAACATGAGCCCGGGGACCTTGCGGCCGCGGCGCTGCTCCAGACGCTGTGACTGCTCGCGGTACCACGCCACCTGGTCCATGCGCAGCCAATCCCACGCGGGGTAGCCGGCGAAGTCCTGGCCGTCGATGGCATCCGGCGCGTACCGGCCCGAGTCCATCAGCCAGAGCGCGAACGCCTCCCGGTTCTTCTTCGCAGCGGAGCCGATCGTGACGATCGTGTTGCTCGTGCCCGTCACGCCGCGGGTGTTCTCGGCGTTCACGTTGTACTCGTACGAGCGGTAGATCTTCAGCATCCCCGCTTCATCGACACCGGACTGCGGCAGCGAGTCCTCGTCGTGGTTGCCATAGGTCACCGCCCATGGGATGCGGCGGGACTCCATCGGCATGACGACGTTGTTGATCGCCTGCTTCACGGCCAGCCGCGTCTCGCACCCGCCGGTGATCACGTCGCCGTTGATGACCACGAAGTCCGGCTTCTCCTGGTCGAGCACCTTCTCCATCAGCTCGACGGTGCGGCGGTCGGTGAGCTCGTCGTCCTGCGTGTCGTTGAACTGCACGACCTTGAAGGTGCCGTCGGCGCGGAACCGCAGGTTCCGCCGCTGTCCGGTGCCGGGCGAGGCGGGAACCGTCGCCGCTGCGGCGGGCGCGGTGCCGAGGGGGAGGGTGGTGCCGAGTGCACCGAGTGCTCCCGCGGTGAGGACGGTTCGCCGGCTGATCGGCAGTCGGTCGGGCATGCGTGGTCTCCTTCGTCTTCGGGCGGATATCGCCGCCGCGAGACTAGGGACGTCAGATGTCGACGGGGAGGCCGGAAGGTGAACGCGGCCCGTCTCCGCGGGGCCGCGGGAGCGGTGCCCACGTGACGTGGAGGTGAACGACCGGACTCAGCGGGGGAGAGCGGCCTCGATCGCCTCGACGATCTCCGGCGCATCGGGCTTCTGCTTGGGACGGAAGCGCAGCACGTCGCCGTCCGGCAGCACGAGGAACTTCTCGAAGTTCCACTCGACGCGGCCGGCCTTGCCACCCGCGTCCGGCGTCTCCTTGAGTGCCTTGTAGAGCTCCGCGGCGTTCTTGCCGTTGACCTTGACCTTGTCGTTCACCGGGAAGGAGACGCCATAGGTCGTGGAGCAGAATTCGAGGATCTCGTCGACCGAACCGGGCTCCTGACCGAAGAACTGGTTGCAGGGGAACCCCACCACCGTGAAGCCGCGGTCGCCGAATCGGCGCTGCAGCTCCTCCAGCTGCTCGTACTGCGGGGTGAGGCCGCACTTGGAGGCCACGTTCACCACGAGCACCACATCGGCACCCAGATCGTCCAGAGTCTTCTCCTGCCCCTGGGCGTCGGTGAAGGGGATGGAACGGAGCGCGGAATCGGTCATATGCACAGCTTAGGTCGCCGCATCCCCACCGGCTCCGGGTCTGGGAGAATGGACACGCCATGACTGTCGCCACCGCCCCCGCCCGCCCGCTCCGCATCGGCCCGATCGACCTCGACGTGCCGGTCGTCCTCGCGCCGATGGCCGGGATCACGAACACGGCGTTCCGGCGCCTGTGCCGGGAGTACGGGGCCGGCCTGTACGTCAGCGAGATGATCACGTCGCGCGCCCTCGTCGAGCGCAACGAGACCACCATGCGGCTGATCCGGCACCACGAGTCGGAGACGCCGCGCTCGATCCAGCTCTACGGCGTCGACCCGAAGACCATCGCCGAGGCCGTCCGCATCATCGTCGCGGAAGACCACGCCGACCACATCGACCTCAACTTCGGCTGCCCGGTCCCCAAGGTGACCAGGAAGGGCGGCGGGGCGGCCCTGCCGTGGAAGTCGAAGCTCTTCGCGGACATCGTCGATCAGGCGGTGAAGGCCGCCGGCGACATCCCGCTCACGGTGAAGATGCGCAAGGGCATCGACCGCGACCACCTCACCTTCCTCGACGCCGGCCGCGCCGCAGAGGATGCGGGAGCCGCAGCCGTCGCCCTGCACGCGCGCACCGCGAGCGAGTTCTACTCCGGACACGCCGACTGGAGTGCGATCGGCGAGCTCAAGCAGGCGGTGACCAGCATCCCCGTGCTCGGCAACGGCGACATCTGGTCGGCCGAGGACGCCGTGCGGATGATGGCGGAGACCGACTGCGACGGCGCGGTCGTCGGCCGCGGATGCCTCGGACGGCCGTGGCTGTTCGGGCAGCTCGCCCTCGCCTTCGGCGGAGAGGGCAAGACGGTCAATGCGACCCTCGGCTTCGTCGCCGACGCCTTCCGCCGGCACGCGGAGCTGCTCGTCGAGTTCTTCGAGGACGAGGACCGCGGCTGCCGCGACATCCGCAAGCACGTCTCCTGGTACTTCAAGGGCTACCCGGTCGGCGGCGACATCCGGACGGGTCTGGCGACTGCGTCGAGCCTGCAGGAGATCGACGACCTCCTCGGACGGCTCGACCGTGCGGCACCGTACCCTGGTGCGGACGCCGAAGGGCAGCGCGGACGCGCGGGGCACCCGAAGAGGACCGCTCTTCCGGAGAAGTGGCTGGAGTCGCGCGAGCTCGCCTCGTCGGCCTCGGAGATGATGCGTGGAGCGGAGATCGAGAACAGTGGCGGATGACCCCCGGGTCGGCGCACGCGCCGACGGCTATGACGCGCGCGACGCGGAGCGCTTCTTCGCGGAGACCCATCGCTCGGAGCGGGACGATTTCGCCCGCGACCGTGCCCGGGTGCTGCACTCGGCCGCGCTGCGACGGCTCGCCGCGAAGACCCAGGTGCTCAGCCCCGCCAGCACGGCCGACTTCGCCCGCAACCGCCTGACGCACTCGCTCGAGGTCGCCCAGGTCGGCCGGGAGCTCGCCGCCGCCCTCGGGGTCTCGGCGGATGTGGTCGACACCGCGTGCCTGAGCCACGACCTCGGTCACCCGCCGTTCGGTCACAACGGCGAGCGGGCGCTGAACGAGTGGGCTGAGGCCATCGGCGGCTTCGAGGGCAACGCCCAATCGCTGCGCATCCTCACGCGTCTGGAGGCGAAGGTGCTCGACGGGGGCGGCTCCTCCGTCGGTCTGAACCTCACGCGGGCAACGCTCGACGCGACCTGCAAGTACCCGTGGACGGTCGACAGTCCCGTCCCCGACCCGGGGGGCCGGCTCAAGTTCGGCGTGTACCCGGAGGACGAGGCCGTGTTCCGCTGGATGCGCGACGGAGCGCCGGGGCGGCTGCGCTGCATCGAGGCCGAGATCATGGACCTCTCCGACGACATCGCCTATTCGGTGCACGACTTCGAGGACGCGATCGTCAACGGCTACGTCGACGTCGCGCAGCTCGCCGATCCCGCTGCCCACGAGGCCCTGCTCAGCCGGATCCAGCAGTGGGTCGGTTACGACTTCACGCGTGATGAGCTCGCCGATGCGCTCTACCGGCTCGCCTCGCAGCCGATGTGGCTGGCGTCCTTCGACCGCTCCCGACAGGATCTCGCGCGGCTCAAGAACCTCACCAGCGACCTCATCGGCCGGTTCGCACGGGCGGCGGTCTCCGCCACGCGCGAGGCGTTCGGAGGCACGCGGCTGGTCCGCTACAACGCGCATGTCATCGTGCCGCGCGTGGTCGAGGTCGAGATCGCGGTGCTCAAGGGGATCATGGGTCAGGCGATCGTCACGATCGACGCCAGGAAGGGTGTCTACAAGGAGCAACGGCGGGTGCTCAAGCGGCTGGCCGACGCCCTGTGGTCCACCGACACCCTGTGGTCTGCCGGCGCCGACGTGCTGGAGCCGGCGTTCGCTGCCGACTTCGTCGCGGCGGAGAGCGATGCGGAGCGGGCGCGGGTGGTCGTCGATCAGATCGCGAGCCTGACCGATCAGAGCGCGATCGACTGGCACAACCGGCTGGTCGGGGAGATCGACCCGGCGGAGGTCGGCATCTGGACGCCGCGTCATGCGCGCCCCGGCGCGCGCACGCCCGTCGAGAGGCGGCCCGTCGCAGAAGGCGCGCGCTGATGCCCCGCATCCGTCAGGCCGACGTCGACGAGGTCAAGGCCCGCACCAACATCGCCGACATCGTGGGGGAGCGAGTCGCGCTCAAGTCCGCGGGGGTCGGTTCCCTCAAGGGCCTGTGCCCGTTCCACGACGAGAAGAGCCCCAGCTTCCACGTCCGCCAGCAGGTCGGCTACTACCACTGCTTCGGATGCGGGGAGTCGGGCGACGTCTACTCCTTCCTCCGAGCGATGGATCACGTCAGCTTCACGGAGGCGGTCGAGCGGCTCGCGGGCCGCATCGGCTACACACTGCACTACGAGGACGGGGGCGCGGCGCCGGAGACGAGCGGCCGCAGCCGGCTCTACGCGGCGAACACGGCCGCCGCGGAGTTCTTCCGCTCCCAGCTGCTGTCGCCCGATGCCGAGGCCGCCCGCCGATTCCTCGGGGAGCGCGGTTTCGACGCGGGCGCGGCGGCGCACTTCGGCGTCGGCTTCGCCCCGCGGGGCTGGGACGGCATGCTCAAGGCGCTGACCTCCCAGGGATTCACGCGGGAGGAGCTGAGCACCGCGGGCCTCGTATCGACCGGACAGCGCGGCGTGTACGACCGGTTCCGGGGGCGCCTGGTCTGGCCGATCCGGGATGTGTCGGGGCAGACGATCGGCTTCGGTGCCCGCAAGCTCTTCGACGACGATCAGGGCCCCAAGTACCTCAACACCCCCGAGACACCGATCTACAAGAAGGCCCAGGTCCTCTACGGGCTCGACCTCGCCAAGCGCGACATCGCGCGCGGCGACCCCCGTCGGGTCGTCGTCGTCGAGGGGTACACCGACGTGATGGCCTGTCACCTCGCGGGCCTGACGACCGCGGTCGCGACCTGTGGGACGGCGTTCGGCGCCGAGCACATCAAGGTGCTCCGGCGGGTGATGGGCGATGACAACGCGTCCGGTGAGGTCGTGTTCACGTTCGACGGCGACGAGGCGGGACAGAAGGCCGCACTGCGGGCGTTCACGGAAGACGACAAGTTCAACGCCCAGACCTTCGTCGCGGTCGCGCCCGACGGTCTCGACCCGTGCGACCTCCGGCTGCAGCGCGGCGACGCGGCGGTGCGCGGCCTCATGGACGCGAAGCAGCCCATGTTCGAGTTCGCGATCGACCGCAAGCTCGCCGGCTTCGATCTCGCCACCGTCGAGGGCAGGGTCGGTGCTCTCCGTGCCGCGGCCCCGATCGTCGCGGAGATCCGCGACCGGCTGCTGCGCCCCGGGTACGAGCGGCTGCTGGCGCGCCGGCTCGGCATGGATCCGACGGAGGTGCACGGGGAGGTGGAGCGTGCCGCCCGTGGGGCGCAGTCCGCCGCGCCCCAGACGCGTCGTGAGAGCACGCCGCGGGTCGACCCGTCCACAGGCGCTCCCGTGGTCGCTGCGGTCACACTGGCCAGCCTGCCCCGCTCACCCGACGTCGCCGTGGAGCGCGACGCGCTCATGGGGGCTCTGCAGTACGGACACCAGGTCGATGCGGCGCTGCTGACCCGGGCTCTCGGCGAGCCGTTCCGCACACCCGGCCTCGACGCGGTGCGCGAGGCGGTCGCGGCCGCGCCCGACCGCAGCCGCCCCGGATGGGTGACGGACGCGGTGAACAGTGTGCGCGAGCCCTACCGCTCTCTCGCCGGCGAGCTGTTGATGACGCCGTTCCCGGCACGGGATGAGGCCGGTGCGGTGGCCTCCGCGACCGATCTCGCGCGACGCCTGGTGCTGCGGCAGCTCGAGCACGAGAAGCAGGAGCTGCTGGGCGCGGTCCAGCGCGTCCCTGCGGACTCCGACGGCGGGCGCGCGCTGCGGGTGCGGCTGCGGGACATCGACGTGGAGCGCCAACGCTTCTTCGCCGAGTCGTAACCGGAACGGTCCCGGACGAGACGGCAGGATGGACATATGCCCCGCACGCCCGAATCCTCGAACGCGATCGAGTGCTCCGATCTGGTCATCGACCGGATCGGTCACGGCGCGCCCAATCGCGCGGTCGACGGCGTGACGTTCTCGCTCGCTCCCGGGGGGCTGATCTGCGTCGCGGGACCGACCGGCTCGGGCAAGTCGACCCTCGTCGCCGCGCTCGCGGGCTCGACCGATCCCTCGGTGCGCGTCGTCGGCGGCCGGGCACAGGTCTGCGGCATCGACATCCGCCGCCCAGGCCGCAAGCACCGCATCCTCACCTACCGCACGGGCTTCGTGCCCCAGGGCGCCGGGGCGGACCTGCGGCCGCAGCTGACGGTCAACGAGGTCATCGCCGAGCCGATCCTCATCCGGGAGAAGCGCGTCAACACCCGCGCGCTCTCGATCCGCGTGGCGACGCTCCTCGATGAGCTCCACCTGCCGCTCGGGACCGCGGCGAAGTTCCCGTACGAGCTCAGCGCGGGGATGCGGCAGCGCGTCGCGATCGCCCGCTCGTTCGTGCTGGAGCCGCGCGTGCTCATCGCCGACGAGATCCTCGCGAACCTCGATCTGGAGGTGCGGCCGGTGGTCTTCGACGCCATCACCCGGCGTCGCAAGGAGGAGGGGATGGCTGCGCTCCTGGTCACCAACGACGCGGACTTCATCCGGGAACTCAACGCTGAGACGCTCATGCTGCGTGGGGGCCATGTCGTCGCGCGCGGCGTCGGGAAGGACCTGCTGTGGGTGCCCAATGCGGAGTCGGATTCACGCCGCTGAGCGCGACACGCCCGACGGCCGCGGAAGGTGCCCCGGTGTCACGAACCGCGTCCGGAGTTTGCTAAGCTTGACGAGTTGCCCGCACAGCGGCGCACATTCCTCGGTAGCTCAATTGGCAGAGCAGCCGGCTGTTAACCGGCAGGTTCTTGGTTCGAGTCCAAGCCGGGGAGCCAACGAGAGAAGCCCCCTTCACGGAGGGGGCTTCTCTCGTTCCCGGACCGCTCGGCGGCGCGCCCGGACACAGGAAGAGCCCCTCCTCGCGGAGGGGCTCTTCCTGTCGGGGAGGACGGTTCAGCCGACGCCCTCCATGGCACTCGTCTCGGTGTTGCCGATCCGGGCGATCACGTCAGGGCGGCGACGGGCGAGGTAGGCGTACCGGGTCAGCGCGAGGGCGACGGTGACGAGGAACACGTACGGGATCACGTTGTACGGGAAGGCCGGGACCGGCCACACGTTCGCGAAGAAGACGTACGCCATCGTCACGACGGCGACCGTCGCGCAGACCTTCACGAGACTGTTCCGCATCTTCGCCCGCTGCGTGTAGACCACGCAGGCGATGGCGACGAGGGCGTAGGCGACCATGTAGCCGTAGGTGCCCCAGGTGTTGACCCAGACGAGGATGTCGCCCGTCGCGGCTCCCGCGACCAGCAGCACGATGTCGACCGTGATCGCCGCAGCACCGGCGAGGATGAGCACGCGGTGCGGCGTGAGGTGCTGCTCGTGCGTGCGGCCGAAGCGCTCGGCGACGACGCCTTCCTTGCCCATCACGTAGACGATGCGGCCGATCACGTTGAGCGGGGCGACGACCACGGCGAAGAACGACGCGGACACGCCGAAGGTGAGCACGGCCGCGAACCAGCCCGGCATGCCGATGAGGGCGGACATGCTCTCCAGCGGGCTCGCGGCGGTGGCGAGGTCGTCGCCGAGCACCGCGATCTGCGTGTAGGCGGCGAAGACGTAGAGCACGCCGACACCGAGGGCGCTCCACATGATCGCGCGGGGGATCGCCTTGTACGGCTCCTTGGCCTCGCGCCCCAGGGCGTCCGCGGAGGAGAAGCCCACGAAGCCCAGGATGCCGAGCACCATGCCGGACGCGATGCCCTGGAACGAGGAGCCGGTCGCGAGCACCTGCGCGGGGTCCCAGGCGGAGGGCCCCGCCCACGCCAGTGCCGCGATCAGCAGCACGAGGATGATGCCCACCGACAGGAGCTCGAGGACGAGCGAGACCCGGGCGGAGAGCCGGATGCCGCGGATCGTGAAGAGGGTCGCCAGGCCGCCGAGCAGGATCGCCAGGCCGACATCCCACCCCAGGCCCTGCGCCGGCAGGCCCAGCATGCTCAGGAACTGGCCCATGTAGCTGACCGAGCCGCTGAGCGAGGCCGCCGCGATGCCGAAGCAGCCGATCAGCAGCGTCACGCCGGCGAGGAAGGCGCCGAACGGCCCGAGACCCTTGGAGACGTAGGTGTAGAGCGAGCCGGCGGAGGCATGCTTGCGGGCGAACACCACCACGCAGTACCCGACGCACAGGATCACGATCGTGGCCAGGGCGAAGGCGTAGATGGTGCCGTTCCCGGCGCCGAGGAAGATGGCGGCGGCCGTGAAGGCGATGACGGCGCTGGGGGCGATGTTGGCGATGGCCTGGGCGGCGAGCTCGGGCCCGCTCATGACGCCGGTGCGGAGGCCGGCATCCTGCGGGGCGCCGGGCGGGGCGACGACGGTGTCTGACATGGTTCTCCTGGATTCGGGTTTCAGGGATGGGAGCCGCGCGTGGCGGTCAGGGGATGAGGAGGGTGCGCAGTGCCGAGCCGCCGTCGAGGTCGTCCAGCGCGGCGGCGGCATCGGACAGCGGTCGGCGGCCCGAGATCAGGGGATCGATCTTCAGCTGCCCGTCCATGTAGCGGTCCACGAGTGCGGGGACGTCGATCGACGGTCGCACCGAGCCGTAGTTCGAGCCGAGGATGCGCTGGTCGGCCTCGGCGAGGACGAGCGGCTCGAACGAGGCACGCGCCCCTGTGGGCGGCAGGCCGACGATCACGGCGGCGCCGCCGAGTCCGAGCATCTGGATGGACTGCTCGGTCGTGGAGGTGCGCCCGATCGCGTCGAAGGCGTAGTCGACGCCGTCCGGGATGAGCTCGCGCAACTGGGCCACCGCGTCGCCCTGGGAGGCGTCGATGCGATCCGTGGCGCCGAACTGCAGCGCCATCTGCGTCTTCTCCGGGCGCACGTCGATCGCGACGATCCGCTCGGCGCCGGCGAGACGGGCTCCCTGGACGACGTTGAGGCCGACGCCGCCGCAGCCGATGACGGCGACGGTCGACCCCGGCTCGACGGCGGCGGTGTTGAGAACGGCGCCGACACCGGTCGCGACGGCGCAGCCGACGACGGCGATGACGTCGAGGGGCGCGTCGTCGCGGACTTTCACGGCTCCGGACGCGGGGACGACGACCTCTTCCGCGAACGACGAGACACCGAGGTAGTGGTGCAGCTGCTCGCCGTCGAGGCTCAGCCGGGAGGTGCCGTCGAAGAGGACGCCCAGCGGCGCGACCACGGTCGCGACCTTCTGGCACCGCGCCTCGTGGCCGGCGCGGCAGTACCGGCACTCGCCGCACGGCGGCACCCAGCTCAGCACCACGTGGTCGCCGACAGCGAGGGTGGTGACGCCTTCGCCGAGCTCGGTGACGACGCCGGAGCCCTCATGGCCCATGACCAGGGGAGCGGCCGCATCCCACTCGCCGCGCTTGACGTGCAGGTCGGAGTGGCAGACGCCGGCAGCGGCGATGCGCACGCGCACCTCACCGGCGCGGGGCGGGGCGAGGTCGACGTCGACGAACTCGATGGGCGACTGGGGGTCGCGGAAGACAACAGCTTTCATGACATCCTTCGGGAAGTGGGGATGCGCACGATGCTAGGAGAGAGCGGAACTCCTCGGCATCCGACAGATATGTGAAGACAACGGCTGCTCTTCGACAATCTGTATGATCGGAGGGTGGCTCGTGACGTCGCCTCGGTGGCCCGATATCTCCGCGCGGAGCTGCTGCCCGGCGCCGTTCCCGGTGCGCGGCCCGTCAACGCGGTCGTGCCCCTCGACGACTTCGGTCCACCGGTGGATCCGCTCCATGCGACGCTCGTCGTGGCCGAAGAGACCGCGCTCCTCGGCGTCGCCGGCGACCGGCGCGCCGCGTTGGGGGAGGCCGTGGCGGTCACGAGCGACGACAGCCCCCGTCTTCGCGAAGCCGTGCGGGACGCGGGGATCACGGCGATCGTCGGGGTGCCGATGCCGCCGTCACTGCTGGTCCCGACGCTGACCTCGCTCCTCGCGGTCGATCAGGCGGCGGAGGCTCGCGCCATCACCTCGGCGATGCGGGTGCTCACGCTGGCGGCGCGACGCAGCGGCATCACCGGCGTCATCGCCGAGCTCGCGCACCGCATCGACGGGTGGGCGGTGCTGCTGGACCGGCACGGTGAGGTCATCACGACGGCGGGTGCCGGAAGCCTGCACATCGACGACGCGATCGCGGTCGCCGTCGGCAGGCCGGTGCGGGTGCGGCATCGCGCCCTCCAGGTGCACCCGGTCGGTCCCGGTCAGGACATCAGCGCGCAGCTCGTGACCGCTCCGCGTAACGACAGCTCCGGCCGTGGTCGGGAACTGAGTTCGCAGGCCGCGGCGCTGCTCGATCTGCTCATGCGCACGAGGGACAGCAGTCAGCTGGAGCGCCTCGGCCGCTCGATGATGTTCGAGACCGTGCGCGAGGGAGGGGAGGAGGCCACTCGTCTGCTCCGCCGCTGGGGCGTGCACGAGCGCGTGCTGGTGGGGTTCGCCCTCGCCTCCCGGACCAGCGGTGTCGACGTCGAGCATCTGCTCGGCCTCTGGCTCGACGAGCTGGGCGCGGAGCACGTCTTCACGTCGCAGCGGGGAATCGTCCAGGGCGTCGTGCGCGAGGACCATGCCGACCAGATCGCGCATCGCGCCAGGGCGTTCGCCTCGACCCTCTATCTCGGCCTCGGCCGACCGGCGGGCACCGATGCTCTCGCGCGCAGCATCGACGAGGCGCGGCACGCCTGCGAAGCCGCGCGCACCGGGGGCGAGCGCGTGGTCCGCTACGAGGCCATCCCGACGGTGTCGTTCGTGCTCGGGGCGCTGGACAGCGATCAGACCGGCCGCCTCGCCCGACTGCTCGATCCGCTGCGCGCCGCCGAGAGGCCGGCCGAGCTGCTGGACACCCTCCGAGTGTTCCTCGCGACGAACGGAGCCTGGAGCGAGAGTGCGGCGCGACTCCGCATCCACCGGCAGACGCTGACGACCCGCGTCAGACGGATCGAGGATCTGATCGGACTCTCCCTGAGCGATCCGGATGACCGCGTCGCGGCGTGGCTCGCGCTGCGCGCCTCCGACGACTGACCCACGACCCGGACGACGAGGGGCCCCGCCTGATGGCGGAGCCCTTCGTGGAGATGCCGTCGGATCAGCGTGCGGCGCCCTTGAGCGATCCCTCGACCTGGCCGGCCGGGTCGATGATGATGCACTGGATCACGCGGTCGTTGGCCTGCTCCCACGAGTCCTTGCTGGGGGTGAGCGTGGTCACGTCCAGGGCGGACTCCTGGTAGGAGACGCCGACGAAGGAGGTGTACGCGTCGCCGATGCAGCCCTCGGAGGCGGCGCTGATGGCGTCCTCCGAGTAGTCGCCGTCGTCCATCTTGATCTCGTAGAAGACCTCTTCGTCGTGGGGCTCGGAGCACGGCACGACGTTCGCGTCGGTGAGCATTCCGGAGCCGGTCTCGAGCATGCAGTCGCCGAGCTTCACCGAGAAGACGTCGATGTTCGCGCTCTCGGTGACCTGGCCGGTCTCCTCGTCGCGGTCGGCGTCGGCGCGACCGCCGCCGAGGATGCTGTTGATCGCGCTGCAACCGGTGAGGGCGAGCGAGACGGCGACGGCCGAACCGGTGAGCACGAGTGCGCGACGGGTGCGCGACTTCATCATGGATTTCCCCTTCAGAGCGTGACGCGGGGCATGCTGAATATCCCCGCCGCGAACACGCTATAGTGCCCGGAGTCTATGACGCAACTTGAAGGATGCTGTGCGTGGCCTGAATGCGGTCAGCCCTCGAGGTCGTCGACGCCGGGGAGCCAGCTGGCACCCGGTCGCCCCCAGCCGCGCTTGCGGGCGATCTTCTGCGTGGTCTTCCAGTCGGAGTCCGAGAGGCGATCGACGTAGAGCACGCCGTCGAGGTGGTCGAACTCGTGCTGCATGATGCGGGCGCGCCAGCCGTCCACCTCCAGCGTGACGGGGCCACCGTCCAGGTCCGTCGCCGTCACGCGCACGCGGTCGGACCGGCGCAACGGGAACCGCTCGCCGGGGAAGGACAGGCAGCCCTCGGACTCGAGCTCGGGGTCGGGAGCGCCCGGTTCCGTCGGCGTCATCCACAGTTCCGGATTGATGAGCACACCGCGCCACGGCTGGTCGTCGTCGTCGACATAGGAGTACGTGTAGATCCGCAGAGGCACCCCGACCTGCGGAGCGGCGAGGCCGACGCCGGGCGCGGCGTCCATGGTCTCGAACATGTCCGCGACGAGGGTGCGGATCTCGTCGGTGATGGCCTCGACGGGGGAGGCGGGGGAGTGCAGGACGGGATCGCCCATGATGCGAATCGGAAGGACAGCCACGTCACAACCCTAGTCGGCGGCACTCTCCGGGTAGGGTCGTACTGTGAGCGCAGGGGTGTGGATGGGGACGGTCGAGGACGTCGGCGACCAGCTGGTCGGAGCGTTCCAGAACCCCGGCCTGCTCCTGGGCATCCCGCTCGCCCTCGCCGGCGCGGTGTTCATGTCACTCGGGGCGCAGTATCAGCACCGCGGCGTGGAGAAGGTCGAGCGGCTCAGCGGCTCCGACGGCGCCGCCGGCCTCAGCTTCGATCAGCTCAAGCGGCTCTTCACGCGACCATCGTGGGTGGTCGGGACGCTCATGCTGGGTCTTGCGATCGTCTGCCAGCTCGCCGCCCTCGTCAAGGCGCCGCTGATCGTGGTGCAGCCGCTCGGTGCCATCGCGCTGGTCATCACGACGTTGCTGAACGCCCGCATCACCGGCCACGCTCCCACGCGGCAATCCCTCACGGCGATCCTCGCCTGTGTCGGCGGCATCTTCCTGTTCGTGTTCTTCGCCGCGATCTACGCCACGGAGAAGGAGGTCACGGACCGCGAGCTGTTCGTCATCCTCGCGATCCTGCTCGTCGTGATCATCGTGCTCGGGGCATGCTGGCTGATCCTCCGGCACCGGATGCGGGCGCTGTTCTACATCATCGGCGCCGGCATCCTCTACGGTTTCGTCGCCACCCTCGCGAAGGTCATCATCAAGCGGATCGAGGCGGGCCAGTTCGAGTGGATCACCGCGGTCTGCCTGCTCGCGCTGCTCTCGGCGGGCGCGGTGGGTGCGTACTTCGTGCAGACCGCCTACAGCTCCGGTCCCCCTGACCTCGTCATCGCGGGCCTGACGGTCGTCGACCCTATGGTCGCCGTGCTCATCGGCATGCTCGTGCTCGGCGAGGCCGCGGCGGCGCCGTGGTGGGTCTTCATCATCTTCGGAGTCGCCGGCGGCATCGCCGTCTGGGGTGTCGTCGGGCTCGCCCGGTTCCATCCGCAGGTCCTCAGCGAGAGCCAGGACCTCGGCATCACCAGGGGGAGTGATCCCGTGGCCCCGCCTGCGGCGCCGTCACCGGGCGCACCGGAACAGCCGGACCCGCGCGAGACGCGCGACCCCGACGCTCAGTAGGCCTGGTCGATGAGGTCGGGTGAGACCTCGGATGCCGCCGCCTCGTCGACGAAGAACACCGTCCGCTTGCGCCCCTTCGCCCCTGCTGCCGGAACGCTCGTGTAACTGGCGCCGGCGAGAGCGAGGCCCAGCGCGGAGGCCTTGTCGGCACCGGTCAGGACCAGCCACACGCGCTTGGAGGCATTCAGCACAGGGCGGGTGAGGGTCACCCGCTCGGGCGGAGGCTTGGGGGAGTCCCGCACCGGGAGCGCCGCGGCGTCGGTCACGGTGACCTCCTCGCGGTCCGGGAAGAGCGAGGCGATGTGACCGTCGGGACCGACGCCGAGGAAGCACACCGCGAACGACGGCCACGGGTGCTCCTCGGTGCCGAAACGGGCGAGCTCGGCGGCATACGCGGCGGCGGCTTGATCGAGGTCGAGTCCGCTGTCGGAGCCGGCGACCTCGTGCACGTTCTCCGCCGGGACGTCGATGTGGTCGAGCAGCGCCTCTCGGGACTGGAGAGCGTTCCGGTCCGCGTCGTCCCGAGGGACGTACCGCTCGTCGCCCCACCAGAAGTGGACGAGCGACCAGTCGATCTCGGCGGCTCGCGGATTCTCCCGTACAGCGCGCAGCACGGCGCCGCCCATCGACCCGCCCGTCAGGGCGATGTGAGCCAGCCTGCCGTTGCGTGTGCGCGCGCGGACGCGGGTGAGGAAGCGATCGGCGACCCGGAGGGCGAGGGTGGTCGGGGTGGATTCGACCACGACCCGCTTCTCTGCGGACGATCCCGGCATCGAGGTCACTCTCCTGTCTCGGGCGGACCGAGTTTCTCCCAGCCCTCCGTGATCACTCGACCGTACAGGACGTCGGGGTCGAGCCGGCGCAGCTCCTCGGCAAGGCACTCGCGCAGCGTGCGCCGCGGCAGGTGGAGGTCGTGATCGGGCTGGTCGGGCTGGGTGAGCACGGCCACACCCGGCGACGGCCGCTCGAGCAGGATGTCGCCGGACTCGCGCGTGAGGCGCACCGACTTGATGCCCTCCTGCCAGTGCTCCGGGTCCTCGTACGACCACCGGACCGGGACGTCGAGTGCCATCTGCAGCCAGGCGGCGAGCAGCGCCGTGGACGGCGAGGCGCTCGCCCCGCGGACCTCGACGGCGGTGATGGTCTCGTACGGCGGCTGGTCCAGCACCGCGGCCAGCTGCTCGCGCCAGTGCGTCAGGCGCGTCCAGGCCAGGTCGGTGTCGCCCGGGGCGTGCGTGCGCCCGAGGAGCGCGAGCCGGTCGCGGACGTCGGGGGACGTCGCGGCGTCGGTGATCCGGCGCTGGGCGATCCGGCCGAGAGGCGACGTCGCCGGAGCGGTGGGAGCCTCATCCGGCCACCACGCCACCACCGGCGCGTCGGGGAGGAGCAGACCGGTGAGGAGGCTCTCCTCGTTGCTCGCGGCGTCGCCGTGCGCGTGCAGCACGACGACCTCGCTCGCACCGGCGTCGCCGCCCACGCGGATCTGCGCGTCCAGTCGGGACTCGCCGTCGCCGGTGGTCAGCACGATCACGCGCATCGGGTGCTCGCGCGACGCATCGTTCGCGGCGTCGATGGCGGCCTCAGCGACCCCCTTGCGGGCCGAGATGACGAGGGTGAGGACGCGGCCGAGGGCGACGGCGCCGCCCTCCTCGCGCACCTTGACGAGCTGCTTCGCGACCTGGCTGACGGTCGTGTCGGGAAGGTCGATGATCACGGGCGTCTCCAGACTCGTCCGTCGCGGGCCAGCAGGTCGTCGGCCGAGGCCGGTCCCCACGAGCCGGGCGCGTACTGCTCCACTGAGCCGCCCTGGGCGGCCCAGTACTTCTCCACCGGGTCGAGGATCTTCCAGGAGAGCTCGACCTCCTCGTGCCGCGGGAACAGCGGCGGATCCCCCAGGAGGACGTCGAGGATCAGACGCTCGTACGCCTCCGGGCTCGCCTCCGTGAAGGCGTGGCCGTAGCCGAAGTCCATCGTCACGTCGCGGACGTTGGTGCCGTTGCCCGGCACCTTCGAGCCGAAGCGGATCGTCACGCCTTCATCGGGCTGCACGCGGATCACGAGCGCGTTCTGACCGAGCTCCGAGGCGTTGCCGCGGCCGAACAGGTGCTGCGGTGCGCGGTTGAACACCACCGCGATCTCCGTCACGCGTCGGCCCAGGCGCTTGCCCGTCCGCAGGTAGAACGGCACGCCGGCCCAGCGCCGGGTGTCGATCTCCAGCTTGATCGCCGCGTAGGTCTCGGTCGTCGACTCGGGGTCCATCCCGTCCTCGTCGAGGAAGCCGGTGACCTTCTCGCCGCCCTGCCAGCCTCCGGCGTACTGTCCGCGCGCGGTGGCGAGGGAGAGATCCTCCGGCACGTGCACCGCGGCGAGGACCTTCTCCTTCTCTGCTCGCAGATGCTCGGCGGAGAGGCTGATGGGCTCCTCCATCGCCGTGAGCGCGAGGAGCTGGAGCAGGTGGTTCTGGATGACGTCGCGTGCGGCGCCGATCCCGTCGTAGTACCCCGCGCGACCGCCGACGCCGATGTCCTCGGCCATCGTGATCTGCACGTGATCGACGTAGTTGCGGTTCCAGATCGGCTCGTACAGCTCGTTGGCGAAGCGCAGCGCGAGGATGTTCTGCACCGTCTCCTTGCCGAGGTAGTGGTCGATGCGGAAGATCGAGTCCGCAGGGAACGCGACCTCGAGGGCGGCGTTGAGAGCACGGGCCGACTCGAGGTCGTGCCCGAACGGCTTCTCGATGACGACGCGCCGCCAGCGCTCGTCGTCGTCCGCGTCCTCGCCCACGAGGCCCGAGTCCTTGAGCTGCTTCGCGACGAGCGGGAAGTCCTTCGGCGGGATCGAGAGGTAGTAGGCGTGGTTGCCCATGGTCCCGCGTTCCACGTCGAGCTTCTCGACGGTCTCCCGCAGCTTGCGGAAGGAGTCGGGGTTGTCGAACTCGCCGGAGACGAACCGGATGCCCTGGAGCAGCTGCGTCCAGGTCTCCTCGCGGAAGGGCGTGCGGGCATGCTGCTTCACCGCGTCGTAGACGACCTGGGCGAAGTCCTGGTCCTCCCAGTCGCGGCGGGCGAAGCCCACGAGCGCGAAGCCGGGCGGCAGCAGCCCTCGGTTCGCGAGATCGTAGACCGCCGGCATGAGCTTCTTGCGGGACAGATCACCCGTCACGCCGAAGATCACAAGGGCGCTGGGTCCCGCGATCCTGTTGAGACGACGATCGTCGGGGTCGCGCAGCGGGTTGTGCCCGCGCGAGATGGGTACAGACATCGGTGGGGGCTCTCCTGCGATTACTTCTGTGCGGCTTCGAAGAGGGCGAGCACGTCGTCCGAGGACTCGGTGATCGTCAGCGAGACGACGGGCCGTCCGTGCTCCGCGAGCACGCCCGCGTCGCCGGCCGCCTGCGCCTGGATGAGCTGCCCGAACGTGAACGGGCGGTCGGGGATCTCGAGGTCCACGTCCGTGCGCTCCAGGATCTGCAGGAACACGCCCTGCGCGGGGCCGCCCTTGTGGTACTGGCCCGTGGAGTGCAGGAAGCGCGGTCCCCAGCCGAACGTCGTCGGGCGCCCGGAGTCGGCGGCGACGAGTTCGCGCAGACCCTGGAGCTGCGGCACCTCGAGGCGGTTGACGTACGCCTGGATGGACACGTAGCCGTCGGCGGGGAGCTGCGCCCAGAGAGCGTCCAGCACGCCTTCGACCGTTCCCGACGCGGCGAGGGCGGGGTCGGAGACCCGGACCTCGACACCGTTCTGGACGAACGCGGGAGCCGTCGGCTCCGGGCGCGCGTCGAGCAGACCTCGGGCGGCGACCTTGGCCGACTCGACGTCGGGCTGGTCGAACGGGTTGATCCCGAGGAGGTGCCCGGCGATCGCCGTGGCGTACTCCCAGACGATGAACTGCGCGCCGAGCGTGCCGCTGACGAGGATCTCGCCCTCGTGCCGTTCGTGCAGGTGGAACTCGTTGGCGTCGTCGACGAGACGCACGATCTGGAGGTCGGCGGGGACCGGGTCCAGCTCCGGCGAGACCGGGAGCAGGACGACCGGGAGGATGCCCGTGCCCTCCTTGCCCGTGGACTCGGCGATCAGCTGCTCGATCCAGTCCGGCAGCCCCTTGATGTGCGTGCCGTCGGTGATCAGACCCAGCTTGTCGCGGCGGGGGCTCGTGGCGGCGATCGCGGCTCCGAGACGGAGTGCGGGGTTGTCGGCGGAGTCCACGGCCACCTCGAGCATTGAGGCCTCGGCCTCGTCCAGGAGCTCGTCGATGTCGACGCCGGCGAGTCCCGAGGGGACGAGACCGAAGGCGGTCAGCGCCGAGTAGCGGCCGCCCACGTTCGGGTCGGCGTTGAAGACCCGGTAGCCGGCCTCGCGTGCCGAGGTGTCGAGCGGGGAGCCGGGGTCCGTGACCACGACGATCCGCTCGGTGGGATCGATGCCGAGGTCGCGGAAGGCGGCCTCGAAGGTCCGGCGCTGCGAGTCGGTCTCGACCGTGGAGCCCGACTTCGACGACACGACGAGGACCGTCTCGGCGAGACCCTCGTCGAGGGCGGCGAGCACCTGACCCGGGGCGGTGGAGTCGAGGATGGTGAGCGGGACGCCGGAGGTCTGCGCGATGACCTCGGGAGCGAGCGAGGAGCCGCCCATCCCGGCGAGGACCACGCGGGTGACGCCCTTCGACGCGAGCTCCTCGCGCAGCGCGACGATCTCGGCGACGAGCGGGCGGGAGACCGAGACGGCCTCGACCCAGCCGAGGCGGACCGACGCCTCGGCCTCGGCGGCCGGGCCCCAGAGCGTGGCGTCGCCACCGGTGATGCGGGAGGCGACGAGGTCGTGGACCAGGGCCGGCACGGTCTCCTCGATGGCGACGCGCGCCGCGCCCGATGCGTGGATGGCGAAGGTCATCGCTGTGCCTCCAGAGCCTCGGTGACCTGCGCGAGCAGATCGTGCCAGGAGTCGATGAACTTCGCGACCCCCTCCTCCTCGAGCACCTCGGTCACGGCGTCGAAGTCGACACCCACCTCGGCGAGCCCGGCGAAGACCTCGCGGGCCTCCTCGTAGCCGCCGGTGATGGTGTCTCCCGTGACGACGGCGTGGTCGAACGTCGCCTCGAGGGTCTTCTCCGGCATCGTGTTGACGACGCCGTCTGCGACCAGTTCGGTCACGTACAGCGTGTCAGGGAGGTTCGGGTCCTTGACGCCGGTCGAGGCCCACAGCGGACGCTGGAGGTTCGCACCGAGCGCGAGGAGGTCCTGTGCGCGCTTCTCGGCGAACTTCTGCTCGAACAGCTCGTAGGCGAGGCGCGCGTTCGCGAGACCGGCCTTGCTCTTGAGCGCCTCCGCCTCGGGGGAGCCGATCGCCGACAGACGCTTGTCCGTCTCGGTGTCGACGCGCGAGACGAAGAACGAGGCGACCGAATGGATGCTGGACAGGTCGAAGTCACCGCTGTGCGCGCGCTCCAGTCCCGTCAGGTAGGCGTCGATGACCTCGGCGTAGCGCTCCAGGCTGAAGATGAGCGTGACATTGACGCTGATGCCGTTCGCGATCGCCTCGGTGATCGCGGGGAGCCCTGCCTTCGTGGCCGGGATCTTGACCAGGAGGTTGGGGCGGTCGACGGTCTTCCACAGCTCCTTGGCCTGCGCCACGGTGCCGTCGGTGTCGTGGGCGAGGTCGGGGGAGACCTCGATCGAGACGCGACCGTCGACGTGGCCGGACTCCTCCCACACCGGGCGGAAGACGTCGAGCGCGGCACGGACGTCCTGGGTCGTCGCGGCGAACACGGCGTCCTCGGCGGAAGCTCCGGACGCGGCGAGCTCGGTGACCTGCGCGTCGTAGGACGTGTCGTTCTTGTCCGTGATCGCGTTCGCGAAGATGGTCGGGTTCGTGGTGACGCCCACGACGTTGCGCGACGCGATCAGCTCGGCGAGGTTGCCGGAGGAGATGCGGGTGCGCGAGAGGTCGTCGAGCCAGATGCTGACGCCGGCGGCGGCGAGCTGGGCGGTGGGGGTGCTCATGCGTTCTCCTTGATGGTCTCGCGGGCGGCCGCGACGACGGCCTCGGTGGTGATGCCGAACTTCTCGAAGAGGGTCTTGTAGTCGGCGGAGGCGCCGAAGTGGTCGATGCCGACCGAGCGACCGCGGTCGCCGACGATGCCGCGCCACGTG
Source organism: Microbacterium meiriae (assembly GCF_040686935.1). Classification (NCBI taxonomy): domain Bacteria; kingdom Bacillati; phylum Actinomycetota; class Actinomycetes; order Micrococcales; family Microbacteriaceae; genus Microbacterium; species Microbacterium meiriae. Next base: position 266,252 of record NZ_JBFBMF010000002.1, read on the forward strand.
AGCACGGAACCGGCCTCGACCGACACGCGTGCGGTGACGGACGACGGCAGCACGCTCTCGCGGTAGGCGTCATCCTGCTCCGCGAACCACTCCAGCGACGGGGCGGAGACGACGCGGACGTTCACGCCTTCGCCGGCCAGCACCTCGCGGGCGTTCACCGCGAGCTGCACCTCGGAGCCGGTCGCGACGATGATGACGTCCGGCGTGCCGCCGGGCGCCTCGGCGAGCACATAGGCGCCCTTGACGGCCTGGGCGGCGGAGGCGAACGTGTCGCCAGAGGCCTCGCCCTCGCCGCGCGGGAACACCGGGATGTTCTGGCGGGTCAGCGCGATGCCGGCCGGTCCCTCGTGGCGCCGGAGGATCTCGAGCCACACGGCAGCGGTCTCGTTGGCGTCCGCCGGACGGACGACGGCCAGGTTCGGGATGGCGCGCAGCGTCGCGAGCTGCTCGATCGGCTGGTGCGTCGGACCGTCCTCGCCGAGGGCGACCGAGTCGTGCGTCCAGACGAAGATGCTCGGCACGTTCATCAGCGCCGCCAGGCGCACGGACGGGCGCATGTAGTCGCTGAAGATGAGGAACGTGCCGCCGAAGGCGCGCGTCGGGCCGTGCAGCACGATGCCGTTGACGATCGCGCCCATCGCGTGCTCGCGGATGCCGAAGTGCAGCACCCGGCCGTAGGGCGTGCCCGACCACTCGTGCGTCGACCACTCGGCGGGGATGAACGACGGCGCATCCTTGATCGTGGTGAGGTTCGACTCGGCGAGGTCGGCCGAGCCGCCCCAGAGCTCGGGGAGCTGCGCGGCCAGCGCGTTGATGACCTGGCCGGACGCGGCGCGGGTGGAGACGTCCTTGCCGGCCTCGAAGACCGGGAGGGCCTCCGCGATGTCGGCGGGAAGCTCGTGCGCCTCGACGCGGTCCAGCAGGGCCTTGCGCTCGGGGTTGGCGGCGGCCCAGGCGTCGAACGACTCCTGCCAGGCGGCGCGGGCCTCGGCGGCGCGCTCCGCGAGGCCGCGGGTGCGCTCCAGCACGTCGTCCGCGACGACGAAGGTCTGCTCCGGGTCGAACCCGAGGACCTTCTTGGTGGCGGCGAGCTCGTCGGCGCCGAGCGCCGAGCCGTGGATCTTGCCGCTGTTCTGCTTGCCGGGTGCCGGCCAGCCGATGATGGTCTTGAGGATGATGAGCGACGGCTTGTCGCTCTCGCCCTTGGCGGCCTCGATCGCGGCGTGGAGCTCGGCGACGTCCTCGACGTATTCGCCGGTCTTCTTCCAGTCCACGGTCTGCACATGCCAGCCGTAGGCCTCGTAGCGGGCAGCCACGTCCTCGGTGAAGGCGACGTTCGTGTCGTCCTCGATCGAGATCTGGTTGGAGTCGTAGATGGCGATGAGGTTGCCGAGCTGCTGGTGACCGGCGAGCGAGGAGGCCTCGCTGGTCACGCCCTCCTGCAGGTCGCCGTCGCCTGCGATCACGTAGACGAAGTGGTCGAACGGGCTGGTGCCCGCCGCGGCATCCGGGTCGAAGAGGCCGCGCTCGTAGCGGGCGGCGTAGGCGAAGCCCACCGCGGAGGCGAGGCCCTGGCCCAGCGGACCGGTCGTGATCTCGACGCCCTTGGTGTGGCCGTACTCGGGATGGCCGGGCGTCTTCGAACCCCACGTGCGGAGCGCCTTGAGGTCGTCGAGCTCGAGGCCGAACCCACCGAGGTAGAGCTGCACATACTGCGTCAGCGACGAGTGGCCCACCGAGAGGATGAAGCGGTCGCGGCCGAGCCAGTCGGTGTCGGTCGGGTCATGCCGCAGCACACGCTGGTACAGCAGGTAGGCGGCGGGGGCCAGGCTCATCGCCGTGCCGGGATGACCGTTGCCGACCTTTTCGACCGCATCGGCCGCCAGGATCCGGGCGGTGTCCACCGCGCGTCGATCGATCTCGTCCCACTGCAATTCCGACACGTTCATGCCCTTTCCGACAGTTTCGAGGGCGCCGGTATTCCCTGGCGCATCCGCAACTTCCCTGGCGCATCCCGCATCGTCCGGGGACGGGCGGGTTTGTGCGCAGCACCGGGCGCGCGAGTGCTCTCAGCATAGCGGTGACGGTCCCGGCGGCCGGGGGCCGGAAGGCGCGGAAGGCGTCACGGCGTGTCATACACTGGAGAGGTTGTCCGGTAACGCGCGCGGAGGAGGCGATCGAGATCTCGACGATGTCTGATCAGACCGTACGGAAGTCGTCCATCGGTCGCACGGTGAGCGCCTACGTCACTCTGACGAAGCCCCGAGTCCTCGAACTCCTCCTCGTCTCGACCGTTCCGGTCATGTTCCTCGCGCAGGGTGGGCTGCCCGATCTCTGGCTGGTCCTCGCGACCGTCATCGGCGGGTCCATGAGCGCCGGTTCCGCCGGCGCGTTCAACATGTACCTCGATCGCGACATCGACGCGCACATGCACCGTACGGAGAACCGCCCGCTCGTGACCGGCGAGGTCAGCCCGCGCGGTGCCCTGATCTTCTCGTGGACGCTCGCGATCGTGTCGACCGTGTGGCTCTGGTTCACCACGAACTGGCTCACGGCGGTCCTGTCGGCCTCCGCGATCTTCTTCTACGTCGTGATCTACACGATGATCCTCAAGCGCCGTACCGAGCAGAACATCATCTGGGGCGGCATCGCGGGCTGCTTCCCGGTCCTCATCGGCTGGTCCGCCGTCACCGGATCGCTCGACTGGCCCGCCTTCATCCTGTTCCTGCTCGTCTTCCTCTGGACGCCGCCGCACTACTGGCCGCTGTCGATGAAGTACAAGGACGACTACGACGACGTCGACGTGCCCATGCTCGGCGTCACCCGTAACGCGTCGCAGGTCGGCCTGCAGGTCATCCTGTACGCGTGGGCCACGGTCGCCTGCTCGCTGCTGCTCGTCCCGATCGCCGGCATGGGCCTCGTCTACACCGTCTCCGCCCTGGTCTTCGGCGGCTGGTTCATCTACGAATCGCATCGCCTGTACAACCAGGCGGTGCGGGGGACCGAGGCGCGGCCGATGCGGGTCTTCCACGCCTCGATCACTTACCTGACGCTGCTGTTCGTCGCCGTGGCGATCGACCCGCTGCTGCCCTTCTGACCCTCGTCGGCCTGGGGCTCCGCGGACGCCGGCTCCGCATCGACCTGCGGCTCTGCGAACTCTGCGGCGGCGGCCGGGAGAGCGGGCTCCTCGCGCGGGACTGAGACCGTTTCGGCCGTCTCGTCCTGGATGATCGGCGCCTCCTGCTCGACGATCGGCGTGGCGGTGACGGGGGTGGCGACCAGCGTGCGCGCGGCGACGAGGCCGAGCGACAGGAGCAGGCCCACCAGGCCCGCGCCGAGGACGACGGCGCCGACGACGACGAGCGACTGACCGACGTACACCTCGACACCGGTGGCGGTGCCGTCCATCAGGGTCGTGGTCATCGTGCCGACCTGTCCGGCGATCATCCAGCCGCCGACCCCGACCGCGGCGAGGGAGACGACGATGAGGAGCCAGAACCCGGCGCTGCGGGTGAGTGTCTTGTTCATGTCGACCACGATGGTCGATGCGGTGATGAGCGCCCGGTGCGCGCGCTATGGATCGTCTGTGCGGCAGGTCAGTCGGCAGGGGCGGGTAGGACGGACGCGGTGCGCTTGAGGTGCAGCACGACGACGGTGTAAGTCGCGGCGGAGAGCGATGCCAGGACCATGTGGATGCCCACGAGCACGGGCGGAAGCCCTTCTCGCGCCTGCCAGACGCCGACGGCGACCTGCACGAGGATCGCGATGACGAGCACGAGCAGCCACCGGCGGGGCTCCAGGCGCAGGACCCAGGCGGACACCGTCAGGAAGAGTACGAGCGCGGCGAGGATGTAGCCCGGCCAGGAGTGGACATGGGCGAGGACCGTGGCGTCGAAGCCGCGGCGCAGCACGTCGGCGTCGCCGGAGTGCGGGCCCGATCCGGTCGTCAGCACGCCGAACAGGATGGTCACGGCCAGGGCGAGGCCGGTGATGTGCGTCACGATCGCGAACCAGGTGGGGACCGCCCGTTCGCGCGGTCCTTCCGGAGTCGCCAGCCGCACGAGGAACGCGGCGGTGATGCAGACGAGCAGGAGCGACGACGTGTAGTGGAACCCGACGATGAACGGGTTCAGGCCCGTGAGCACGGTGATGCCGCCGACCAAGGCCTGCGCGACGACGCCGATCAGCACGAGCCAGGCGAGGAGGACGAGGTCCCGCCGGGCGGGCGTCGTGCGGACCGAGTGGACCGCCGCCGCGATCACCGCGATCAGGAGCACGGCGGAGGCGACGGGGAACGCCGGGAAGTCGGTGAGCGAGACCAGGGCGAAGGCGACCGCCGCCCCGGCGAGACCGCCGACAGCGAACCACAGGGCGTTGATGAGCGCCCGTCGGCCGCTGATGGTGTGCAGGACGAGCAGGACGACGGCGATCGCGATGATCCCGACGACGCCGGTCATCAGCCGGTTGCCGAACTCGATCATCCCGTGGATGCCCTGCACCTCGACGATCGGGACGAGCGACTCGGGTGTGCACAGCGGCCACTCGGTGCAGCCGAGGCCGGAGCCCGTCAGACGCACCGCGCCGCCGGTGCCGATGATGATCGTCTCGCTGAGGAACGACAACCAGGCGAAGACGGTGAGCGCGCGACCCCAGACGGCGGAGCGGGGGGAGGGGGTCGCCCGCGTCGTCGAAGCGGTGGGGATGGTCGTCTCGGGCATAAGTCCTCCGGCCCGTCGAAGACGTGGCGCACGGCCCGTCCGTCAGGCGGAACCTGTAGAATCGGATTGTTGCGATGAGCGCTGACAGCGCTGAAGCATCGTCAACAGTTTAGGCGCGATGGAAGCGCCCGTGATGAGGGCCCACCAACGGCACCCGCTCCCGCAGACTCGACGGGGATCAGGTGTGTCGGGGCGGATGACACCGTTTGGGACCTGTGAGGAGAGTGTTGCATGTCGGATGTGCTGATCGACCGCCCGGAGCTCGATGGTCTGGGGGTGTACGAATTCGGCTGGCACGATGAGGATGCCGCGGGTGCCGTCGCCAAACGCGGGATCTCCGAAGAGGTCGTCCGCGGGATCTCGGCCCTCAAGAACGAGCCGGAGTGGATGCTGAAGACCCGCCTCAAGGGCTATCAGCTCTTCGGCCGCAAGCCGATGCCGACGTGGGGCGCCGACCTCAGCGACATCGACTTCGACAACATCAAGTACTTCGTCCGCTCCACCGAGAAGCAGGCGCAGAGCTGGGAAGACCTCCCCGAGGAGATCCGCGAGACGTACGAGCGCCTGGGTATCCCCGAGGCCGAGCGTCAGCGTCTCGTCGCCGGCGTCGCCGCGCAGTACGAGTCCGAGGTCGTGTACCACCAGATCCGCGAGGACCTGGAGCAGCAGGGCGTCATCTTCATGGACACCGACACCGCCCTGCGCGAGCACCCCGAGTTCTTCGAGGAGTACTTCGGCACCGTCATCCCGGCGGGCGACAACAAGTTCGCCGCGCTGAACACCGCCGTCTGGTCGGGCGGATCGTTCGTCTACGTCCCCAAGGGCGTGCACGTCGAGATCCCGCTGCAGGCCTACTTCCGCATCAACACCGAGAACATGGGCCAGTTCGAGCGGACCCTGATCATCGCCGACGAGGACAGCTACGTCCACTACATCGAGGGCTGCACGGCCCCGATCTACAAGTCGGACTCCCTGCACTCGGCCGTCGTCGAGATCATCGTGAAGAAGAACGCCCGCGTGCGCTACACGACGATCCAGAACTGGTCGAACAACGTCTACAACCTGGTCACCAAGCGTGCCGTGGCGCACGAGGGCGCGACCATGGAGTGGGTCGACGGAAACATCGGCTCCAAGGTGACGATGAAGTACCCGTCGATCTACCTGATGGGCGAGCACGCCAAGGGTGAGACCCTCTCCGTCGCGTTCGCCGGTCCCGGCCAGCACCAGGACGCCGGCGCGAAGATGATCCACATGGCGCCGTACACGCAGTCGTCGATCGTCTCGAAGTCGATCGCGCGTGGCGGTGGCCGTGCCGGCTACCGCGGCGAGGTCCGTGTCGACGCCGCCGCCCACCACTCCGCGAACACCGTCCGCTGCGACGCGCTCCTCGTGGACACGAAGTCCCGTTCCGACACCTACCCGGCGATCGACATCCGTGTCGACGACGTGCAGCTCGGGCACGAGGCCACGGTCTCCAAGGTCAGCGAAGAGCAGCTCTTCTACCTGCAGTCCCGCGGCATGCCCGAGGACGAGGCGATGGCGATGATCGTGCGCGGCTTCATCGAGCCGATCGCGCGCGAGCTGCCCATGGAGTACGCGATGGAACTGAACAAGCTCATCGAGATGGGCATGGAAGGATCGGTCGGCTAAATGGCGGCCTCGACGACAGCGCCCAGCGAGGCGCAGCACACGAACGCGCACATCGACCCGGCCGCCCAGGTGGCGGACGCGGGATACGTCCCGGTGCAGACCCGGTCCGAGCGCCCGCACTCGTTCGACCCGGACGACTTCGGCACGCCGACCGGTCGCGAGGTGAACTGGAAGCACACGCCGGTGGCCGCGCTCACGCCGCTGTTCCGCACCGCGGAGGGCGAGGAGGGCGTGCAGTACTCCTTCACGTCCGGCGAGCAGTACGTCGGCGCACCGCTCACGGCGGGAACCGCTCCGCGCGGCGAGGTCTTCCTCGCCGAGGACATCACCGCCGCCGTCGCGTGGCAGGGCGCCTCCGAGGCGCTGCACATCCGCATCCCGCGCGAGGAGGAGGTCGCGGCGCCGATCTTCGTGTCGCTCACGGGCACCGGAGCCGACCGCCGGGCGGATGCCCACATCGTGATCGAGGCCCTCGAGCACAGCTTCGCCACGGTGGTGCTGCAGCACAAGGGCTCGGCGCAGTACGCCCAGAACGTCGAGATCATCGTCCGTGACGGGGCGAAGCTCACGGTCGTCTCCGTGCAGCAGTGGGACGATGACGCCGTGCACGCGGCCGCCCACCAGGCGCGAGTCGCGGCCGACGCCACGCTCAAGCACTTCGTCGTGAGCTTCGGCGGCGGCGTGGTGCGCGTGAACCCGAGCGTCGAGCTCGCCGGTGCCGGCTCCGAGGGCTACCTGTACGGGCTGTCCTACGCCGACTCCGGCCAGCACCTGGAGAGCCAGGTGTACCTGCACCACAAGGGCCCGCACACGACCGGCGACGTGCTCTACAAGGGCGCGCTGCAGGGCGAGAGCGCCCACAGCGTGTGGATCGGCGACGTGCTCATCGGTGCGGATGCCACCGGCACCGACTCGTACGAGGCCAACCGCAACCTGGTGCTCACGGAGGGCGCGCGCGCCGACTCCATCCCGAACCTCGAGATCGAGACGGGCGACATCGTCGGCGCCGGGCACGCGAGTGCCACCGGCCGCTTCGACGACGAGCAGCTCTTCTATCTCCAGGCTCGCGGCATCCCGGAGGACGAGGCCCGCCGCCTGGTGGTTCTCGGCTTCCTCACCGACATCGTGCTGCGCCTTGGCATCCCCGACCTGGAGTCGGAGCTGCTGGCCGCCATCGAGGCCGAGCTCGCCGAGGTGAACGCGTGACCGCGCAGCGCGTCTGCGGCGTCTCCGAGCTGGAGCAGGACACGCCGCTGCGCGTCGAGCCGGACGGTGTGCCGATCACGGTCATCAAGGACGGCGAGGGCGTCATCCACGCCATCGGCGACACCTGCACCCACGGCGACATCTCGCTGTCCGAGGGCTTCGTGGAAGGCGACACGGTGGAGTGCTGGGCTCATGGCTCGGCGTTCTCCCTGATCACCGGCAAGCCCCAGAATCTCCCCGCATATGAGCCCGTTCCGGTCTACGTCGTCGAGATCGACGGCGACGACGTGCTCATCGATCCCGCTGTGACGAAGGAAGTCTGAAGAATGTCTGTTCTCGAGATCCGCGACCTGCATGTGACGGTCGAGACCGAGGCGGGGACCACCCCGATCCTCAACGGAATCACCCTCACCATGAACACCGGTGAGACCCACGCCATCATGGGCCCCAACGGCTCCGGCAAGTCCACCCTGGCCTACACGATCGCCGGCCACCCGAAGTACACGGTCACCTCCGGCTCCATCACCTTCGACGGTGAGGACGTCCTGGCGATGAGCGTCGACGAGCGCGCCCGCGCCGGCCTGTTCCTCGCCATGCAGTACCCGGTCGAGATCCCCGGCGTGACCGTGACGAACTTCCTGCGCACCGCGAAGACCGCGCTCGACGGCGAGGCGCCCTCGATCCGGCAGTGGACTAAGGACGTCAAGGAGTCCATGGCCAACCTCCGCATGGACCCGAAGTTCGCGCAGCGCAACGTCAACGAGGGCTTCTCGGGTGGTGAGAAGAAGCGCCACGAGATCCTCCAGCTCGAGGTGCTCAAGCCGAAGTTCGCCGTGCTCGACGAGACCGACTCCGGCCTCGACGTGGACGCGCTGAAGATCGTCTCCGAGGGTGTCAACCGCGCGAAGGAGTCCACCGGTCTCGGTGTGCTGCTCATCACGCACTACACCCGGATCCTCCGCTACATCCGCCCGGACTACGTCCACGTGGTCGTCGCGGGCAAGATCGTCGAGGAGGGCGGCCCCGAGCTCGCCGACCGTCTGGAGAACGAGGGCTACGACCGGTTCCTCGACCCCTCCGCTCCCATCGAGGCGTAGGCTGATCGCATGACAGCGACCCTGACGGACGAGAAGTACGACGCGGTCACCGAGGCCCTCAAGGACGTGATGGATCCTGAGCTCGGGATCAACGTCGTCGACCTCGGGCTCATCTACGACCTCGCCTGGGACGACGAGAACGACGCTCTCGTCATCCACATGACGCTGACCAGTGCGGGCTGCCCGCTCACGGATGTCCTCGAAGACCAGACGGCGCAGGCCCTGGACAACGTCGTGGACCGCTTCCGCATCAACTGGGTGTGGATGCCGCCGTGGGGACCCGAGCGGATCACGGACGACGGACGCGACATGATGCGTGCGCTCGGCTTCGCGATCTGAGCGTTCCGGTCACCTGACCACCAGACGAAGCGGGCGTGCCGGGCACGCCCGCTTCGACGTCTCCGCATCGGCGCGGAGAGAAATCGGAGGACGAATGCTGTCGGTCAAGGCCCTGCCGCTGTCGGAGCTGCGCGAGCGCACCAGCGAGAAGTGGCGGGAGTATCCCGAGGACGTGCTGCCCCTCTTCGTCGCGGAGATGGACTTCCCGCTCGCTCCGCCCATCACCGCCGCTCTGCAGCGGGCGCTGGACCTCGGGGACACCGGGTACATCGCCTCGCGGACACCGCTCGCGGAGGCCTACGCGGGTTTCGCGGAGCGCCGCTTCGGCTGGCGTCCCGACCCCGCACGGATGCGCAGCACGGCGGACGTGAGCATGGGCATCGTCGAGATCCTCCGCCGCGTCACGCAGCCGGGGGAGCGCGTCGTCGTGACGCCTCCGGTCTACCCGCCCTTCTACGACCTCGTCGCCGAGGCGGGAGCCGAGGTGCAGCGGGTGCCGCTGCGCGACACGGGGACGCGGTGGGAGCTCGACCTCGACGGGATCCGCGCCGCGTTCGAGGACGGCTCGACGGCCATCCTCCTCTGCAACCCGCACAACCCGACGGGCACCGTGCACGATCGGGAGACGCTGGCCGCGCTGGCTGACCTGGCCGAGGAGTTCGGCGCGACGGTCGTCTCGGACGAGATCCATGCACCGCTCGCGCAGCCCGGCGCGGGCTTCACGCCCTTCCTCGCCACGAGCGACGCGGCAGCCCGGGTCGGCTATGCCGTCGTCAGCGCGAGCAAGGCGTTCAATCTCGCGGGACTGAAGTGCGCACTCATGGTGACCGCCGCGGAAGAGACGTCCGCGGTCGTTCGCGACCTGCCGGTCGAGGTGGAGTGGCGGACGGGACAGTTCGGTCTGCTCGCGGCCGTCGCCGCATTCTCGGAGGAGAGCGACGCCTGGCTCGACGGCCTCCTGCGCACCCTCGACGAGAACCGCGTGCTGCTGGAAGATCTCCTCGCCCGCCACCTGCCCGCCGCCCGCTACCGCATTCCGGACGCGGGGTACCTCGCGTGGATCGACCTCTCGGCACTCGGCTGGGGCGACAATCCCGCCCGGCAGATCCTCCGCGAGGCGAAGGTCGCGCTGCACTTCGGCCCGGCCTTCGGGGAGGAAGGGGCCGGACACGTGCGGCTCAACTTCGGCACCAGCCCCGAGATCCTCACCGAGGCGATCGAGCGCATCGCCGCGCTCGTCGAGCGATGACGGCTGCGGAGCCGACGGCCACGATCTGGGACCGCAGCCGGGTCTGGGTGACTCTGGGCGCTGTCGCCCTGATCTTCCTCGCCGCGATCGAGGCCCTCGCGGTGACGACGGTCATGCCGATCGTCAGCGATGCCCTGGACGGCCAGTCGCTGTACGCCGTCGCCTTCGCGGGCACGCTCGCGACCAGCGTGATCGGGATGGTCGCGGCCGGTTCCTGGTCGGACGCGCGCGGTCCGCGCGGCGCGCTGTACGCCGCCGTCACCCTCTTCATCCTCGGCCTGCTGATCTCCGGGTTCGCGGCGACGATGCCCCAGTTCCTGATCGGACGACTGGTGCAGGGGCTCGGTGCCGGTGGCCAGACCGTCGCTCTGTACGTCGTCGTCGCGCGGCTGTATCCGCCGTACCTGCACGGGCGGGTGTTCGCGGCATTCGCGGCCGCCTGGGTGGTGCCGTCGATGATCGGGCCCTTCCTCGCGGGAGCGGTGGCGGAGTACCTCGATTGGCGATGGGCGTTCCTGGGCGTGGCGGTGCTGACCGCGATCGCGTTCTCCATGATCGCGATCCGTTTGCGCGGTGTCGACCTCGGCCGCGGGGAGCCGCAGGACCGGCGGGCGCTGCTCACGCGCCTCTCGCTCGCCATCGTCGTCGCGGTGCTCGCGGTGGTGATCGGACTGTCCGCCGAGCTCGATCCGGCGATCGGCTGGCCGGTCGCGCTGGGAGCCGTGCTCGCGATCGGTGTCGCCGTGCTGCCCCTTCTGCCGCGACGCACGCTGCGCGCCGGCGCCGGCCTTCCCAGTGTCGTGCTCATGCGCGGCGTGGCGGCCGGCGCGTTCTTCGCCGCGGAGGCCTACATCCCGTACCTGCTCATGCGGAAGTTCGACTTCTCCGCCACCTGGGCCGGGGTCGCCCTCATGCTGGCCGCTTTCGCGTGGGCCGGTGCGTCCGCCGCGCAGGGTCGCTACGGTGAGCGGCTGGGCAACCACCGCATCACGGCTCTCAGCCTGGGAGCGTTGCTCGTGGCGATGCTCTGCGTGCTGGCCGCCGCGGCGTTCGACGCCTCGCCGATCTTCGTGATCGTCGGGTGGGCGTTCGCCGGGGGCGGCATGGGGCTGCTGTACCCGCGGCTCACCGTGCTGACCCTCGCCTACTCGGATGAGTCGAACCAGGGATTCAACTCCTCGGCGCTCTCGATCTCGGACGCGACGGGTTCGGCGGTCGCGATCGCGCTGGCGGGGCTCGCCGTCGCCACTCTGGGTGGCCGGGCGGATGCGTTCGCGGTCGTGTTCGTCCTCGGCGTCGGGCTGGTGCTGCTCGCGGTGATCCCCGGGCTCAGGCTCGGGCACGCCGCGGAGTCTTCGGTGCGCTGAGCTCACCGGCGAGGGCGATCACACCGAGGTCGAACACCCGGTCCAGACCCGCCGTCACGTCGACCTCGCTGGAGGACGGGAGGGCGCCGTGACTGTCGGCGTGCATCCGCTGCTGGACGAGGGTCGCATGACCGAGCACGAAATGCAGGATCGCGGCGCCGCGGTCCTCGGCGTCCTGAGCTCCCTCCGCGCGGAGGGCCGCGACCAGAGCCTCGCGGGCGTGGGCCGAGCCCAGCTGGAGCGCGTACGTGCTGAGCACGAGCTCCGCGCCGTCCCGGTAGGCGAAGAGGGCGTCGCGGAGCGCGCGGGCAGTCGCGAGGACCCCGCCGTCTCCGGCGGGAACCCCGGCGGTGATCCGGTCGGCGAGGTCGGCGAGGAGCTCCTGCTTGTTCGCCACGTGCCAGTAGAGAGCGCTGGGCTGCACGTCGAGCCGGGCCGCGATGCGGCGCATGGAGAGGTCGGCCAGCCCCACCTCGTCGAGGAGGGCCAGGGCCGTCCGCGAGACGCTGTCCCGGTCGTGACGGGCGGGATTCGTCTCGGGACTCATGCCCCCACTATAGTGAACGGCGTTCAGGTGAACGGTGTTCAGGAGGATGAATGCGCAGGCGGAAGCCGGGGACGACCGCGACGCTCGCGGAGCCGGGAACGGTGCGTCTCGACGGCGTGGGCGTGACGGTCGACGGCCGCGTTCTGCTCGACGACGTGACGCTGGAACTCACCGCGCCGCGCATCGCCGTGATCGGTGCGAACGGCTCCGGGAAGTCGACGTTCGCCCGATTGCTGAACGGCCTCATGACGCCGACCACGGGAACGGTCACCGTCCACGGCCTCGACGCGCTCCGAGAGCGGACCGCCGTCCGCCGCCGGGTGGGCTTCGTCTTCACCGATCCGGATGCCCAGATCCTGATGCCGACCCCGGCCGAGGATCTCGCGCTGTCCCTCCGCGGGCGGCCCCGTGGGGACATCGCCGCTCGCGTGCAGGAGACGCTGGACCGCCACGGTCTCGGCGCCCACGCCGACGTCCCGGCGTCGTCGCTCTCGGGAGGCCAGAAGCAGATGCTGGCCCTCGCTGCGGTGCTCCTCTCCGAGCCGGCACTGATCGTGGCGGACGAACCGACCACGCTCCTCGACCTGCGCAACGCCCGGCGGATCGGAGACCTCCTCCTGGCGCAGGACGCGCAGGTGCTCATCGTCACCCACGATCTCGAGCTCGCCGCGCGCTGCGACACGGCCGTCCTCTTCGACGGCGGGCGCGTCGTCGAGCAGGGAGATCCCGAGTCGGTCATCGCGCGCTATCGCCGGTTGTGCGCGTGATCCCGTCCCGGCCGCTCGTACCGGGGCTCCTGTCGAGGGTGCCAGCCGGACCGAAGCTGGCGGGCCTCGCCCTCGCGGCACTCGCGATGACCCTGTTCCCGCACGGGCCGGTCAGCATCGCCGTCTGCCTCGCGGCCGTGCTCGCGCTCTACCCGATCGGAGGTGTGCCGCTCTCCGCCGCCGTGATCGAGCTGTGGCGGCTGCGTGCGGTCCTGCTCGTGCTCGCGATCGCCCTCGCCGTCTTCGTGTCTCCCGTGGCCGCCTGGATGAGCACCGGGCGGGTCGCCGCATTGCTGCTGCTCGCCGCGCTCCTCACCCTGACCACGCGCATGTCCGACCTCCTGGAGGTGCTGCAGCGCCTCCTGCGGCCGCTGCGCCGTGTCGGGGTGGACCCCGAGGCGGTGTCGATGGCGGTGTCGCTCACCCTGACGATGGTGCCCGTCGTCGCGGGCTTCGCACAGCGGGTGCGCGATGCGGAGCGCGCCCGCGGTGTGCGACTGGGTGTGCGTGGCGTGGTGCCCCTGCTCGTCATGACGCTCCGCCACGCGGACCAGGTCGGTGATGCCCTCGCCGCCCGCGGGGTCGGCTGACGGTCACGCCACGACGGCGGGGGCGGGGACGGCGCTGCCGGAGCGGCCGGCGAGCCGCAGCGCAGCCACGAGCAGCAGCACGGCGAGCGCCGCAGTGGAGACCGTCGTACCGAGGACGAGGAGCAGCACCACTCCCGTGAGTCCCACGGCGGTCCCCAGCACCAGGCGGCGGCGCGAGTCCGTCGCCTTCGGCGAGGGGTGGTTCTCGAAGCGATCGACGCCCACGGCGACCAGGGCGGTGAGGACGAGTGCCGTCACCAGCCACAGCGGGCGGGCTGCCCACCACTCCACGCTGTCGAGTGCGGGCAGGCTGAGCCCCCCGACGATCGCTGCCAGCGCTGTCGCTCCGGCCATCACCAACAGCACCGGCATGTGCCAGAGGTAGATGGTCATCGTGCGCCGGGTCACGAACGCGGTGAACGCGGCCACCGGGGTGTGCCGACTGAAGCGTCCGATCCGGTCGCGGTACAGGGAGAACAGGGTCGTGTGGATGAGCCCGACCAGCAGGAGGGCGGCTGTCGGCGGGTTGATGTTGGCGATGAGGTCGGGGGAGTACACGCCCCCGAGGAAGAGTGCGACGAGGAGCCCGAGGGAGCCGGTGCCGATTGCCACGCGGACTCCGGGCCGCAGTGCATCCACGCGTCCGTCGGCGAGGAAGAACCCGAGCTGCTGCATCGTCAGCCAGACGAAGGCGAGGTTGAGGAAACCCAGGGCGTCGTTCCCGGTCGTGGCGCGCAGCACGTCGACCGCGACGGCCGCAGCGGCGAGGAGACCGATGGTCCGCAGCGGCGCGCGGTCGTGCAGCGCGACGAAGGCGGGGAGGAGCGCCTGGCACAGCAGGAAGACCCCGAGGAACCACAGGGGCTGCCCGTACCGGAAACCCGCGACCGCGATGAGATCCGGGGAGACCCCGACGACGGTGAGCACGGCGAGAGCGATGCCGACCGCGGCGATGGTGAACAGGGCCGGGCGCAGGAGCCGGTGCACCCGACCGGCCACGAAGGCGGTGGCGCTCCCGCCGCGGTCGCGAAGGCGGCGGTAGGCGAGGAGTCCGGAGAACCCTCCGATCACGAAGAAGAGCGGCATCACCTGCAGCAGCCAGCTCAGCGGCGCGATCCAGCCCGTGCCGTCGCTCGCGTTCTCGAACACCGGCCCGGACTCGGACACCGTGACCCCCACCATGACGGCGTGCAGCAGGACGACGCCGAGCACGCACAGTGCCCGGACGACGTCGATGCCGGTGTCGCGGTGGCCGGTGGGGGCGGATACGGCGGGGGCGGGGGTGCTGAGGCGTGGAGCCGCGGCGATGACCATGAGTCCTCCTGGGAACGGTGTCATCGGAGGCTATGGACGCGGTGGTCGGCACGACATCACCCCGTGGTGCCGTCCTGACCCCTACGCAGGGGTGACTCAGGCGGAGGGTTCGACCAGACCGGTGTCGTAGGCGAGGATGACGGCGTGCACGCGGTCGCGGAGACCGAGTTTCGCGAGCACTTTGCCGACGTGGGTCTTCACGGTCTGCTCGGCGATGAACAGGTCGCCCGCGATCTCCGTGTTGGAGCGGCCCTTGCCGATGAGGACGAGCACCTCGCGCTCCCGGTCGGTGAGATCGGCGAGGGCGGTCGCTGACCTGCGTGATGCCGGCCGCCGTCCGGCGAACTGTTCGATCATCCGCCGCGTCACGCTCGGGGCGAGGAGCGCATCGCCCCCCGCCACCACGCGGACGGCATGCACGAGCTCCTCCGGGAGGGCGTCCTTGAGGAGGAAGCCGCTGGCGCCGGCGGCGAGGGCGTCGTAGACGTAGTCGTCGATGTCGAACGTGGTGAGCATGAGGATCCGCGGCACGTGCGCGGCCGGGTACGACGGACCCAGGATGCGCCGGGTGGCCTCGATGCCGTCGAGCTCCGGCATGCGGACGTCCATGAGGATGACGTCGGGGTCGAGCCGCGCGGCGAGCGTGACGGCTTCTGCGCCGTCCGCGGCCTGGCCCACCACGCGGATGCCCTCATGGGCGTCCAGCAGGGCGGCGAAGCCGGCGCGGACCATCGCCTGATCGTCGGCGATGAGCACGCTGATCGTCACGAGTTCTCCTTGTCTTCCGCCGGGGCGGTCGGGGCGGCCGCTGATGCCGCGGGGGACAGGGGCAGGGTGGCGTCGACCGTCCAGCCCCCGTCGTCGGACGGGCCGGCCGCGAGGCTCCCGCCCAGCAGCTCTGCGCGCTCGCGCATTCCCCGGAGGCCGTAGCCCCCGGTGGGGTTCTCGACCGGCTGCGGGGGCGCCGCGTTGCGCACTCGGATGTGCAGGCTGCCGGCATCGGCGTGAAGGCGGACGGTGACCCGTGCTCCGGGGGCATGGCGGACGGCGTTGCTCAGTGCCTCCTGCACGATGCGGAAGGCGGCGATCTGCACACCGGGTCCGGCGGCCGAGGCCGCCTCGATCCCCTCCAGCACGAGACCGACCTCCACGCCGGCGCGTCGGATGGTGTCGACGAGGGCCGGCACGTCGTCCAGTCCCTGCTGCGGTGCGAGCTCGGCATGCTGGTCCTCCGTGCGGAGCACCCCCAGCATCCGCCGCATCTCGGTGAGCGAGGAGCGAGCGGTGGCGGCGATGTCGTCGAACTCGGCCGCCGCGTCGGCATCGAGGTCCGCGATCCGGTAGCGCGCGGTCGACGCCTGGACCTGGATCACCGACATGCTGTGCGCCACGACGTCGTGCAGCTCCCTGGCGATCCGGGTGCGCTCCTCCACGAGGGCGCGCCGCGACTCCTCCAGGGCGCTGTGCTCCTTCTCCCTGGTCAGCTCGGCCGCCACCCGCACGCGGCCGGCGACGAGGACGGCGATGAGGAACATCGCGGCGGCGACCGAGGTCGTCACGATCAGGTCGGCGGTGACGCTCCCGGAGCTCGCCGGCGTCGCGACCATGTCCGGCCGCAGCAGGGGCGCCGTCAGGGAGGTGAGTGCGCCGATCACGAGGGTGAGGGCGCCGAGTCGGGCTCCCTGCACGAAGGACATCACGCCCACGAAGAGGACGAACGCGAGCAGTGCCGGTACCGACCACGGCCAGGGGGACTGGATCGCCCGCGCCGGCTCGACGAGGAGAGGGAGCAGGAAGGCGCCGGCGGCGAACACGACGATCGCGGTCCGCGGACGGGAGGGGACGAGCAGGGGAGGCCCGCACACGGCGGCACCGAGCAGGAAAGACAGCGGCAGCGGCGTGCCCGAGAGCACCGTCTGGAGCGGGACGAGGAGCGCGTACAGCACGACGACCGCCGCGGTCAGCGCCACGAGGGCGCCGGTGCGACGGCTGATCCGTGACGGGCGCGGGGTGCGCTCTCGGCGGCGTGCCATGCGTCTCATCCTGCCAGGTGCGGGACCGCCGTACGGCGGCGGCGGAGCGCGGCGATCCGGTCGATGACGATGCCGACGATCAGGGCGATGACGACGCCGATGGCGGCGCTGAGCACGGGCTGGTCGTGCAGCCAGGCGCCGGCGAGCAACCCGATCGCGAGGCTGAACACGCTCCAGCTGACACCGGCGATGAGGCTCAGCGGGAGGAACCGCCGCCAGGGGAACCCGAGCGCTCCGGCGGACATGTTCACGGCCACGCGGCCGATCGGGATGTATCGCGCGCCGAGGATCAGCGTCGCGCTGCGGCGGTCGAGAGCATGCTGCGCGTAGGCGAACGCGGCGGCGACGCGAGGGCGACGCATCCACGCGAACCTCGTGGTGCCGAGTCGGCGACCGATGAGGAATGCGATGTTGTCGCCGATCGCAGCGCCCAGGGCGGCGACCGCCCCGAGCAGCAGGATGTTGCCGTCGCCGGTGGACGCGGCGACGGCCGCCGCAGCGACGAGGACCGTCTCGCTCGGGACCGGAGGGAAGAACCCGTCGATCACGGTCACCGCGAAGAGCACCGCGTACAGCCACGGGGAGGCGATCGCCTGCAGGATGAGGTCGTTGAGGATGTCCACTCCAGCACCGTAGGCAGCGGGTGCGGGGCGGGTCATCACTCCCCGGTATCGCCTCGGTCACCCTGCAGAGGGATCTTGTCGGCGATCAGCGCCGTCGCAGCGGCATATACTGGGAGGCTGGCCGCTCGGCCATCACCCTCCTTCCGAACGAACGGACGTCCGCTGTGCTTGCCGTGCACGACCTCGAGATCCGCGTTGGCGCGCGCCTGCTGATGGAGAACGTCTCGTTCCGTGTGTCCGACGGCGACAAGATCGGCCTCGTCGGACGCAACGGTGCGGGCAAGACGACACTCACCAAGGTGCTCGCCGGCGACGTGCTGCCCTCCGGTGGTACCGTCACCCGCTCCGGCGAACTCGGCTACCTGCCGCAGGACCCGCGTTCGGGCAACCCGGAGGACCTCGCCCGTACCCGCATCCTCGACGCCCGCGGCCTCGGCCAGCTCAACCTCGGCATGACCGAGGCCTCGCTCGCGATGGGCTCGGACGACCCCGCGGTCGCGGCGAAGGCGATGAAGCGCTACGGGGCGCTCACCGAGGAGTTCGAGGCGCAGGGCGGCTACGCGGCCGAGGCCGAGGCGGCGTCGATCGCGCACAACCTCTCGCTGCCGGACCGCATCCTCGACCAGCCGCTGTCGACCCTCTCCGGTGGACAGCGCCGTCGTATCGAGCTCGCGCGCATCCTCTTCTCCGACGCCCAGACGATGATCCTCGACGAGCCGACCAACCACCTCGACGCGGACAGCGTCGTGTGGCTGCGCGAGTTCCTCAAGAACTACAAGGGCGGGTTGATCGTCATCAGCCACGACGTCGAGCTCGTCGGCGAGACCGTCAACCGCGTCTTCTACCTCGACGCCAACCGCCAGGTCATCGACATCTACAACATGAACTGGAAGAACTACCTGCGCCAGCGCGCCGCGGATGAGGAGCGCCGCAAGAAGGAGCGGGCCAACGCGGAGAAGAAGGCGACCACTCTCCAGCAGCAGGCGGCGCGCTTCGGAGCCAAGGCGTCCAAGGCGGCGGCCGCGCACCAGATGCTCGCCCGCGCGGAGAAGCTCCTGTCGGGCCTGGAAGACGTGCGTCAGGAGGACCGCGTCGCGAAGCTGCGGTTCCCGAAGCCGGCGCCCTGTGGCAAGACCCCGCTCATGGCGTCCGGACTGTCGAAGTCGTACGGCTCGCTGGAGATCTTCACCGACGTCGACCTCGCGATCGACCGTGGCTCCAAGGTCGTCGTGCTCGGACTCAACGGTGCGGGAAAGACGACGTTGCTGCGCATGCTCGCGGGCGTCGACCAGCCGGACACCGGCCAGCTCGAGCCCGGCCACGGCCTCAAGGTCGGGTACTACGCGCAGGAGCACGAGAACCTCGACGTCGGCCGCTCGGTGCTGGAGAACATGGTGTCGGCGGCCCCGCACATCACCGAGACCGAGGCGCGCAAGGTCCTCGGCTCGTTCCTGTTCACCGGCGACGACGTCCTCAAGCCGGCCGGCGTGCTCTCCGGCGGTGAGAAGACGCGACTGTCGCTGGCGACCCTCGTCGTATCGTCCGCGAACCTGTTGCTGCTCGACGAGCCCACGAACAACCTCGACCCGGCCTCGCGCGAGGAGATCCTCGGGGCTCTGGCCCACTACGAGGGTGCCGTGGTGCTCGTGTCGCACGACCCCGGCGCGGTGCAGTCGCTGAACCCGGAGCGCGTCCTCATCCTGCCCGACGGCGTCGAGGACATCTGGAGCCAGGAGTACCAGGACCTCATCGAGCTCGCGTAGCCGGTCGTGGCATAGTCGGAGGATGGCCGAGCAGTCGATCCTTCCTCCCTCGGAGCTCGCGGTATGGTTGCGCGCACAGCCGGCCCTCACCGGGACGGCCCCACCGCTGCGCCTCGCTGATCTCCCCGACGATCCGGTGCCGCTCTTCCGCGACTGGCTCCGCACGGCGGCCGCAGACGGCGTTCCGGAACCGCACGCCGCGACCCTCGCGACCGTCGACGCGGACGGCCTGCCGGACGCGCGCACGCTGATCCTCAAGGACGTGGACGCGCGTGGCTGGGCGTTCGCCGGAGCACGGTCCTCACGGAAGGCCACGCAGCTCGAGGCGCGTCCGGCCGCGGCCCTGAATCTGTGGTGGCAGCCGCAGCGACGCGCGGTGCGGGTGCGGGGAACCGTGGAAGAGGCGTCCCCGGCGGAGAGCGACGCCGACCTCGCTGCCCGCTCCGAGGACGCGCGAGCCGGTCTCCGTCCGGGGGACTGGGTGCTGTGGCGTGTCGTGCCCACGCGGGTCGAGTTCTGGCAGGGGGCGTCCGACCGGAACCACACCCGGATCGTCTATGACGTCGTCGGCCGCGGATGGCGGCATGCCGTCACGGGCTCTGCTCGCGAGCGCTAGACATCGAGAACGACCGGAGGCGCCCCGCCGGGGGGGATCGAAATGGTGCTTGCCGACGGTCCAAAAGGCCCGTTTCCCATCCTGCGTCGGCAGGGCGGGCCGTCCGGGATCGAAAGGGTGCCGGGCAGCGCAGCGTCCGGCGCGTTCTCGCGCTCGCGTGACGCTCGGCGGGTGCGTCAGCGGGCGTCGAGCAGTTCGTCCTCGACGTCCGCGTCGCGGTCGCGCCGCTTCGTGACCTTCACCGGTGCCGGTTTCCCCTCGACGTCTTCGCGGTGCTTCACGATCTCGGTCCGGATGATGTACCCGATGAAGATGAAGCCCATGATGGCGAACAGGATCCACTGGATCGCATAGGACAGGTGCGGCCCCGGGTCGTCGGTCGGGGACTCGAAACCGCCCAGCGCCGCATCCGCGGCGGGCTGCTCCTCGACCAGGCGCCCGTAGGCGCCGGTGATGACGTCGTCTCCGACGAGGTCCCCGATGGAGAGGAGGTGGATGGTGGGCACCTGGCCCTCCGGAGCCCCTCGCCCGGATGCGGGAAGCGGCTCGCCCGGGCGGAGCCGGACGGTCACCGTGACCTCACCAGAAGGCGGAGAGGGAACCGTGTCGGGGAGCTCGCCCTCGCCCGGGGGCACCCAGCCGCGGTCGACGATGAGCACACGGCCGTCCGCGTCCCGGAAGGGGACCAGAACCTCGAACGCACTGGTGCCTCCGTGCGGACGGTTGCGGACCAGGAGCTGCTCGTCGGCGAGGTACTCGCCATGCAGCGTGACCGGCCGCCATTCGTCTGCGGGGTCGAGGTCGTCCTCGGCGACGACGTCCGCGAGCGGGACGGCGGGCGCATCGTAGTTCTGCTCCACGAGCGCGATCTGCTCGGCCCGGGACTCGTTCCGCTCGAACTGCCAGTTCGACAGGAAGACGCACGCGATCGCGAAGCCGATGGCGATGAGGACGTACACACCCCAGCGGGTCAGGCGGTTGCTCATGAGGGCACCCCGTCTCGCACCGTCACCGGGAAGTCCCGCGCGGCCAGGTAGTCATGGAGGAAGTCGACGTGCTCATCGCACGCCAGCCAGATCTTCTCGCGGTCGGCGGCATGGATGCGCGGATTGCGCCAGACGACCTGCCTCGTGGCCGCGCTCCGGCATCCGGCGCGCGAGCAGATGAGTTCGCTCATCGGTCCGTGCGGCCTTCGCGGATGGTGATGACGTCAGGGGCGATCTCCGGAGCGGGCGTCGGCGCCGCCGACGGTGCGTCGATCTCGCGCATCGGCGACTCGGCTGCCGTCTCCGTGCTGTCGCTGCCGGCGTTGGCGAAGACCACGGCGATGTACGGCAGGACCGCGGCGGCCAGCGCGAACACCCATGTCCACCAGCCGAACGGCTGCACGAAGAACATCAGCCCGAAGCACACGATGCGGATCGTCATCGTGAGGGCGTACCGGCGCACACGATGGTCACCCTCATCCCGCGGGGACTGCGGCAGTGAGGTGACGGCCGGTACTCGACGTGCGTTCTTCACGATGGTTCCAGCCTACGCCGCCGCAGCGACATCGGCATGCCCGCGAGGAGCCTCAGTTCGCGAAGACGAAGGGCAGGGTGAAGGCGCCGAACACCACGAGGCTGATGAGCGTCGAGACGATCGTGAAGACGAGCACGCCGATCATCAGGTAGCCGAGGATGAGTCCGGCGATCGCCATGCCGCGTCCGCCGAGACCGGGAGTGCGCCGGATCTGCCCGAGTGCCATGTGGCCGGTGATCACGGCCGCGATCGAGGCGAGCATCGGCACGATCGCCCAGAACAGCACGACACCGGCGATGCCGCAGACGAGCGAGGTGATCGCGAGCCCGCTGGACGGCCGTGCGGGCGGCGCCCCGTACTGCTGCGGGGTGGTGAACTGCTGCGGGGCCGAGTACTGCTGAGGTGGCGAGTACTGCTGCGGTGCGACGTTGGTCGGCGGCGCCGGCGGGAATCCCGGATACGCAGGGGAGGAGCCGGGGGCCGGCGGGATGGCCGGCGGCTCACCCGACGGACCGGGGGTACGGGGATCGCTCACGCTGCTGCCTTTCGTCGCCCTCAGGCTTCCAGGACGGTCTTCGTCTGTCAAACGGCCGTCGTGAACCCGGACCGGCAACGTCGCTAGGATCGATCACGGCCCGGAACCCCGGCCCTCGATCCCAGACCCAGGAGTGTCCCATGAGCGCGGAGCGCGTCGTCCTCGTCACCGGAGGAAACCGCGGCATCGGCCGCGCCATCGCCGAGCGCTTCGTGAGGGAGGGATACCGGGTGGCGGTCACCGCTCGGAGCGGAGAGGGGCCGGAGGGCACCCTCACGGTGCGCGCGGATGTCACGGACGCCGCCGCACTCGACGCGGCTTTCACCGAGGTGGAGCAGCAGCTCGGCCCGGTGGAGATCGTCGTCGCCAACGCCGGCATCACCAAGGACACCCTGCTCATGCGCATGAGCGAGGACGACTTCGACAGCGTCATCGCGACCAACCTCGGCGGCACGTTCCGGGTCGTCAAGCGTGCCTCGAAGGGCATGCTGCGCGCGCGGTTCGGACGGGTGATCCTCATCTCCAGCGTCGTGGGCCTCTACGGCTCCGCGGGGCAGACGAACTATGCCGCTTCGAAGAGCGCGCTCGTCGGCTTCGCCCGCTCCCTCACGCGCGAGCTCGGCGGACGCGGAATCACGGCTAACGTCGTGGCGCCCGGGTTCATCGAGACCGACATGACCGCAGAGCTCCCCGAGGAGACGCAGAAGCAGTACAAGGCGAACATCCCTGCCGGCCGGTTCGCGACGCCGGACGAGGTCGCGGGCGTGGTGACCTGGCTGGCGAGCGACGACGCCGGCTACATCTCCGGCGCCGTCATCCCGGTCGACGGCGGTCTCGGCATGGGGCACTGACCCCGGCCCTCGCGGTCAGCGGTCGATCGCACGCACGAGGAGCTCGCCGAGACGTTCCGGCGCGGAGAACTGCGGCCAGTGTCCGGACCCGATCCGGACGACCTCGGCATCGTCGATCGCCCGGTACTCCGTCGCGTACGGGCCCCACTGGCTGATCACCTCGTCGAACGACGTCTGGTCCAGTCCTCCCATCAGCAGGGAGACCGGGATCCCATGCCGCGCGGCGTTGCGCAGCGCGAGTTCGCCGGTCGGGACCCGAGCGGGGATGCTGTGTGTGAGGGCGCTCGTCCGTGCCCTGGTTTCGTCGTCCAGGTCGTGCACGTCCTCGTCGGGGAAGAAGCCCCACCCGGGGAAGGCGACGACGCCGTCCTGCACCGGAAACTCGCTGATGCCGGAGCCCGGGGGTGGCGGGACGGTGTCGACGAAGACGACCCGGGCCACGCGGTCCGGGCGTGCGTCGGCGACGCCCCAGGCGACATTGCCTCCGCCACTGTGCCCGACGACCACGACGTCGCCCTCCGCGGCGTCCACGGCGGCGACCGCGGACGCCACCCAGTCATCGATCCCGATGCCTGCTGCTGCCTCCGCGGTGGCGTCGAGTCCGGGCATGGTCAGCGGGTGCGCGCGGTGCCCCGCCTTCTCGAGAGCGGGCACGACGTCGTCCCAGCTCGATGCGTCGAGCCAGAGACCGGGGATGAGGATGATGTCCATGACCCGACGGTAGACCCGGCCACGGACATCGTCGAGGGTCAGGGGAGCAGAGGGATGACCGTTCCGAGGTCGACAGGGCCGATGACCAGGCTCGCCGATTCCCGGACGGCGGGCTTGGCGTTGAACGCGAGCCCCAGGCCGGCGACCGCCATCATCGGGAGGTCGTTCGCCCCATCGCCGATCGCGATGGTCGCGTGCCGTGCCACGCCGAGCTCCTCCGCCCAGGTGCGCAGCCAGAAGGCCTTGGCCGCCCCGTCGACGATGTCGCCGTCCACCTCGCCCGTCAGCGCACCGTCGGCCACCGACAGACGGTTGGCACGCCAGCGGTCGACACCGAGCCCCGGCGCGACGTCGTCGAGGATCTCGTGGAACCCGCCCGAGACCACGCCGACCACCCCGCCTCGGGCGTGGACGGCGGCGGTGAGCTCGCGGACACCGGGGCTGGGCTCGACGCGGGCGCGGACCCGGGCGAACGCCTCGACGGACACGCCCGCGAGAGCCGCCACCCGGGAGCGGAGACTGGTCGCGAAGTCGATCTCACCGCGCATCGCGGCTTCGGTGGCCGCCTGCACCTCGGCGCGGCGACCCGCTTCCTCCGCGAGGAGCTCGATCACCTCGTTCCGGATGAGCGTGGAATCGGCATCGAGGACGACGAGGAATCGCGCGGTGGTCACGCCATCGAGCCTAGCGACCGGAGTCCGGGGCTCGGCACCGCTCGACGCCTCAGCGCTCGATGAACACGCCCTTGCCGACGACAGTGATCCCCGATTCGGTGACCGTGAACCCGCGGGCGAGGTCCCGTTCGCGGTCGACCCCGACCGTCGCCCCGTCGGCGAGGACGACGTTCTTGTCGAGGATCGCCCGATGCACGCGTGCGCCCTGGCCGACGTGGACGTGATCGAACACCACGGAGTCCGTGATGGTCGACCCGCCGCCGGCGAGCGTCCACGGGCCCACGACGCTGCGCTCGAGGTGCGTGCCGGAGAGCACCGACCCCAGCGACACGATCGAGTCGATCGCGTTCCCGATCCGTCCCACGGAGTCGCGGACGAACTTCGCCGGCGGGGAGTTGACCGCCTGCGAGTGGATCGGCCACTCCATGTTGTAGAGGTTGAAGATCGGGAGGGTCGAGATCAGGTCCCGGTGCGCGTCGAAGAACGAGTCGATCGTTCCCACATCGCGCCAGTACGAGCGGTCGCGCGGCGACGAGCCAGGGACCTCGTTCTGCTTCATGTCGTAGTAGCCGGCCTCGCCGCGGTCGACGAAGTAGGGGACGATGTCGCCACCCATGTCGTGGCTCGACGTCGGCAGCTCTCCATCCGCCTCGACCGCCGCGATGAGGGCGTCCGTGTCGAAGATGTAGTTGCCCATGGAGGCCAGGACTTCGTGCGGGGAGTCCGCAAGACCCGTGGCGTCGGTCGGCTTCTCCAGGAACTGCCGGATGCGCCCGGACTCCGGGTCGGCGTCGATGACCCCGAACTGCGACGCCAGGGCGAGGGGCTGGCGGATGCCCGCCACCGTCGCCTTCGCGCCGGACTCGATGTGCGCCTCGAGCATCTGACGGAAGTCCATCCGATAGACGTGGTCGGCGCCGATGACGACGACGATGTCCGGCTTCTCGTCGTTGATGAGGTTCATGCTCTGCAGGATCGCGTCGGCGGAGCCGGAGAACCACCGCTTGCCGAGACGCTGCTGGGCGGGGACGGACGCGACGTAGGAGTCGAGGAGGGCCGACATCCGCCACGTCTGCGAGATGTGCCGGTCGAGACTGTGCGACTTGTACTGGGTCAGCACGACGATCTGTCTCAGCCCGGAGTTGATGAGGTTCGAGATGGCGAAGTCGATCAGGCGGTACTGCCCGCCGAACGGGACGGCAGGTTTCGCGCGGTCGGCCGTCAGCGGCATGAGTCGCTTGCCCTCGCCGCCGGCGAGGATGATCCCGAAGACCTTCTTTGGAGCGGACATGGCTCCACCATAGATCCCGTTCGGCGCGGGGAACTAGCATCTGGACAACCCGCTCGATAGCGTCTAGGCATGCGAGTCGAGATGATCACCAAGGAGTATCCGCCGGAGATCTACGGAGGTGCGGGTGTACACGTCGCCGAGCTCGTCTCCGCGCTGCGTCGTGACATCGGCGTGACGGTGCGCGCGTTCGGTGCGCCGCGCGATGAGGACGGCACCTTCGCCTACCGCGCCCCGGAGAGCCTCGCCGCCGCCAACCCGGCTCTGCAGACCCTCGGCACGGACCTGGAGATCGTGTCGGCCATCGCCGGCGCCGACGTCGTGCACAGCCACACCTGGTACGCGAACTTCGCCGGCCATCTCGCCGCCCAGCTCCACGGCATCCCGCACGTGCTCACGGCGCACAGCCTCGAACCGCTCCGGCCGTGGAAGGCCGAACAGCTCGGGGGCGGCTACGCCGTCTCGAGCGGGATCGAGAAGCTCGCCTACGAGAACGCCGCCGCGGTGATCGCGGTGAGCGCCGGCATGCGCGCCGACATCCTGCGCAGCTACCCGCAGGTCGACCCCGCACGGGTCCGCGTGATCCACAACGGCATCGACGTGGAGCGGTGGCGTCCTGTGCACGACCCCGCCTTCCTCTCCTCGATCGGCATGGACCCTGACCGTCCCTCGGTGGTCTTCGTCGGCCGCATCACGCGGCAGAAGGGGCTGCCGTACCTCCTGCAGGCATCGCGGTTGCTGCCTCCGGAGGTCCAGCTGATCCTGTGCGCCGGAGCGCCGGACACCCCGGAGATCATGGCGGAGGTGCAGGAGGGGGTGCGGCTGCTGCAGCAGACCCGCGAGGGCGTGGTGTGGATCGAGCGGATGCTGCCGCGCGATGAGCTGTCGGCGATCCTGGCCGCGGCGACCACGTTCGTCTGCCCGTCCGTCTACGAGCCCCTCGGGATCGTGAACCTCGAGGCGATGGCCTGTGGAGCGGCCGTCGTGGGGACCGCGACCGGCGGAATCCCGGAGGTCGTCGACGACGGCGTGACGGGCCGCCTGGTCCCGATCGAGCAGGTACAGGACGGCACGGGCACACCCACCGATCCAGACCGCTTCGTCGCCGATCTCGCGGCGGTCCTGACCGAGGTCACCTCGGATCCGGCGCGAGCTCGGGAGTACGGGGAGGCCGGTCGGGAGCGTGCCCGCGCGCAGTTCAGCTGGGGTGCGATCGCCGACGAGACCCGCGCGCTCTACGCAGAGCTGTCCGCCTGAGCCGATAGGCTTTCGGTATGCCGATCGCTCTGGAGTTCACCGACGTCGTCGTGCGCCGAGAGGGGCGCAACATCATCGATCACGTGACCTGGCAGGTCTCAGACGATCAGCGATGGGTGATCCTCGGGCCGAACGGGGCGGGCAAGACGACCCTGCTGCAGCTCGCCGACACGTTGATGCATCCCACCTCTGGCACCGTCACCGTCCTCGGCGAGACGCTCGGACGCGCGGACGTCTTCGAGATCCGACCCCGGATCGGGTTCGCCTCGACGGCCATGGCCAAGCGCATCCCGCGCGACGAGACGGTTCTCAACACGGTCCTCACGGCGGCGTACTCCGTGCTCGGCCGCTGGAACGAGAGCTACGAGGACATCGATGAGCGGCGCGCACTGCGGGTGCTGGGGGACTGGCGTCTCGCGCACCTCGCCGACCGCACGTTCGGCACGCTGAGCGACGGCGAGCAGAAGCGCGTGCAGATCGCCCGCGCGGTCATGACCGACCCCGAGCTGCTGCTGCTCGACGAGCCGACGGCCTCGCTCGATCTCGGGTCGCGTGAGGAGCTGCTGGCGCTGCTGGGCGGCTACGCCTCTGCTCCGACGACGCCCGCGATGCTCATGGTGACCCATCACGTCGAGGAGATCCCGGTCGGGTTCACGCACGTGCTGCTGATCCGCGACGGGGCCGTGGTGGCGGCGGGCCCGATCGCCGAGACGCTCACCGTCGACACCCTCGGCGAGACCTTCGGCATGCCGATCGCGCTCAGCAGCGAGGACGGACGCTACTCCGCCCGCGCCGCCTCCTGAGCTCGGTTCCGACGGGTCACTGACCTCGGTTCCGATGGGTTACTGAGCTCGGCCCCGATGGGTTACTGAGCTCGTCGAAGTACTGGTAGAATCGATCCTTGGTGCGTTCGGCACCACAGACTTCCCTCGTCCCTGGCACAATCCAGGGCAGCAACAAAGGAATCCCATGAAGACTGACATTCACCCCGAGTACAAGGCTGTCGTGTTCCGCGACCTGGGTTCGGGCGAGACCTTCCTCACCCGCTCCACCGTCACGAGCGACAAGACGATCGAGCTGGACGGCGTGGAGTACCCGGTGATCGACGTCGAGATCTCCTCGGCCTCGCACCCCTTCTACACGGGCAAGCAGCGCATCATGGACTCGGCCGGTCGCGTCGAGAAGTTCAACCAGCGCTTCAAGGGCTTCGGCGGCTCCAAGTAAGGACCGCTCCACGAAGGCCCCGCGCTCCTCGGAGCACGGGGCCTTCGTCATGCCCGGTGGGGCGCTCACACGTCGATGATGATGCGTCCGTGCTGGATGCGGCCCGGCGGGTCGCCGGGACTCGGCGCCGGGGCGGTGCGTCTGGTCTGCCGGTCGCGCTCCTGTCCCGCCTCGTGCGCCGTGGGGGACCACACGGCGTCGAAGACGCCGACGAGGCCTCCGGAGCCGACCTGCTCGTACTTCTCCTCCACCGGGCGACGGGAGAGGGAGTGCCGGATGCCGACGAAGAAGAGCACCGGCCCCGCACCGAGCACGAGGACGATCGTGGTCCATCCGAACAGATGCTCCATGCGCCCAGGATAGATCGCCGACCACGTCGACGGTATCCGTCGCGCGGCGGATATCAGCGGACGCGGCGCCCGTGGGCCAGGTCGATCAGGCGCGCCAGCACAGGGCCGCTCCGCAGGCCGTTGTGCTCGTGCTCACTCGTCACCCACGGCGTCACACCGGGGAGCAGGCGGGCGGTCTCCAGCGAGAACTCCAGCGGCACGTACACGTCGTTCACGTACACCGCGGCCGCTCCCGTGGCACCGGAGTCGGCGAGAGCGACGGTGTCGTAGATCCGCGGCCAGGGGTGCTCCGCCAGGATCGACGTGACCTCGCGCCACGGCTGCAGCCCGGGGACGGTGTCCGCCCATTCGCGACGGATGTGCTCGCCCGTGAACAGCGTGGGGTCGTCGCGGAAGTCGTCAGGCTCGACGCGCTCCGCCGACCACCGCGTCGTGTGTCCGCTCGCATAGCTCGACTCGTGGAACGCGTAGTACAGCGGATTGCGTGCGCCGAAGGGCATGGCGTGCTGGAGGTCGTAGCGGAAGGCGTTGGAAGAGGGATCGCGCTCGAGGAGGGACCAGATCGTCTGCCAGCCGTCGTCGGTGCCGAGAGCGGAGCCGACCGAGCGGAGGCGGGAACGCGATACGACCTCGCCGTCGGGGAGGACGAGGTCACCGGCGTCCGCGAGATCAATCAGGCGTCGCATGACGTCGCGGTGCTCCGGGAAGCGCCGGTAGTACCGCTCGGACGCCGTGCGCATCTTGTCGTAGCAGAGGGCGTAGACCTCGTCCGGGTCGCGCTCGACCGTGCTGAGGCCTCCGGTGATGAAGACGTCGTCGAGCGAATCCGCGTGGGTCGACAGGTAGGCCAGCGTCGTGAACCCGCCGAAGGACTGCCCGAGGACGCTCCACGTCGGCACCCCCAGGTGCTCCCGCAGCGCCTCGCAGTCGCGCACGATGGCATCGGCGCGCAGGTGGGTCAGATGCTCGGCGACGGCTTCGGCGCCCCGCACGAGGTCGCCGTCGCCGACCGGGGAGGAGAGGCCGGTGCCGCGCTGGTCCAGGAGGACGAGTCGGTAGTGCGCGAGGGCCTGGTCCAGCCACGCGGGCGCTGTGGAGGAGTGGAAGGGACGCGGGGCTTCGTGACCGGGCCCGCCTTGGAGGAACACCAGGTAGGGGAGGGCCTCGCCTCCCTCCCGCGCGACGACGCGGGCGAACACGTCGATGGTGCGGGTGTCTGCCGGGTCGTCCCAGACGAGGGGAACCGTGAGCGTGTGCTCCTCGACGGCGAGGTCGAGCAGGCGGCGGCGGATGACAGTGGTCATGGTCACATCACATTCCCGATGTAGGAGTACTTCACGAAGACCTCGGCGGCGATGCCGGACTCGTCGAGGACCCCCTGGACGGCCGTCATCATGTAGTTCGAGTCCCAGCCCATGTAGAGGTAGTGCGTGTCGTCGAGGTCATCCCAGTGCCCCTTCCACGCCTTGTCGCGGTAGATCGGGCCGCCGTGG
Organism: Microbacterium meiriae; assembly: GCF_040686935.1. Taxonomy (NCBI): domain Bacteria; kingdom Bacillati; phylum Actinomycetota; class Actinomycetes; order Micrococcales; family Microbacteriaceae; genus Microbacterium; species Microbacterium meiriae. The sequence continues at coordinate 296,035 of NZ_JBFBMF010000002.1, forward strand.
GTCGCGCAGTAGGCGAGAGCGGCCTCGGTGGTGTCCGTCCAGGCGCGGCGGAACACGCGGTTGAACAGATGCTTGACGTCGTAGACCTCCCATCGCTCGCCGCGGTACTCGACGTAGTCGAACTCGCGCTCCCACCCCGCCGGCCAGCCGCGGCGTCGGACCGCGTCGAGGATCGGGGTGAGTCCGTCGTCGTCGATCTCGGGCAGCGCGGGTCGTGCCCACACGCGGACGAGGTCGGCCGTCAGGCCCACCGTGCGTGCGGTGATGGCCGCCGTGCCCCAGGACTCCTGTGCGGCGAGGGCGCTGGTCGCCGGCACGGTGCTGCGTGCATAGGCCTCATCGCGCTTGACCGGGAACGAGGCACCGAACACCCGTTCTGTCAGCCCCTGCTCCAGCAGTGTGAGGTTGCCGAGGGTCGGCGCGAGGGCGCGGTGGCTGTTCTGCTCGTCTTCCGAATACTCGCTCCACGGGCGCACGCCGTCGCCGGACCAGGCGTCGCCGGGCACGGCGGGCACGATGTGCTCGACGTCGTAGCCGTCCACGTCATCGACGCCTTCGAGCCGGCCGAGCACGTAGGCCGGATACGGCAGCTCGCTGTACTTGAGCACCGCACTGACCCGTTCGTCCGACGGCGTGATCCGCGCGATGGCGCGGGCGAGGGCGTCGTGCCCGTCGCGACGGGCACGACAGAGCCGGGCGATGAGGCGTTCGGCGGGAAGGTTCACCAGCGCGCGACGAAGGAACATCGCCTGCAGCCACTCGAGCGTCTCGAGGAGCTGGGAACGGTCGATGAGCCCGCGTGCGTGATCGCTGTACGCGCTCATGACGAGGGGGTACGAGGAACGTCCGAACGTGTTCACGTGCCGCAGCTGACGCGCGATCTCGGGGTCCGGTTCCTTCGTCGGATCGAGGAGGAGGCCGTAGATCTCCGCGTAGTGCCGCCAGATCTCGGCGTCGGCCTGGAGGTGCGCGACGTCGACGCGCGGGAACGACTGGCGGAACGCGCTGTACACCCCGTGCTCCCCGTTCGCCGCCACCTCTCTCCCCGTGACGAGCACGAGGTAGTGGCGCCAGAACGCTCCGATCGCCTCGCCCGTGTGCTGCTCGATCGGTAGCCAGAACCGCGCCTCCACGTCCATCTGCTCGGCGTGGTTCAGGCCCATGAGGATGTAGTTGTGGATCAGCTCATGGTCCCGCAGCGGCTCGCCGGTGGAGTTCAGGCTCTCGAAGATCTGCTGCGCGTTGGCCTGCGCGCCGAGCGTGATCGAGACGTGCTCCAGTCGCTGCAGCCCCTGCCAGATGAGCGGCACCTCGTCGGCATGGATCTGGCTGCGGAAGAAGGCGTAGTTGTCGTCGAAGCGCGACTCGCGATCGAGGTCGTCACGGCGGTCGAGCACGACCGACTCGTAGAGATCGGCCCAGGCATCGTGCGGCCGAAGCTTCGTGCGCTCCGGGTCGTCGGTGCGCACCAGCACGCGGGCGAGGTCGGCGGCGAGCTCCGGGTCCCGGTCGCGCACCGAGTGATGCAGCGCGGCGACGAGGAGCATGAGCGTGGTGAGGCGCTGCTGCCCGTCGATGAGGATGAGGTCGGCGTCCGCGCCGGAGCCGTCCTCGGCGGAGAGGATCGAGCCGATGAAGTGGCGATGCGCGTCGTCTTCCGCGGCCACCGCCCTGACGTCGGAGAGGAGCCGCTCGCAGCCGCCGATGTCCCAGCGGTACTGCCGCTGGTAGACGGGGACGACGATGGTCGTGCGTCCCGCCGCGAGCCATTCGATCGTGTTGACTGCCGTCGCCTCGACGTTGGTCGCGGTGCTCATGCTGGTGTCTCGTCCTCCCGTAGCGACAGGCGCCACGGACGCGCCGGGTGCCCCGCCCAGTCTATTCGCTTATCCACGGTGACCCTCCGGGGGAGCGCCAGGTCCCGCTGTTAGCCTTGCCTTATCAGGGCCTGTTAAAACGTGCTGGCCCCCGATGAAAGGAACATGACTCGATCATGGGATACATCAAGTCCGCAGCGCTGGAGGAGAAGGGCTTCGTCGTCCTCGACAGCTACGACCAGGAGGCCGACCCCAAGGAGTGGCTCGACATCGAGTACGTCGACTGGAAGTCCTCGGGCGACACCCGGTTCGCGCCCCTCGCCAGCGCCTTCGGTGACATCGAGTGCAACGGCTTCTGGAACCACAAGCCACCGCGCACCGACAAGGACGGCGTCTGGATCGACGAGCAGACCGCCAAGGCCCCGAACCTCACGCGTCGCGCGCAGGAGCCGGGCGCGAACGTCGGTCGCTGCCGCGTCATCGAGCTGCAGCCGACCCCGTACGGCGACTGCCTCTACAACCTGCACCAGGACGACAACAACCGTCTGAACCCGGACGGCACAGGCTGGGTCGTGCGCGGGTTCTTCAACCTGACCGACGACAAGGACAGCTACTTCGTCCTGCGTGAGAACCGCACGGACCCCAGCATCGAGTACCGCATCGCCCTGCCGGCCGGTGCGCAGCTCATCGTCGACACCCAGCGCCTGTGGCACGCGGCCACGCACAACGGCACCGACCCGCGCTACTGCCTCATCACCTCGTGGACGTCCGGTCCCGAGCTCGACGCGTACATCGAGAAGTACCACGGCACCGACGACGTCCCGAACGTCGAGGTCCCGCAGGACGTGCTCGAGTTCGGCTATGCCGAGCAGGCCCGCAAGGACGCCGCCCGCGCGGCCTATTACGCCGCCAAGGGCCAGCAGGTCAAGCAGGCCATGAGCGAGGCCTGAGCCTCCGCACACTGGGTCGCTGAGCGTCCCCACGCTGGGTCGCTGAGCGTCCCCACGGTGGGTCGCTGAGCGTCCCCACGGTGGGTGGCTGAGCTCGTCGAAGCGCCCGAAGGCCCCGGTCCGCGGACCGGGGCCTTCGTCGTCGAATCACACGCTTGTGATTTCGCGGGAACTCGGCGAGAATGGGCGCACAACCGCATACTCTCGCCACTTCGTGGTTCAGGTCGTAGGGGAAGACGCACCTGATGAAACGGAGAGATCATGGCGACGGCTTACGCACGCGGAGTGGTGTTCATCCACTCGGCGCCTCGCGCGCTCTGCCCGCACCTGGAATGGGCGGTGGGTCGCGCTATCGGGCGTGCGGTGAATTTCGATTGGACCGAGCAGCCCGTGCTGACCGGCGCCCGCCGCGCCGAGTTCTACTGGGACGGCCCCGTCGGAACCGGCGCTGCCCTCGCGACCGCGATCCGCGGCTGGGAGCACCTCCGGTTCGAAGTGACCGAGGATCCCACTCCGCGCAGTGACGGCGGTCGGTGGCTGCACACCCCAGACCTCGGGATCCACTACGCCCAGACCGACGCCGCCGGCAACATCGTCATCGGCGAGGACCGCATCCGCTACGCGATGGAGATCGCCGCGGGAAACGCCGTCGAGCTGCAGCGCGAGCTCGACGTCGCCCTGGGCTCCGCCTGGGACGAGGAGTTGGAACCCTTCCGTCACGCCAGCGACGACGCGCGCGTCGTCTGGCTCCACAAGGTCGGCTGACCGGCCGCTGAGACCAGGAGCGCGGAGGCGTGAGTATCGGATGCCGGTGAGTGATCCCGGACGCTGAGAAGACGAATCCCCGCTCCGCTCGACGAGGACCCCGCCCCGGGTGACCGGGCGGGGTCCTCGTCTGTGTCGGTCAGATCACTGCGGCGTGAGCAAGGTCGGCGGTGGCGTCCACTCCACCGCCGCGCACGTCCGCCCAGGCCCGCGCCAGGCGCGTCATCGCCTCCGCCGTCCGCTCGGGGGGAAGCGTGATCGGGACCCGGAGGCGGCGCTCCAGCACGCCGCCGGTCGTGAAGCGGGGCCCGGGTGGGAGGATGAGATCCCGTTCCCGTGCGGCGAGGGAGAGCGTGGTCGACAAGGGGGCACCGAGGTCGATCCAGGCGGAGAGGCCGCCAGGCGTCTCCGGCATGCGCATCCCCGGGATATCCGCGATCCCCGCAGCCACCGCGTCCCGCCCCGCCGTGAGGCGGCGTCGGACATGATGGGTGAGCGCCGGGACGTCGTCGAGAAGCTCCACGGCGATGCACTGCTCCAGGAGCGCTGTGCCGAGTTCGAACGAGGGACGCACGGCCAGCAATCGGGCGATGACCGAGCGCTCGGCGCGCACCCAGCCGATGCGCATGCCTCCCCAGGCGATCTTCGACATCGACCCGACCGTGATGACGTTCGGCCCCTCGGCGGCCATGGGCACCGGAGCCCATCCGCGGTCGATGTCGAGTTCCGCCGTCGTCTCGTCCACGATCAGATGGGTGCCGGTGTTCCGGGCCGTCGTGGCGATCCGGGACCGCTCCTCCTGCGGCAGCGTCGCGCCGGTGGGGTTGTGGAAGTCCGGGATGAGGTAGGCGACGTGCGGCCGAGCGGTCAGCAGCGTGTCGGTGAGGTGCCGGGTGTCCCAGCCGTCGGTGTCGACCGGTGTGGGGACCAGACGGTATCCGTGGCGGTGCAGGGCTTCGAGCGCGTGCGGGAAGGTCGGCTGCTCCACGAGGGCGCGTTCGCCCCGTCGCCCGATGGCCGTCAGGATGAGGTTGACCGCGTTCAGGGCGCCGGAGGTGATCATGATCTCGTCCGGCGTGGTGGGCGCGCCGCGTTCGGTGAACCGGCGGGCCACGGCCTCACGCAGCTCGGGAAGACCCTGCAGCGAGTATCCGCTCGTACCGCGCAGGGCAGCGAGCCGGGGGAGGGAGCGCACGGTGGCGTCGTACAGCCCGGGGGTCGAGTCCATGGAGGCGATCGAGAGGTCGATCGCCTCGTCGTCCCGCCCGGGGGCGACGACCGCCGGGCCGTGCGGAAGGGCGACGCGGGTGCTGCCGCCGTGATGCCGGGATACGTAACCGCCGGCCTCCAGCACACCGTAAGCGCGGGTGATGGTCGACCGGGACCGTCGCAGCTCGAGGGCGAGGGCGCGCTCGCTCGGCAGTCGCTCGCCGACGGTGAGGCGACCGTCGAGGATGAGCGCTCTGATGCGGTCGGCGAGACCGGACGCCGAGGCGTCACCGAGGTCCTGGGTGCCGAGCTGCGTGACGAGACGGGAGGCCATGCCTCCAGCCTGCCGCAAAGTGGCCTTCCATGTGCAGGCCACTTTTCGCTCAGTGGTCGTCCTCGGGAGGTCTTCGCACGGGCCACGATGGAGAGATGCTCTTCCGTGCCGTCTTCCTGCCTTTCACCGCGACCAGCCGTCGGGACCTGGTCGAGCGGCTCGCGCAGCTCGTGGGCGGGCTCTTCCTCTACGGCGTCGCCCTCGGCTTCATGGTGCGGGGCGGCATCGGCGTCGCGCCCTGGGACGTCCTGTCGCTGGGCGTCGCGGGCTGGACGGGACTCGGGTACGGGGTCGTCACGGTGCTCATCTCGATCGTCGTCCTGCTGCTGTGGATCCCGCTCCGTCAACGGGTGGGCCTCGGCACTCTGCTGAACGCCCTGCTCATCGGACCGTTCGCCGACCTCACGCTCCTCGTGCTGCCCGCGCCGCCGTCCGTATGGGTGGGGGCGCCCATGTTCGTCTTCGGACTCGTGCTGCTGGCGTTCGCCACCGGTCTCTACATCGCGGCCGACTTCGGTCCCGGACCGCGCGACGGACTCATGACCGGCCTCGTGCGAGTGACCAGGTGGCCGGTCTGGCTGGCCCGGACGGTCATCGAGGGCTCCGTGCTGCTGGTCGGCTTCCTGCTCGGCGGCCCCGTCGGCGTCGGCACCGTGCTGTTCGCATTCGGCGTCGGTCCGCTGATCGGCTGGTTCCTCCCACGCATCGAGCGCCGACGTCAGGAGCGTTCGCAGCGCCTTGCCGCCCGGGCGAGCGCGCCCCTGGGTCCCTGAGCCTGTCGAAGGGCCAGAGCGGACCGCGTACGACGAAGGCCCCCGGTTCACATCCCGGGGGCCTTCGTCGTGCATGCGGAAGCGGTCAGTCGACGCCGCCCAGCACGAGCACGGCGTTGTGTCCGCCGAAGCCGAACGAGTTGCTGATGGCGATCTGCGGGCCGTCGCCGAGCGGAGCCGCCTCTCCGGACAGACGGAACGGCACCTCCGGGTCCGGCTCGGTCATGTTGATCGTCGGCGGGGCCAGGCGGTCCCGCAGCGCGAGGAGGGAGAAGATCGCCTCCAGCGCCCCTGTGCCGCCCAGGAGGTGTCCGGTCGACGCCTTGGTCGCCGACACCGGGATCTCATCGATCCGGTCGCCGAAGACGTTCTTCAGCGCGACGTACTCGTTGGGGTCCCCGACCGGGGTCGAGGTCGCGTGGGCGTTGATGTGCGTCACCTGGTCGGGGGTGATGCCGGCCTCCTCGAGTGCCTGGACGACGGCACGCGCCGCACCCTTGCCCTCGGGGTCGTTGCCGGTGATGTGGTAGGCGTCGGCGGTCACACCGCCTCCGAGGATGTAGCCGTAGATCTTCGCGCCGCGGGCCTTGGCGTGCTCCTCGGTCTCGAGGATGAGGGCGGCGGCACCCTCGCCCATCACGAAGCCGTCGCGGTCGATCGCGCCGGGTCGCGAGGCGTGGGCCGGATCGTCGTTACGACGTGACAGCGCCTGCGCGGAGGCGAAGGCGGCCATCGTGATCGGGTGGATCGCCGACTCGGTGCCACCGGCGATGACGACGTCGGCCAGGCCCTCCTGAAGGTGGTGGAACGCGTGGATGATCGACTCGGTGCTGGAGGCGCAGGCACTGACCACGGTCTGCGCGTAGGCCCGGGCTTCGAACTGCAGCGACAGGTTGCCGGCGGCCGCGTTCGGCATCAGCATCGGCACGGTCAGCGGCATGACCCGGCGCGGGCCCTTCTCACGCAACGTGTCCCAGGCGTCCAGCAGCGTCCACAGGCCGCCGATGCCCGTCGCGAAGTCGACGCCGAGGCGCTCGGGAGCGACCTCTGGCGAGCCCGCGTCCGCCCAGGCCTCGCGGGCCGCGATGAGGGCGAACTGCGAAGACGGGTCGAGACGCTTCGCCTCGTGGCGGGGCAGCACCTCTTCCGGACGGACGCTCGCAGAGGCGGCGAACGTGACGGGGAGGTCGTACTCCTGCACCCAGTCGTGCTCGATCGTGCGGGCGCCGGAGGCACCGGCGAGGAGGTTGTCCCAGTTCTCCGGGGCCGTCCCGCCGATGGCGGAGGTGGCGCCGATGCCGGTGACGACGATGCGCTTGGTCATGAGGTGTGGTTCCTTGTCGAAACGAGTTCGTGCGGGGGATGGGCAGGGCCGGAGGATGCCACGCCCCGCGCGGGGCGAGGGTGGCATCCCGCCGGGATTACTCCTGGCCCGCGACGATGAAGTTGACGGCGTCGCCGACGGTCTTCAGGTTCTTGACCTCGTCGTCGGGGATGGTGACGCCGAACTTCTCCTCGGCGTTGACGACGATCGTCATCATCGAGATCGAGTCGATGTCGAGGTCGTCCGTGAACGACTTCTCCAGGGCGACCTCGCTGGCGTTGATGCCGGTCTCGTCGGTGATCAGCTCTGCGAGGCCGGCGAGGACCTCATCGTTGGTGAAAGCCATGGTGGTCTTCCTCTTTCTTACGGGTTGTATTCGGAACCGTGGAACAGTCTAGGGAAGGTCGGCGCGTCTTCAGGGGAGGACGACGACCTGGGCCGCGAAGACGAGGCCGGCGCCGAAGCCGATCTGCAGGGCGAGGCCGCCGGAGAGCTCCGGGTGCTCGGCCATGAGGCGGTGGCTGGCGAGGGGAATCGAGGCGGCCGACGTGTTGCCGGTGGTCTCGATGTCACGGGCGATGACCGTGGTCTCCGGAAGGCCGAGCTGCTTGGCGAACTCGTCGATGATGCGCATGTTCGCCTGGTGCGGGATGAAGGCGGCGAGGTCGGAGGCCTCGATCCCGGCCTTCTCCAGCGCCTCGCGGGCGACCTTCGCCATCTCCCAGACCGCCCAGCGGAAGACCGTCGGACCTTCCTGGCGGAGCGTCGGCCACGGCACCACGCCGTCGCGGAAGTCGGTGAGGGTGCCGTTCATGCCGACGGCGTCGGCCTTGGAGCCGTCGCTGCCCCAGACGGCAGGGGCGATGCCCGGCGTGTCGCTCGGGCCGATGAGAGCCGCGCCGGCGCCGTCGCCGAGGAGGAACGAGATGCTGCGGTCCGTGGGGTCGACGACGTCGGACAGCTTCTCCGTGCCGATCACGAGGGCGTGGCGGGCGGCACCGGCCTTGATGAGCGCGTCGGCCTGCGCCACCGCGTACGCGTAGCCGGCGCAGGCCGCGTTGATGTCGTACGCCGCAGCCGGGTTGGCGCCGACGCGGTCCGCCACGATCGCGGAGACCGACGGCGTCTGCTTCGGGTTGCTGATGGTCGCGACGATGACGAGGTCTACCTGGTCGGCCGGCACACCCGACTTCTCGATGGCCTCGGCCGCCGCCTCGGTCGCGAGGTCGATGGCGTCCGTCCCCTTGTCGGCCCGGACGCGCGTGATGATGCCGGTGCGCTGCCGGATCCACTCGTCGCTCGAGTCGATGGGCCCGATGAGGTCTTCGTTGGGCACCGCGTTCTCGCCGCGAGCCGCGCCGAAGGCGTAGATGCGGGTGTAGGCGGGCCCGGCGATCTGGGCGAGGGAGGCGGTCATGCGGCTTCTCCGTTCAGCAGCGCGACGGCGGCTTCGAGGTCTTCGGGGGTCTTTACGGCGACCGTCGGCACGCCGCGCAGGCCGCGCTTGGCGAGACCGACCAGGGCGCCCGCGGGGGCGAGCTCGATGACGCCGGTCACGCCGGCGTCGGCGAAGGAGGTCATGCAGAGGTCCCACCGCACGGGGGAGGAGACCTGATCGACGAGGTAGTCCAGCGCCGTCGCTCCGTCGGTCACGACGGAGCCGTCGCGGTTGGTCCAGAGCGTGATCTCGGGGTCGGCCGGCTGGACGTCGGCCACAGCGTCGCGGAGAACCGAGACGGCGGAGGACATGTAGTCGGTGTGGAACGCGCCGGCGACCTGGAGCGGCACCACGCGCGTGCCCTTGACCGGCTCCTCGGCGAGGGCCGCCAGGGCCGGAAGAGGGCCGGCGACGACGATCTGCCCGCCGCCGTTGAAGTTCGCCGGCGCGAGGCCGAGCTCGGCGAGTCGGGCGAGGAGCGTCTCCTCGTCAGCGCCGAGGACCGCGCTCATCCCGGTCGGGGTCTGGGCCGCGGCATCCGCCATCGCCCGCCCACGGATGCCGACGAGGCGCATCCCGGTCGTGGCGTCCAGGACACCGCTGCCGACGAGAGCGGCGATCTCCCCGACGGAGTGCCCGGCGATGCCGTCCGCGCGGCGACCGGCGGCGGCCACGAGAGCGTCACCGGCGACGAGCGAGGCGGCCACGATCAGCGGCTGGGCGACGCGGGTGTCGCGGATGGTGTCCGCGTCCGACTCGGTGCCGTGCGCGCGGAGATCGACCTGCGCGGCCTCGGAGTAGGCGGCGAGACGCTCCTCCACTCCGTCGAGCTCGAGCCAGGGGGCGAGGAATCCGGGGGTCTGCGAGCCCTGTCCAGGGCAGACGACGACAATCACCCACCCAGTCTGCCAACGATCTCGGCAGAACGGTGGATGATCCATCACAAGATTGCGCGGAACCCTTGTGTGTGGCGCACAGGTTCGCCGTCTCGGTCAGCGCGGAGGGCGACGCAGAGGCGAACGGCGCCGGACCTGCTCCGCGGCTCCGATGGAGCCGAGGATGAGCGCGGTCTGCAGGATGAGCGCCTCGCGGGGCCCGGTCGCGTCCCACCCGATCACCTCGCTCACCCGCTTGAGGCGGTAGCGCACGGTATTGGGATGCACGAAGAGCTCGCGGGCCGTCGCCTCGAGGGACCGGCCGTTGTCCAGGTAGCTCCAGAGCGTCGTGACGAGGTCGGTCGAGTGCGCCTGCAACGGGCGGTAGATGCGCTCGATGAGGGTCTGCTTCGCGAGCGGATCGCCGGCGAGGGCGCGCTCGGGGAGCAGGTCGTCGGCCTCGACGGGCCGCGGTGCGCCGCGCCAGGCCCGGGCGACGGCGAATCCGGCCAGGGCCGCACGAGCACTCTGGCTGGCGTCGACGAGGGCGGCGACCGCCGGGCCCAGCACGACGAAGCCCGGGCCGAACGAGGGCTCCAGACGCGTGGCGATCTCCTGGAACCCGAGTTCCTCGTCCTCGCCCTCCTGACCCTCGACGCGCGCGCGTCCGAGCACGAGGACGAGTCGCGAGCCCTGGACCCCGATGAGCACGTCGACCGCGAGCTTGCGCGCGGTGCGGCGCACCAGATCGACGTCGAACTGCGGGGGCGTGGTCCCGACGAGGACAGCGACCTCCCCGTGACCGTGCCACCCGAGCGCGGCGATCCGGCTGGGCAGCTCCTCGTCGGCCTCGCCGGTGAGGATCGAGTCGACGACGAGCGCTTCGAGCCGTGCGTCCCAGAGGCCGCGGGCCTCGGCGGCGCGGGCGTAGACGTCGGCCGCCGCGAACGCCACGTCCCGCGAGTAGAGCAGGATGGCCTCTCGGAGATCCGCGCCCTTGCCCGCGACCCGCTCCTCGGTCACCTCGACGGTGACGCGGATGAGCTGGAGCGTCTGCTGCAGACTCACACTCCGCAGCAGCTCACGGGGAGCGGCGGCGAAGATGTCCGCGGCGATCCACGGGGTGGACGTGGGGTCGTCGTACCACTGGATGAACGACGTGATGCCCGCCTGCGCCACCAGCCCGACCGCGGAGCGGCGGGCCGGTGGCATGTCGGCGTACCAGGGGAGGGTGTCCTCCAGCCGCTTGATCGTCACCGTGGCGATGTCACCGGAGATCCGGCGGAGCCAGGTGAGCGTGGCGGCCTTGTCCATGCCGGCGGCGGAGGCAGCTGTCACCGAGGGCTCAGCTTTCGCCGCCTGCGTTGCCGCTCGTGCCGGCGTTCACGTCGTGCAGGCGGTACTTCTCGATGGCCTGAGCGGAGAGGCCGCGGTCGACCTTGCCCTCCTCGGCCAGTGCCTGCAGCGTGCGCACGACGATCGACGGTCCGTCGATCTTGAAGAAGCGGCGTGCCGCGGCACGGGTGTCCGAGAACCCGAAGCCGTCGGCGCCGAGCGTGGCGAAGCGGTTCGGAACCCACGGGCGGATCTGGTCCTGCACGGCGTGCATGAAGTCGCTGACCGCGACGACGGGACCCTCGGCGCCCTGGAGCTTCTGCGTGAGGTACGCGGTGCGCGGCTCCTGCTCCGGGTAGAGGAAGTTGTGCTCGTCGGCGGCGAGGCCGTCACGGCGCAGCTCGGTCCACGAGGTGACCGACCACACGTCGGCGACGACGCCCCAGTCCTTCTTCAGCAGCTCCTGCGCCTCGAGCGCCCACGGCAGACCGACGCCGGAGGCGAAGAGCTGCGCACGGGGGCCGTCGCCCTCGCCGATGGAGACGCGGTGGATACCGCGGACGATGCCGTCCACGTCCACGTCGGCCGGCTCGGCGGGCTGCACCATCGGCTCGTTGTACACGGTGAGGTAGTACATGACGTTCGGGTCCTCGTGCTGCCCGCCGTACATCCGCTCGAGACCGGAGCGCATGATGTGCGCGATCTCGTAGCCGTACGCGGGGTCGTAGGACACCGTCGCCGGGTTGGTGGAGGAGAGCAGGTGCGAGTGGCCGTCGGCGTGCTGGAGGCCCTCACCCGTCAGGGTCGTGCGTCCGGCGGTGGCGCCGATGATGAAGCCGCGGGCCATCTGGTCGCCGGCCGCCCACTGGGCGTCGCCGGTGCGCTGGAAACCGAACATCGAGTAGAAGATGTAGATCGGGATCAGCGGCTCGCCGTGCGTGGCGTACGAGGTGCCCGCTGCGGTGAACGCCGCGACGGCGCCGGCCTCGTTGATGCCGACGTGGACGATCTGACCCTGCGGGCTCTCCTTGTAGGCGAGCAGCAGCTCCCGGTCGACCGACGTGTAGTGCTGGCCGTTGGGGTTGTAGATCTTCGCGGTCGGGAAGTACGCGTCCATGCCGAACGTGCGCGCCTCGTCGGGGATGATCGGCACGATCCGGTGGCCGAACTCCTTCGAGCGCAGCAGGTCCTTCAGCAGGCGGACGAACGCCATGGTCGTGGCGATCTCCTGCGTGCCGGAGCCCTTCTTCGGCAACGCGTAGGCGTTGTCCTCGGGCAGGGAGAGGCCCACGTGCGTCGAACGGCGCTCCGGGAGGAAGCCGCCGAGGGCCTTACGGCGCTCGAGCATGTACTGGATCGTCTCGTCCTGCGGTCCCGGGTTGTAGTACGGGGGCAGGTACGGGTTCTCCTCGAGCTGCGCGTCCGTGATCGGGATGTGCATCGCGTCGCGGAACGTCTTGAGGTTGTCCAGCGTCATCTTCTTCATCTGGTGGGTCGCGTTGCGGCCCTCGAACTGCGGGCCGAGCCCGTAGCCCTTGACGGTCTTCGCGAGGATGACGGTCGGCTTGCCCTTGTGCTCGGTCGCGGCCTTGAAGGCGGCGTAGACCTTGCGGTAGTCGTGGCCACCGCGCTTCAGGTTCCAGATGTCGTCGTCGGAGTAGTCCTTGACCAGGGCGGCGGTGCGCTCGTCGCGGCCGAAGAAGTGCTCACGGATGTAGGCGCCGGACTCGGCCTTGTACGTCTGGTAGTCCCCGTCGGGGGTGACGTTCATGAGGTTGAGCAGGGCGCCCTCGGTGTCGCGGGCGAGCAGGTCGTCCCACTCCCGGCCCCAGACGACCTTGATGACGTTCCAGCCCGCGCCGCGGAAGAACGACTCGAGCTCCTGGACGATCTTGCCGTTGCCGCGCACCGGGCCGTCGAGGCGCTGCAGGTTGCAGTTGACGACGAAGGTGAGGTTGTCGAGGCCCTCGTTCGCGGCGACCTGGAGCTGACCCCGGCTCTCGACCTCGTCCATCTCGCCGTCGCCGAGGAAGGCCCAGACGTGCGACTGCGAGGTGTCCTTGATGCCGCGGTTCTCGAGGTACTTGTTCGACATCGCCTGGTAGATGGCGTTGATCGGGCCGAGACCCATCGACACCGTCGGGAACTGCCAGTACTCCGGCATGAGGCGCGGGTGCGGGTACGACGGGATGCCGTTCGGCGCGTGCGACTTCTCCTGGCGGAAGCCGTCGAGCTGGTCCTCGGTCAGGCGACCCTCGAGGAACGAGCGGGCATAGGTGCCGGGGGAGGCGTGGCCCTGGATGAAGATCTGGTCGGCACCACCGGGGTGGTCCGCGCCCTTGAAGAAGTGGTTGAAGCCCACCTCGTACAGCGCCGCGGACGACGCGTAGGTGGAGATGTGACCGCCGACGCCGATGCCGGGGCGCTGAGCGCGGTGCACCGTGATGGCGGCGTTCCAGCGGATCCAGGCGCGGTAGCGGCGCTCGATCTCCTCGTCGCCGGGGAACTCGGGCTCGTTCTCCGGGGCGATGGTGTTGATGTAGTCGGTGGTCGGAACCATCGGCACGTTCAGATGCAGTTCCTTGGAGCGCTTGAGCAGGCTGAGCATGATCTCGCGCCCGCGGCCGTGGCCCTTGGCGTCCACCAGCTCGTCGAGCGACTGCTGCCACTCGCCGGTCTCTTCCGGATCGCTGTCGAGGGGGCCCTGAGAGTACGGATCCTGGTCGTGGACGGTCACGGGGGAACCTTTCGTCAAGCTGGCAGGTCATGCCAAGGAAACGGGAAGCGACACGGGCAGCCTTGTCGGCCGTGCACAACGCGCGCCGACCTCAGCCTAGCCCTCTTCCACGACACGGGTGCGCATCCGCGCCCGGATAGACTGAGCGCACCAGGGCCTTTAGCTCAGCTGGTAGAGCGCCACGTTTACACCGTGGATGTCGTCGGTTCGATCCCGGCAGGGCCCACCCGTATCATTTGCAGCGGGGAGCGGCAATGGAGCGACGCATCGTCATCAGTGGGGCATCGGGCCTCATCGGATCCGCGCTCACCGCCGCGCTCCGCGCCGACGGGATCGACGTGAGCACCTTGGTGCGACGGGCCCCGCAGGCGGAGGGCGAGGTCGAGTGGGCGCCGGGCGACGCAGCCCTCGACCCTGATGTTCTCGCCGGCGCCGAGGCCGTCGTGGCCCTCGGTGGTGCGAGCGTCGGACGCCTGCCGTGGACGCGCGGGTATCGACGTCGACTCGTCGAATCGCGGCTCGACGCGACGAACACCCTCACCATCGCGCTGCGCGCCCTGCGCACCGACGCGCCCGCCTTCGTCTCCGCCTCGGCCGTGGGCTACTACGGATCGGCGCCGGGCGAGGTGCTCACCGAGCACTCCGGACCCGGCAGCACCTTCCTCGCCGACCTCACCGTGCGGTGGGAGACCGCGGCGCGGCGCGCCGAGGACCACACGCGGGTCGCCCTGCTACGGACGGCACCGGTGATCCATCGCCGGGGTGTGCTCCGTCCGATGATCACGCTCACGAAGCTCGGCGTCGCCGGCCCTCTGGGGACGGGCACACAGATCTGGCCGTGGATCTCCTTGGAGGACGAGGTGCGCGGCATCCGCCACGTCCTCGATGAGAAGCTCGCGGGGCCCGTCAATCTCGCCGGACCCACGAGGGCATCAGCCGATGACATCGGCCGCGCGCTCGCGCAGCGGATGCACCGGCCGTTCTGGCTGCCCGCTCCCCGGTGGGCGTTGCGCCTCGCCCTCGGCGATGCCGCCGAGTCGTTGCTGCTCCCCGACGCCGATGTGCGGCCGGAAGTGCTGGAGCAGTCCGGCTTCCGGTTCACCCATCGGACCGCGGCAGAGGCGGTCGCCGCGGCGGTGTGATGACGCTGCGATTCTCCCGGCGAGACCCCTGCCGTCACAGCGCCCGCGCTGTCAGGATGGGCGCATGGAGATCATCGAGAACTCGAAGCTCACCGTCGTCGGCGCGGGAAGCGTGGGGTCCAGCGTCGCCTACGCCGCGCTCATCCGTGGCTCGGCACGCCACGTCGCCCTGTACGACATCGCGACCGAGAAGGTCGAGGCCGAGGTGCTGGACCTCGCGCACGGCACGCAGTTCACGGGCAGCAGCGACATCATCGGCGGAAGTGACATCTCCGTGGCCGCAGGTTCCCATGTCGTGGTCATCACCGCGGGAGCGAAACAGAACCCTGGACAGACGCGCACCGAGCTCGCCGGGGTGAACGCCGGCATCATCCGGCGCATGATGCCGGAGCTGCTCGCCGTCGCGCCGAACGCCGTCTACGTCATCGTCACGAACCCGTGCGACGTGCTCACGGTCATCGCGCAGCAGGAGACCGGACTGCCGCCGGAGCGCATCTTCGCGTCGGGCACCGTGCTCGACACGTCTCGGCTGCGCTGGAAGCTGGGGGAGCGGGCGGGAGTGTCCACGGCGAGCGTGCACGCCCACATCATCGGAGAGCACGGCGACACCGAGTTCCCGCTCTGGTCGCGGGCGACGATCGGCACGGTCCCGATCCTCGACTGGGAGACCCCGGACCACCCGCGCTTCACCCTGGAGGAGCTGGACGAGATCGCCGTCGACGTCCGCGACGCCGCCTACAAGGTGATCCAGGGGAAGGGCGCCACGAACTATGCGATCGGACTCTCCAGTGCGCGCATCGTGGAGGCGATCCTCCGGGACGAGCATGCGGTGATGCCGGTGAGCACGGTGCTCCACGACTTCCACGGGATCGACGGCGTCGCCCTGTCCGTTCCGTCCATCGTCAGCGCCGCGGGCGCGGTGCCGATCCGCACGACCGCGTTCTCGGATCGGGAGCTCGGACTGCTGCGGGAGTCCGCCGACGCGCTCACCGCGGTCGCCGCGTCCCTGCAGGCGTGACGGCGGTGGGGCGGCCGGCCATCCACCGCGCTCATCGACCGTGCGGATCTGTGCGGTTGAGCACCGCGACGACTTCGTCGTAGTCGCCACGAGCCTCGCCGTAGCGGAGGAACTTCACCCGCTCGACCTGGATCTCGGTCGCGTCGGGCTGGGTCTCGATGAGGGACATGACCTCGTCGATGAACGCGTCGAGGGGCAGAGCAGCATCGTTCTCCGCGTGCCCGGGCATGAGATCCGTGCGCACCGCCGGCGGTTCGAGCTCCTGCACCGCGACGGTCGTCCCCGCGAGCTGGAGCCGGAGCGACTCGCTGAGCATGTGGATCGCCGCCTTGCTCGCGTTGTACGTGGGCGTGACCTTCAGGGGCGCGAAGGCGAGACCGGAGGAGACGGTCATGATGGTCGCCGCGGGCTGGGCTCGCAGGTGCTCGATGAAGGCGGCGATGAGACGGATCGGGCCGAGGATGTTCGTCGTGACGGTCTCCTCGGCGGTGGACAGGAAGCCGGCCGGCGTGGTCCAGTCCTCCGCGCGCATGATGCCCGCCATCGTGATGAGCACGTTCAGCGTCGGGTGCGCGACGAGGACCGCGGCCGCGGCCTCGTCGATGCTTCCCGGGTCCGTGGTGTCGATGCGGACGGTGCGGAGTCCGGGATGCTCGGCGGCGATCGCGGCCAGCCGGTCCTCTCGTCGCCCTCCCACGATCACGGTGTTGCCGCGCTCCTGCAGTCGGAGTGCCAGCGCCAGACCGATCCCGCTCGTCGCGCCGGGGATGAAGATGGTGTTTCCGGTGATGTCCATGACCTCAGCCTCGGCGCTGCACCGGCGCCGTTCCAGAGACGGCTGATCGGGGGATCGGCGGTCCCTGGATCCCGTCCGGTATCCGGGGGGATACTGCACGGATGGATCGCGATGCCCTGGCCGACTTCCTCCTGCGCCGTCGGGAGGCGCTCCGTCCCGCCGATGTGGGGCTGCCTGAGGGGCCGCGTCGGCGGACGGCGGGACTGCGGCGGGAGGAGGTCGCGCAGCTGGCGACCATGTCGACGGACTACTACACACGTCTCGAGCAGCGTCGGGGCCCGCAGCCGAGCGCGCAGATCCTCGCCGCCCTCGCTCGTGCCCTGCGTCTGTCATCCGACGAGCGCGACTACCTGTACCGACTGAGCGGGCTCAGTGCACCCGATCGGACGGTGGTCACCGATTACGTCCGACCCGGCATCCTCCGCGTGCTCGATCGTCTGCACGACACCCCGGCGTTCGTGGTCTCGGCTCTCGACGAGGTGCTGGTGCAGAACGACGCCTCGCGGGCGTTGATCGGTGACGCGAGCGCCCTGACCGGCCTCGACCGGAGCGGCATCCATCGCTGGTTCGCGCGACCGGACGAGGAGCGACGCCGGTACCGGGAGGTCGATCACCCCCGGCAGTCCCGGGCACTGGTGGCGGCGCTGCGCGCGGCGTATGGAACGATGGGCGCGCGGTCGCGGGCCGGGGAGATCGTGGCCGAACTGTCGGAGCGCAGCCCCGAGTTCGTGCAGCTCTGGGCGGCCCACGAGGTCGCCCGTCGCTTCGAGCAGCACAAGGTGATCGTCCACCCGGAGCTGGGGGAGATCGAGGTGGACTGTCAGGCGCTGTTCACCGAGGACGAGTCACAGGCGCTCATCGTCCTGACGGCGCAGCCGGGCAGCGAGGCCGCCGGAAAGCTGGAGTTCCTGCGCGTCCTCGGCACGCAGCGCGTCTGAGCGGTCGTGACTCAGGATTCCTCGTGCACGGCGGGGTCACCGTCGAACAGGCGCCCGTCTGCGCGTCCGAGCGCCGTGATCGCAGCGACCTCCGCGTCATCGAGCACCACGGCGGCCGCGGCGAGGTTCGCGGCCTGATGCGCCGCGGAGGATGCCTTCGGAATCGCGACGGTCTCTCTGGCCACGTGCCAGGCGAGGACGGCCTGCGCCGGGGTGATGTCGTGAGCGGCGGCCACCTCGCGGACGACGTCCTCGTCGAGGAGAGCCTGCGCGCGACCCAGCGGGCTCCAGGCCTCGGTGAGGATGCCGCGTTCGCGGTGATACGCCAGCTGCTCCTCCTGCGGGAAGTACGGGTGCACCTCGATCTGATTCACGACCGGTCGGACCCCTGTCTCCCGCTCGATGCGCTCGAGATGCTCAGGGAGGAAGTTCGAGACGCCGATCTGGCGGACGACGCCGCGCGCCTGAGCGTCCACGAGAGCCGTCCATGCCTCGACGTACTCGTCCTGGCTCGGGTTCGGCCAGTGGATGAGGTGCAGGTCGGTCGCATCGAGGCCGAGGCGTGAGCGGCTCTCCTCGATGCTGGCTGTCGCCGTCGCGCGGGCGTGGTGCCGTCCGGGGAGCTTCGTCGTCACGATGACCTCGGAGCGGGGGATGCCTGCGGATGCGACGCCGCGCCCGACAGAGCCCTCGTTCTCGTAGTTGAAGGCCGAGTCAACGAGCCGGTATCCGGCACGGAGGGCCTGGGCGACGGCATCCGCTCCGGCGTCGCCGTTCAGGCGGTACGTCCCGAGGCCGAGAGCCGGCAGGGTGAAGCCGTTGTGGGCGCGGAAGGTGGGGACAGTGGTCATCGTTGCTCCTCCGTTGGCGTGCCTCCAGCGTAGAGCGAGTTGGAGGGTCGCGGCCCTCTGCGCGATGCTGGCAGGCATGACCCTGATCGTCGCGCTCTCATGACGGAGTCCGCCCGCTGCCCCTGTGCCTCCGGGGACATCTTCGCCGCCTGCTGCGGACCGCTCCTCGACGGGGCTCCTGCGCCGACCGCCGAGCGGCTGATGCGCTCGCGGTACACGGCGTTCGTACGGGAGGACGCCCCATACCTCCTTCGCACCTGGCACCCGGATACGCGACCGGAGACGATCGGCTTCGAGACCGACCTGGAGTGGCGGCGGCTGGTGATCGTGGATCGCGTGGCGGGCGGCCCTTTCGACACCGTGGGCGTGGTCGAGTTCGAGGCCTTGTGGCGTCAGGGCGGCACGCGCGGATCGCTGCACGAGCGCAGCCGCTTCGTCCGCGAGGACCGGACGTGGTTCTACGTGGACGGCGACATCCGGTGATGCGGCGCTCGGCCCGGCAGCGACTAGATTTGAGAGCGTGAACGCCACCCCGGAGAACCAGCGCACCCTGCTCGACATCGCGGACCTCGACCGGCGCATCGCGCAGGCGGAACGAGCCCGCACCCGGCCGAGCCAGGCGGGCCGGATCGCCGAACTCGTCGCCATCCGGCAGGAGCAGCTCCGTGAGCTCACGGTTCTGACCGGTGCCAGGGATGACGCCCGCACCGAGCTTTCGCGGCTGGAGTCCGATGTCGCGCTCGCCGAGCAGCGCCGCGACCGCGATGCCCAGCGCCTCGCGGCAGCCACCAATCCGAAGGAGGCGCAGGCCCTGGAGCACGAGCTCGCCAGCCTCGCCAAGCGCCTGAGCGACCTCGAGGATGCCGAGCTCGACATCATGGGCCGGGTCGAGGAGGCCGACGCCGCCGTGGCCGCGCAGCAGGCCCTGTTGGACGCGACGACCGCGGAGGGCAGCGCTCTCACCGCCCAGGGCAAGGCCGACGTCGCTGCGGCGACCGAGCTCGGCGCCCAGCTCGCGCGCGACCGGGAGGCCGTCGCCGCCACGGTTCCCGCGCCCCTGCTCGCGGAGTATGATCGCCGCGCCGTGAACAGCGCCGGAGCCGCGCTCCTCACCCGCGGTACGTGCGAGGGGTGCCGGATGATGCTCCCCGGCACTGATCTCAACGACATCCGTCGCGCGCCCGAGGACGAGGTGGTCTCGTGCCCCGAGTGCGGCTGCATCCTCGTGCGCACTGAGGAGTCGGGACTCTCGTCGTGAGCGCATCCGGCGCGCACCGCCCGTGACGGTGCCGGCGTCGGGCCCGGAGCGACGTCTCGCGCTGATCGGCCTCGGTGCGGGGGAGTACGCCGCGATCGAGCTGGATGAGCATGACGAGGAGCAGCAGCGCACCCTCCTCCCCGCGTCCGAACTCGCCGGCTGGGTGGCTGAGGTCGAAGCCGCCGACACGCCGCGATGGATCATCCGCAGTGCGGCGGAGATCTACGCGCTGCTGCTGAACGCCGGGGTCCGGATCACGCGCAGCCACGACCTCGTCCTCTGCCATGCGATCCTGCGCGACACCGCCATGGTGAACACCCCGCTGCCCCCGGCCGCGGGCTGGGAGCGTCGCGACCCGGTCGACACCACCCCCTCCCTGTTCGACGTCCTCGATGAGGAGTCGGGCGAGGACGCGATCACGGCGGCGCTCGAGCAGTACCGTGCGCAGCGGAACGTGATGGCGGAGGCCACGGACGGCCGCCTGACGTTGCTCTGCGCTGCGGAGTCGGCCGGCGGGCTGATCGCCGAGGAGATGCGCGTCGCGGGGCTGCCCTGGGACGCGGGGGTGCATGACGCGATCCTCACCGAGACGCTGGGTGCGCGTCCGGCAGCGGGCGGGCTGCCCCGACGGATGGTGGAACGCGGCGACGAGGTGCGGGCCCTGCTCGACGACCCCACGCTGCATCTGGACAGTCAGCCGAAGCTGCTGCGGGCCCTGCACCGTGTCGGCGTGTCGGTGGAGTCCACGAGCAAGTGGGAGCTGTCCGCCCACGAGCACCCGGTGATCGAACCGCTCCTCGCCTACAAGAAGCTGTCTCGCCTGCTCAGCGCGAACGGCTGGACCTGGTTGTCGGAATGGGTCCAGGACGGCCGCTTCCGTCCGGTGTACATCCCCGGGGGCGTCGTCACCGGACGGTGGGCGTCGGCCGGCGGCGGTGCGCTGCAGCTGCCGCGCAACCTCCGCCCCGCCGTACGCGCGGATCCGGGCTGGGCACTCGTCGTCGCGGACGTCGCCCAGCTCGAGCCGCGGATGCTCGCGGCCATGGCGTCCGACGAGGCGATGGCGGACGCGGCGCGTGGCGGCGACCTCTACGCCGGCGTCGTCGCGTCCGGTGCCGTCGCGACGCGCGAGGAGGCGAAGTACGCGGTGCTGGGAGCGATGTACGGCGCTACCAGCGGCGACAGCGGGCGACTCGTTCCCCGGCTGCGGAAGGTCTATCCGCGCGCGATGGCGCTCGTCGACGACGCGGCGCGGGTGGGGGAGGACGGCGGCATCGTCTCGACCTGGCTCGGTCGCTCCTCGCCGCGTCCGTCCACGGAGTGGATGCGGCTGCAGGCCGACGCCACCGGCGCCGATGCCGACCCCGCCGTGGTCTCCCTCGCCCGCCGCCGCGCGCGGGAGTGGGGGCGCTTCACCCGGAACTTCATCGTCCAGGGCACCGCGGCCGAGTGGTCGCTCATCTGGCTCGCCGAGATCCGCCACCGCCTGGCGCAGCTCCCCGAGGTCTTCGGCGCCGCGGAGGCGTCAGGGCCGTTCGCCCGGGAACCGCACCTGGCGTTCTTCCTGCACGACGAGGTGATCCTGCACACGCCGCAGGAGTACGCGGAGGCCGCGGCCGACGCCGTCCGCGAGGCCGCCGCCGTCGCGACGATCCGCCTGTTCGGCACCTTCCCGATCGACGTGCCCCTCGACCTGCGCATCGCGGACTCCGCGGAGAAGTGAGGCCCCGTAGACTGGAGGGGCGAATGGGTCGACTGGACGGTCGCGTGGCGGGCAACCGCACCGAGGAACGTCCGGGCTCCACAGGGCAGGGCGGTGGGTAACACCCACCCGGAGTGATCCGCGAGATAGTGCCACAGAGAGCAGACCGCCCCGCGAGGGGTAAGGGTGAAAGGGTGGTGTAAGAGACCACCGGGGACCGTGGTGACACGGCCCGCCAGGTAAACCTCGCCCGGAGCAAGGTCAGACAGAGGATGATGACGCGGCTCGCCGAGTCCTCGGGTAGACCGCTGGAGCGGCACGGCAACGTGTCGCCGAGAGAGATGGCCGTCGAAGGGGCGAAGAACCCCGGAACAGAACCCGGCGTACAGGTCGGCCCATTCGCCCCGAACGCAGAAGGCCCCGATGACTCCCGTCATCGGGGCCTTCCTCTTGGGCCCCTGAGCGTCTCGTTGGGTCCCTGAGCCTGTCGAAGGGCCCTGAGCCCGCCGAAGGGTCAGTCGCCGGCGAGCGAGGCCGCGCCGATGATGCCGGAGTTGTTGCGGTGGATCGCGGGGACGATCGGCGTCTTCAGGTCGAGCAGCGGCAGGAAGTCGCCCGCGTTCTTCGACACGCCGCCGCCGACCACGAACAGGTCGGGGCTGAACAGGAACTCGATGTGGGAGTAGAACGCCTGCAGGCGCTCGGCCCACTCCTCCCAGCTCAGGCCCTCGCGCTCGCGCGCCGAGGTGGCCGCATACGTCTCGACGGACTCGTACTCGCGGAAGTTCAGGTGTCCGAGCTCCGTGTTCGGCAGCAGGACGCCGTCGTACAGGAACGCGGAGCCGATCCCGGTGCCGAGCGTGGTCAGCAGCGTGAAGCCGAGCACGTCGCGCGCCGCGCCGTGGCGGGCCTCCGCGACGCCGGCGGCGTCCGCGTCGTTCACGAAGACGATGTTCCGGCCGAGGCCGTCGCGGAAGAAGCGCTCGGCATCGAAGTCGATCCACTCCTTCGAGACGTTGGCGGCGGACAGCGTCTTCCCGCGCTTGACGATCGCGGGGAACGCCACGCCGAGCGGCAGGGTCGACTCATGCACGTCGAGCGTCTTCAGGACGGTCTGCACCGCGACCAGGACGTCTTGCGGTGCCGCGCCGGCCGGAGTGGGCACACGTACCCGATCCGAGGCCATGGTGCCGTGTTCGAGGTCGACGATTCCCGCTTTGATGCCCGTGCCGCCGATGTCGACGCCGATCGCTTTTGCCATGGCCGATAGCTTAGCGACCACGGTGCACGCCAGTAGGATCGATGACATCACCCCAACCGCTCGCGGGAAGAAGGAGCAGCCATGACCGACGGCGATCACAAGTACTGGTACAACTCCGCCACGGGCGAGGTCGAGTTCGGCATGCTCTCGCCGTCCATCGACCGCATCGGTCCGTTCGACACGGAGGCCGAGGCGCACCGCGCCCCCGAGGTGCTCAAGGAGCGGTCGCGCGCCTGGGCCGAGGAAGAGGCCGCGGAGCAGGGCTGGGACGCGAAGCCCACCAGCGGCTTCGGTGCGGAGAAGGGCCAGGGCGCAGAGTAGCCATGGACAAGCAGAGGGACTTCGTCCTCCGGACGATCGAGGAGCGCGGCGTCAAGTTCGTGCGCCTGTGGTTCACCGACGTGATCGGCACGCTCAAGTCCGTCGCCATCGCGCCGGCCGAGGTCGAGGGCGCCTTCGCCGAGGGCATCGGTTTCGACGGCTCCGCCATCGAGGGGCTGACCCGCACCTACGAGTCCGATCTGCTCGCGCAGCCCGACCCGACGACCTTCCAGACGCTGCCGTGGCGGGGGGAGATCGACCCGACCGCCCGCATGTTCTGCGACCTCACCACGCCCGACGGGCAGCCCGCGGTGGCCGACCCCCGTCACGTGCTGAAGCGCACGCTCGCGAAGGCCGCCGATGCGGGCTTCACGTTCTACACGCACCCGGAGATCGAGTTCTACCTGCTCAAGTCGTCGTCCTTCGGCCCCGAGGGGCCCGTGCCCGTTGACTCCGCGGGCTACTTCGACAACGTCCCCGGCGGCACCGCGCACGACTTCCGTCGGCGCTCCGTCCGCATGCTGGAGGACCTCGGCATCTCCGTGGAGTTCAGCCACCACGAAGGCGGCCCCGGCCAGAACGAGATCGACCTGCGCTACGCCGACGCCCTCACCACCGCGGACAACGTGATGACCTTCCGGACGGTCATCAAGGAGGTCGCGATCGAGCAGGGCGTGTACGCCACGTTCATGCCGAAGCCGCTCAGCGGTCAGCCCGGCAGCGGCATGCACACGCATATGTCGCTGTTCGAGGGCGACCAGAACGCCTTCTACGAGGAGGGTGCGAAGTACCAGCTCTCCAAGACCGGTCGGCACTTCATCGCGGGTCTGCTCAAGCACGCCAACGAGATCTCCGCGGTGACGAACCAGTTCGTCAACTCCTACAAGCGGCTCTGGGGCGGCGACGAGGCCCCGAGCTTCATCACCTGGGGCCACAACAACCGCTCCGCGCTCGTCCGCGTCCCGATGTACAAGCCGAACAAGGGCCAGTCCTCGCGCGTCGAGTACCGCGCCCTCGACTCCGCGGCGAATCCTTACCTCGCTTACGCGCTCATGCTCGCCGCCGGCCTCAAGGGCATCGAGGAGGGCTACGAGCTTCCGCCGGAGGCGGAGGACAATGTCTGGGCGCTGAGCGACGCCGAGCGTCGGGCGCTGGGATACTCGGCGCTTCCGGCCAGCCTCGACCACGCCCTGGAGTACATGGAGGCCTCCGAGCTGGTCGCGGAGACGCTCGGGGAACAGGTCTTCAACTACGTGCTCCTCAACAAGCGCAAGGAGTGGGAGGCGTATCGCGGTCAGGTCACGCCGCTGGAGCTGAAGAACAACCTCGAGCTCCTCTGAGCACGGCATGGCTCGCCCCGACGCCTCCGTCTCGCTCTCGGCCCTCGCTCGACTCGGATTCGCCGAGCTGAGCGAGGCCGCGGCGTCACTGGCAGAGCTCGAGAGCCTGCTCGACGTACCGCGGGCGATGCTGCTCGAGGCGTCTGTCGCTGCAGATCCCGACGCGGCTGTCCGTGGGATGCTGCGGGTGGCGCGACGCGACCCGTCCCCGCTGCGGGCCCTTGTCACCGACGAGGAGACGCGCCGGCGTGTCTGGCGCGTCTTCGGTGCCTCCGTGGGGCTGGCCGAGTTCTTCCTGCGCCATCCCGAGGAGCTCGACGTGCTTGCGGCGCCCGTCGACGCGCTGCCCGCCGCGGACGTCTGGCGCGATCGGCTGCTCGCCGCCGTCGGGGCTGAGGACGGATTCGCCGACTCGGCGGAGGACCCGACGATCGTGGCCCTCCGCGTCGTGTATCGGCGGAACCTCGCGGAGATCGCGGCGTTCGACCTCGGCCACCCGCGACCCGAAGACGTCGTCGCCGAGGTCGCCGCCTCCCTCGCGGACCTCGCCGGCGCCGCCCTCGAGGCGTCGCTCGCGATCGCCCGCACGCGCCAGGCACCGTCGTCAGGTCGGGATGCCGTCGCCACGACACAGCTGGCTGTGATCGGCATGGGCAAGGCGGGGGCCAGGGAGCTCAACTACGTCAGCGATGTCGATGTCATCTTCGTCGGGGGCACGTCCGACGAGGAGACGCTGTCCGAGCCGCAGGCGATCGACATCGCGACGCGTCTGGCCAGGGACACCATGCGCTTCCTCAGCGCCATCGAGGTCGAACCGCCACTCTGGGAGGTCGACGCGGCACTGCGCCCCGAGGGCAAGCAGGGAGCTCTCGTCCGCTCCCTCGCCTCCCACGTCGCGTACTACGACCGGTGGGCGAAGAGCTGGGAGTTCCAGGCGCTGCTGAAGGCTCGTCCTCTTGCCGGCGATCCCGCACTGGGCGCCGCCTACATCGATGCCGTGCAGCCGCGCGTGTGGTCGAGCGCCGCCAGGGAGGAGTTCGTCGAGAGCGTCCAGCGGATGCGCGAGCGGGTCATGGAGCACATCGACCCGGAGGACGCCCCGTATCAGCTCAAGCTCGGGGCGGGCGGGCTGCGCGACATCGAGTTCACGGTGCAGCTCCTGCAGCTCGTGCACGGTCTCACCGATGCCTCCCTCCGCACCCGCAGCACACTCGAGAGCCTGGACGCGCTGGTCGCGGGCGGCTACATCGGCCGTGCGGATGCGGGCGCCTTCGCGCACGACTACCGCGTGCTGCGGCTCATGGAACACCGTCTCCAGCTGCGTGATCTCAGCCGCACCCACCTCATGCCGAAGACGCCCGCTGGTCTGCGCATCCTGGCGCGCAGCACGAAGCTGGCGGACACGGGGGAGGGCGTCTGGGCCCGGTGGGAGAGTGTCCGGCGCGAGGTGCGCGACATCCACACCCGCCTCTTCTACCGCCCGCTGCTGAGCGCGGTGGCCGGGCTGCCCGAGGAAGAGCGCACCCTTTCCGCGGAGCAGGCCCATGACCGGCTCGCGGCCATCGGCTTCCGCGATCCCGCCGGAGCCCTCCGGCACATCGGGGCACTGACGCGCGGGATCAGTCGCAAGGCGACGATCCAGCGGCACCTGATGCCCGTGATGGTGCGCTGGTTCGCCGATGGGAGCGACCCCGACTACGGTCTCCTGGCCTTCCGCCGCATCAGCGAGCGGCTGGGCGACACATCGTGGTTCCTGCGCATGCTGCGGGATTCGTCCGGCGCCGCAGAGAGCCTCACGCGGCTGCTGTCGTCGTCGCGCTACATCGGCGAGCTGCTGGAGTGGATCCCGGAGTCGGTGGCCTGGCTGGACAGCGCCGAGCGGCTGCGTCCGCGGAGCGCGCAGGCGCTGGACGAGGAGGCGCGGGCGATCCAGACGCGTCACGAGACGGTCGCCGACGCGCTGCGGGCCGTCCGCGCCCTGCGGCGTCGCGAGCTCCTGCGCACCGCCATGGCCGCGGTGCTCGACGTCGTCACCATCGAGGAGGTGGCCACCGCGCTCACCGACATCACGGATGCGACGATCCAGGCCGGCCTCCGCGCCGTTCTCCGAGAGGTCGTCCCGCCGGAGGACGCAGCGCTCGACTTCGCCGTCATCGGCATGGGGAGGTTCGGCGGTGCGGAGCTCGGCTTCGGGTCCGATGCGGACGTCCTGTACGTGTACGACGCGAACGGTGTCGACTCGGGCAGAGCGGAGAAGCTGGCGACGAGGATCGTGGCGGGACTCCGCGAGCATCTGACCGACCATCGCCTCCCGCTCGACCTGGATGCGGGTCTGCGGCCGGAGGGGCGCAACGGTCCGATCGTGCGGTCCATCGACGCCTACGCGGCCTACTACCGTCGCTGGTCGCTGTCGTGGGAGGCTCAGGCGCTGCTGCGGGCTCGCGGTGTCGCCGGCAGCGCGAAGCTCATCGGGCGGTTCATGGAACTCGCGGACAGCATCCGGTACCCGGAGGCGGTCGATCTCCAGGGGCTCCGGGAGATCAAGCGGATCAAGGCCAGGGTCGAGGGGGAGCGGCTGCCGCAGGGGACCGACCCGCGTCGTCATCTCAAGCTCGGACCGGGGACTCTCAGCGACGTGGAGTGGCTCGTGCAGCTTCTCCAGCTGCAGCACGCGACCGATGTCCCCGGCCTGCGCACCACGTCGACCCTGCAGACACTCGACGCCGCGGTCGGCGCCGGGCTCGTCGAGGAGGACGACGCGGAGCGCCTCCGGGCGGCGTGGCTGCTGTCGAGCCGACTCCGTTCAGGCATCACGTTGCTCACGGGTCAGACGAGCGACGTCCTGCCCGCTGACCGCCGTCAGCTGGATGCCCTGGCCCGTCTGCTCGGCTATCCACCCCGGTCGGCGACACCGCTCGAAGAGGACTATCTCGCCGTCACCCGGCGTGCCCGGAGAACCTTCGAGCAGCTCTTCTACGGCTAGACGGCCGGTCGAGTTGCACGATCGTCGTCCGTCGCTCAGAGTGAGCGTATGACCTCTCCTCGCATCGGCGTGATCTGGAACCCGACGAAGTCCGACCGGGATGTCCTCGGCGAGGCCGTCACCATCGCCTTCGGTGAGGAAGCCGACGTGCGCTGGGGCGAGACGACTCCGGATGACCCCGGCCGTGGCGTCGCGGCGAAAGCGGTGGAGGAGGGCTGTGCCCTCGTCATCGCGGTCGGCGGTGACGGCACGATCCGCGCGGTCGCGGAGGCTCTGGTCGGCACCGATGTCGCTCTCGGGATCGTCCCGCAGGGCACAGGCAATCTGCTCGCGCGCAACCTCGGCGTGCCGCTCGAGGGCGTGCTGCCGGCGCTCGAGCACATCCGCGATTCCGAGCCGCACCGCATCGACCTCGGCTGGGTGGAGTTCGACGGCGAGGAGCATGCCTTCTCCGTCATGGTCGGCTTCGGGGTCGACGCGCAGATGCTCGTGGAGACCAACGACGACCTCAAGGATCGCGCCGGCTGGCTCGCCTACGTCGAGGCGATGGGGCGCGCACTGGCCGGTACCGAGATGACGGACATCACGCTGCAGCTCGACGACCACGAGCCGGAGGAGGTGCGCGGTCACACGCTGCTCGTCGGCAACTGCGGCATGCTCCAGGGTGGCATCCGTCTGCTGCCCGATGCCGTCCTCGACGACGGGCTCCTCGACATGTTGCTCATCAGCTCCGACGGCGCGCTGCAGTGGCTCGACACCGTCCGCTCGGTCGTCTGGGACAACGGCATCCGTCGCATGATCGGGAACGTCGATCAGGCGGTCAGCACGGACTCCACCACCCACGTCTCGGCGGAGCGGATCCGCGTGCAGCTCTCCGCGCCGCAGATGTTCGAGATCGACGGCGAGGAGATCGGCGAAATCGACGCGTTCACCGTGCGGGTGCAGCCGGGCGCCGTCCTGGTTCGCTGATCAGGCGACGGTCACCGCCGGCGGCGTCCTCTTCCTGTCCTGATTGGGGAAGACGACCTTCTGCACGATGATGATGATGCTCGCGGCCACCGGGATGGCGACGAGAGCGCCCAGGATTCCGCCGAGCGCTCCACCGGCCACCGCGGCGATGACCACCAGTGCGCCGGGGACGGCGACGGCCTTGTTCATGATCCGCGGGGAGAGCACGTACGCCTCGATCTGCATGTAGATCAGGTAGTAGATGATCGCGATCAGCGCGGTCGTCGGCGAGACGAACAGGCAGATGAGCGAGATGATGATCGATGCCGAGAGCGTTCCGACGAGCGGGATCATCGAGCCGATGAACGCGATCAGTGCGAGCAGCGCCGGCACCGGCGCTCCGATGATGGTGAGGAAGATGAGGCTCAGGACGCCGTTGGTGAGCGCGAGGCTCGCCTGACCGATGACGTAGCGCCCGACGGCACTGGAGACGTCCTCCAGGAGCTCGCTGAAGGTGTCGCGCTGGTAGGCGGGGACGAAGCGCGCGGCCACCCGCTTCATGCTGCGCAGCGATGCCATGAAGTAGAGGGTGAGGATGAGCACGATCGTGACGCCCGTCAAGCCGCCGGCGATCCCTGCGCCGACGGCGAAGACGCCGCCGCCGATGTCGAGGAAGTTGTCCGGGTTCTGCACGAAGCCGAGCACGCCGTCGACCGCATCCTGGATCGTGCCGCCGAACTGTCCGCTGACGTCCTGGAACCAGGCGCTCTTCGTGAACTCCTTGATCATCTCCGGACCGTCTTTGATGAGGTTCCCGATCTGCTCCACGAGGGTGGGGACGATCGCGAGGATGATCCCGGCGAAGGCGAGGAGGACCCCGATCACGACCACGGCGACCGCGGCCGGACGGGGGAGCTTGCGCTCGATGAAGCGCACGATCGGGTCAAGCCCGAGCGCCAGGAAGAGCGCGACGCCGATGTAGACCAGCACGGTGGCGAGCTGGCCGACGATGCCGCCGATCATGAGCGCGACGAGCACCCCGAGGGCGCCGAGGAGACCGAACATGAACGGGTTCGCCCTGGCGCCGGCGACCACGCTCGACGGCGACCGTCGCTGTGCGGACACGCTGGGTGCCGGATCCGGCGGTGCGATCAACTTCCTGCGACGCATGGTCCCCTCCCTCTGTCGATAGTCGACACTCGATCTTCCTCCACTCGGTCCCGCGCGCTGCTCAGCGACACCCGCCGGCTCGGCGGGCGTCGGGTGCGTCGGGTCAGTGGCTGCTGTTGCCCTTGCCGTTGTTGCCGTCGCGGCCAGGGCTCTTGCCTCGGTTCTCCTGCGCCTGAGGTGCGGCGTTCTCGGGCAGGCTCGTATCCGGCGCCGACTCGGTGACTGATGACGCCGGTGCCACCGGGGTCGCGGCCACCGGCTCCACCGCGACGGTCTCTGCCGGCGCCGGGTCGCGGGCGGTGTCGGCGGGAGTCGGTTCGATAGGCACGAGGTCCTCGACGATCCTCGACGCGCCGTCGGAGACGGCACCCGAGCTGGCGAGGGCCTGCTCGCCGTGCCCGACCAGTGCTGCGGAGGCGGTGGTCACCGCGCCGAGCACGACCACGGCGGCGATGAGGAGAGATTCGCGACGACGGCGCGTGCGCCGGGTCGGAGACGCGGCGGGGTAAGCCGAGGCGGCGCGACGGCGAGCGCGAGCCTCGGCGCGGGTGCGGGGGAGGGCGCCTGCCGTCGGCGCCGGAAGCGGTACGGTGACGTCCGTGGCGACCTCTCCGGTCGAAGGCAGATCGACGAGCCGGCGCAGCTCGCCCTCGACCTCCAGAGCGTGCGGCCGCGCTTCGGGGTCGATCGCCGTCATCGCGGTGAGCAGCCCGACCCACTCCGACCCCAGCTCCGCGGGGATCTCCGGTGCGATGTGGAGGCGGGCGAGGGCGGATTCGACGCTGAGGGTGGGAGCGAAGCCGGGCTTACCGGTGAGCGCCTCCAACAGGACAAGCCCGAGCGCGTAGACGTCGACCGCGGGACGGATGTCGCCGTTGCGCAACTGCTCCGGTGCCATGTAGGTCAGCGTCCCGAGGACGATGCCGGGAGTGGTGACACGGGACATGTCGATGGCGCAGGCGATCCCGAAGTCGGCGAGTTTCGCGCTCCACCGTCCGTTCGTGTCGAGAGGCGGGGTGAGCAGGACGTTCGAGGGCTTGATGTCGCGGTGCACGATGCCGGCGCTGTGCACGGCGTGGAGGGCGGAGGCGATGTCCGCCCCGATCGTGGCGATCTCGCGCGGTGGGACCGTCGCGCGTGCCATGCGCTTGCTCAGAGTCGGTCCGGGCACGTACTCCATCACGAGGTACTTCGGTCGTCCGGGCTCGAGGTGCGCGTCGAGGAGGGTGACCAGGCCAGGGTGGTTGAGACCCGCGAGGAGCGCCTTCTCCGAGTGCACCCGCTCCACCGGCACGACGGCGTCGTCAGACTCGCGGAACATCTTCACCGCGACGGTGCGTTCGAGGGCGATGTCCTCCGCGCGGTACACGGTCGCCATCCCGCCCATACCGACGGCCTCTGCCAGACGGTAGCGGCCGTCCAGAAGCGCGGCGGTCGGCGGAGCTTCCTGGGTGATCACGGCGTCCTCCACTGGCGGGACCGGGTATCCCGACGATGTCTTCACCGTATCCGCGCAGAGAAAACGCTGCGTTGGGGTTGACGTGGAGGCCGACACCTGCAACGGCGGATCCATGGGGAGCTGGGAGACTGGACGGATGGCAGGGATTCACCACGTGGAGATCTGGGTCGCCGACCTCGCGTCGTCGCGAGCGGAGTGGGGGTGGCTGCTCGGTGCGGTGGGTTTCGTCCGGGCCGGCGCATGGCCCGAGGGCGAGTCCTGGGAGGCGGGTGGCGCGTATGTCACCTTCACGATATCCCCGAACCTCAGCGGCAACGCACACGATCGTCGCGCCCCGGGCGTGAACCATCTCGCCTTCGCTGCGGGCCCGCCGAGCCGAGTGGACGCGATCATCGCGGCGGCACCCGAGCACGGCTGGCGGCCTTTGTACGGGGAGCGCTACCCGCACGCCGGTGGGCCCGATCACTACGCCGGATGGCTGGAGAACTCCGCGGGGTTCAAGGCCGAGATCGTCGCCGACGAGCCCTGACGGGGGTCATGCCCGGAGCGCCGTCACTTCCAGAGGCGGGCGGCGGTGCTGGCGGTCTCCAAGACTCTCATCGTTCTTCCGACAGCTCCTGGCTGAGGTCGAGCTCGCGGAGGACGTATGGCTGGGCGACGGCGTCAGTGAGGTAGTACGTGTAGAAGATGACCGCGGCTTCGTCAGCGGTGAACACCTCGTTCGAGAACACGCGCACCGCACGGGTCTGACTGATCGGGATCAGCGTCGTCCCGTCGGCAGGCTCGGGACGCCCTACCGTGTACAGGTGGGTCTCGCCGTCAGGTCCAGGAAGTCGGACTTCGACAGTAATGCCATCGGCTGATCCCGCCGCCTGGATGAAGGAGCCGGTCAGGTCTTCCGGCGTGACGAATCCCTTCTCAGGGTTCTCGGCTCGCCAGATGCTGCACGTGAACTTCGTTTCCCCGTCGAGGCGTCCCAACATGAAGCAGAGCTCCTCAGGGATGGGACGGTACGCGTCCGTGACGAATCCGTAGAGTCCCGAGGGAGAGACCGAGGCGTAGGTGGGCTTGAACGTCAAGGCACAACCTGCGTTTCTACTCGTGTGACGACGATGTCTTCGCCGTCCGGTTTGGCGCGCGCGGGGTCCATCCCGAACCCGCATGAGCGTCACTTCCAGAGGCGGGCGGCGGTGCTGGCGGTCTCCCTGGAGATGGCATTGGCGGTGATGAGTCGGCGGTTGGCTTCGGCGAGGGCGGCCTTCATACGGCGGATGGCGGTGTCCCAGTCGTGGTGGGCGCGGTCGTATGCCGCCTGCGCCTCACCGGACCATGAGGATCGAAGTCGAGCGGCCTCCGCGTCGAGGGTGTCGAGCTGCTCCTGGAACTGTCGGACGGTGAGGGCGAGACGCGCGACCGTGTCGGCGATGGCGTCGTGACGGACCGCGATTCTCATCGTTGCTCCGACAGCTCCTGGCTGAGGTCGAGCTCGCGGAGGACGTACGGCTGAGCGACGGCGTCCGTGAGGTAGTACGTGTAGAAGATAACCGCGGCTTCGTCAGCGGTGAACACCTCGTTCGAGAACACGCGCACCGCACGGGTCTGACTGATCGGGATCAGTGTCGTCCCGTCGGCAGGCTCGGGACGCCCTACCGTGTACAGGTGGGTCTCGCCGTCAGGCGCGGCGAGGCGCACTTCCACGGTCATCTGATCGGCTGAACCCGCCGCCTGCATGAACCCGTCTCCGCCATCTTGCGGAGTGACGATGATACTCTCGGGGTTCGGGGCTCGCCAGATTACGTAAGTGAACTTTTCTTGCCCGTCGAGGTGCCCGAGCATCATGCGCAGATGATCCGGGATGGGGCGGCGACGGTCGCTGATCCATCCGGTCATCCCTCGCGGGGTTGTCTCCGCGAATGGCCCGTAAAACGTCAAGGAACGTACCTCACTTCGACGTGTGTAACAACGATGGGGTCGCCATCGAGTTTGCCATGCGCCGGGATGCCCGCGTTCACGCTGTCATCGAACTGCCTTTGCGTGCTTCCCGCGCTGTTGTAGGAGGATCGAGCCGACTCTCCTGACTTCACCTCGATCGCGGTATAGGTGCCGTCGCTGTTTCGCTCGAGTCCGTCGTAGATGCGGCCGTTCTGAGGAGATCCGTCGTAGTCGACCCTGACCTTCGTGCGGAGCACCTCCGCGCCGTGCTCGTCCGCATACTGGTCAAGTCCGATCTTCTCTTTGTCGACCCACGGCTTGTTCTCCTGACCGTTTGCGTATTTGCCCTCGTAGTCTCGTCCATCCCCGCGATCGACGCCCTTGCGCGGGTCGGCGGCTCTGTCGGTTTCGCGGAACCATCGCCCTGCCGCGTCGCCGATGAGTCCTGCACCGGCTCCGGCGACCCCGACACCTGCGGCGGCGATGGCGGGCGCGCCGGCGAGGGCACCGACTCCGGTCACCGTCAGACCTCCACCGCCGACAGCCAGTGCAGCGCCTCCGATGAAGGTCGCAGCCCCGCCGAGGAGTTCGAGGATGATGTCCGGGTGCTCCCACAGCGTCTGCGCGGAGACGGCGAGCATGTCCATCGTGGCCTGGAACGGCTGCACGACAGCAAGGGTGAACACCGCCTCGGTGACGGCATGTTGGGCTGCGGTCGCGGCCTCAGCCTCGGTGAGCGGCATGCGCGCTGCCTCTGCGGCCTGGTCCAACCGGACAGCGCAGTCTCGGGCGAAGACCTCCAGCGTCGCCCGGGCGTTGAACAGCACCTCTCTGGCCTGTTCATGCGCGGGACCGGACGGGTCGACGAATGGCACCTCCACCTCCGGGTGCCGAAGGCCCTGCCCGACCCGAAGCTCGCGGACGTAAGCGCGGTGCGCGGCCAGTGCCGTGGCGGCCTGCTGCTCGGCCTCGTCCCACAGGGTGATGGCGCGCGCGGCTTCCTCCTGCGCCCACTCCAGCGCATCCGCCCAGGTGAACAGGGCGTGAGCGCCCTCGCGGAGCCCGTCGCCGGCGTTCGACCAGTGCAGCAACTGACGATCGAAGCGCGTCAGGTACGCGTCGTAGGCCTCGCCCGTCCAGGTGCCCTCATCGTCGAGCGACGCGAGCTGGTCGTGCACCCGTGCCGCAGCCACGCCGTGTGCCTTCCACCCCTCGGCTGTCTGCCTGACCTCGCCGGGGGAGCCAGGGATGAGGGCGGTGGCGGAGCGGGTCTGCCCGAGCTCCATCATTCTTCCCAGATCATCGCGTCGACCTCGGCCTTCGCGGCATCCGTCCCCTCATCGAAGACCCGGGCCGTCGTCGCCAGACGTTCGGTGAAATCGTCGGAGTCCGTCACCCGCGCCGCGAGGCCCGCAGACCAGGTTTCGGCGAACCGCTCAGAGGCTGCGACCACCCACTCGTGGCCGGCGCTCGTCGGCGGGGTGAGGTCGGTCGCCCCGACGTCTGCGATGATGCGCCGCGTCTTCGCCGCCATCGCCCGCAACACATCCGTGTCGACCTCATAATCCTGCGACATGCCGCCCTCTTCCTGCGAGCCCCCCGGCTGCGGGATCGAGCATAGGTCAAGACAGGGTCAGAGGATAGCGAAATGTCTGAATATGCGTAGGAAGTAACCCCAAATGAGTACGTGGGGGGTAGGGCTGCCGTAGCCGCACGGTTCCCATGCAGCGAAAGAGCCCGCCCCCGGATGGGGACGGACTCTTTCGCGATCTGCGTTCGGCTCAGACTCCGAAGTACAGCTCGTACTCGAACGGGTGCGGGCGCTGAGCGATCGGCAGGATCTCGTTCTCGTACTTGTAGGAGATCCAGGTCTCGATGAGCTCCTCGGTGAACACGCCGCCCTCGAGGAGGAACTGGTGGTCGGCACGGAGCGCCTCGAGCGAGTCCAGCAGGGAGTTCGGCACCTGCGGGATGTTCTTGGCCTCCTCAGGCGGAAGCTCGTAGAGGTCCTTGTCGACGGGCTCGTGCGGCTCGATCCGGTTCTTGATGCCGTCGAGGCCCGCCATGAGCTGCGCGGCGAAGGCGAGGTACGGGTTGCCGGAGGCGTCGGGGGCGCGGAACTCGATGCGCTTGGCCTTCGGGTTCGAGCCCGTGATCGGGATGCGGATCGCGGCGGAGCGGTTGCCGGCCGAGTAGACCAGGTTGACCGGCGCCTCGAAGCCCTTGACCAGACGGTGGTAGCTGTTCAGCGTCGGGTTGGTGAAGGCGAGCAGCGCCGGCGCGTGGGCCAGGATGCCGCCGATGTACCACCGCGCGATGTCGCTGAGCTGACCGTAGCCGGCCTCGTCGTAGAAGAGCGGCTTGCCGTCGCTCCACAGCGACTGGTGGGTGTGCATACCCGAGCCGTTGTCGCCGTACAGCGGCTTCGGCATGAAGGTGGCGACCTTGCCCCACTCCTCGGCGGTGTTCTTGACGATGTACTTGAACTTCAGGATGTCGTCGGCCGCGTGCACCATGGTGTCGAAGCGGTAGTTGATCTCCTGCTGGCCGGCCGTTCCCACCTCGTGGTGTGAGCGCTCGAGGATGAAGCCCGCATCGATGAGCTTGAGGGTGATGTCGTCGCGCAGGTCGGCCGTCTTGTCGACCGGGCTGACGGGGAAGTAGCCGCCCTTGTACGGGGTCTTGTTGGCGAGGTTCCCGCCCTCCTCCTCGCGGCCGGTGTTCCACGCGGCCTCCTCGGAGTCGACCTTGTAGAAGCTCTCGCCGGCAGTGACGGAGTAGCGCACGTCGTCGAAGATGTAGAACTCGGCCTCGGGGGCGAAGAACGCGGTGTCGGCGATGCCGGTGGAGGTGAGGTATTTCTCCGCCTTCTTCGCGACCTGACGCGGGTCCTTCGAGTAGATCTCGCCGGTGCGCGGGTTGTAGATGTCGAAGATCATCACGAGGGTGCTCGCCTCGCGGAAGGGGTCGATGTACGCCGTCGTCACATCCGGGATCAGCTGCATGTCCGACTCGTGGATGCTGGCGAAGCCACGGATGGAGGAGCCGTCGAACAGCTGTCCGTCCGTGAAGAAGGCCTCGTCGACCGTCGCCGCAGGGATGTTGAAGTGCTGCTGCACACCAGGGAGGTCGGTGAAACGGATGTCAAGGAATTTGACGTCGTTCTCCTTGATGTAGGCCAGTACCTCGGACGAATCTTTGAACATGTACGACTCCTGTGATGCGGATCGATGGCTTCGGGGCCACTTTGCACAGTACGGACGGGGGATTTCTCCACGGTATCCGCTTTGTTTCGTCCGTGTTACAGCGTGAGCAGGATCGGAGGGCATCCACAGCCTCGGTAGGCTGGAGGGGTGACGGATGCTGTGAACACGTACCCCGGTGAGCGACTCGGACTCCCGGAGTCCGGACCGGGGAGCATCGGTCGCCCTGGACGTCGGATCGGGGCCCTCGCGATCGACTGGACGGCAGCCGTCATCCTCTCCGTCGCGTTCTTCCAGTACGACCCGTTCGCCACGCTGCTCATCTTCGGCGTCGTGCAGATCCTCTTCATCCCGACCGCCGGCGGCAGCCCAGGGCACCGCATCCTCGGCATGCGCGTCGTCCGTCTCGACGGCGGATGGGTCGGTCTGTGGCGCCCGATCGTGCGCACGCTGCTTCTCCTTGTCGTGATCCCGGCCGTCGTGTGGGACCCGGACCAGCGCGGTCTCCACGACAAGGCTGTGGGCACGGTCCTCATCCGCGCCTGAGGCTCAGTCGCGGCCGCGGTTGCGACGGCGTGCTTCGCGGGGTGCTCTGCCGCCGAGGAACGAGCGCGCGGGGTCGACGACGTACCCGCGACGCAAAGCTTCGCGGCCGATCAGCATCCGGAAACCCATCTCGTCCCGGTTGCTCAGCGTGACCTCGGCGAGCACCTCTCGGTCGACGAGACGGATCATCAGCTGCACGACGAGACGTTCCTGCGCGTGGCCGGAGGAGCTCCGGACGGCCCGCCGGTCGTGGATGGGGGACTCGACGACGACGGCATCCTCCTGGCTGTCCTGCCAGGGCTTCACACGGAACCGCACCCAGGGCTCGTCATCGCGCTCGAACTCCTGGATGTCGAACGCGTGCAGGGACGAAGTGCGGGCGCCGGTGTCGATCTTGGCTTTGATCCAGTCGACTCCGAGATCGGGCAGGCTCACCCACTCGCGCCACCCCGTAAGGGTGTTTGAATGGGTAGACCTACTCACCTGATACATCCTGGCAGGAAATCCCCCGTGAAGATCGCAGTGCTGTCCCGTGCGCCGCAGGCGTACTCCACCCAACGCCTCCGCGCGGCCGCACTGCAGCGAGGGCACAACGTGAAGGTGCTGAATACCCTGCGCTTCGCGATCGACCTGACCTCCGACGAACCCGACCTGCACTACCGTGGTCGGCAGCTCAGCGACTACGACGCGATCCTGCCACGTATCGGCAACTCGATCACGTACTTCGGTACCGCGGTGGTGCGACAGTTCGAGCAGATGGATGTCTACACCCCGAACACGGCGAACGGCATCTCGAGCGCGCGCGACAAGCTCCGGGCGAACCAGATCCTCTCCCGGCACAACATCGCGATGCCGCCGACGGCCTTCGTCCGCAACCGCGCCGACGTGCGGCCGGCGATCGAGCGCGTCGGCGGCGCTCCCGTGGTGATCAAGCTGCTTGAGGGCACCCAGGGAATCGGCGTCATCCTCGCGCCGCAGGTGAAGGTGGCTGAGGCCATCATCGAGACGCTCCACTCGACCAAGCAGAACGTGCTCATCCAGAAGTTCATCGCCGAGAGCCGGGGCCGCGACATCCGCGCGCTCGTCGTCGGGGACCGCGTCGTCGCCGCGATGCGCCGATCGGCAGCGGGGGACGAGTTCCGTTCCAACGTGCACCGTGGCGGCTCGGTCGAGGCGATCGAGCTCGACCCGGTCTACGAGCGGGCTGCCGTGCGGTCGGCCCAGATCATGGGACTCCGCGTCGCCGGCGTGGACATGCTGGAGGGGGACGAGGGACCCCTGGTGATGGAGGTCAACTCCTCCCCGGGCCTGCAGGGTATCGAGACCGCGACCAAGCTCGACGTCGCGGGCGCGATCATCGACTACATCGCCGGTCAGGTCGCCTTCCCGGAGATCGACGTCCGGCAGCGCCTCACCGTCTCCACCGGCTACGGCGTCGCCGAACTCATGGTCCACGGTGCCGCCGACCTCGTCGGCAAGACGCTGGGGGAGGCGGGCCTGTGGGAGCGCGACATCACGGTGCTCACCCTGCACCGGGGGGTCAGTGTCATCCCGAACCCTCGCAAGCATGTGGTGCTCGAGCCCGACGACCGCCTGTTCTGCTTCGGAAAGCTCGATGAGATGCGCTCGATGATCCCCGAACGTCGTCGTCGCCGCGCGAAGGTGCGCCGCCTGCCCAAGCAGCCGCTCTCGGAATGAGAGAAGCGCGGCCGCCCTCGGTGAGGACGGCCGCGCTTCGCGATCCCGGGCAGCGGGTCAGCGCGGACGCTGCGCCCGCACCTTCGTCGGGTCGATCCCCTTCGGGATGGGAAGCGACGACAGCGACTGCGAGACCGAGTCGATGCGGCGGATGACGGCCGCCATCGTGGCCTTGTCGATGGCCTTCGGGAGCTTCTTGATGGTCTTCGCGAGGTCGGCGATGGGCACCTCGTCTTCGCCGTGCCCGACGTAGAGCACCGTGATCGGCACGCCGTGAGCGACGCGCTGCGCACGGCTGCGCTCCTCGTTCACGAGTCGCGTGAGGCGTCCGCGGGCGCCCTCGCCGACGACGACGATGCCGCCGCGGCCGACCGTCCGGTACACCGCCTCCTGCGTCTTCGGGTTGATGCCCACCGGGGTCTCGGAGGCCTGCCACCGACGACCGAGGCTCGTGCTGAGCACGTGGCCGGTCGCACCGGGCATGCCGTCGATCTTCGTGTACATGGCCGAGGTCGACAGCCGGGTCATGAGGAACAGCGCGCCGAGGACGCCGAGCATCAAGCCCGTGATGGCCCAGAGGACGAGCGTCCACACCTGGAAGGGCGGGATCAGGTAGCCGGCCAGGAGGCCGAGCAGCACGCCGCCGATGAGGATCGCGGCCTGCGCCCAGGGGAGCCAGGGATAGGCCTCGCGCGTGAACCGGAAGAGGGACTTGATCTGGGAGAAGAACCCAGGACGCTTCTCGGGTTCAGGAGCACGCTTTGCCATGGAGACCAGCCTACCGAGTCCGAAGGCCGTGCGATGCCGCCGTTCGCGTGCAGCGGAGAGCGTGTGCGCGATCTCTCCTGCACAATCCGACCCGCCACGGGATCTCGTCCCCGAGCAGCGAGTTCGGACGGAGCGTCCCGCGGGTCGGGTGGGATGGATCGCATGACACCAGCGCGTGAGAGTGCCCCCCGCGAGCAGGCCGTGCTTCCCCAGGCGCACCGTACGATCCGACTCCTCGACTCTGCTGAGGGGCCCTTTCGCGGTGCGCTCGTCACCTCGCCGGACGGTCCGGTCGTGCGCGTCGAGGCCGAGAGCCTCGCTGGTTGGGCGGGCTGCCGGTATGCGGGCACCCAGCACATCGCCGCGCCGGTGGACATGATCCGCCGCGCGGACGGACACGACGTCCTTCTGCCCTGGTGCACCGAGCGCCTGGAGGCCTACGTGGATCGGCGGTTCCGTCGGGGCGGGTTGCCATCGGGGGAGGTCAGCACGGTGGTCGTGAGTCTTCTGCGTGGACTGGCGGAGCTGGGGCCTGCGTCGGCGGTGGACATGCACGGGACATGGTGGCTCACCGACGGGGGCCGGCCGGTCTTGGTGCTGGGGCCCGGTCAGGACGCGTCGACCGCCGTCCTGGTGATCGTGGACCGGCTACGCGCGGAATGCACCGACAAGACGATGGCCCGGGTCCTCGACCGCACCCGCGATCGCGTTCGCTCGGCCGCAGCACAGCGCCGGGTGCCCCGGCGATTGCTCGAGGACGCAGAGAGCGACCTCTTGGAGATCGCAGCACCACGACCACTGGAAGAGGCTGCAGAGGACCGGGCGGCGCCCACGGAAGCAGGTGTCTCCGGTGCGGTGCGACGAGTCCGCACCGAACCCGTCACCCGCGCACGGCTGCGGGAGCGTCGGATGCGGGAAGAGAGTCCGGTCAAAGGGGGCTCGGTACGGGCGTTCGTCGGCCTGCTCGCCCTCCGCGATCGAGTCGTCAGCGGGGCGCGACATCTCCTCGATCGGCGGACCATCAGGGTACGGCCGCCGGCGGGCGGAGGGGAGACGGGTTCCCGGCGCAGGCGGGTACTCATCGTGGCCGGCGCGTGCGCGGCGGCGGTGCTCCTCGCGGGGCTGCTGTGGCCGAGCGACGGAGACGATCCCGCGGTCGGGGCAGCGGGGACCACTCCTCGGTCCGCTGACCGTCCTGAGGGAGCGGGCCCTGCCAGGAGGACTGCGCCGACACCTGCTCCTTCACCGTCCGCGTCCGCGGCGCCGCCGAAGGCCGACGATCCGACAGGCGCTCTCCCGGCACTCCTCGCGCAGATCGTCGAGTGCGAGGCACGCGAAGACGCGGTGTGTGCCGCTGCCGTCGCGGCCGGTTCCGCGGGGATCACGCCCGTCGCTGCCGAGATGGCCGGTCGGAAGGATGCGGTTCTCGTGGATCGCTATGGAGACATGGCCGTGATGGAGCTGCCGTCATCGCCCGAGAGCGGCGAAGCGAAGACCGAGGAGGCAGCCATCCTCGTGCTGGTGTGGGCAGATGAAAAATGGCTGGTCCGCGACGCATATCGCGTCGCGGACCAGCCGAAGTGAGGCGAGCCGTCGGTCAGGCGCCGAGCTGGCCGCTGAACTGCGCAGCCTCGAGGCGAGCCTTCACCGCACCGAGGAAGCGTGCCGCGTCGGCACCGTCGATGATGCGGTGGTCGTACGACAGAGCCAGGTACACGTAGGAGCGGACCGCGATCGCGTCCGTGCCGCCGACCTTGACCAGACCCGGGCGCTTGACGACCGTGCCCGTGCCGAGGATCGCCGACTGCGGCAGGAACACCACGGGCGTGTCGAACAGCGCGCCGCGCGAACCGGTGTTGGTCAGCGTGAACGTGCCGCCGGCGAGCTCGTCGGGCTTCAGCTTGTTGTCGCGGGTGCGCGCCGCGAGATCGGCGATCTCGTGGGCGATCTCGGCGATGTTCTTCGACGCAGCGTCGCGGAGCACCGGCGTGAGCAGACCGCGCTCGGTGTCGACCGCGATCGAGACGTTCTCGGACGCCGGGTAGACGATCTGCTCGCCGTCGACCGTCGCGTTGATGATCGGGAAGGCCTGCAGGGCCTCCGCCGCGGCGAGGGCGAAGAACGGCAGGAAGGACAGCTTGTCGCCGGTCTTCTCGAGGAACGACGCCTTGACGCTGTCGCGGTATTCGGCGAGAGCGGTGACGTCCACCTCGACCACCGTGGTGAGCTGGGCCGTCTGCTGCATCGACTCGACCGCACGCTTGGCGAGGACCTTGCGCAGGCGCGACATCGGCTGGGTGGTCCCGCGCAGGGGCGACACCTCCAGGGGGGCCGGGGTCGGCGTTGCAGCGGCTGTCGGTGCGGCGGTGGCGGTCTCTGCGGCCTTGAGGACGTCCTCCTTGCGGATTCGGCCTCCGACGCCGGTGCCCTTGACCGTGGCCAGATCCACACCCTGCTGCGCAGCCAGACGGCGCACGAGCGGGGTCACGTAGAGGTTGTCGCTCTCGGTCGGCAGCGACAGCTTGGGGGCTTCCGCCTGCGCGGGCTGTGCCGGAGCAGCGGTCTGCGCGCGCGCTGCGGGGGCCTCGGCCTGCGGAGCGGGAGCAGCGGGAGCCTCGGGCTGTGCAGCCGGAGCCTCGGCCTGCGGAGCCGGAGCGGCGGGCGCCTCGGCCTGCGGAGCGGCAGGGGCTTCGGCCTGCGGAGCAGCAGGGGCTTCGGCCTGCGGAGCAGCGGGAGCCTCGGGCTGGGCTGCGGGAGCAGCACCGGATCCGACGCGTGCCAGCACGGCGCCGACCTCGACGGTCTCGTCCTCGCCGGCGACGATCTCCTGCAGCACCCCGGCGACCGGCGACGGGATCTCGGTGTCGACCTTGTCGGTGGAGATCTCGAGGAGCGCCTCGTCGACCTCGACCGAGTCGCCGACCTGCTTGAGCCAGCGGGTGACCGTACCCTCGGTGACGCTCTCACCGAGCTCGGGGAGCACGATGTCGGTGGCGTCGCCGGAGGGAGCCGCAGGCGCGGACTCGGCGGGAGCGGAGTCGGCGGGTGCCTGCTGCTCGGCCGCGGGAGCCGCGGCGGGCTCCGGAGCGGCGGGGGCGGCGGCCTCAGCCGGGGCGGCCTCAGCCGCAGCAGGGGCATCGTCGGCCGGGGCCGCACCGCTGCCGTCGCCGATGCGGGCCAGCAGAGCACCGACCTCGACGGTCTCGTCCTCGGCCACGAGGATCTCCTCGATCACGCCGGTGACGGGGGAGGGGATCTCGGTGTCGACCTTGTCGGTCGAGATCTCGAGCAGGCCCTCGTCCGCCTGGACGGTGTCTCCCACCTGCTTGAGCCAGCGGGTGACCGTACCCTCTGTGACGCTCTCACCGAGAGCGGGGAGGACCACGGATGTGCTCATGACTGAGTCTCCTTCAGAAGTTGTATGACGCTTGTCTAGCTTAGTGACTCGGGCACCGGTTGGTGCTCAGAGGGCGTGCAGGGGCTTTCCGGCCAGTGCGAGGAAGGCTTCGCCGAGGGCCTCGCTCTGGGTCGGGTGGGCGTGGATGAGCGGCGCGATGTCCTCCGGGTGGGCTTCCCACGCGACCGCGAGCTGCCCTTCGGTGATGAGTTCTCCGACGCGGTCGCCGAGGAGGTGCACACCGAGGACGGGTCCGTCCTTGAGGCGGACGACCTTGACGAGGCCACCGGTGCCGATGATCTCGCTCTTCCCGTTCCCCGCGAGGTTGTACTCGTAGGAGTGGACGGCGTCGGCACCGTGCGCGGCGACCGCCGCCTCCTCCGTCAGACCGACCGAGGCGACCTCGGGGCTGGAGTAGGTGACCTTCGGGATCTGCACGTCGGGCACGTTCACGGGGGAGAGACCCGCGATGCGCTCGGCGACCGCGATGCCCTGCTGGAACCCGCGGTGGGCGAGCTGGAGACCCGGGACGATGTCGCCGACCGCCCACACGCCGGGGACGCCGGTGCGGAGGTCGCCGTCCACCGTCACGAACCCGCGGTCCAGGCGCACGCCGGCTTCCTCGAATCCCAGGTCGGCGGTGGCGGGGCCGCGGCCGACGGCGACGAGGAGGTAGTCGGCGGTGAACTCCTTGCCGTCCTCCAGCGTGACCGTGACGGACGAGTCGTCCTGGGTGGCGGTCTGGAAGCGCACGCCCAGGGAGTACTGGATGCCGCGGCGGCGGAACGCACGCTCGAGGCCCTTGCTCATCGCGATGTCCTCGTTCGGGACGAGGTGGGGCAGCGCCTCCACGATCGTCACCTCGGCTCCGAAGGAGCGCCACACGCTCGCGAACTCGACGCCGATCACGCCGCCGCCCAGGATGAGCACCCGCTCCGGGATCACGTCCAGGGCGAGCGCCTGCTCGCTGGTCAGGATCCGTCCGCCGATCTCCAGACCAGGCAGGGAGCGGCTGTACGAGCCGGTGGCGAGGATGACGTCGGTGCCGACATAGACATCGTCGCCGACGGTGACGCTCCGGTCCTCGTTCAGACGGCCGAGCCCGGCGACCGTCGTGATCCCGCGCGCCTTGACGAGCCCCTCGAGGCCCTTGTACTTCTTCGCGACGATGCCCTCGCGATACGTGCGCACGCCCGCCGGGTCGATCCCGCCGAACGAAGCCGTGACGCCGACCGAGGCGGCGTCACGCACGTGGTCCGCCACCTCGGCGGCGTGCAGCAGCGCCTTCGTCGGGATGCACCCGCGGTGGAGGCACGTGCCTCCCACCTTGTCCTTCTCGATCAGTGCGACGGACTTGCCAAGCTCGCTGGCTCGCAGTGCCGCGGCGTACCCGCCGCTGCCGCCGCCCAGGACGACGATGTCGAAGGTGTGGGTTGTCATGGGTGTCATGCCTCCGGGTGGGATGCTGCTTCGGCGAAGGCGATGATCGATCGGACCATCGCCCCCGTGGGGCCCTTCTCTGTGAAGCCGTAGGGGGCGCCGGCGTGTTCACCGGATCCCGCGATGTCGAGGTGCACCCAGGGGATGCGCGGCGCGTCGTCCGCGTCCGAGGTGCGGCCGACGAAGCGCCGGAGGAAGAGACCGGCGAAGGACGCGCCGCCCATCCGATCACCCATGTTGGCGTTGATCATGTCGGCGATGGGGGAGTCGAGCGTCTCCTCCATGTAGGCGGGCAGCGGCATGTGCCACGCGGGCTCTCCCGTGCGGGCGGCCGCGGCGAGGAACTCCGCGACCGTCTCGTCGTCGCCGAAGACGCCGGTGTGACGGTGGCCGAGGGCTGCGACGATCGCGCCGGTCAGAGTCGCGACGTCGATGATGACGTCGGGGTTCTCCCGGCTCGCGGCGACCAGACCGTCGGCGAGGACCAGGCGCCCCTCCGCGTCGGTGTTCAGCACCTCGACGGTGGTGCCGTCGAGGATGCGGATGACGTCCCCGGGGCGGAGAGCACGACCGGACGGCATGTTGTCGGTGATGCAGAGCCAGGCGGTCACGTGCACGGGGAGGCGGAGGGCCGCGATGGCGCGGAGGGCGGCGAGGGAGGTCGCGGCACCGGCCATGTCGAACTTCATGCCGACCATCGAAGCCGCCGGCTTCAGGGAGAGTCCGCCGGTGTCGAAGGTGATGCCCTTGCCGACGAGGGCGATGTGCCGCTGCGCGTCCGCCGGCGCGTAGTCGAGGCGGACGAGGCGCGGCGGCCGGTCGGAGCCCTGTCCCACACCCAGGATGCCCCCGAAACCTTGTTCGGCGAGAGCGGTCTCGTCGAGGATCTCCACGGTGACGTCGAGGTCCGCGACGCTGTCGGCGGCGCTCTGCGCCAGCTGCGCAGGACTCTGCCA
The DNA here is from genome assembly GCF_040686935.1 of Microbacterium meiriae. NCBI lineage: Bacteria > Bacillati > Actinomycetota > Actinomycetes > Micrococcales > Microbacteriaceae > Microbacterium > Microbacterium meiriae. Next base: position 340,719 of record NZ_JBFBMF010000002.1, read on the forward strand.
CTCGGCGGGCACGTTCACGAGGTCCTTGATGAGAGCGACGGCCTCGCCCGTGGCGTGAGCCCGGGCGATCGTCTCGTCGTCGAGCGGGGCGTGGACGACGACCGAGGTCGCACGCTTCTTCCTGCCGTTCTCGGCGCGGTAGTCGTCGAAGCGGTAGCCGCCGAGGACGGCGCCCTCCGCCGCGGCGGCCGCGTGCGCCTCGAGACCGGCGGCGAGGCCGAGCGCGACGCGATCGAATCCGGTCAGTGAGCGCAGGGCCGTGCCGGCGGCGCTGCGCACGGACCCGTCGTCGATGGTCGAACCGACCCCGACGACGGCGAACGGGAGGGGCGTCACCTCGGGGGCGTAGACCCGAGCGAACGCACCGGCGGCGCCGGTGAAGCCGATGCCCGCCAGAGCGTCGGCGAGACCGGGGTGAGCCGCCAGCGACTCGGCCGACTCGGAGAGATCGGGGACGACGAGCACTGCGGCATCGGCAGCGCTTCCGGGGAACTGATCGGTGGTGTGCGAGAGCACGGGAAGCGTCATGCTCTCCATCCTAGGATCTCCGCCCCGGGGTCGTCGGTCCGCCGGCCGGGGTGTGTTCGCTCTCAGCGAGACACGTCAGAGCCCGGCTCCGGGTGCGGCTCGTAGCATGGAGACATGCCCTTCTCCGGAGAGATCCACGAACGCGTCGCGAACGCCCCCACGGTGCCCCACGGCCTGCCTCTCGTGATGCTGCTCACCGGTTTCACCGACGCGGGCAGTGCGGTGTCGGGGCTCATCGATCATCTGCGGGAGACGACGTCGCCGCAGCCGCTCGCGGTCTTCGACAACGATGTGCTCCTGGACTACCGCGCACGCCGCCCGGTCATCTCCTTCGACCAGGACCACCTTGCCGAGTTCCGCCCGCCCCGTCTGGAGCTCTCCCTCGCCACGGACGCGCTGGGACGTCCGTTCCTGCTGCTCACGGGCTACGAGCCCGACTTCGCGTGGAACGCCTTCGCGGAGACCGTCCTGGATCTCGCTGCGGAGTTCGAGGCCTCGGGGCTGCACTGGGTCCACTCGATCGCCATGCCCGTGCCGCACACGCGCCCCATCGGGACGACGGTGAGCGGGAACCGGCGCGACCTCGTCGTGTCGCACTCCGTGTGGCGTCCGCGCACGCAGGTCCCGGCGACCGCGGGTCACCTGCTCGAGTACCGGTTCGCGGAGCGCGGGGAGCGCGTCGTCGGCTTCGTGCTCCTCGTGCCGCACTACCTCGCGGAGACGGAGAATCCGGAGGCGGTCAGTGCAGCGGCGGAGAAGCTCATGGCCTCGACCGGCCTCGTGCTCATGCTCGACGCAGTCCAGGAGCGCCGTGAGGACTACCTCGCCCGAGTCGACGAGCAGGTCGCAGCGAACGACGAACTGCAGCAGATGGTGCACAACCTCGAGCGCCGGTACGACGCCTACATGGCCGGTCGTGACCCCGAGGACGATTCGTACGACGAGGGCGGATTCAGCGAACGCGACCTGCCCAGCGCCGACGAACTCGCGGCCGAGCTCGAGCGCTACCTCGCATCTCGGCCGTCGGGTGACGAGGACAAGCCGGGACGCGGCTGAATCTCTCGCAGCGGATCGGGCGGGAATGCGTCCTCATCGCCATACGTGTGCGATACTAGTAGTCCGACCCGTTGTCAATCAGTGTTTTCGAGCACTGGACTTGACAAGGGTCTTACTAGTGTCCGAAATGTCCCGGGGTCTCCCAGCGGCCCCGTGAAAGGCGAAACGTGACTCCTGCCACGACGAAGAACACGCGGACGAAGAAGGCCGATCAGATCACCGCGGATCCCGAGGTCGAGGACGTCGAAACGACCGAAGCGGCTCCTGCGCCCAAGCGCGCCGCGGCCAAGCGCGCCCCCGCGAAGAAGAAGAAGTCGGACGACGTCGTCGAGGAAGACGACGCCGCCGCAGCCGAGGGCTCTGAGGACGCCGCGGGCGACGAGGAGGAGGACGACGCGAAGCCGGCCTTCACCGAGCCGCTGCCGACCGGCGCGATCGTCATCTCCTCCAAGGACGACGAAGAGGTCCCGGTCTACTCGACCCAGATCACCGGTGCCACGGCCGACCCGGTCAAGGACTACCTGAAGCAGATCGGAAAGGTCGCGCTGCTGAACGCGGCCGAAGAGGTCGAGCTCGCGATGCGCATCGAGGCGGGTCTGTTCGCGGAGGAGAAGCTCTCCGCGATGTCCCCCGCCGAGAAGACGAGCCAGCTCGGACTCGACCTGCAGTGGGTCGCCCGTGACGGCCAGCGCGCGAAGAGCCACCTCCTCGGCGCGAACCTCCGTCTCGTCGTCTCCCTCGCCAAGCGCTACACCGGTCGCGGCATGCAGTTCCTGGATCTGATCCAGGAGGGCAACCTCGGTCTCATCCGCGCGGTGGAGAAGTTCGACTACACCAAGGGCTTCAAGTTCTCGACCTACGCGACCTGGTGGATCCGTCAGGCCATCACCCGCGCCATGGCCGACCAGGCCCGCACCATCCGCATCCCGGTGCACATGGTCGAGGTCATCAACAAGCTCGCCCGCGTGCAGCGACAGATGCTGCAGGACCTCGGTCGCGAACCCACCCCGGAAGAGCTGAGCCGCGAGCTCGACATGACTCCGGAGAAGGTCGTCGAGGTGCAGAAGTACGGCCGCGAGCCGATCTCCCTGCACACCCCGCTCGGCGAAGACGGAGACAGCGAGTTCGGTGACCTCATCGAGGACACCGAGGCCGTGGTCCCCGCCGACGCCGTGGGCTTCACGATGCTGCAGCGTCAGCTCGAGCAGCTCCTCGACTCCCTCTCCGAGCGCGAAGCCGGCGTGATCCGGATGCGCTTCGGTCTGGGCGACGGTCAGCCGAAGACGCTCGACCAGATCGGTGACACGTTCGGCGTGACGCGTGAGCGCATCCGTCAGATCGAGTCCAAGACGATGGCCAAGCTGCGCCACCCGAGCCGCTCGCAGTCGCTGCGGGACTACCTCGAGTGATGCAGGCGAACGAGGGCAAGGCGCTCGAGACGAGCGTCGACGGAAAGAGCTACGCGCGGATCCCGCTGCGCACCCGCGTCGTGATGCCGGACGACGACCTCGACGCCATCATCACGGAGTACGCGAAGGATGCCGTCCAGCCGGGCGACCTGCTCTTCGTGACCGAGAAGATCGTCGCGATCACCCAGGGCCGGTCGTACCGCCTGGACGAGATCCAGCCGCGGAAGCTCGCGCTGTTCCTGTCGAAGTACGTCACCCGCACGCCGTACGGCATCGGTCTCGGCATGCCCGAGACGATGGAGATGGCGTTGCGGGAGTGCGGTACGCCGCGCATCCTCTTCGCTGCCGCCGTCTCGGCGGTCACCAAGGCCTTCGGGCGCAAGGGCGACTTCTACCGCATCGCGGGGGACAAGGCCCGCGCGATCGACGGACCGACGAAGCACACCATCCCGCCGTACAACGAGGCTGTGGTGCTCGGCCCGAAGGACCCGGACCGCGTCGCGGCGCACCTGAAGACGCTGATCGGAGGCCGGGCCGAGGTGGCGGTGGTCGACATCAACGATCTCGGCGGCAACATCCTCGGCTCCACGCTCGACAAGGCGGGGGAGCTGCGGCTTGTGAAGATCCTCGGTGACAACCCGCTCGGTCAGGGCCTCGAGTCCACGCCGCTCGGCATCGTCCGCGCGGTCTGAGCGGGTCGACCCACCCCCTTACGAACGAACCGGCCCCTTGCGTGTTAACGCAAGGGGCCGGTTCGTATGTGAGGGGCCGGTTCGGCGCTTCGACAGGCTCAGCGACCCATGGTGGGTCCCTGAGCCTGTCGAAAGGTCAGAAGCCGATGACCTCGCGGTAGCGCGGCTTGTGCCCGGTACGGATGCCGGTGACGCTGGGCTTGTTCTCGTAGACGCCCGCGCCCCAGTTCCCCTCGACGAGCACGGGGCCGTCCGGGGTCACGACGACGTCCCATCCGACGTACTGCACCTGTGGCACGACCCGGGCGACCTGATCGATGAAAGCGCGCACCTCGTCCATGTAGGGCAGCTGGAAGTCGGCGATGCGGAAGCCCGAGTCCGGGTGGGTCTCGTGCACGTGCCCGTGCGAGTCATAGCCGGCCCCCACGGCGTGCCCGTTCTCGTCGAGCATCGTGTAGAAGCCGCCGAAGGTCATCTGATCGCTCACCGCGCCGCGGCCGAACTTCTGCGCCATCGCGAGGATGTGCGCCTTCTCCCCGTCGAAGAAGGCGGTGATGCGGGTGGTGTTCACGGTCCCGGGGCACACGGCCGCCAGGTCGTCATGCTGGCGGATGACCTCTTCGATCAGCAGCTCGCCGCGGTCGAGGAGACCGCGGTGGAACTCGGTCCAGTCCGTGATGTCGGCGGCGTGATATCGGTGCACACCGGTCCCGGCCTGGCCGACCGGCTCCTTCGTGACGATCGTTCCGAGGCGCTCCGTGAGGGCACGGACCTCGTCGGCGTTGCCCTCCTCGACCACCATCCACTCGCGATGCAGATGTGCGGAGAACTTCCGGTTGAACTCGATCTTGTCCTGGAAGATCCAGCGGAAGTCGGGGTGGTCGTACTTCTGCGAGAGCTGGTTGGACACCGGATGCGTCATGTACGTCTCGCGCTCGGCACGGTTGAGCATCGCGAAGTCGTAGTCGATGTAGTCCTGGAAGCCCACGTTGTGGCGGGCCGCCGACCAGAGCATGTCGGCGACGATCGTGGGAACGGGACGGTGGTGCTGTGCCGAGGCCTCCTTCGCCCGTTCGAACACCGAACCGACGTCGATGCGGCGGGCACGGCCGAGGAGATAGCGGATGCGGGGCGCGAGAGAAAGACGAGACATGGAGCTCCGGGTCTAGGGATCGACGTCCCAGTCTACGCGGGGAGCCCCCAGGCTCCTGGGAGCGCGGAAGCTAGGCTGGAGGACGTGTGTGACACGAGTTCGAGTGCGCTTCCGCAGGCGATGATCTCGCGTTCGGCCCTTGCTGCCGGCGCGTCCGCGGCGATCCGGGCCGGGGGCCGCCGTGCCGATCTCCGCCGCGACGCATGGGGGCATGGACTGCTCGCCGTGGCCCACGCGGTGACAGCCGCGGGCGTCGAGGAGGTCCTCGTGGACTCGCCAGGCGAAGTCGAGGCCCTGCGCCTCGAAGGCATCAGCGCCACGACCGTCGGCACGCCCGACGTCGACCCCGTCCTCCTCTACGGGCTGCCGTCTGCGGAGGGAATCCCGGCGACACCTCCGGTCATGCGCCTGGTCGGCCGGGTCATGTCCACCAAGCGCCTGCGCGCGGGGGAGGCTGTCTCCTACGGCTACACCTTCCGGGCCGCAGCGGACACGGAGGTCGCGCTCGTGACGGGCGGCTACGCGCAGGGTGTCGTCCGCTCTCTCGGCAATCACGCCGACGTGGAGATCGCCGGCGCGCTGAGTCCCATCGTCGGACGAGTCGCCATGGACGTCTGTGTGATCGACCTCCAGGGCGCCGCGGCCGAGGTGGGAGACACGGTGACGTTCTTCGGCGGGACCGGCCCCGCATACGACGCGATCGCCCGCTGGGCCGAGGTCACCGGGATGACGCCCGCGGAGCTCGTGGCCGTCCCCGGTGCTCACGCCGTGCGCGGATGGGAGGCATGATGGGTGGGCCGATGCGACCAGAGCTCCGCCTGGACAGCGCCGTCTTCCGCGCGAACATCGCGGCCGTGCGCGACCGACTGGGCGACTCCACGTTGATGCTGGTGCTCAAGGACGACGCGTACGGCCACGGACTCCGCTGGGCGGTGGAGACCGCGCTCGAGGCGGGGGTGACGACGTTCGGCAGCTACGACGTGCGCGGGGGCCTCGACGTCCGGCGCCTCGCAGGCGGGACCGCGTCCGTGTTCGCCTGGGCGACCTCGACCGACGAGGAGATCGACGAGGCGCTCCTGCAGGACATCGAGCTCGGCGTCGGCACGATCGAGTACCTGCGCCGCATCGTCACGCGGGCCGACGTGCTCGGTGTACGTGCCCGGGTGCATCTCAAGATCGACACCGGCCTCCATCGCAATGGCGTGCGTCCGGAGGACTGGGCGGCGGCCGTTGCCGAGGCGAGGGCAGCCGAGAGCGCGGGCATTCTCGCGCTCGTGGGCGTGTGGAGTCACATCGCGGAGGCGAGCGACGCCGAGGACGACGAGGCCCAGTCCGTGTTCCTCGATGCCGTGCAGCACACCGGCCTGTCCGGAGCTGTGCCGGCGGCCCTGCACCTCACGGCGTCGGCGGCATCCTGGTGGCGTCCGGAACTGCGCGGCACGGTGTCACGGATCGGGGCGTTCTGCTACGGCATCCGTTCGGCGGACGGCCCGGATCTCGACGGTGTGCAGCCGGCGGCACGTCTCGTGGCCCCGGTCGTCCGGGTCGATGGCGACGCCGCGGTCGTGGCCGTCGGCAGTCTCGACGGCCTGCCCTCGACGCTGGCCGGGATGACGGTCGGTACCCCGGCCGGCCCCGGTGTGGCGCTCGAAATCGACCTGGCGACGACGACCGTCGAGGGCTGGCCGGGGATGGCTGTCGGCGACGAGGTGACGATCTTCGGGCCGGGCGCGCAGGGGGAGGAGACAGCGACGACCCTCGCCGAGCGGATCGAGACGGTGGGCGAGGAGATCCTCACCCGCCTCGGTCCGCGGATTCGGCGGAGGGTCGTGGAGTGAACCGGCTCGGCCGGTTCAGGCGCTGATCAGACCGTCTCGACGAGACGAGCGGTCTCGTCGTGCCAGCTCGTGGCCACGCTGCGCAGCTTCTCTTCGTACTTGCGGCCGTGGTGGGCGCAGAAGAGCAGCTCGGAGCCGTTGACCTCGGCGGCGATGTAGGCCTGTGCTCCACACGAGTCACAGCGGTCCATCGCAGTCAGGCGGTACTCGACAGCGGAGGTCTCACGTTCGGTCGTTGCATTCATCTCGGGGCCTCCTCGGGTGTCGGCGTCCTTGTTGGTCGTGCTCAATACAACCACGCTGCACCTGGGGGCATGCCCGGTCGACGGCGTGTTTCGCTCAGCGCGTACGCGCACACGCGCGAAGGCGGTGCCGCGGGGAGTGTCTGCGAGGGGCGGGACCGTCCCGCGAATAGACTCGGAGATTGTGAATGCCGAGTACTCCGCCCATCATCTCCAGGTGCTCGAAGGACTCGAAGCGGTCCGCAAGCGCCCCGGCATGTACATCGGCTCGAACGGTTCGCCCGGGCTCATGCACTGCCTCTGGGAGATCATCGACAACTCCGTCGACGAGGCGGTCGCCGGCAACGGCTCCCGCATCGACGTCATCCTCCACGATGACGGCAGCGTCGAGGTGCACGACCGCGGTCGCGGCATCCCCGTCGACGTGGAGCCCCGGACCGGTCTGACCGGCGTCGAGGTCGTCTACACCAAGCTGCACGCCGGAGGGAAGTTCGGCGGCGGCTCCTACGCGGCGTCGGGCGGTCTCCACGGCGTCGGCGCCTCGGTGGTGAACGCGCTCTCCGAGCGCCTCGACGTCGAGGTCGACCGCGGCGGCAAGACCTACGCGATGTCCTTCCACCGCGGCGAGCCCGGCATCTTCCAGGACTCGGGGGAGAAGCGGCCCGATGCGCCCTTCACCCCGTTCGAGGAGAACAGTGAGCTGCGCGTCGTCGGCAAGGCGCCGCGCGGGGTCACCGGTACGCGTGTGCGCTACTGGGCCGACCGTCAGATCTTCACCAAGGACGCCGCCTTCCAGCTCGCCGAGCTCGAGACCCGCGCGCGGCAGACCGCCTTCCTGGTCCCCGGCCTCGAGATCGTGGTCCGCGACGAGCGCGCCTCGAGCGCAGTGGTGGGGGAGGACGGCACCCCGGCCGGCCCCGTGGAGACCTCGTACCTCTACGAGGGCGGCATCTCCGAGTTCGTGGAGTACCTGGCGGTCGACCCGCCGGTGACCGACACCTGGCGCATCCAGGGAGAGGGCACGTTCACCGAGACCGTCCCGGTCCTGCAGCCTGACGGCCACATGGTGGCGACCGAGGTCGAGCGCGTATGTGCCGTCGACATCGCCCTGCGCTGGGGCACCGGCTATGACACCCGCATCCGCTCCTTCGTGAACATCATCTCCACGCCGAAGGGCGGCACGCATCAGCAGGGCTTCGAGCAGGAGCTGCTGAAGGTGCTCCGCAGCCAGGTCGAGCAGAACGCGCGTCGGCTCAAGGTCGGCAACGACAAGCTCGAGAAGGACGACGTCCTCGCCGGCCTCACCGCCGTCCTCACGGTCAACGTGCCGGAGCCGCAGTTCGAGGGTCAGACGAAGGAGGTGCTCGGCACGCCCGCGGTCCGCCAGATCGTCGCGCAGGTGATGCGCAAGGACCTCCAGCAGCGTTTCACCTCCACCAAGCGCGACGACAAGAGCCAGGCCACGCAGCTGCTCGACAAGATCGTCTCCGAGATGAAGGCGCGTGTGTCCGCACGCGCCCACAAGGAGACGCAGCGCCGCAAGAACGCGCTCGAATCGTCCACCCTGCCGACCAAGCTCGTCGACTGCCGGACGAACGACGTGGAGCGCAGCGAGCTCTTCATCGTCGAGGGCGACTCGGCCCTCGGCACGGCCAAGAACGCCCGCAACAGCGAGTTCCAGGCGCTGCTGCCCATCCGCGGGAAGATCCTCAACGTGCAGAAGGCGTCGGTCGGCGACATGCTGTCCAACGCCGAGTGTGCGTCCATCATCCAGGTGATCGGCGCGGGCTCCGGGCGGACCTTCGACATCGACGCGGCGCGCTACGGGAAGATCATCCTCATGAGCGACGCCGATGTCGACGGAGCGCACATCCGCACGCTCCTGCTCACGCTGTTCTTCCGCTACATGCGGCCGCTCATCGAGCATGGACGCGTGTTCGCCGCCGTGCCGCCGCTGCACCGGATCATCGTCATCAACCCGGGCTCGAAGCCGAACGAGACCATCTACACCTACAGCGAGCAGGAGCTGCACGCCCTGCTCGCCAAGCTCCGCAAGGCCGGCAAGCGCTGGCACGAGCCGATCCAGCGGTACAAGGGTCTCGGGGAGATGGACGCGGAGCAGCTCGCGAACACGACGATGGACCGTTCCGGTCGCCTGCTCCGCCGGGTACGGATGGAGGATGCCGAGGCCGCGGGCCGCGTCTTCGAGCTGCTCATGGGCAACGAGGTCGCCCCGCGGCGGGAGTTCATCATCGACTCCGCGGACCAGCTCTCGCGCGAAGCCATCGACGCCTGAGGGTGGCGGGGACGAAGAAGGGGACCCGGCGAGGCCGGGTCCCCTTTCTTGGCGGACGGGTCAGACGAGGGTCCGGCCGATGCTGCCGATGACGCCGTCGATCGGCTGGCCGGATGCATCGCGGCGCGCTCCGGGCTCGGGGAGCTTGCGCACCGCGCCGGTGGGGTCTACGGCCAGAGCCGGGCGGGGGCCGACCCAGGCGACCGTGAGGCGGTCCTCGCCCTTCAGGAAGGCGTGGGCGCGGACGCCACCGGTCGCGCGGCCCTTGGACGGGTACTCGGTGAACGCCGAGACCTTCGCGCGGCCCGGATCGGTGCCGGGCAGGATGCTCTCCGCGCCGGAGACCGTGGCGACGACAGCGTCGGTGTCCGGGCTGACGGCACCGAAGAAGAGGACCGCGGCGCCGGAGCCGAGCTTGATGCCCGCCATGCCGCCGGCGGGTGCTCCTTGCGGGCGGACCGCCGAGGCCGAGAACCGCAGAAGCTGGGCGTCGGTCGTCAGGAACACGAGGTCGGCGTCGTCCGCCGCGTCGGCCGCGCCGACGACCGAGTCTCCGCTCTTGAGGCCGATGACCTCCAGGTCCGGGCGCACCGGCAGGGTCGACGGCACGATCCGCTTGACGATGCCCTGCGCGGTGCCGAGGGCGACCGGGGTGTCGCTGTCGAATCGGATGAACCCGACGATGCGCTCGCCCTTGGTCGTGACCCCCAGGTAGTCGCGCAGCGGAGTCCCCGCGGCGAGCTGTACGGAGGTGCCGGGCACCGAGGGCAGATCGACGGGGGAGAAGCGGACGACGCGTCCCGTGCTCGTGAGCGCACCGACCTCACCGCGAACCGTCGTCTCGACGGTCGCGAGGATGGCGTCGTGTTTGCTCCGCCGGGCAGGGGCGGTGAGCTCCTGCCCTTCGCCGAGGTCCACGCGCACGGCGCGCCCCGTCGTCGAGAGGACCACGGTGGTCGGAGCGTCGGCGATCTGCAGATCCACCGCGCCCTTCGTCGCGCGGGGCTTCGGCGGGGCCGCGTTCATCAGCAGGGTGCGGCGCGGCGTCCCGTAGGCCTCGGCCACGGCGTCCAGCTCCTGGGCGACGGCGGCACGCAGCAGCGCCGGGCTGGCGAGCAGCTCCCGCAGCGATGCGATCTCCGCGAGGAGGGCGTCCCGCTCCGCCTCGAGCTCGATGCGCGAGAACTTCGTCAGGCGGCGCAGCCGCAGCTCGAGGATGTACTCGGCCTGCGGCTCGCTGAGGTCGAACACGGACCGGAGCCGGGTGCGGGCCTGCTCGGTGTCGTCGGACGACCGGATGACCTGGATGACCTCGTCGATGTCGAGGATCGCGATGAGCAGCCCCTCCACCAGGTGCAGGCGCTCCTCCCGACGGGCGAGACGGTACCGGCTGCGGCGCGTGATGACCTCGATGCGGTGGCCGACGTAGACGCTGAGCATCTCCTTGAGGCCGAGCGTTCGGGGCTGGCCGTCGACGAGCGCGACGTTGTTTATGCTGAAGGAATCCTCCAGCGGCGTGAGCCGGTAGAGCTGCTCCAGGACGGCGTTGGGGTCGAATCCGGTCTTGATGCCGATGGCGACGCGGAGGCCATGGTTGCGGTCGGTGAGGTCGGTGACGTCGCTGATGCCCTGGAGCTTCTTCGCCTGCACCGCGTCGCGGATCTTCTCGATCAGACGCTCCGGGCCGACCATGTACGGGAGCTCGGAGACGATGATGCCCGTACGTCGGGGACCCAGCGGCTCGATCGACGTGCGTCCGCGGACCTTGAGGGCGCCGCGCCCGGTCGTGTAGGCGTCCTTGACGCCGTCGAGTCCCATGAGGATCCCGCCCGACGGGAAGTCGGGGCCGGGGACATACTCCATGAGGTCCTCGGTGGTGGCGTCCGGGTGCTCGAGGAGGTGGGTCGCCGCGGCGACGACCTCGATGAGGTTGTGCGGCGCCATGTTGGTCGCCATGCCCACGGCGATGCCGCTGGCGCCGTTGACGAGCAGGTTCGGGAAGGCCGCAGGCAGCACTGCGGGCTGCTGGAACTGTCCGTCGTAGTTCGGGATGAAGTCGACGACGTCCTCGTCGAGGTTCTCGGTGAGCGACAGCGCGGGGGCGGCGAGGCGCGCCTCCGTGTATCGCGCGGCAGCCGGACCGTCGTCCAGGGATCCGAAGTTGCCGTGACCGTCGACGAGCGGCACCCGCAGCGCCCACTCCTGGGCGAGGCGGACGAGGGCATCGTAGATCGCGGAGTCGCCGTGCGGATGCAGCTTCCCCATGACCTCGCCCACGACGCGGGCGCTCTTGACGTGGCCGCGGTCCGGTCGCAATCCCATCTCCGCCATCTGGAAGAGGATGCGGCGCTGCACCGGCTTCAGGCCGTCTCTGGCATCGGGGAGCGCACGCGAGTAGATGACGGAATACGCGTACTCGAGGAAGGAGCCCTGCATCTCGTGGGAGAGATCGATGTCCTGGATGCGTTCCTCGACAGGCTCGGGCGGCGGGGTTTTCGGCATGGACTTCCTGAGGGCGTACGGGAGCCTGTGTCAGACTGGCTCGGATGTCCTTCATGCTACCGTCCGCGCCGCCGGGCGCCCGGAGCGTCGTCGGGGTGGCGGACGACCTGTGCGCCGCTCTCCGCGGCGAATCCGCCACGCTGGCCCGCGCCGACGCGGTGGTGCTGGTCGTGATCGACGGCCTCGGTGCGATCAGCCTCCGCGGGCATGCCGGTCACGCGCGGTCGCTGACCGCAGCGATGACGAAGAAGGACGTCGCGCAGACGGTCTTCCCTACGACGACGGCCGCCGCGCTGACGAGCCTCACCACCGGCGTGTGGCCGGGAGAACACGGCCTCGTCGGGTACCGGGTCAGGGACCCGAAACGGGATGTCCTCGTGAACCAGCTCAGCGGGTGGGAGACGGACGGCCTCGACCCGCTCACCTGGCAGGCGGCGCCCACCGTCTTCGAGCGCGCGGCAGTCGCCGGGCGGGAGACCTTCGCGGTCGGACTCGCGACCTACGCGCACAGCGGCTTCACCCGCGCCACGCTGAGGGGGGCGACGTTCGTGCCCGCTGCGACGCCGGAGGAACGCGTCGAGGTCGCGTACACGCTGGCCGAGGAGCATCCGGGATCGCTCGTCTACTGCTACCTCCCCGAGGTCGACAAGGCGGGGCACAAGCACGGTGTCGCCTCTGCCGAGTGGGTGGCGGCGCTGGAGCGGATCGACGGCGCGCTGTCGCTTCGCGTCCCTCCGCGGGTCGGCGTGGTCGTGACCTCGGACCACGGCATGGTCGACGTCCCGTTCCACCGGCAGGTGGTGCTCGAGGAGCACCATCTCGGGGGCATCCGTCATGTCGGTGGGGAACCCCGCATGCTGCACCTCTACCGCGAGCCGGACGCCGATGCGGCGCTGGTGACGACGCGTCTGCGCAGCGATCTCGAGGGCGCGGCCGATGTCGTCACCCGAGAGGAGGCGGTGCGGGCGGGCCTCTTCGGTCCGGTCGTGTGCGATGAGGTCCTCGATCGCATCGGCGACGTGCTGGTCATCGCCACCGGAGTGCGCGCGCTCTACGACGGCACCGCCGAGGACCAGCGCAACCGAGGGATGGTGGGACAGCACGGAGCGCTCACGCCGGACGAGACCCGGGTACCGTTCCTGCGGTTCGGGGCCTTCGCCTCCTGACGGGGCGCCGGAACGATTACTCGTCGGTGCGCGCTCCGAAGACGATCTCGTCCCACGACGGCATCGCGTTGCGGCGCCGTCGGCGTCCGCTGCCCTCGCTGTCGCCCGACCCGGGCTGACGCGGTGCGGGTTCCGGAGCCTCGGGCTCGTCGTCCGGCTCCTCGAGCGCGGCGAACAGGGCGATCGGGTCGGAATCCTCCTGGATCTCCTCGACCTCGTGCTCGATCGGCGACGGCTCCCGCTGTCCGCGGCGACGACGCAGGGCCTCGAGGAGGTCCGCGGTCTCCGGGCTCGTCGAGGCGGAGTCGGGAGCGCGGTTGATCGCCGCGTCCTGGACCGCCGGTGCCGAACGCTCGGGCTGCGCCGGCTCCTCCGCCTCCGCGGCGGGCGTCGGCACGAGGCGGGGACCGAAGGCACCCGAATCGAAACGGCTGTCGTCCTTATAGGGCGAGGCGACACGGTCGGCCTCCACCGCGCGCAGGCGGGGGATGAGTCCCTCCGGGAGTGAACCCTGGCGGGAGAGTTGCGTGGCATCGGCGTTCAGGGGCGAGAGGGCGCTGCGTCGCGGGTCGAAGCTCCAGCGCGCGTCGTGCTCGACGTCGTTGGCGGAGAACTCGAGCTTGATGATCCAGCCGGACTCCTCCTTCCAGCTGGCCCAGCGCTCGGACGATGCGGACACCTCGGCGAGCTTGGCGCGGACCGCAGCTCCGAAGGTGGGCTGCGCGTCCGGCTCGACCTCGCTGCCGATGAGGACGGGCACGGCGAGGGCCTGGCCGATGACGTGCTCGCGCTCGGCGAGGACGGGGCCCTCGAACCGGGCGACGTCGTCGACGCTGATCCCGAGCAGCTCGGCGACCTCCGCGGCGGTGAGACCGGCGCGGATCTGCGCCTGGATATCCCGCGGGCTCGCGGCGAGTTTCTGTGCGGCCGGCTCGGCCTGGCGGGTCGCGCGGCGGATCTCCCGCTGCAGCACCGCGTCGATGGGCAGCGCGAACCGCTCGCCCGCCTCGGTCGCGAGGACGAGCACTCCTGCTTCTGTGCCGACGATGGTGACGTTTTCCATGCGAATGCCCCTCTGATGGGTGTGCGTTCATGGTGTCACGCCGGACGGGCCGGGACAGGGAATACGGCGGGCGTGCCGTGAGTTTGCCCTGTCGCATGGGAGGGCATTTGCGAAACGCCCGCCGGTCATGCAAACTATGGCCGCCGATTACCCGACGGCGCACCCGCCCACTCGCACCATGAAAGTGGAGATTCACCGCATGGCAACCGATTACGACGCTCCCCGAAAGAGTGAAGACGACTCCGAGTCGATCGAAGCCCTCAAGGAGCGTGTGCCGGACAAGCTGTCCGGCACGACCGGAGACGAGGACTCCGACAACCCGTCGAGCTTCGACCTCCCTGGCGCGGACCTCTCCGACCTCGAGCTGGATGTCGTCGTGCTGCCCGCGCAGCAGGACGAGTTCACCTGCATGAGCTGCTTCCTCGTGAAGCACCGCTCGCAGCTCGACCACGAGGGACCCGACGGCCCCATCTGCAAGGAGTGCGCTGCCTGAGCAGCCCTCCGAGCGACGCCCCACGCGCCCCCGACCATCCCGGTCAGGGGCGCGCTGTCGTCTGCGGGGGCGGTCAGTCCTGTGCGGCGCGGATGGCTGCGGCGAGGCGGTCGGGGGTGCGGGTCGAGATCGTCCAGGCCACGACGGGGTCGGCCTCATCGGTGTTCGGCACCACGACGACTCCGTCGATGCCGCCGCGGATGAGGTGCCACCCGCGAGCCGGGAGCTCGGGTCCTCTGGCGCTGCGCGCCTCCTCGCCGGTCAGTGCCGTCGGCTCGCCGAGATAGCGCACGTCGATGTGGGCGCGTCCGGCTCGGAGGACGCCGTCCTGCACCGACACCACCGGAGCGAGGGCGAGGGCCGCCACCACGAGGAGCGCCGAGACCGCCGCTCCGAGGAGCAGCGCGAAGGTCGAGCCGACCGGCACGAAGATCAGGGACACCATCGGTCCCGCCAGGGCGATCGTGACCAGCAGCCACAGGCTGGGGGCCAGTCGTTCGTGGTAGCGGGGACGTGCGTCCGTTGCGGGGTTCTGCATTAGCCTCATGGGGTGACCGATTCCGTTGATGTCCCCATTATCGCCGCAGTGGTCCCCGGCTATGCACATCCGGGCGACGCCGGAGCCGATCTCGTCGCCGCCGAGGCCGTGCGGTTGGAGCCGGGGGAGCGGGCTCTCGTGCCCACGGGCGTGCGCATCGCGCTGCCCGACGGCTATGCGGCCTTCGTGGTGCCCCGCAGCGGTCTCGCGGCGAAGCACGGCATCTCGATCGTGAACTCGCCCGGCACCGTCGACGCCGGCTACCGGGGAGAGATCAAGGTGAGCCTGATCAACACGGACATCCGCAGCGCGTACGATGTCGCCGTCGGCGATCGCATCGCGCAGCTCATCGTGATGCCCGTCACTCGGGCCCGGTTCCTTCCGGTGGACGAGCTGCCGGACAGCGTTCGCGGCGCCGGCGGGTTCGGATCGACCGGCTATCAGGCACAGACCCCCGAGAACGAAGCAGGACAGGCGAAATGACCGACAGCAACGACACCCCCTCCAAGTCGGCGCCGGAGAACCGCGCCACCGAGGGCCCGTTCGACGACTCCGAGGCGAACCCCGTCCGCCCCTACATCGACCTCGGCGGGATCAAGATCCTGCCGCGCGAGGGCCTGAACCTGCGGCTCGAGGTGGAGGAGCAGAGCAAGCGCATCGTGGCGGTCGGGCTCGACTACGCCGAGTCCTCTCTCCAGGTGCAGCCGTTCGCGGCTCCGCGCAGCGGCGGTCTCTGGGATGAGACGCGGGTCCAGCTGCGCGACCAGGTCAAGGCGCAGGGCGGCCGCGTCGAGGAGCGGGAAGGACCGCTCGGCAAGGAGCTCCTCGCCGAGGTCCCCGCGACGGCCAGCGAGGGCTCCGGCCTGCGTCTCGCGCGCTTCATCGGCATCGACGGTCCCCGTTGGTTCCTGCGCGGCGTGATCGGCGGCGCGGCGGCGTCCGACCCCGAGGCCGCGGCGAAGGTCGAGGACCTGTTCCGCTCGATCGTCGTCGTGCGCGGGGGAGCGCCCATGCCGCCGCGCGACCTCATCCCGCTGAAGATGCCGGCGACGCCGGGCTCCGCGTGACCACGCCGGACCCCGAGGAGCCGCGCACGCAGAGCGCGTCGGAGATCCTCGGAGCAGCCCTCGGCGGTGCGGCGCGCAAGGCTGGGCTCGATCCGTCCGAGAACGCGCAGACGCACAAGGTCGTCTGGTCGGCCATGGGCGGCTGGCGCGGGATCCTGGAGTCGGTGCTGCCGAGCCTCGCGTTCGTGATCCTGTTCACCCTCCGGCCGGAACCCCTGCTGCTGCCCCTCGGAGTGTCGGTCGGTCTGGCCGCCGTGTTCACCCTCGTCCGGCTGGTGCAGAAGTCGCCGCCGTCGGCCGCCCTCGGCGGACTGATCGCCGCCGTGGCCGCCGCCGGGCTGGCCCTGTGGACAGGCCGTGGCGAGGACAACTTCGTCCCCGGCCTCATCACGAACGCGGTATACGGCTCGGCGATCCTCGTCTCCGCTCTCATCGGCTGGTCCGTCATCGGACTCGCCGTCGGCTTCCTCATGGGGGAGGGCACCGCCTGGCGTGCGGATCGTCGCAAGCGGCGGGCGTTCTTCTGGCTGGGCATCGCCTGGGCCGCGCTGTTCTTCGCGCGTTTGATCGTGCAGTTCCCCCTCTACCTGGCCGGCGACGTCACGGCGCTCGGAACCCTCAAGCTCGTGATGGGACTGCCGTTGTTCGCGCCGCTGATCGCCGTGACCTGGCTGGTCGTCCGTGCGCTCTATCCCCGCGCGTCGTCGCACGACGACCCCGCGGCGGCGTGATAGATTTATCTCGACATCAAGATGAATCACGGGCTTTCGCCGGTGACCTGCGCGGAGCAGACTGGTTAGGTCCCCCTTGCTAGCCGCGCGGCCGCACCGGCGAGCAAGATGGAGGCGCCTGTCGCTCCCATCCGAATAGAAGGAGACGGATTCGTGTCCACGGTGAACAGCTTCGGTGCCAAGAGCACCCTGACGGTCGGCAGCACCGACTACGAGATCTTCCGCATCGACACGGTGCCCGGTTTCGACAAGCTCCCCTTCAGCCTCAAGGTCCTCCTGGAGAACCTGCTTCGCACCGAGGACGGCGCGAACGTCACGAAGGCGCAGATCGAGGCGCTCGGGTCGTGGGACGCCAACGCGGAGCCCAACACCGAGATCCAGTTCACGCCGGCGCGCGTCGTCATGCAGGACTTCACCGGTGTGCCCTGCATCGTCGACCTCGCCACCATGCGCGAGGCCGTGACGGCGCTCGGGGGAGACCCGAACAAGATCAACCCGCTCTCGCCGGCCGAGATGGTCATCGACCACTCCGTCATCGCCGACCTGTTCGGCACCGAGAACGCGCTCGAGCGCAACGTCGAGATCGAGTACGAGCGCAACGGCGAGCGGTACCAGTTCCTCCGCTGGGGCCAGACCGCGTTCCAGGACTTCAAGGTCGTGCCCCCCGGCACCGGCATCGTCCACCAGGTGAACATCGAGCACCTCGCGAAGGTCATCTACGACCGCACCAACGGCGGCGTCCTCCAGGCCTACCCCGACACCTGTGTCGGCACCGACTCGCACACCACGATGGTCAACGGCCTGGGCGTGCTCGGCTGGGGCGTCGGCGGCATCGAGGCCGAGGCCGCGATGCTCGGCCAGCCCGTGTCGATGCTCATCCCGCGCGTCGTCGGCTTCAAGCTCTCCGGTGAGATCCCCGCCGGTGTGACGGCGACCGACGTGGTGCTCACCATCACCGACATGCTGCGCAAGCACGGCGTCGTCGGCAAGTTCGTCGAGTTCTACGGCGAGGGCGTCGCCTCCGTGCCGCTCGCGAACCGCGCGACGATCGGCAACATGTCGCCCGAGTTCGGCTCGACCGCCGCGATCTTCCCGATCGACGACGTCACCCTCGACTACCTGCGTCTCACCGGCCGCAGCGACGAGGCCGTCGCGCTCGTCGAGGCCTACGCCAAGGAGCAGAAGCTCTGGCACGACGCCTCTCACGAGCCCGTCTTCAGCGAGTACATGGAGCTCGACCTGAGCACGGTCGTCCCGTCCATCGCCGGGCCGAAGCGCCCGCAGGACCGCATCCTCCTCTCCGAGGCGAAGACGCAGTTCGAGCAGGACATCCTGAACTACGCCACGGCCTCGACCAGCGACGACATCGTCGACCTCGAGTCCAAGCACTCCTTCCCGGCGTCCGACCCCGGTCAGGTCCCGGGGGAGGAGGAGCCGACCACGCGTCCGGTGCACATCAGCAGCGGTGCGCCGGCCAACGTGTCGAACCCCGTGCCGGTCACGACTCCCGAGGGCGAGCAGTACACCCTCGACAACGGCGCCGTCACGCTGGCCGCCATCACGTCGTGCACCAACACGTCCAACCCGTCGGTCATGATCGCCGCCGGTCTCCTCGCCCGCAAGGCGCGGGAGAAGGGCCTCAAGCAGAAGCCGTGGGTGAAGACCACGCTCGGCCCGGGGTCGAAGGTCGTCACGGACTACTACGAGAAGTCCGGCCTGGACAAGGACCTCGAGGGCCTCGGCTTCTACACGGTCGGCTACGGCTGCACCATCTGCATCGGAAACTCCGGTCCGCTGATCGAAGAGGTCTCCGAGGCGATCAACTCGCACGACCTCGCCGTGACGGCCGTCCTCTCGGGCAACCGCAACTTCGAGGGCCGCATCAGCCCGGACGTGAAGATGAACTACCTGGCGAGCCCGCCGCTGGTCATCGCGTACGCCCTCGCCGGCTCGATGCACTTCGACTTCGAGACGGACGCGCTCGGCACGGACGCGGACGGCAACGACGTGTTCCTCAAGGACATCTGGCCCTCGCCGGACGAGGTGCAGGAGATCGTCGACTCGTCGATCTCGCGCGACCAGTTCATCAAGCAGTACGCCACCGTGTTCGACGGTGACGAGCGCTGGCGCAACCTGCCCACGCCGGACGACGACACGTTCCAGTGGGACGAGGACTCGACCTACGTGCGCAAGGCCCCGTACTTCGATGGCATGACGATGGAGCTCACCCCGGTGAAGGACATCGAAGGTGCCCGGGTCATGGCGACGCTCGGCGACTCGGTCACCACCGACCACATCTCGCCGGCCGGAAACATCAAGCCGGGCACCCCCGCGGCCCAGTACCTCACGGAGCACGGCGTCGACCGCAAGGACTTCAACTCCTTCGGCTCGCGTCGCGGCAACCACGAGGTCATGATCCGCGGGACCTTCGCGAACATCCGCCTGAAGAACCTCATGGTCTCGGCCGTGAACGACGGGCAGATCGTCGAGGGCGGTTACACCCGCGACTTCACCCAGCCCGACGGCCCGCAGTCGTACATCTACGACGCGTGCATGAACTACGCCGAGCAGGGCACCCCGCTCGTCGTGTTCGGCGGCAAGGAGTACGGCTCCGGCTCGTCGCGCGACTGGGCGGCCAAGGGCACGAGCCTCCTGGGCGTCAAGGCCGTGATCACGGAGAGCTTCGAGCGCATCCACCGCTCCAACCTCATCGGCATGGGCGTCGTCCCGCTGCAGTTCCCCGCGGGGGAGAGCTGGGAGTCGCTGGGTCTCGACGGCACCGAGATCGTCTCGATCACGGGGCTCGAGGAGCTCAACAACGGCGTCACCCCGAAGACGGTCAAGGTCACCGCCACCCCGAGCGAGCACTCGCCCGAGGGCAAGCAGCCGGTCGAGTTCGACGCGGTCGTCCGCATCGACACCCCCGGTGAGGCGGACTACTACCGCAACGGCGGCATCCTGCAGTACGTGCTGCGCTCGCTCGTCTGAGGCGCATCGATGAAGGGGCCCGTGTCCACCGACACGGGCCCCTTCGGCGTGTCAAGGGTCCCCCGCCCTCGGGGGATTCCCGGCTCCGAGCGGTAGGATCGGGAAGACGTCCGCACCCGTTCGGACGCTCCGTCGAGGCCTGTGAGGAGGCGCAGATGCCCATTCTTCCGAGCATCTCTGGACCGCGCGATCTTGATCGGCTCTCTCCGGAGCAACTGGAAGAACTCGCCTCGGAGATCCGCGCGTTCCTCGTCGAGAACGTCTCGCAGACGGGCGGTCACCTCGGGCCGAACCTCGGCGTGGTGGAGCTGACGATCGCCCTGCACCGCGTGTTCTCCTCTCCGGACGACCCCTTCATCTTCGACACCGGCCATCAGTCGTACGTCCACAAGATCCTCACCGGTCGCCAGGACTTCTCGAAGCTGCGCGTCCGGGAGGGGCTTGCCGGCTACCCGCAGCGCGCGGAGAGCGCGCACGACGTCGTCGAGTCGTCTCACGCCTCCAGCTCCCTGAGCTGGGCCGACGGCGTGTCGCGGGCACTCACCGCCACCGGCCGCGCGGACCGACACGTCGTCGCGGTCGTCGGCGACGGCGCGCTGACCGGCGGTATGACATGGGAGGCGCTGAACAACATCTCCGACGACAACGACCGCAACCTCGTCATCGTCGTCAACGACAACGGCCGCTCGTACGCGCCGACCATCGGCGGCATGTCGCGCTTCCTCAACCGGGTCCGCACCGCCGCGGCCTACAAGGACCTCCACCACAAGTCCGATCGCCTCTTCCGTGCGTTCGGGCCGGTGGGACGCGCAGTGTTCCGCGGCGTGCGCGGCGGCACGCACGGCTTCCTCTCGCGGTTCACGAACAACGAGGCGCTGTACTCCAACCTCGACATCAAGTACCTCGGCCCGGTCGACGGTCACGATCTGCCGGCGCTGCTGGAGACGCTGGAGCTCGCGAAGTCCTACGGTGCACCGGTCATCGTGCACGCGATCACCGAGAAGGGTCGCGGCTACCAGCCGGCCCGCGACGACGAGGCCGACCAGTTCCACGCGGTCGGCAAGATCGACCCGACGACGGGGGAGACCCTGTCCTCAGGCGGCCGAGGGTGGACCGATGTCTTCTCCGACGCTCTCGTGAAGGTCGGGGAGCGACGCTCGGACGTGATCGCCATCACCGCCGCCATGCTCCGGCCCACCGGCCTCGCCCCCTTCGCGGAGCGCTTCCCCGACCGGGTCTACGACGTCGGCATCGCTGAGCAGCACGCGGTGGCCTCGGCCGCCGGACTCGCGTACGGCGGGCTGCACCCGGTCGTCGCCGTCTACGCCACGTTCATGGGGCGCGCGTTCGACCAGGTACTCATGGACGTCGCGTTGCACCGGGCGGGCGTCACGTTCGTGCTCGATCGCGCCGGCGTCACCGGCCCGGACGGACCGAGTCACCACGGCATGTGGGATCTGGCGATGCTGCAGATCGTCCCGCACATCCGCATCGCAGCCCCCCGCGACGGCGCGCGGCTGACCGAGGCACTGGACGAAGCGGTCGCCGTGGAGGACGCCCCGACTGTCATCCGCTTCCCGAAGGGCGATGTCTCCGCTGACCTCCCGGCGCTCGAGCGCCTCGAGGACGGCGTGGACGTGCTCGCACGGGGCGAGGGCGAAGACGTCCTCATCGTGGCGATCGGCCCGTTCGCCGCCCTGGCCGTCGATGTGGCCGATCGGCTGCGCGCCCAGGGCATCGGCGCCACCGTGATCGACCCGCGCTGGGCGATCCCCGTGCAGCCGTCGGTCGTCGAGCTCGCTGCGCAGCATCGACTGGTGATCACGCTGGAGGACGGCATCCGCGTGGGCGGCATCGGCACGCGCGTGCGGCAGGTGCTCCGCGAGGCGGGCATCGACACGGCCGTCGACGAGCTGGGTCTTCCCGACGAGTTCATCGACCACGCGTCGCGCGACCAGATCCTCGCCGATGCCGGTCTCACGGCCTCGAAGATCGCTCAGGACGTCGTGGCGCAGGTGCTCGGTACGCGCATCCCGAAGGCGCGCCACGCCGGGGAGACCGGTGCGATCGAGCTCCCCCTGCACGAGCGCCACTGACGGAGGCTCCCTGCGACCGGCCTCCGGCGGTCAGGGTGAGTCGGCGAGGGTCTCGGCGACGATCCGTTCCACCGCTGGGAGGGCTCTAGCGCGTTCGTCGGGGACCAGCCCGATCCGCGTACGGCGGTCGAGGACGTCGGCCGCGGTGAGCGCGCCCTGCGACCGGACCGCGTGCTCGACGACCGGTCGGGAGAGGGCGATGCCGTCCGCAACGGCGTCCTGCGAGCCGTTGTCCGGGGCGGGATCGTCGATCAGCCGCAGGGTCGCGGTGCCGCTGGACCCGACCCGGAGGCCGCGCTGTCGCACCGCCAGATCCACCGCGTCCTCCGCCATGCGTCGGTAGGTCGTGAGCTTGCCGCCGAGCACGGAGACGACCCCGGACTCGGAGGTGCGGACGAGATGCCGGCGGGAGACGTCCGCCGTCTCGGCCGCTCCGGTGTCGACCAGTGGACGCAGCCCCGCGAACGCCCCGCGGACGCGGTCCCGCGCCAACGGCACCGCGAGCAGGCGGTTCAGTGTCTCCAGGAGGAAGTCGATCTCGGTCTCGGTGGGCTCGGCGACGGAGGGGATGGGTCCGGGCGCATCCACGTCGGTGAGTCCGACGATGACACGCCCACCGCGCTGGGGCAGGGCGAACACGTAGCGGCTGATGGAGCCTTCGAGCGGGATGGTGAGCGCAGCGGTCGGATGCCCGAGGTCTGCGGCGCCGAGGACGATGTGGGTGCCGCGGCTCGGGCGCAGCGTGAGGCCGTCGTCCAGAGTCGCCGCCCAGACTCCGGTGGCGTTGACGACCGCCCGTGCACGGATCTCGATGCGTTCCCCGGTGAGCATGTCCGTCGCCGTGGTTCCGTCGGCATGCAGCCGCTCGGCGCGCACCCTGGTCAGGATCCGCGCGCCGAGACCGGCCGCCGTCCGGGCGACGGCCACGACGAGGGCGGCGTCATCGGACAGCTGGCCGTCGTACGTGACCATGCCCCCTCGGAGTCCCCAGGGGTTGAGCGCGGGGAACAGGCGCAGCGCCCTCGCCGTCCCGACGGCGTGCGGTCCCGGCAGCACCTTCCCGCTCGTGCGCGCTTGCAGGCGGAGGAGGTCGCCCATGGCCATCCCCGCCGCTCCGGCCCCGCGCTGGCGGCCGCTGACGCCGGGCGCGAAAGGGAGAAGCTGCCCGAGCGGACGGATGAGGTGGGGCGCGATCACCGTCATCAGCAGATGCCGTTCGCGTGCGCTCTCGCGTGCCGTCGCCACGTCCCCCGTCGCGAGATACCGCAGCCCGCCGTGGACGAGTTTCGAGCTGAACCGGCTCGTCCCGAACGCGAGGTCCTCCGCCTCGATCAGGGTCACGCGGACTCCGCGCGATGCGGCGTCCAGGGCCACGCCCGTTCCGGTGATCCCTCCGCCGACGACGAGGAGGTCGCAGGTGTCGTCGGCCGCGGCGTCGAGTTCGCGTCGACGGCGGCCCGCATGGAGGGCGGTCGAGGCAGGGGTCATGGCCGCAGGTGACCGTCCAGCGCGGCGCGGAGCTCGCGCTCCCAGGTCCGCTCGTCGATGAGGTCGGCCACCGTCGCGTGCGACAGCACAGCGGACTGGGCGATCAGGAGCAGCATGACGGCGATCTCGCCGGGGGCGCCCCCGCGCACCGATCCGTCGGCCTGGCCGGCTGCGATAGCGTCGGACAACCACCGCAGGATGAGCCGCTGGCTGGACCCCACGCGGTGCAGGGTGTAGCGGGTGAACGCTTCGGGCTCCTCGTCGAGGAGATGGGCGTACACCGGGTCGGCGCGGAACAGCGAGGTGAACCGCAGCACGTCCTCGACGAGAGCGTCTCGCGAGTTGGCTCGCTCGGGGAACCCGTCGAGGAGGTCGGCGACCCGCCGCAGGAGCGCGGAACGGACGACATCGTCGGCATCCCGCCACGTCCGGTAGATGGTGGGCCGGCTGAGGCCGGAACGCCGTGCGAGGGCGGCGATCGTCACGCCGTGCACGCCGCCGCGGACGAGCAGGTCATCGGCCGCGTCGAGCACGCGCCGCTGCGTGGCGTCCCACGCCGGGGCGAGGGAGCCCGAGGGAAGGGTGGCAGATTGACGTTCTTCCATGATGTGTCACACTGTAACGCATGGAGCAGCGGAACGGCAGTGGAGCCGACAGACCCGAGATGCGCTGGAACGGGTGGGGCGACCCGAGTCGGGCGAAGGACCTCCCGCTCGCCGTCCGCGGGCTGCTGCCGTTGCTGTTGGGCCGCGTGCGGCGCCCTCCGCAGCCGCCCGCGCTGGAGGACGTGCGCGTCCGGCCCTCCCGGCTGACGGCGGACGATGTCGCTGCACTCGAAGATTCCGTGGGCGCCGATGCGGTCGACGTCTCGACTGCGGGACGGCTCCGGCATGCGGGAGGACGTTCCACGCCCGATCTCCTGCGTCGACGGGCTCTCGAGCAGGATGCGCCCGATGCCGTCGTGTCTCCCGCGGACCACGACGCCGTCCGTGCGTGTCTCGCTGTGGCGGGGGAGCGGGGGCTCGCCGTGATCCCCTTCGGCGGGGGAACGAGCGTCGTGGGGGCGCTGGACCCGGAGCCCGGCCCGCATCGCGCCGTGCTCAGCCTCGATCTGCGCCGGCTCTCCGGCCTGCTCCACCTCGACACGCTGAGCGGCGAGGCGACCCTTGCGGCGGGGACGACCGGACCCGATGCCGAAGCGCAGCTCTCCGCACACGGCTTGGAGTTGGGTCACTTCCCGCAGAGCTTCCGGTACGCCACGATCGGAGGGTTCGCGGCTGCACGGTCGTCCGGACAGAACTCCGCGGGCAACGGGCGGTTCGAGACGATGGTGACGGGGATCCGGGTCGCGACACCGACGGGAGACCTCGACCTCGGACGCGCGCCGGGGTCGGCGGCCGGCCCCGATCTCCTCCGCCTCTTCCTCGGCTCCGAGGGGATCTTCGGCGTCATCACCGAGGTCCGGGTCCGCGTGCACCCGGTGCCGACGGTGCGGATCTTCGAGTCGTGGACCTTCCCCGATTTCGCCGGCGGTGCCGATGCGCTCCGCCGCGTCGTGCAGCAGGGGGCAGGTCCCACGGTCATCCGTCTCTCCGACGAGGCCGAGACTGCCGTGAGCCTCGCCCAGGTCGGCCGGATCGGGAAGGCCCTCGCGAAGGGAGCGAGCGTCGTGACGGTGTTCGAGGGCGACGAGGCCGCGGCGCGCCGCGACCGGACCGCAGCGATCCTCGCCGCGGCGGGCGGTCGTCCCGCGGGCACCGGCGATGCGGAGGAGTGGGCGGCGGGACGATTCGACGGACCCTACCTGCGCGATGCGCTGCTCGACGCCGGGGTCTTCTGCGAGACGCTGGAGACGGCGACGACCTGGTCGAACCTGCGCACTCTGAAGGAGGCCGTCGAGGCGGCGCTGCGGGACGGCTTCGACGCGGTCGACGCGCGTTCGTACGTCATGTGCCACGTCTCGCACGTGTATCCGACGGGCGCCTCCCTCTACTTCACGGTGCTCGCCGGACTGCGACGCGAACCGTTGGGCGCGTGGGCCGAGGTGAAGGGCAGGGTGAACGACGCGATCCTCGCGAACGGCGGGACGATCAGCCATCATCACGCCGTGGGTCGTGATCACGCCCCCTGGCTCGCGCAGGAGATCGGTGAGACCGGCGTGCGGATCCTCACCGCCGTCAAGCGGGAGCTGGACCCTCGCGGCATCATGAATCCGGGTGCCGTGCTCGTCGATGTCCCGACGAGGGCGACCGTCTGAGATGGGGCACATCGCGGTGCTGTCGAATCCGCTCTCCGGCAAGGGCCGTGGGCAGCGGGTCACCGAGGAGGCGCTCGATCACCTGCGACAGCGGGGCGCGGATGTCCGCGTCTACGTCGGAGGGTCGCCCGCGGAGACGAGGCGGCTCGCGATGCTCGCGCTGGACGCGGCACCGGACGGGCTCGTCCTGGTGGGCGGCGACGGCACCCTCTCGGGCATCCTCGACGTGGTGTGCGCCGCAGGCGTCCCGGTCACGGTGGTCCCCGCCGGCACCGGAAACGACCTGGCGCGAGCGCTCGGGCTGCCGCGCACGGACGTGGCGGCGGCTGTCGAGCTCGCCCTGACCGGTCTGCCCCGCCCCATCGACATCGGCGAGGTGCGGACGTCGACGGGCACGTCGCTGTTCCTCACCGTGGCGGCGCTGGGGTTCGACGCCCGCGTGAGCGATCGTACCAATCGCCTCCGCTGGCCGTCCGGCGCACTGCGGTACTACCTCGCGCTGCTCATCGTGCTCGTCCGGCTGCGCCCGCTCGACTTCACGATCCGCGCCGATGACGGCCCGGTGATCCCCGCCCGCGGCACTCTGGTGGCGGTCGGGAACACGGCCAGCTACGGCGGGGGGATGCCGGTCTGCGTGGGCGCCGTTCCGGATGACGGCACCCTCGACGTGGTCGCCGTGGGACCCCTGGGCCGCCTCCGCCTGGTGCGCCTGTTCCCCGTGCTCCTGCGCGGGACGCATCTCGCGCGCCCGGAGGTGCACCACCTCCGGGCGCGCGAGGTCACCGTCGCCGCGCCCGGTCTCGTGGCCTACGCGGACGGCGAGCGCGTGGGGGAGGAGACCTGCACGATCTCGGTCCGCGCGGCGGCGCTGACCGTCATGACCGACGCGGAGAGGGGGGACGCACATGTTCGATGAGGACGTCGTGATCGTCGGGTCGGGGTTCGGCGGCTCCGTCGCCGCCCTCCGGCTCACCGAGAAGGGCTACCGCGTCCGCGTGTTCGAGGCCGGGCGACGATTCGCCGACGAGGACTTCGCGAAGACGAGCTGGGACGTGCGTCGCTATCTCTGGGCCCCGGCGCTCCGGTGCTTCGGAGTGCAGCGCATCCATCGGCTTCCGCACGTGATGATCCTCGCCGGCGCCGGCGTCGGCGGCGGGTCGCTCAACTACGCGAACACGCTGTACGAGCCGGGCGCGGCGTTCTTCGCCGACCCGCAGTGGTCGTCGATCCGGGACTGGAGCGCGGCTCTGGCCCCGCACTACGCCACGGCCAAGCGCATGCTCGGCGTGGTGGAGCACTATCCTCACGACGGACCCGTCGAGCGGATCATGGCCGGTGCCGCCGAGGACCTCGGGGTGGGCGCGACCTTCCGCCGGGCACCCGTCGGCGTGTGGTTCGGCGTACCCGGTGAGCGAGTCGCTGACCCGTTCTTCGGCGGTGAGGGCCCCGAGCGCACGGGCTGTACGCTCTGCGGCAACTGCATGGTCGGCTGCCGCGTCGGTGCCAAGAACACCCTGATGAAGAACTACCTCGCCCTCGCCGAGCGCCGCGGAGCGGTCATCGAGCCGCTGCGTACCGTGACCGAGGTGCGGGAGCTCCCGAACGGCGGATTCTCCGTCACGACGCGCCGCAGCGGCTCCTGGTTCCGACGGCGTCCTCAGACCGTCACGGCACGGGAGGTCGTCCTGGCGGCGGGCACCTGGGGCACCCAGCAGCTCCTCCATCGGATGAAGGCCGCCGGCGCGCTGCCGCACGTCTCCGACGCCGTGGGCCGGCTCACCCGCACCAACTCGGAGGCCTTGGACGGCGCCGTCGCCGTCCGGGTGCCCGAGCGGGTGGACCTGGCGCGGGGCGTGGCGATCACCACATCGTTCCACGTGGATGACCGCACCCACGTCGAGAACGTCCGCTACGGTCCGGGGTCGAACCTCATGGGCGCTCTCGCCACCGTGCTGGTCCCGGGCGACCGCGCGCTTCCGGGGCGCCTCGCCGCGCTGGCGGCCTCGCTGCTGCGCCGCCCCGCCCGGGCCCTGCGCCTCGCGTCCCTCCGGCGGTGGAGCGAGCGCGGGATCATCGCACTCGTCATGCAGACCGCCGACAACTCGCTCACGCTGTCGCTGCGGCGCCGCTTCGGGCGGACGAGGCTGACGAGCGCGCAGGGTCACGGTGCGCCGAATCCCAGCCACCTCCCCGAGGCGCATCGCGCGGCCCGTGCCATCGCTGCGCGTCTGGAGCGCGAGGGTGGGGTTCCCGCCGAGGCGCGCGGCTCGTGGCCGGAGGTCTTCGGGATCCCGCTCACGGCACACTTCCTCGGCGGAGCCGTGATCTCCGGTTCACCGGAGGAGGGTGTCGTGGACGAGTATCAGCGCGTCTGGGGACACCCGGGGTTGCACGTCGTCGACGGGGCCGCTGTGCCCGCCAATCCGGGGGTGAACCCGTCCCTGACCATCACCGCGCTCGCGGAGCATGCCCTGTCGCACTGGCCGCGCCGCGGCGAGCCGGATGCCCGTCCGGCACCGGGGACGACACAGGGGGCCACGCCTACGGCGCGACCCCCTGCGGAGACGTGATCAGCGGCTTTCGATGCCGCGGATCTGCGGGGTGTGGAAGGAACCGCCGAACGCGCGCTCGGACGCCCCCTCGCGATCGAGATACGGCGAGGCCCCACCGTCGATGAACGGCCAGCCTGCCCCGAGGATGAGGCACAGGTCGATGTCCTCGACCTCCGGGACCACGCCCTCGTCGAGCATCAGCTTGATCTCGGTCGCGAGCCCGTCCTGCACGCGCTGCAGGATCGTGGCCGCGGATGCCGGGCTCTTGCCGACGGCGGGCGCCAGGACCTTCTCGGCCTGCTTCGTCCAGCCGACCACACGCCCGCCCTTGTCCTTCTCGACGACCTGGTCGAGCTCGGCGAGGGCGTGGAAGTTCTCGTTGGCGTAGAACCGGTCGGGGAATGCGCGCACCATCGTGTCCTGCACGTGCGCTGCCACCTTCCAGCCGACGAGGTCGATGAGCTGGAAGGGCCCCATCGGCAGGCCGAGCGGCGCGAACGCCTTCTCGACGTCGGCGATCGGAGTGCCCTCGTAGACGGCGCGCGCCGCCTCGCCCATGACCTTCGCGAGCAGGCGGTTCACCACGAAGCCCGGGGCGTCGGCGGTGAGCACCGCGTTCTTGCCCAGGTTCTTGGCGACGACGAACGCGGTGGACAGTGCGGTGTCCGCGGTCATCGGCGTCTTCACGATCTCGATCAGCGGCATGACCGCGACCGGGTTGAAGAAGTGGAAGCCGACGAGCCGTTCGGGGTGGGCGAGCTTCGCGCCGATCTCCTCGACCGACAGCGACGAGGTGTTCGTGGCGAGCACCGCGTCCTCCGCGATGATCTTCTCGATCTCACCGAAGACCTGCTGCTTGACGCCGACCTCCTCGAAGACCGCCTCGATCACGAAGTCGCAGTCCGCGTAGAGAGCCTTGTCGGTGGTGCCCGTGACGAGCCCGCGCAGCTTGTTCGCGGTGTCCGCGTCCACGCGGCCCTTGGCCTCCAGCTTGCCGATCTCCTCGTGGATGTAGGCGACGCCCTTGTCCACGCGTGCCTGGTCCAGGTCGGTGATCAGCACCGGCACCTGGAGCTTGCGCACGAACAGCAGCGCGAACTGGCTGGCCATGAGACCCGCGCCGATGATGCCGACCTTGGTGACCTTCTTCGCGAGCTGTTTGTCCGGTGCGCCGACCGGACGCTTCGCACGCTTCTGCACGAGGTCGAAGGCGTACATCGACGCGGCGAACTGGTCCCCG
This sequence comes from Microbacterium meiriae, assembly GCF_040686935.1. Classification (NCBI taxonomy): domain Bacteria; kingdom Bacillati; phylum Actinomycetota; class Actinomycetes; order Micrococcales; family Microbacteriaceae; genus Microbacterium; species Microbacterium meiriae. The sequence continues at coordinate 370,114 of NZ_JBFBMF010000002.1, forward strand.
GTCACGAGTTCCGCCAGCGCCTCGTCCTCGCGGGCGAAACCCTCCGCCTTGGTGCCGCTCTTCGCCTTGTCGAGCAGCTCGAGAGCCGCGTAGGGCGACTTCGGCACGGTGCCGATCTTGGACTCCAGCATGCCGCGCGCCATCTTGATGGCGATCGGCCACTTGGTGAGCCGCTCGATCTTGCCCGGCTCGTTCTTGCGCACGACCTTCTTGCCGCCGAGGACCGCGTCGGCCCACGCGAGCGAGTTCTCGAGGTAGTTCGCGGCGGGGAAGATGGCGTCGAAGATGCCGAGGTCGAAGGCCTGCTGCGGCTTCAGCATGCGGTTCTGCTTGAGCGGGTTGGAGATGACCACCTCGAGGGCGTTCTCGATGCCGATGAGGTTCGGCAGCAGGTACGCCCCGCCCCAGCCGGGGATGATGCCGAGGAAGACCTCGGGGAGCGCCACGGCCGCCGCCGATGCGTCGACCGTGCGGTACGTGGAGTTCAGCGCGATCTCCAGGCCACCGCCCAGTGCGAGTCCGTTCACGAACGCGAACGACGGCACGCCGAGCTCGCTCAGCTTGCCGAGCACCTTGTGGCCGAGCTGGGCGATCAGACGCGCGTTGTCCCGGGAGCCGACCTTGCTGATGTCCGAGAGGTCGGCACCGGCGGCCATGATGTACTGCTTGCCGGTGACGCCGACCGCCTGGATCTCGCCGGCCGCCGCGCGGCTCTTCAGGCCGTCGAGTGTCGCGCCGAGTTCGGTGAGGGTGGCCGGACCGAGGGTGTTCGGGCGGGTGTGGTCCCGACCGTTGTCCAGCGTGATCAGGGCGAGGACCTTGCCCGACGCGAGGCGGATGTCACGCACGGGGGAGTGCGTGATGACCTCTCCCTCGGTGAGCGCCTGGATGGGCGAGAAGTCGACGTCGTCGTAGCTCACTTCTTCTTCTTTCCGTCGTAGTGCGGGTTCTCCCAGATGACCGATCCGCCCTGACCGAGACCGACGCACATCGCCGTCAGGCCGTAGCGCACGTCGGGGCGCTCGGCGAACTGCGCCGCGAGCTGGATCATGAGGCGGACGCCGGATGCGGCCAGCGGGTGGCCCACGGCGATCGCGCCGCCCCACGGGTTCACGCGGGGGTCGTCGTCGTCGATGCCGAAGTGGTCGAGCAGGGAGATGACCTGGATGGCGAACGCCTCGTTGAGCTCGAAGAGTCCGATGTCGGAGATGTCGAGACCGGCCTTCTTGAGCGCCTTCTCGGTCGACGGGATCGGGCCGATGCCCATGATCTCGGGCTGCACACCGGCGAAGGCGAACGAGACCATGCGCATCTTGGGCGCGAGTCCGAGCTCCTTGACGGCGCCGCCGCCGGCGAGCAGCGACATCGTCGCGCCATCGGTGAGCGGCGACGACGTCCCTGCGGTCACGCGACCGTGCGGACGGAACGGCGTCTTGAGGCCGGCGAGGTCCTCCATCGTGGTCTGCGGACGGCGGCCCTCGTCCTCGGTGGCCAGACCCCAGGCGCCGTCGGCGCCCTTGATCGCGACCGACACGAGGTCCGGCTGGATCTTGCCGGCGTCGTAGGCGGCCTGCACCTTCTGCTGGCTGCGCATGCCGTAGCGGTCGGAGCGCTCCTTGGTGAGGTGCGGGAAGCGGTCGAAGATGCGCTCCGCGGTGACGCCCATGTTGAGAGCGCCCGGGTCGACCATCTTCTCCGCCACGAAGCGGGGGTTCGGGTCGGCGTTCGCGCCGATCGGGTGGTGGCCCATGTGCTCGACGCCGCCCGCGAGGGCGAGGTCGTACATGCCCACGCCGATCGAAGCGCCCATGGTGGTCACGCTCGTCATCGCGCCGGCGCACATGCGCTCGACCGCGAGTCCGGGGACGGTCTGAGGCAGTCCGGCGAGGATCGCCACCGACCGTCCGAGGGTGAGCCCCTGGTCGCCGGTCTGGCTCGTCGCGGCGATCGCGACATCGTCGATGCGGTCCGCCGGCACGGCCGCGTTGCGCTCCATCAGGCCGATGGTCGCCTTGACGGCGAGGTCATCCGCGCGGGTGTTCCAGTACATGCCCTTTTCGCCGGCGCGCCCGAAGGGGGTGCGCACTCCATCGACGAAGAAGACGTCCGAGATCTCGGCCACTCTGCCTCCAAGTTAGTGCGGTGGCCTCAGTCTATGAACGGCCGGAAACCGGGAGGAATCGGTTGGATCGAACCTACGAAGCGGTCGCGGACGTGGTGTCGGGCGATTGCGTCGCCTCTACAAAGGCGTCGGCGATCTTCTGTGCAGTCTGTTCAACCTGCCAGGGGCGTGCCCCGAGTGCGGAGAGGGCGGCGCCGATCTCTTCCGCGGTGGCGCCCGGGCCGTCCCACGCGACCCGGCGCAGGTACTCGGGCGTGAGGAGGTTCTCGGTGGGCATGCCCAGCTCCTCCGCGACCGCCTCGACGGCGGGACGGGCGGCCTTCAGGCGGGCGTCGGCCTCCGGGTTGCGGTCGCCCCAGGCGCGGGGCGGGGGGAGCGCATCGCTCGGCACGCGTTCGCGCGGCAGCGTGTCTGCGGCACGGCCGTCGACGATCGCCTGCCACCAGCGGTCGAGCTGGGTGCGGCTCGCGCGGCCCTGGAACTCCTTGACTCCCGCGAGGGCCTGCTTGGAGGCGGGGTTGGCGAGGACCGCGGCGACGAGGGAACGGTCGGGCACGAGGCGCCCGGGGGAGATGTCCTGCTGCTGCGCGTACATCTCGCGGGCCTCCCACAGGGCACGGGCGACGGCGAGGTTGCGGGCACCACGGACCTGGTGGAGTCCGCTCAGTCGCCGCCAGGGGTCTTCGCGCGGGGCCTTCGGGGCGCGCGCCAGGGTGGCGGCGAACTCCTGAGCGGCGAAGGCGGTCTTGCCCTGTTCCTCGAGCTCGGCGACGAGAGCGTCGCGGACGTCGACGAGATGCAGCACGTCGAGCGCGGCATAGTCAAGCCAGGAGTCGGGCAGCGGACGGGTCGACCAGTCGGCGGCCGAGTGCTCCTTCTTCAGGGTGATGCCGAGCGTGTCCTCGACGACGGCGGCCAGACCCACCCGGTCATGACCGAGCAGGCGGGAGGCGAGCTCGGTGTCGAAGATCTCCTTCGGCTCCAGGTGCAGCTCGCGCAGAGAGGGCAGATCCTGGCTGGCGGCATGGAGCACCCACTCGACGTCGCCGATGGCCTCCTGCAGCGGGGCGAAGTCGCCGATCGCGGGCGGGTCGAACAGGAACACCCCGGCCTCGCGCCGGAAGACCTGCACCAGATAGGCCCGCTGCGAGTAGCGGAAGCCGGACGCCCGCTCGACATCGACGGCGACCGGGCCGGTGCCGGCGGCGAGCGCAGCACAGGCTGCACGGAACTCCTCGGTTTCGGAGATCACGGAGTATTCAGTCACGTACAGCCTTTCGCGCGCCGATCACGGCGATGCCCTCGGAACCCGGCGGAAGCCCCGCCAGCATTCCGACCAGCTCGGCCCATGCTTCGACGTGCGGTCGGAACGGGCCCTCCGGAGTCCAGGACGCCCGCAATTCTATCTGTGCGCCGTCTCCCTCGTCGGCGAGGCCGCCGAATCCCTTCGACAGCGTCTTCGTCGACGTGCCGGACGGCGAGTGGTAGATCGCGTCCCGGGAGTCCAGGGCGTCCACGAGCCACGACCACGTGACGTCGGCGAGCAGCGGATCCGTGCCGATCTCGGTCTCGAGCGGAGCCTGGGCGAAGATCACGATGCGCCAGGCGCCTCCCCAGGCGTCCGGCTCGTCCGGATCGTGCAGCAGGATGAACCGTCCGGTCCCGTATATGGAGTCGCCGTCCTCGCCCGGGCGGACGTCGGCGGAGAGCGCGATCGCGAAGGGCGCGAGGTTCTGCGGCGTGGGGATCTCGCGGACCGCGATGTCGTCGCGGAACGCGGTCGCGCGCAGTTCGGCGACGGCGGCGTCGAAGGGCGTCCCGGCCTCGGGGTGTGCGGTCACGGCAACAGGCTAGAGTCGGAAGGCGATGAAGAGTCTCAGGCACGCCGTTGCGATCGTTGTCCCCGCGCTCCTCGCCCTGGGCGCGACCGTCGGGATCCTCGTGATCGCGGTGGCACGCCGGGTCGTGACCCCGTTGCGAAGCCGCGTCCAGGACACGGAGATCCTCGCGATCGACACCGGGGCGCAGACCATCGAACTCCGCCGCACCCTCGACACCGAGCTGCCGGGGCGATACGGCCTCTTCACCACGGGCACGTACGGCTACGTCAAACTCGGGGCGGTTCTCAGCGCGGACAGCACGACCGTGCGCCGCAAGCTCCTCACGAAGATCGAACCCGGTGCCAGGGTGGACCGCGGCGCGTCCTTCAGCGGCAGCTACTACATGTCGCCGAGTGAGCTGCACCTGCGATGGGAGAACGTGCTCATCGGCTCGCCGGCCGGGCCGTGCCCCGCGTGGTTCTTCCCGGGGGATTCCTCGACCTGGGTCATCCAGGTGCACGGTCGCGGCACGACCCGCGCCGAGTGCCTCCGTGCCGTGCCGGTGATGCACGCGGCGGGGCTGCCCACGCTCGTCGTGTCGTACCGCAACGACGGCGAGGCGCCGCGGACCAAGGCGGGCGCCTATGCGCTCGGCGCATCCGAGTGGCGCGATGTCGACGCCGGGATCGCCTATGCGCTGCGTCACGGCGCCGAGCGGATCGTGCTGATGGGCTGGTCCATGGGCGGGGCGGTGTCCTTGCAGGCTGCGGTCAACTCCGGCCATCGGGATCGCATCGCTGGCATCATCCTGGAGTCGCCGGTCGTCGACTGGCGCACGGTCCTCCGTTTCCAGGCTCAGGTCGCCCGGGTGCGCGCACCGCTGCCCGCGCTGGCGATGGGAGCGCTGCAGCTGCCGCTCACGGCGAAGCTCAGCGGCGCGGACGAACCCATCCTGTTCGACCGTCTGGACATGGTCGCGCGTGCCGACGAGCTGCAGTGCCCGATCCTCATCCTGCACAGCGACGACGACGGCTTCGTCCCGGCGGACGCCTCGCACGCACTGCAGGAGGCGCGGGCGGACCTGGTCACCATGCCGCGCTTCACCGTCGCCCGGCACACCAAGCTCTGGAACTACGACGAGAAGGGCTGGACCACGGCCATCTCGGAATGGCTCGCGGCACAGGGGCTCAGCGCTTCTGCCTGACCTGGTTCTTGGCCCGCATCAGCATGCCGGTCATGCCGCCGATCCGCAGCGGTGACACGGCCTTGGTGAGCCCGATCGACTGCGGGTAGTCCTCGGGGATCGCCAGCACCTCGTCCGCCGTCAGCCCGGTGAGGCCCTGGACGAGGATGCTCGCGAAGCCCCGGGTCGTCGGCGCCTCCTCAGGGGCCGTGGCGTGCATGGTCACGACGTCGTCGTGGACTTCCACGTAGATGTAGACCGGCGACTGGCATTCCGCGACGCGCTCGCCCATCTCCGGATGCGCCGCGACCTCATCGGAAACGGCGGGCAGCTCGTCGGCGTACTCCAGGAGCAGCAGCAGGCGATCCGATTCCGGGGTCTCTAGGAATCCGTCGCGGATCTCGGCGAGGGTCTCGGGCAGGGCGGAGGCGTTCATCCCCGCCATTCTCCCACCTCAGACGGTGCCGGGCTCCGTGCCCGTGACGATCGGGACGCGCACCGCGCTGCCCCACTCCGTCCACGAGCCGTCGTAGTTGCGGACGTTCTCGAAGCCGAGGAGGTGCTTGAGCACGAACCACGTGTGGCTCGAGCGCTCCCCGATGCGGCAGTAGGCCACGACGTCGTCGCCGTCCTGCAGTCCGGCGCCGTCGAGGTAGATGGCATCGAGCTCGGCGCGGCTCTTGAAACCGCCGTCCTCGGCGACGGCCTTCGCCCACGGCACGCTCTGCGCGGTGGGGATGTGTCCGGCTCGCAGAGTCCCCTCCTCCGGGTAGGCGGGAGCGGTGGTCCGCTCTCCGCTGTACTCCTCCGGGGAACGGACGTCGATGAGCGGGTTGCCGAGGTGCGCGAGCACGTCTTCCTTGTACGCGCGGATGGCCGTGTCGTCCCGCTCCACCACCGGGTACTCCGTGGCGGGACGGTTCGTCGCCTCGCGGGTCAGCTCGCGGCCCTCCGCGATCCAGCGATCACGGCCGCCGTCGAGGAGGCGGACGTCCTCGTGACCGAAGAGCGAGAAGACCCACAGCGCGTACGCCGCCCACCAGTTGTTCTTGTCGCCGTAGATCACGACCGTGTCGTCGCGGGCGATGCCCTTGCGGCTCAGCAGCTCGGCGAAGCCCTCGCCGTCGACGTAGTCCCGCACGACCGGGTCGTTGAGCTCCGTGTGCCAGTCCACCTTCACCGCTCCGGGAATGTGGCCCGTCTCGTAGAGGAGCACGTCCTCGTCCGACTCGACGACCACGAGGCCGGGCTCTCCCAGGTGGGCGGCGAGCCACTCGGTCGTCACCAGGCGGCCGGGCTCGGCGTACTCGGCGAACTTGGGGGAGGAGGAGTCGAACTCGATGGCCATGGGGTCTCCGTAGCGGTGAGCGGGCGAGCGGGCGGTGCGGACGGCGTAGTGTGGATCCGTCCCTTCGACGATAGATCCTCCGCGCGCCCCCGGGACCCGATCCGTAAGACTTCGACACAGGCCCTTGCCTGATTCAGGACCGTGATGACCGACCCGACCACCCGCACCGGAACCGTCCACCTCACCGAGCGCACGCCGACGGTCAGCGGACCCGAGATGCTCGCGAGCCTGGTGCCGCCGCCGCAGTTCGACGACGCCACATTCGACAGCTACCGGGCGGATCCCGCCTACCCGTCGCAGGAGGAGGCGAAGCAGACGCTGCTGCGTTTCGCCGGACGCGGTGCTCCCGTCAAGCGGGGCGGTCTGTTCAGTCGGGCGAAGAAGGAGCCGGAACTGAAGCCCGGGGTCTACCTCGACGGCGGCTTCGGCGTGGGCAAGACGCACCTGCTCGCGTCGATCTACCACGCGATGCCCGCCCGGCGGAAGTACTTCGGCTCGTTCATCGAGTACACCGCTCTGGTGGGGGCACTCGGCTACAAGAACACCGTGGACCTCCTCAAGGGCGCCGATCTGCTCTGCATCGACGAGTTCGAGCTCGACGATCCGGGCGACACGATGGTCATGACGCGCCTTCTGGGTGAGCTCGTTCCCACCGGCACCCGGCTCGCGGCCACCTCGAACACGCCGCCGAACGCGCTCGGCGAGGGGCGCTTCGCCGCGCAGGACTTCCTCCGCGAGATCCACGCGATGTCGGACAGCTTCCAGACGCTGCGCATCGACGGCGTCGACTTCCGGCAGCGGGCGATCGACGGTCACGCCGTGGCGCTGGAGGACGCGGCGTACGAGGCCGCGGTCGAGGCGGCCGCGGCGGACGGCGCTGTGTCGGACGATGCGTTCGACGACCTCATCCGGCATCTCGCCCAGGTGCACCCCTCGCGCTACATCAGGCTCATCGACGGGCTGCACCGCGTGGGGCTGCGCGGCGTGCGCCAGCTCACCGACCAGTCGGAGGCGTTGCGGTTCGTGGCCTTCGTCGACCGGGTCTACGACGCGCAGATCCCGATCCTCGCGACGGGTGTCGGGCTCGACGCCGTGTTCTCCGACGAGATGCTCGCCGGCGGCTACCGCAAGAAGTACCTGCGCGCCATCTCCCGGCTGAACGCGCTCACGCATTCTGCGTAAGCCTGCAGGCCTGCGTAACGCGATGTTCACACCCGGAGCCGTGCTGTAACAGCGGAGAAACAAACCTCACGCATGGGCGAAATCGCCCGTGGTCACACTGAAGCTCTCAATTACTTCGGATGTGAGGTTTTCCTATGGATGCTCCCGGCAACATCTCGTGGGCGATCACCGCGACGGCACTGGTGCTGCTCATGACGCCCGGCGTCGCCTTCTTCTACGGCGGTCTCGTCAAGGCGAAGAGCGTCGTCAGCATGATGATGATGAGCTTCGGCTCGATCGGACTCGTCGCCGTGCTGTGGATTCTCTTCGGCTTCTCCATGAGCGCCGTCGACAGCCCCACGGCCTTCGCGGGCAACCCGTTCGCGGACATCGGGCTGTCCAGCCTCGCCTCGGGTGAGGGCTCGAACGTCGCCCTGCTCAGCGTCGCGTACGGCGCCACCTTCGCGATCATCACCGTCGCCCTGATCTCCGGGGCGATCGCCGATCGGGCGAAGTTCGGCAGCTGGCTGATCTTCGCCGGCGTCTTCGCCACGGTCGGCTACTTCCCGGTCGCGGCCTGGGTCTGGGGCGGCGGTTGGATCATGAACCTCGGCACGACCCTGTTCGGCGAGGACAGCGGCATCGGCGTGATCGACTATGCGGGCGGCACGGCGGTGCACATCAACGCGGGTGCCGCGGCGCTGGCCCTCGCCCTCGTGCTCGGCAAGCGCATCGGCTTCCAGAAGGGCATCCTCAAGCCGCACAACGTGCCGCTGACGCTGCTCGGCGCCGCGCTGCTGTGGTTCGGCTGGTTCGGCTTCAACGCCGGTGCGGAGTGGCTCGCCGAGGACATGGGCGGCGTCGGCCTCATCGGCCTGAACACGCTCGGTGCGACCGCGGCCGCGATCCTCGGCTGGATCCTCATCGAGCGCATCAAGGACGGCAAGCCCACGTCCGTCGGCGCCGCCTCCGGCGCGGTGGCGGGTCTCGTGGCGATCACCCCTGCGTGCGCCAACCTCACCCCCGGATGGTCCCTCCTGCTCGGCGCGGTGGCCGGCATCGTCTGCGCCCTCGCGGTGGAGCTGAAGTTCCGCCTCGGCTTCGACGACTCGCTCGACGTGGTCGGCATCCACCTCGTCGGCGGACTCATCGGCACCGTGTACCTCGGCTTCTTCGCCACCGGCACCGGCCTCTTCGTCGGTGGCGACGCCCGTCAGCTCGCCGTGCAGGTGATCGCCGCCGCGGGCGTGCTGATCTACTCCTTCGTGGTCGCGTGGGTCATCGGCTTCGTGATCCAGAAGACGATCGGGTTCCGCATCACGAACGAGGACGAGATCGCCGGTGTCGACCAGGTCGTGCACGGCGAGGAGGGCTACGCTCTCGCGAACGCGTGACGACGGTTAGGGTGACCGTGTGGGCACGACCAGCAACGGCATCCTGAAGGCACTCGCGGACCTGCTGCGCCGAGCAGTGGGCTCCCCCCGGGCGCCGCGGACCTCTCCCGGTCCGCGGCGCCCGGACGCGCGTCTGCGGATCGCCGAGGAGCGCGAGCGGCGATCCGCGAAGACGCCGGACGCCGGAGTCGAGCCGGGGCAGGTCCGCGGTACCGAGACCGTGCGGCTCGACCCCGGGCGTATGCCGGCCGTCCGCGTGGCCTACGCGCCGCACCGGGACGGCGCTCCCGACGCCGGCGAGGTCGTCTGGACCTGGGTGCCGTACGAGGAGAACGACGGCCGAGGCAAGGACCGGCCGGTGCTGGTGATCGGGCGGCAGTCCTCCGAGCGGGTCTACGCGGTACGGATGACCAGCAGGCCCCACGACGGCGAGCGCGACTACCTCTCGATCGGGAGCGGCGAGTGGGACGGGCAGAGCCGCGAATCGTGGGTGGACATCGAACAGCTCTACAGCGTCCATGAGCGTGGTCTGCGCCGTGAGGCGGCGGCCCTGGATCGTGGCCGGTACGCACGGGTCGCGGCAGCGCTCCAGCGGCGGTACGGATGGGCGCAGAGCTGACCCGGCAGCCGCACTCCCATCCGATGGACGCAGGGCTCCGAACCTTCTGATGAGTCGCCGCCGGCGGCACCCAAGGAGGAATCATGCGTTTCATCCCGACCAAGGTCCACGGAATTCTCGACTACGTCGTCGGGATCGCTCTGATCGCCGCGCCCTGGCTGTTCGGCTTCGCCGGTATGGGCGGAGCCCCGGTCGTCATCCCGATCGTGCTCGGCGTGGGCCTCATCGTCTACAGCCTCTTCACGAAGTACGAGTGGGGTCCGTTCGGTCTGATCCCCATGCCCGTGCACCTCGTCTTCGACATCGTCGCCAGCCTCTTCCTCGCGCTGTCGCCGTGGCTGTTCGGGTTCGCAGGCGAGGCACTGAACGTCTGGCTGCCGCACGTCGTGGTGGGTGCTGCCGTCATCGTCGTCGTGCTGTTCTCGCAGCCGCAGCCGCAGAGCACTCGCGGACGGGCTGCGACCGCCTGATCCGCACACGACGAGGGGCGACCGGATATCGATCCGGTCGCCCCTCGTCGTCCGCGCGGACTAGGCCTCGTCGTCGGACTCGGCCTGATGCTCCTGCTGCTGCTCGGTGTCGACCTGTGCGGGAGGCAGGTCCTGCAGGAACTGGCGGTCGCTGTTCGGGTCGCCGCTCCCGTCTCCGGCGAGCGGATCCTGCGCGCTGACGTCGTCGGCGGGGATGTTCTCTCGTCCGTTCATGTCCGGTCCTCTCACGCGGGGCGCCGGGTGCGCCCGTTCACAGGTGAGTCTGCCTCCTGCCGGCGCAGCGGGGGATCCCCTGGTGCGATCCTGTGCGCAGTGATAGGCGCGTTCACCCTCGGAGCGCGGCGCTGAGCCAGCGCGCGTATTGATGCCAGGGGTCGCCGTGCCGCTGCAGCGCCGCGATGTGGGCGCGGATCTCCGGTGTCAGGGTGAACCACTCACCGCCTTCGCGAGCGGAGGCGAACTGCCGATGCCGCTGCTGTTCGCGCACCCGATCGCCGTGCTCGAAGGCGAGGAGCTCGTCGTGACGGATGCTCGCGAGACGGCGCCGCGGCTGTCTGCTCGTGCCGATCTTCACGCGGTTGTCGTAGCGGAGGTAGTACACGACGTCGATCCGCGGGAACGGCAGATCGGGGTCGGGGGAGTCCCCGTAGCGCCAGCCGCAGAGCGCGCAGTGCCAGGCGCCCGCCGTCCGGACGGCAGGGAGGCCCCCGCACAGTGCGCAGGGGCCGGGCAGGAGAGCGGTGGGGGCCACGTGGTGAAGGTACCGCGACCCGGGGACATCGGACGCGAACCTCCTCTCCGGGCGAAAAGCAACCCCCTCGACCGAAGATTCCCGGAGCGGGACGCTGACGCCGGGCGCGGGGTCGTTCTCCCCGGCTTTCGGCATCGAGGAGGATGACCGCATGATGGTTCGACGCCGGCTTCGCCTGTTCGCGACCACTGCCGTACTGGGCGCGACCGTCGTCGTGGCGGGCTGCGGCGCACCGCAGGCTCCCGCCTCCGATCTGAGGGACTTCACGGGCGGGTACGACGGTCCGCCCGTGACCCTCGACTTCTGGAATGGGTTCACCGGAGGTGACGGCCCCTACATCCGGCAGATGATCGAGGACTTCGAGAAGGAGAATCCCGACATCGACATCCGGGCGACGACACAGGAGTGGGGCGATCTGTATCAGAAGCTCCCCGCCGCATCGTTCGCCGGAGCCGGGCCGGATGTCGCCGTGATCCACGTCGAGCAGATCGGCACGATGGTGGTCCGCAACGTCATCGAGCCACTCGACGACCTCGCCTCGGCCTTGGATCTCGACGCCGAGGACTTCAGCGAGCAGGTGTGGAAGGCGGGAGAGTACGACGGCGCCCGCTACGGGATCCCTCTGGACGTGCATTCCCTGGCCATGTACTACAACACCGAGCACTTCGAGAAGGCGGGGATCACAGAGCCGCCGACCGACGCCGCATCGTTCCAGGACGCCCTCGAGCGCCTCCAGGACGCGGGTTACGAGACGCCGTTCTGGATGCCGTCCCTCTGGCCCGCCCATCTCATCGACCTCAGCCTCCTCTGGCAGGCAGGGGGTGAGCCGTACTCCGAGGACGGCGGCGAGGCGACCTGGAACTCCGAGGAGGGCGTCGCCGGTCTCGAGTGGATGCGATCGATGGTCGACGACGGGTACAGCCCCGATTCGGTGGCCATCGACGCGCAGTACGTCGCGTTCAAGAACGGGGAGACGTCGATCACCTGGGACGGCATCTGGCAGATCAACGACCTCAAGGACTCCGGACTGCCGTTCGCCGCGGCGCCGCTGCCCGCGGTCGCGGGAGAACCGGCGGTATGGGCGAACTCGCATCAGTTCGTCCTCGGTCGCCATGCCCTCACCGATGCGGACAAGAACGACGCGGCCAAGGTCTTCATCGCATGGATGAGTGAGAACTCGGCCGAGTGGGCGGGCGCCGGGATGATCCCCGCTCGCGCCTCCGTTCGCGCGGAGACGATGCCGGGCAGCGTGCAGGAGCCGATAGCGGAAGAGATAGACACCTTGCGGTTCCTCCCGTCCATTCCCGGCGTCGGGGCGATCCAGGCCGACACGCTGGAGATCGCGGTGGCGAGCGCCATGCTGGGCAACGCGCCTCCCGGCGAGGTGCTGGACACCGAAGCGGCTCGAGCGGACGCCCAGCTGCAGGCCAACCTCGAACGGTTCGGAGAGTGACATGAGTGCAGCCACCGAGACCGTCGCCCGACCGGAGCACGGCACTGCGGTCGTCCGTCGCAGCCGGGGCAGTTCCCCGACGCGAGCCCGGCCATACACGCCGTGGCTGTTCCTGCTGCCGTACCTGACGCTCTTCGCGGTCTTCGTCGTGCTTCCCGCGGTGCTCGGGATCTGGATCAGCCTGCACGAATGGGACTACACGCTCGAGGAACAGCCGTTCGTCGGCGGTGAGAACTACACGGATCTGTTCGCCGCGGGTTCGGCGACCTCGGACGTCTTCTGGGCCTCCATGCGTGCGACGGGCATCTTCACGCTGTTCAGCGTCCCCCTCCTGCTCGTCCTGCCGCTGCTGGTCGCCCTGTTGATGAACCGCCGGTTCCCCGGCCGCAACTTCTTCCGTGCCGTGTATTTCGCCCCCTACGTGCTCGGCGTCGCGGTGGTCGGCCTCCTGTGGCGCTATCTGCTGGACAGCAACGTCGGGCTGGTGAACTTCACTCTCGGGGTGTTCGGTCTGCCGAGCGACATCCCGTGGACGACCGCCGTGCCGGCGGCATGGGTGGCGTTGGTCGGAGTGACCGTGTGGTGGACGCTCGGCTTCAACGCCGTCATCTATCTCGCCGCGCTCCAGGACATCCCCGCTGAGCTCTACGAGGCGGCGGCCGTCGACGGCGCCGGACCCTGGCAGAAGTTCCGGGCGGTCACGCTGCCCGGGCTGCGGCCGATCCTCACCTTCATCACGATCAACACGCTCATCGCGTCGGCGAACATGTTCGGGCAGTCGTACATCATCACCCAGGGCGCGCCAGGACGCGAGACGAGGACGGCGATCTACCAGATCGCGGAGACCGGGCTGCGGAACTACCAGATGGGGGACGCGGCGGCGATGAGCTATGTGCTCACCGTGATTCTCCTCCTGATCAGCGTCCTCGTCTTCTGGCTCTTCCGGGAGCGCGAGACCAGGGCCGAGAAGACCGGAGAGCGGCGATGACCGACACCACCGACACACGCGTCGTCCCCGAGGTCCGAGGCTCCGGGCACGGCGACCCGTCGCGGGAGGCCCGCCGACGGACGCCGCGTCAGCGGTGGGGGCGTGCCGCACAGTACGTGCTGCTGCTGCTCCTCGCGCTCATCTACATCAGTCCCGTGCTGTTCATGGTGTCGACGTCGTTCAAGACCGGCGCCGACGCCGCGGGAGTGCCTCCGACGTGGATCCCCGCGCCGTTCACGACCCAGGCGTACGACACCATCCTGACGGCCGAGGGCACGCCGGTTCTCCGGTGGTTCGCGAACAGCATGATCGCCGCCGCGCTGCATGCGGTGCTCGTGGTCGTGACCGCGTCCCTCGCCGCCTACCCGCTCGCCCGGATGCGTTTCCGCGGACGCGGGACGGTCTTCGGGATCGTGGTGGCGACGATCCTGATCCCTCCGGTGATCCTCGTGATCCCCAACTACCTCATCGTCTCCGGCCTCGGTTGGCTGAACACGCTCGTCGCGATCATCGTGCCGACGGCAGCATCGGCGTTCGGCGTCTTCTTCCTCCGGCAGTTCTTCCTCACGCTGCCGGTGGAGCTGGAGGAGGCGGCGTTGCTCGACGGCGCGAACCGTTGGGACATCTTCCTCCGGGTGATCCTCCCGCTCTCGCGGCCGGCGCTCGCGACGCTGGCGTTGCTGGCATTCCTCACCAACTGGAACGATTTCCTGTGGCCGGTGTATGTGCTGTTCACCGCGGACGTGCAGACCCTGCCGGCGGGCCTCGCGACGCTGCAGTCCGCGAACGCCGTGCGCTACGACCTGCTCATGGCGGGCGCGGTCATCGCGAGCGTGCCGGTCCTGGCACTGTTCGTCTTCCTGCAGCGGTTCATCATCGAAGGCGTCTCGCGCTCCGGGCTGAAGGGCTGACCGTGGCATCCGGAGAACCCGGGCCGGTCTGGGCGGAGTACTTCGCCGACCCCTTCGTCCACCGGCGCGCAGACGGGCGGTACGTGGCCGTCGGGACGGAGGAGGAGGCGCCGGAGGGTGGCAGGGTGTTCCCGATGCTCGAATCGGACGACCTGCGTCGATGGCGGGCGCGCGGGCGTGCGCTGGAGCGCGTCGATCCCGGGCTCGGGGAGGCCTACTGGGCGCCGGAGATCATCGAGGCCGACGGTGAGTGGTGGATGTACTACTCCGTCGGCCGGGACATCCACGGTCATCACCTTCGCGTGGCGCGCAGCCCCGCCGCGTTCGGCCCTTACATCGACACCGGCACCGTACTGACACCGGAGGAACGGTTCGCCATCGACGCCCACCCGTTCCAGGATGCCGACGGGACGCGGTACCTGTACTTCGCCAGGGACGTCCTCGACGCCGAGCGTCCGGGCACGCACCTGGCCGTCGCCGAGATGGATGGGATGCAGCGGTTCGCCGCGCCGCCGGTCCGGGTGCTCGCGCCGTGGTCGGATGCGCAGATCTACGAGCGTAATCGGTCGATGTACGGCCGTTCCTGGGATTGGCACACGCTGGAGGGGCCCTCGGTCGTTCGTCGCCACGGCCGGTACTGGATGACCTTCTCGGCGGGCGCCTGGACGGGGCCGGGGTACGCGGTGACATGGGCGGTGGCAGATCATCCGCTGGGACCCTGGGAACCCGCTCCGGACACGACCCCTCCACTCCTGGCAAGCGACGGGGTGCTGGTCGGGCCCGGTCACAACTCGCTGACGACAGCGCCGGACGGCGGTGATGTGATCGTCTTCCACTCGTGGGACGCGGCCCGCGCGCGGCGGTCGATGCATGTGCGTCGGATCGATTTCACCCCGACGGGACCGCGTCTCGGCGGTGCGATGGGGGAGTAGCGCTGACGCCGGCCCTGGCAGCACCCGGCGCTCCTGTCAACCACTGCCGCCGGACGTCGTCCCTTGCCAGACTCGGCCTATGGTCTTCATCGGATTCCACGCCTCCCATGAGCAGATCCCACCCAGCGCGCTGCTGGACGCGGTCGTCAGCGCGGAGTGGGCCGGCTTCGACGGGGCGATGTGCTCCGACCACCTGGCCCCGTGGCTCCCCGATCAGGGGGAGTCGGGATTCGCGTTCAGCTGGATCGCCGCGGCGCTGGCCCGCACGAGATTCCCCATCGGCATGGTCAACGCGCCAGGACAGCGGTACCACCCCGCGATCGTCGCGCAGGCCTTCGGAACGCTGGAGGAGATGTTCCCCGGACGGTTCTGGGCCGCGCTCGGCAGCGGCGAGGCGATGAACGAGCACGTGACCGGCGACGTCTGGCCGGCCAAGGACGTCCGCAACGCGCGGCTGCACGAGAGCGTGGATGTGATCCGACGGCTGCTCGCCGGCGAGGAGGTCGATCACGACGGTCTCGTGCGCGTGCACCGCGCCCGCGTCTGGACCCGGCCGGCGCAGCCGCCGCCGCTCTTCGCCACCGCCGTCAGTCCGGAGACGGCGGAGTGGGCGGCCGGCTGGGCGGACGGCCTCGCGACCGTCGCCCAGGAGCCGTCCGCGCTGCGGAGGGTGGTGGAGGCCTACCGCTCGGCCGGGGGAGAAGGGCCGTGCATCCTGCAGACGCACGTGAGCTGGGGCGAGGACGACGCCGAGGCGTACGCGATCGCGAAGGAGCAGTGGCGGCAGGGCGTGATCACTCCGCCGCTCGCGTGGAACATCGAGCAGCCGGAGGATTTCGACGCCGCGGTGGGCGAGGTCGATGAAGCAAGGCTGCGCGCGGCCGTCCTCGTCGACCACGACGCCCGGTCGCTCGCGGGACGGTTGACGGAGCTCGTCGACATCGGCTTCGACCGGATCTACCTGCATCACGTCGGACGGGAGCAGACCCGGTTCCTGAAGTCGGCCGCCGCCGAGATCCTGCCCGCCCTGAGGGAGCGCACATGAAGATCACCGATACGAGCGACCTCTGGTGGAAGACGGCCGTCGTCTACTGCCTCGATGTGGAGACCTTCCTGGACTCGGACGGCGACGGTGTCGGCGACCTCCGCGGTCTCGCGCAGCGGATCGACTACCTGTCACAGCTCGGCGTGACGTGCCTGTGGCTCATGCCGTTCTATCCCTCGCCGGATCTTGACGACGGGTACGACGTCAGCGACTTCTACGGCGTGGACCCGCGTCTCGGCACCCACGGCGACCTCGTGGAGGTGATCCGCACGGCCCGTGACCGCGGCATCCGCGTGATCGTCGACCTCGTCGTCAATCACACCTCGGACCGTCATCCGTGGTTCCGCGCGGCGCTCCGCAGCGTCGACTCGCCCTATCGCGACTACTACGTGTGGCGCGACGACGCGCCTCCGAAGGGACAGAAGAACACGGTCTTCCCCGGGCAGGCCGACGGGATCTGGACGAAGGATGAGAAGTCCGGGCAGTGGTACCAGCACAGCTTCTACGAGCACCAACCCGACCTCAACATCGCCAACCCCGTGGTCCGGGACGAGATCGCGAAGGTCATCGGGTTCTGGCTGCAGCTCGGCGTCTCGGGCTTCCGGGTGGATGCCGTGCCGTTCCTCCTCGAGGTTCCGAAGACGGCGGACATCCCCGATCCGCACGAGCTGCTGCGCGACATGCGGCGTTTCCTGCAGCGTCGTTCCAGCGAGGCGATCCTGCTCGGCGAGGTCAATCTGCCGTACGAGGAGCAGCGCGCGTACTTCGGGGGCACCGACGGCGACGAGCTGACCATGCAGTTCGACTTCGTGGCGATGCAGTCGCTGTATCTGTCCCTCGCCCGTCGTGATCCCGCGCCGCTCGTCGCCGCACTCACCGCGCGCCCGGTCCTCGGACCGGAGGTGCAATGGGCGAACTTCCTCCGGAACCACGATGAGCTCACCCTCGACAAGCTGACCGACGCCGAGCGTCAGGAGGTCTTCGAGGCGTTCGCGCCGGACGAGCGGCAGCGCGTGTTCGGCCGCGGGATCACGCGGCGCCTGCCGCCGATGCTGGAAGGCGACCCGCGGAGGATCCGGATGGCGTACAGCCTGCTCTTCACGCTCCCCGGCACCCCCGTTCTCTTCTACGGCGAGGAGATCGGGATGGGCGAGAACATCGCCGTCGAGGGGCGGCAGGCCGTGCGTACGCCGATGCAGTGGTCGGCGGATCGCAACGGGGGCTTCTCCGACGCGCGCCCTTCCCGGCTGGTCGCGCCGCCGCCGACCGACGGGTATGCGCCCACGCACGTGAATGCCGCCGCCCAGCTCGAGGACCACGGCTCGCTGCTGCACTTCCTCCGCGAACTGACCGCGCTCTACCGGGTGTCGCCCGAGCTCGGGTGGGGGTCGTTCACCGTCATCGAGCAGCCGCAGGACGCCCTGCTGGTGCACTCCCTGGAGGCCGACGTCGGGCGCACGATCGCCGTGCACAACTTCGCGGAACGTCCGGCGACGACGCGGTTCCGCCTGGGGGAGGAGCCCGCGGGCACGAATTTGGTCGACCTCCTCGACGCGCGGCGTGTGCCCCTCGACGACGACGGAGAGGTGGAGTTGGAGCTTCCGGCCTACGGCTACCGGTGGCTGCGGGTCTCCCGCCCGGGAGACGGCAGGATCCTGTGACGGGCGGAAACGCCGAAGGCCCCGGATGACCGGGGCCTTCGGAGGGGATTCGGTGGGCGATACCGGACTCGAACCGATGACCTCTTCCGTGTGAAGGAAGCGCGCTACCAACTGCGCCAATCGCCCATACCCGTGGGGTACGTCAACCGATACTACCCGACCGTCAGGCGCTCCGATGACCAGTCCGGGAGACACGCGCGAGATTCGCTGCGGGTTTGGCGGAGCGCCGATCATCGGCTAATGTTTCATAAGTGCCCGGGACAACCGGGAACGAAATGCGGATGTAGCGCAGTTGGTAGCGCACAACCTTGCCAAGGTTGGGGTCGCGAGTTCGAGTCTCGTCATCCGCTCGAGTGCAGTAGATCTTCTCGAAGATCGGCGGCACGTGGGGTCAATCCACACGGTGGCGTGGCCGAGCGGCTAGGCACCGGCCTGCAAAGCCGTTTACACGGGTTCGAATCCCGTCGCCACCTCACGGGAAAACTGAATAGCCCCAACGGGCGCGATTGGCGCAGCGGTAGCGCGCTTCCCTGACACGGAAGAGGTCACTGGTTCGATCCCAGTATCGCGCACCACGAAACCCCCGGTTTTCCGGGGGTTTTTTGTTGCGCTGGGAGGCCCGGGCAACATCTGGGCAACATGATCCGGCAATAGTGCGGCCCGAAAACTTCTTGGTTACAACTGTGTCTCGACGGTGGAGACATACGATGCTCCGCCCAGACAGGGGCAGACCATGCAGAACAAAGCGCCGACCGTTGCTCACGGTCCGAGCGGAGAGACAGCCGAGTACGTGTTCGTGACGCCAGAGCTCGCGGTGAGCTGGCTCGCGCTGAACATCGACAACAACCGCAATGTTCGCAAGAGCCGCATCAACGGCTACGTGCGAGACATCCAGAGTGACCGATGGGTCATCACCGGGGAAGCGATCAAGTTCGACACCGCAGGGCGGCTGGTCGACGGCCAGAACCGGTGCCAGGCGATCGTCGCAGCGGGCAAGGGAGCATGGGTGCTCGTGGTCCGGGGACTCAGCGAGGATGCCCTCATCGTACTGGACTCAGGTTCGTCTCGGAACGCGGGGGACATGCTCGTCATCACTGGCCTTGCAGATCGGGCGGATGCTAAGGATGTCGGGGCGATCGCGCGTCTCTACGCGGCCTATCAGGCCGGCGACGTGAAGCACGCCGCTTCCAACCTGGGCGGCAGTTCGGGCATCACCAAATCGGAGCTCGCAGAGGCCGTGCTCGCGATCCCGGACATCGAATTCGCGGCCCGCCACGCGCGCGGTATGTACCGCTACCTCCGCTTGCCCGTCAGCGCTCTCGGGGTCGCGTTCCTCGAGTTCTCAAAGCTCGACGTCGACGACACGGCCGAGTTCTTCAACCGCATCCGTGACGGTATTCAGAACGGTCCCGGAGACCCCTTCCTCACACTTTCACGGCGAGTGTCAAATGATCTACAAGCCGGCGCATCGCGACGTATCGTTCCCGGGCAGGCGCTCTTCTACCTGTTCCGCACCTGGAATGCCTTCCGCGAAGGGGAGCAGCTCGTGAAGCTCCAGATCGGATCGCCTCAGGCCGGATTCACGCCCATCCCGGTGCCTCGATGAGGTGGCGAAAGCACGAACCCTGGCGGCGGGTAAGTTCCCTGAGCCTTGACTACAGAAGAGCCGGTAGGAACTCTATGTCCCGCAACATTTCACTCAACTCAGACTGTCGAGTGTCGGTGTCGTCTACTACGGTCTCTCTATGAGCGATTCATGGACCGAAGCCGATGACGCTGAACTGGCGCACTATGCGCTCCCTGAGGGGCATCCAGCGGCGGTAGTAGCTCAACTGGTCCGGCTCCTGAGGCAGACCCCTTTGCCTGTCTCCGAGCTGAACGACTTGATTCGAGTACCCGGGTCGTGGGGAGACTTCAGCGATGCGGCCGCCTTCGTCGCCGACCTCGCGATCGGGAGCCGGACTCGCCGGCATAAGGATGATCCGGGCGTGGTCTACGTAAGTCTGGTCGAAGACGAGGGCTCGAAGGTCTATGCTCAGGCCCTCCCTCCGAAGGCGTTGGTGACGCTCGTGTGGCACGAGGGCGCGTGGAGGCCGCTGCTGCTGGGGGCGCCCGCTTCGGGGCAGGTCGCAGCGCCCTACGTCTCCGGGGCGGGACCCATGTATGACACCGATGTCCTCTTCGAGTGGAGCGACGAAGTGAAGATCGTCATGGTGGGACCCGGGGGCACCTACCACCGAGCGATCGATAAGGTCGACCCAGCAGTCCCGCTGTATCGCGTTCTCGGTCCTTCCAGGCGCGAGGTCTATCACTATCAGGGCCGGCAACAGGACGGGATGCCCGTCTACGAATACGTGGGCACCGATGAACGGCAGATGCCAGACGTTGGGGGATCCCACTGAAGCGCCGCTGTCGCTGCTGTGGGATAGGCTCGACCAAGTCTCGGCCGGAGAAAGGATGATCCGGCATGCAGTCACGAGGCTTGTCTCCTGCGACGAAGCTCAGTATCGCTCTGGATGCGATCTGTTCACGCAATAGGTACACGACTGACCCGGCGCCCGTGTTGGAAGAGCTCAGGGCGACCGCGGGTGATCGTACAGATGTGCTCGCGGAGGCTGTGGGCACATGGGTTGGATACTTCGAGGGAAGGTATACAGCCACGCTCTGCACGGCCCTGAGGGCACTCCCCGACTTGGAACCGTGGATCGTTTTGGGGCAGCATCGCCGGTCACTCCCAGACCCGTCGACACCGGAACGTCTCGGACATGGCCAGGCTGCTGCGTTGCCGCTGTACATCACCACGGATAAGGCTGTTTTTGACGGCGACGGACGGTGAGCGCCTGGACGGCGAATTCAAGGAGTCGTTGCAACAGCACCGTCGAGGTGAGAGCCTAGCCTCGTATGTTCTAAGGGGGAAGTCAGGGGCGATTCGATGAGCACTTCGGGAGATCAGGCAGTTCTCGTGTCAAGAGCGCGAGGCTCCGTGAGTCGGCTGGTTGTTGCTGGCGTCGCCGTGGGGCTGTTGGTGTTCGCGGGTCTGGCGACAGCGTTGGGATTGCCGGACGTGACGATTCGCTACGTCAGCTTCGCGACAATGATCGCGGCTCTTTCATCTGGTGTTGTTGCTGTCCGGCGCGGTCCTGTCGGAGTGAGGGCCGTCAGCGCCATTGTCGCCGTGGTGGCGCTCATGCTGGGGTCCACTTTCTTTGGTCTGACGTATTCGTAGTTCTCTCAGTCTCAGGGAGCGACTAGCTGCGCGAGGCGTTTAGCTGGCGTGTCGCAGTCGAGCGTCTTGCGTGGACGGGTGTTGAGCTCGTGCCCGACGGGCTCGAGGGTTTCAAGGACAAAGGTGGGGTCCCTAACTGCGGGAGAGAGTGCCACGGTGGAGGTATGCGCCACCAAGCGGTTCGCTTGAGCGCGCTTCCGGCGCAAGTTCCTATGACCGAGAGAGGAGCCCACGATGGGCAAGTTCATCTATGACGGTGGACCCAAGACCGAGATTGAAGACCGCGCTCTGACACACATCCAACTCGTTATGACCGCGAAGCTCCGCCGCGGCGAGCCCTTCCCCTTCTCTTGGAAGGAAGATGCCAGTGTGGGCGGCGGCCGAACCACGGTGTGGGTGCACGCAGGTTCGTCTCTTGTGTTCAAGTACGCGGGCAGTCGCCAGCCTGCTATCAATCGCGCGTGGGTTGAAGCTCTCGCCTACACGGCCAACGCGCCCACTGGCTTGTACCTTGTGCCTGAACCCGCGGTCACTGGGCCGGTAGAGCACCTTCCTGGGGTTGTCTGAGACGTCCCTTCACTCGGGTGCTCTTTCGGGGTTACGGTTTTGAGCGTGGAACTCGACGACCCGAATCTTCCCGACTCCGCGAACCGCTGGTTGCTTGCGACGTCTGATCAGGTGCAGGCCCTTGCTATCCAGTGGCATGCGGACCCGGAGAACGCGAACATGTCCGACATCGTTGACACGCTTCTAGCCCTGGCGGAGGCACAAGCCCGAATCATCGCAGCCATGGACTTGCGTATCCAGGGCCTCGAACGCCGACACCGCTCCAAGGAGTAACTGCTTCACCTTTGGAGGTAGCCGTTGGAAACGGCCTCGCGCCCACTGTCGGAGTTAGCAAGAGGCCGTTTCCGGTGAGGCCTGTGTCAGGTGATCAGCCCGTAGTTCCTCAGAGCCGCGGAAACCGCATTGATCACTGCGGCGTCCGTACCAGTCGCGGTCCCCGGCGAGGCCGCCTTGGCTGCGGCCGGAGCTCCCAGGAAGCCGATACCGCTCTTAGCTCCCGGGTCATACAGTGCCGTCACGGTGGCGGCCATCCGGTTGGCTCCAAGCATGATCGCGTTGTTGGTCTGGTTCGCCACGAAGACCCCGAACCCGTTAGCCGCCGTGTACGTGGCGGTGCGCCCGTTGGTGAGCGCAGTGTTTTCCCCGACGTACCCGGAGTTTGAACCGAGCTGACAGTTCACGGCCTTCGTGTTGACGCTGTTGGACCACTGGTCGACGACGATGTTGTGGGAGATCACGAACCCCACGTTGTTTGTGTAAGCGTTGATCCCGCTCGGTGCGGGCTCGATGACCGTATTCGCGGTCACCACAGCGCCTAGCGTGTTCTCGAGGTAGATCCCGGCGCCGGCACCGGCGGCCTGCGAACCATGACCACGCACCGTGTTGCCGTGGATCTTCCCCGACGCTTGCTGGGTGGCGTTTCCGCTCAAGTTGATACCCGCACCCCGTGTGCCGTTCGTCACGTTGGAGTCGATCAAGTTGTCTGCGATTTCCATGTCCAGGGGTGCGAACACGTACGCCATCGCCGCGTTCTGAGCAGACACCAGCGAGATGCCCGTTCCCGTGTCGCGAATGATGTTCTTCGAGATCAGTAGCCCCTGACCGCCGTGTGTATCGATACCGGCCCAGAGAGGCACACCGGTGACCCGGTTGGAGCTGATGCTGAGTCCGGTTGAGCGCGGAGAGTCGATCAGGGAGCCCGGGGTGCGCGACGCTGTGATCCCGTAGGAGTTCACATACCCCGCCTGAGTGATGTTCCACACATCGTTACTGTCGATCGAGCCGTCGATGCACGACGCAACCATGATCCCTGCGTAGGCGATGTCGTGGATGCGGTTGCCGTCGATCTTGATGCGCTTGACGTGCTGTGCGAACACTCCCGCGTAGGCGAAGTTCGTCAGTTCGCAGCCCACTACGGTGACTGATTCGATCTGGGCGGTGGAGGAGGCCCCCGTGATGTGCACGCCGTATTGGTCTGCGACGGAAGTCCTCTGGGGGCCGGTGAGGAGCAGGCCGCGCAGGTGTGTATCGCCTGACGTGATCCGCAGCATGCGCTGCGCCGTCGTCCCAGCGATCTGCGAGTAGAACCCGCCGCGACCGGGCGAAGAGATCGTCATGGCCTTGGAGACGACGAGCTCGCCGTCTACGCGGAACACGACGCCGGCGGGAACGGTGAGAGTCCCACCCGTCGGCACGGCGTCGATGGCAGCTTGCACGTGCGCGGTCTGGTCGGTCGCGTCCGCGGTTGCGTAGTCGAGCAGGTTCACGGGCAGGCTCCCTCGAGATGCGAAGTTCTCCAGCAGGGCTGAACCCAGCTCGGTGGCCGAATTCCCGACGTCCGCCGCGATTCCCTGACGAACGGGGTCAGGGAAGCGGTAGTCCGAGTCATCCACAGCTACAAGTCTTGCGGTCATATGAAACTCCAATCAACCATGTCGGGAAAGATGAGAAGGGCCCGTGTCACCGACATCTGACACGGGCCCCGAAAAGGTGGGCTCAGAGTCGGGCGCCACCACGAATCCACGTCTTCGACGCGGCATCGTACGAATCAATACGGCCATCGATGATCCGCGCGAGACCATCCCCACCGATCTCCAACGTTCCCGAGATCGACATGCCCTCAAGCGACAACGGTTGAGGTGCTGCCGCTTGGACGACGAAGGGCGTTTGCGAGGAAACCCAGGTGGTTTCCTGCTGAGACTGACTATTCCCCGCAGCAGCAAGGGCACCGCGCCACTTCTCGATCGCCGAGTGACCGCCGGCCGCATCGACTTCATCCGCAGGGATGACGTGCTCGCCAGGAGCCAGCAACCGCAGTTCAGAGTCTTTGCCCTTAGGGCCACGACCACGAACCGGACCACCCGACGACATCCCAGGCGCCTTCAAGACAGTCCCGACACCAACCGTCGACACCGGAATGTTGAAGTGCGTACGAACCGCCTCATTCAACCGACCAAGAATCCCGTTCAAGTTCGCATGAGCCTGCGACGTGTCCGCCAGAACCTTGATCTGCCGCTCAGTCGGAATCGCATAGATCTTGTCCGCGAGCGCCACCGCTTGATCCCTGGTTGCACCCATCTGCATGGCAGAGTTGATCAACGCATCACGGCCCGCACGCATACGATCCGTGTAACCCTTAGTCGAGCCATCCAACTCGAACTGAGCAGCCGCAGCAGCTTGCGAATCGGATGCAAGACCAACAAGCATGTCCATGTTCGCCCGACCAGCCTCAGTAGCGGTATTCAGCCCATAGGCGCCGTTCGCGATCGCCTCGTTGACCGTTGCAAGCGTTTCCTGGTAGCGGATATTCGAAGTGACCGCATCCTGCCCGACACCGTTCGCGGCGTTGATCGTGTCGATCAACTGAGTCAACTGGCTCTCGAGTGCTTCCACCGCGTCGACCTGCGCAAGGTATGTATCTGCGGCGGTCTCAGATTGTGCCTGTGACGTCGAAGTTGCCTCCGCCTCTTGCCCCTTCAACCGGATGGCTTCATCGATTGCACCGTTCTGCTTCTGAATGCCGCCGATCATCGCCTCGAGCGCTGCACGGGTCTCATACGCGTTCATCCCGGTCTCCTCCTGGATGCGGTTGAACGCCTCCTGGTCGCCGTTCAGAGCGTCGTAGTAGGTGCCGAGCTCGTCGATCGCATCCGCGTTCTTCAACGCCGCATCCGTGACCACATCAGCGCCCACGCCCAGCTTCTCCGCCGCGTCGAACGCCGACTGCCAGTTGAACGTCAGAAGCTCGCCGCCCTTCTGCAACTCGTCGATCGCGGTGGAACGTGCAGCATCGGACAGCTTGTTCGTGCCGTCCTCGATCGAGTCCGCGTACGCCTGAGCGCGCGCTTGCGCCCTCTGATGCTGAGAGGCAAGCTCGCCCACGATGAGGAACAACCCACCGAGAGCGAGACCCGCGGCGCCGGCTGTCAGACCAATGCCCTTCATCGTCCAGGTGGAAGCCTCCACCGTCGCCTTGAACTCCAGCCACTTCGGAACAGCCAGGAACGCCGCCCCGCCTGTAAGGGCCACAGCAGCCGCAGCTCCACCCAGAGCCATCACCGACGCTTGAACCGGTTCCGGCAGGTCGTTGTACATGCCGATCAGGCCCGTCAGCGCCTGCACCATCGTCCGCAGGGTGTCATTCGCCGTGGACCCTGTATCGATCAGAGCGGTCTCAAAAGCTCCCCCGAGTGCCTCGACGTCACCCTTGAGGTTATCGAGCCGCATGGCCGCCGTGGAGGCCGCGTAGCCCTGGTCGTTGACCTCATCAGTCCACTTCTCGATGCCCTCAGCGCCTTGCTGGTACAGGACCGTCGCAGCACGCACAGCATCGGCACCGAAGATCGTCTTGAGAGTCGCGTTCTGCTGCTCCGTCGACAACCCTGACAGGCCCTCCTTGAGCCGCCCCGCGTACTCCGACAGGCCGACGAAGTTCCCCTGAGCGTCGTAGGCCTGCAGGTTGTACTTCTCCATCAGAGCTGCGGCCTGAGCAGACGTCGGATTCAGCGCCTGCAACATGGTTTTGAACGACGTACCAGCGTCAGAACCGAGCAGACCGGCCGACGCGAACGCTGCCAGTCCCGCGGTCGTCTCTTCAATCGAGAGACCCGTCTGCTTCGCGACAAGCGCCGACTGGTTCAACGCCTGCGACAGATCGGTAACGTCACCCATCGCCTTGCCGGCACCAGCGGCCAGCAGATCCGCGACGTGCGACATATCCGAACCCTCGAGGTTGAACTGCTGCAGCGAAGTTGCCGCGATGCCAGCGGCCGTCGCAACATCTAGACCACCGGCGGCTGCCAAATCCAGAGCACCTGCCAGGCCTCCGCCGAGGATGTCCTTGGTCGACACACCCGCCTTCGCAAGCTCCTCGATCGCCTGAGCCGACTCCGTAGCGGAGAACACCGTCGACTCGCCGGCATCCAAAGCCGCCTGCCGCAACAGGTCCATGTTCGCCGCGGTCTCATGCGTCGCGGCCTGCACGTTCGACATCTGAGCATCGAAATCCATCGACGCCTTCACCGCGACCGCCAGGCCAGCAGACAACACCGCCCCCATCGCCACCCCAGCCGCCCCTAGCTGATTGAAAGCCTGCTTCTTCTGCGCCAGCTTCTCCGCTTCAGTGCCCACCGTCGCGGTCGCATTCGCCGCTTCACGCATCGACTTCTCATAGTCCGAAACCACCGCGGAAAGACGGACCTTCACCACCCGCTCAGGCATCAGCAGCCTCCTCCTTCTTGCGGGCCAACAGTGCCTCGCGCCGCTGCTGCGGCTCCCACACGTTCAGGCCCCACACCGCCATCCGGAACTCCTTCTGATCCTCCGGCGGCATCTGCGGGTACAGCTCCGGCCACACATACACCGCCTGCTTCTCCCGTACCCGGAATAGGTCATCCACCTCGCCATCAACGACGAGCGTCACCCCCGGATAGTTCCTCGCCACGGCGTCCAGGTTGAACCACAACGGCATATCCACCGCCACACCCGGGCGAGGCGCAAACCGGTCAGCGAGCTCGCTGAACTCAGTCGGATGCATGAACGGCACCCGGAACGTCGCCGCAAGACCCCCGAACACGGTCTCAACCTCAACCGGCCCAACCTTCGCGTAATACGCCTCAGCCTCAGCCACCAACTCCTCAGCCATACGCTTCTGCTTCTCAATCAGCATCTTGATATCAGTCATCGGCTTTACTCCAACCACCAGGACACATCGTTGTCGAACAGGGCGTTGACGAACTCGCGCATCTCGCGATCCGCCCGGTTGTTGTACTTCTGGACCGTGCTGCCCTCTCGCGGCGCACGCGGCCCTGTCGGCCTTGCCGAACGCGCCAACCGTTCGGCCTGCATCACCAACGTCGTCTCATCAGTAGCCGTCAACAGCACATCCCTGTCCTCGTCAGAAACCCCGAAACGAGCAGCAACGGACACGCGCAACGACTCAAGCCGCGTATCCGCAACCTCCTTCTCCATCTCGGCGATCCTCCGACTGAGAGCATCAGCCCGTTCAGCCGACGCCTTCACCTCGTCGTAATCCGCCGGCTTCAGACCCGCCTGTGCGTCACGCAGCGCCCTGGACACTTCTCGGTCAATCTGCTCCTGAGTCAGCTTCCGAGGCGCAGTCCGCGACGCCACATCCGCCGGAGTCGGCACCTCAGCCGGCTCACTCTGAATCTGTTCACTAGTCACATCAATCTCCTTCTACTCGAGCGCCCCGCTACGCCGAATGATCGGCGCGTAGTCGCGGGCTCGCTTCTTGCTGTTGCATTCGTGGGTGATGCGCTGCCTTCTTGTTGGCCAGCGCATCGGAACCCCCCTTCGCGATCGGGACGAGATGGTCCACGACGAAGCACATGGGGTCCGGGTACTTGAGCGAATAGTCGATCGGCATCCCGCAGATGTGACATGCGGGCTTCGACTTCGCGATTCTTGCTCGATGCCTCTTTCGAAGTGCATCGCTACGTCCGTTCTGCGCCATCAGCCCTCCGAAAGCGTCGAGATAGAGATCCTCACCACCCAAGTCACGCTCGGGATCCTTGGAAAAAAAATGCCGGGGAGAGCGGATCCCAAGCCCCGGAGACGAACCCAGGGGAGGCTGAGGGGGGAGGATGGGGTGGGTACGCGAGAGGGCTCCACGCGTGTGCGCAGAGCCCTCTTCGATCGCATGTTTACATGTATGCGACGGCGCGGTTGAAGCTGTTCTCGTGTAGTGCGTTGAGCTTCTGGATGTCGCCGACGAGCTGTGCGACGGTTGGGTTCTCGTTGGCGAAGGCGTTGCGTGCGTCATCCCATCGCTCCTCGACTGCTCGACGGAAGAGTGCGTGCGCGAGTGTCGTGTCGTTGGTGCGGAGTGCTCGGGCCATCACGGTTGCTGCCTTCTCGGGGCTCGTGATGCTCTCGGCTTTGTCGTATGCGTCACGGAAGGCCATGATGTTGTCGCTCGAGTAGCCGACGTATCCGTCCAGTCGTCGCTCGATCTCGCTGATCTTGTTCTTGATGATCTCTTTCTCGTTCGCGATGGCGGTCTTGCGCTGTGCGGCACGGTCGCTCTCAAGGGAGGCGATGCGTTCCTTCTTGCCCTGGTCGCTGAGCCCGGGGTCGTTGTTGATGCTCTGTACGGCACGGCTGTGTTCCTTAGCTGAGGCCTTGCTGGAGTCGCGAAGTTCCTTGATGCGGGTGGCAACTTCGACGAGGTGTTCGCTGTCGGTGTCGCGGATGGTGACGCCTTCGCCGTCGCGGAATGTGATGTTCATGGTTTCTCCTTTGGTTAGTTGTTGTCGTGGTCGGGGCAGTGGTTGCGCCACCGTCCGTTTGAGAGGGTTGATGCCCATCCGTCGTTGTGGGCTTCGCTGATGAGTTCGTAGTGTGCGAGTCGTTCGGTGCTGGCGTAGACGGCGTCGCATCCGGTTTCGTCGCAGAGGACTGCTGCCCGGATGGTCACTGGCTTTCCTTTGCGGCGTAGAGGCCTGGTGCGACCTTTTGCATGCCCTCGGGTGTGTACAGTCCTGGTTCGGTCTTGTTGAGGCCGGCTGGGTCTCTGAGCCCGGTTGTGGGGTCGTCCTCGTTGGTGTTCATTGGTTTCTCCTTTCGAAGCGCGGTCGTCCAGTCGCGCGTCGGCTGCCTGTGTCCCGAGGCTTCGAGTTGTGCGTAGTACCGGCTCAATTCGCGGGCGAATGCGAGTGGGTCGTCCCAGGCGTTGCTGAGTGCTCGGAAGTTGAGTGGCTTCGGGGCTGCTGCGCCCATCAGCTGCTCCTTTCGTTGAGCCACGGACATGTGGCGTCGTGTTGGATCTGCAGGATGGTGACGCCGGGGGAGACCTCGATTACGCGTGAGGTCGCTAGGCAGTCGGGGCAGAGTCGTTTCATCACAGCTCCCGATCTGTGTCCGAAGTGTCCGCGTGTCCGATTGGGAGTTCGTTTGATTCGGACACAAGGACACTTCGGACAGGTCCGTAGAGGCCGCGGGACAGTCGCTCGGCTCTTCCCGCCTCCACAGCCCGCCTCAGATACCTGCCCACGTCGTCAGGATCGACGTGAGTGATGGTTGCGATGTCCTTGGGTTTCACTCCGTCTGGGAAGCGCGCTAGGGCTTCGATGATCTCGCCCATGCGGTCACCTACACCTGTGGTTGCTCGTGCGGTCTGTGCAGCTTCAGCCGCGTCCTTGAGGCTTCCGCCGCTGAGTACCCACGTTCCGACTCCCTCGAGGGAGATCCGGTACTCGCCTTCTGCGGCGTCGCGTGATGTGACTCGCAGCGTGGCGTCCTTTGAGAGCCGTTCACGGGAGAGGACGACGATGGTGTCAGCCGAGCCAGCAAGACCCTGTGTTCCGGACACGGCGTCGAGGAAGTCAACGCTGTCGGCCTTGCGCGTGTGGTGGACGACGACGATCGCAGCACCCGGTGCCGAGTCCGCAATGGCTTTGAGCATGCCGCCGACTCGGTAGTCACGCTCGTACGATGACTCTCCACTTACCGCGGGAGGCATTGCCTTGCCGAGGGTGTCCAGGATGACCACCGGTTCGTGATCACTCCACTTGTCCACGAACGCCTGCAGCGTCTCGAAGATGTCGTTGCGTCCGATCTTCGTGATGAACGTCAGGGTGTCATCGATCTGTGCAGGTGCAAGCGCCTTGATTCGTGATTGCAGTCGTCGCGGGCCGTCCTCAAGCGCCGCGTAGAGCACCGGTCGCGCCTTCCCCGTCGGGATGCATCCCAGAGCCGGGGCCCCCGAGGAGACCGCAAGACCGAGGCCTAGAACCAGCCAGGACTTGCCAAACTTCGGCGGTGCCACAAGCAGGCAGAACCCCTCTGGGATGATGCCGTCCACAACGTAGCGGACTGGTGGGAAGTACTGGTCCATGAGCCAGTCGGCGGTGAAAGAGTTGTCAAGCAGCGTCATGGGTGGCCCCCAGGTCTTCAGTTGTTGCGAGTGTTACGGGCTCGCGGATGGTGTCGAGATTGGCGAGGAATACGCGCCAGGTCTCGTCGAGAATGTCGTCTACGTCCGGGCGATTGGCTAGTTCTGCCGCGTCGTCCAGACGCTGCAGAAGATAGTCCTTGCGTTCCTCATCGCCGAATGCGCGGAGCCATAGACGATCTGCTTCGAGTCGGGCAGCACGGAGTTCGCCCTGCATTTGAGTGCGTCCGTCCATCACGCCGAGGTTGTATAGCGAAAATAGGGGAGCAGGCAGGGCCGCGAGTGATAGTTCGTCGTTCGCCAGTGCCGTAACCCACGCGTTGATAGTTGTCGAAGCTGTTTCGCTGATTCGACGCGCGGTGAAGCGATCCGGGGTAGAATGGAGTGCATATCCAGCCGCCACAGCAGGATTCCCGAGAGCCCCGTTCGCGGGGCTTTCGCCATTCAACGGGCGCTTCTTTCTCGGTCGACGTTCTGAGCTGCCCTTGCGCCGGTTGGGTCAGCAACGCCGGTTGCGGTGTAGAGCTCGAATCCGGCCCAACTCAGCTTCTCGAGCGAACGCGCTACATACATATTGATAACGCCGCGCACATTGCCGTTGGCCCGGTGCATGGCTCGAATGAGCTTGCTCATCTTCGCGGGGGGATACGCAACGCTGTTGGCTTCAAAGACGCGCGCTGCGTAGCGGATGAGTTCTTCGACCGTTTCGTGTTTCCCGGTCGTTGCGGTTGATCCAGGGTGCCGGTTCATGCCGCATCACCCCCGAGGTACTGGAGTGGGCGGCCGGCCGCTTCGATGCTGGCCAAGTTGACCCTGATGAGTCGTGGGCCGAAGCGCTTGGCTTCGATCTCGCCCCGGGTGATCATGCGGCGAATGGTGTCAGGGGAGACCTTGAACTCGTGAGCGCCGTCGTCGATCGTTCCCCAGCGTGGCGCGAGTGCGTCGGTGGGCATAGAAATACCTCCAGGCAGAGTGATTAACCCTCTGCTTGGAGGCCGCTTGCACAAGGGTGGAGCCTGACCGTAAAGGTGGGTTCTCCTTGCCCTGTGCACCTTTATTCTAGCACGGCTCCTGCGACTGTGTGCGCGTTACTGCGTAATTGATTTGCTATGGATCAGGTGGATCAGGGGTACTTCGTGGATCTTCAGTTGTGCGAGGGTGGTGAAGCTCGCATACAGGGTCGAGGGCTTAGCCACGACCCGACGCAACCCGCATGTCGGGCAGCCCAAGTTCCAGCGCACGCGGAACCCCGGGCGGTAGAAGATCTCTGGGTCATGACCCTCAATCCGTATCCACTCATCACCGTCGAGCCACTGTGCAACATTTTTGGGCACGTCAATAGCGTGGGGGAGCGATGGGGAGTAGTAGTGTCCGGTGAAGGCGGTCCAGACGATTAACCCCTCGTGTTCATCGGGGTAGAAGGACGCGATCGGCGTCCTGTCATGTTCGCCCGCGCGCGTACCGTCGCAGTATACGGAGACGTACGGTGTTTCGGGCCGAGAGTAAAGCGTCATTCGAGCTCCTTGCTTCGCCTACTACCTAAGCAGGCGCGCGGGACATTCCGTCGCGCCTGCTTAGTTACGGAATGATCTTGTTGGATTCCATCACCGGCTTGAGAATGAACGGGTCGCGGATTGGGTAGCGGCGTCCGATCGTGTAGGCGAGGTCGTGGAGCGCCCACATGAGCGCTAGCTGTTTGCGGTAGGGGGTCCAGAAGCGGTTGTCATCTCGGAACATGTTCTGGTCGATGGCGAGCACGATGAAGTCAGGGTCGTCGCAGCCAACCCAGAGCGATGCGGCGATCCGCCGTCCCACCGCTTGCGTCTGCTCGTCCTCGTCGGGTTCGACCACGCCTGTCGTAGGACAGGACTTGGCGCGTTGTTCCGCTTGATCGAAAACCGAGGATACGTCTAGGCCGAGTGCGCGACACATGCGGACCACTTGGTCGATCGGGATGGATGGCCCCATTGGTCTCAATCGAACGCTCACTTGCGTTTGAGACATCCCGGCTGCGGCGGCAAGGTCTTTCTGAAGCATGTGCTTCTCTCGCATCGCCTCCCGGATGATGGCGACGATGTGGTCGTCAACTCGGGAACGTGGCCTCTTAGCGGGCATCAGTCGAGTCCTCTCGCCATCCACGCTCGACGCGCCGCACCATGGCCGCGAACCGTCCAGCCTGCGTCTGGTTCCACGCATACTGCGGCCAACGCCTCGAGAGCGTCTTGTTGCAGCAGCCTATGGATCGTGCAGCCTCACTAATAGAGGCACCGTCTTCGAGGAGTCGTAGCGCCGCTGCCAGCTTCTGTTGGGGCAAGGGAGTGGTCGGTGGACAGTGCGTCTTGCCTGTTGAGTGGCGCCACCGGACGACTGTTCGGCTGGATACGCCGCAGATCTCGGCGATGGCTCGAGCCGACAGCCCTTCTCGTTCGAGAGCGTGGAACTGCTCATGCACGGCCATCAGACGTCCCGATCTGCGAGCTCTACGGTGACGCTGTGGGGTCGCATGAGGCGAGTCGAGATGGCTTTAGTGAACCGCTCGTACTCGGCGGCTGCCTGGGTGAACACCTCGGCGATGTTCTCGAACGTACTGGTGGCCTCACCGGGTTCGATCCAGATCTCTCCGCCCTCGAATACGCACTCGATCCGTGGCCGTCCGTTCACGACTTCCAACAGGAAGGTCTCGCTCACGTCCCCGGCCGAGATCGTCATGTGCCGCTCGTGGGCGTTGGCTGCGTGCTCGATGATGTCCGGGTCGGTGTGGTCGAGTTCGCACCAGCGGTACACGGGGCACTGGGCGGTGTCCGTAATTGCGGATACAGTTGCATTGGTCATTGCGACTCCAGTTGTTTGACCTTGCCCTCGTCGAGTTGCCGCTCGACGGGGGCTCTTCGTATGGCGACGGGCGTCGCCACGACTTATGCGAGTTCGCTCATTCGCCTCGCGAGTTCTTCGTCCCTGCCGGCAGTGTGCTGGTAGCGCATCGCGGCCGCCACGGTCGAGTGCCCCAGACGCGCCTGTAGTTCCTTGAGCGTGGCGCCTGCGAGGGCGGCTCTAGTCGCTCCGTAGTGCCGCAGTGCGTGCCAGGGCATGTCGCCTCTGCCGGCTGCTTTGCGGGCGGGGTCCCAGTGCTTGTAGAAGGCTGACTGGGCGAGGTGTCCGCTGCCGTCCGCGGATGGGAAGAGGAGACTGTCGGCAGACCGTCCAACGTGTTCTTCCAAGTGCGACTCGAGGATCTCGTTGACATGTGGTGGCAGGACGATGGTTCGCACGCCGGCTTCAGATTTGGTTCGCCCGACCACGAATCCTTGGCCGGGGACGTGGGCAACCGCACGCGACACGTTGACGACGATCGAGCCGGCTCCCTCGTCTGCGTCGAGTAGATCGATGTCACGCCGCCTAAGCTCCGTGAGTTCGCCGTAGCGCAGGCCGGCCCACGCGGCGAGGATGACAGCGGCTCGGAACTTTGGTGTGATCGCGTCCACGATGGTTTGCAGTTCGGAGGCTGTAGGCGGCTCGACTTTCTTCCCCGTCGAGGCAGAGGCAGCGCCGCGAATCTGACACGGGTTCGTCTTGATGCGGCCGTCGGAAACCGCAGTGCTGAGGATCGCTTTGAGGAGCTCGTACGCTCGCGCGGCCTGCGTCTTCGTCCCGGACGCAATGATCGAGGAGTACCAGGCGCGCACCTGGTCGGGGGTGATCGCGGAAAGGCGGGAACCTGCGAAGGGGGAGAGGGCGCCCGTGAGGAGCCGGCGGTACTCGGCTGCTGTCCGTGGGCGCAGGTGTTCACCATTCCGATTGGTGCGGGTAGCAACCCAATCCTCGGCGTACTCAGCAAATGTAGTGCCGCGGCCCTTGCCCGCCTGCTCTGCGCGCACCGTTTCGAACTCGGACCATGTTCCGTCGAGTATCCGTGCCTGCTGAACGGCTAGCCACCCGCGCGCGTCGGTGATCCCGTCGAACGTCTGCGGTGCGTTGTGACGCCGACCGTCCGGGCCGACGTAGGACGCCTGATAGCGGCCAGACGAGCGCTGCCTGATGGCGCCGAAGGACTCGCGCCTCTTTCGTTTTGTGTTGGCCATGCGGTCCTCCCTGGGCAACAATGGGCAATATCTTGTGCGTGCCTGTGCGTCTTCGTGCGTCCCAGTGACCTTAACACGGCTCGGCCAGATTCGCACTATGTCGCGGATAGACCGCGAGAGGACGCGCATTTGCCCAGTGTCACGCATACTGGTTCGATCCCAGTATCGCGCACCACCTGAAACCCCCGGTTCGCCGGGGGTTTTTTGTTGCCCCCAGCTCTCTTCCCTCCGCGCGGGGTCGCAGATCCGCGCGAGGTCGCAGCCCGATCGCGGAGCTCCGCGACCTCGGTGCGAATCTGCGTGTCCGTGCCGTCCGGATCGCGTTCGAAGATGCGTTCGAATATCGATATCCTGGACGGGGCCGGAGGAAGGAGCCGGTGTGGGGAACTCGGGTCGCGCTCTCTCTGCGTACAACGACATGCGGTCGCAGCATCAGGCCATCGAGGCCGCCGCGCGCCGGGGCCCCCTGCAGTCCCTGTCCGATCGCGAGCTCGCCTTGCGGGAGTCCGCCGTCACCGTCTATCCGCACGCGCTCCAGCGGCGGGTGCGGGCGTGGGTGCGGTTCGGCCCGGAGGCGATCCGCGTGGAGGCGAAGGTCGTCCGCTCCACTCCGCTCGCGGCGGGCATCGAGTTCCGTGCCGGTGACCGCACGTACCGCTGCTGGGTCTGGGGGAACGCCGTGCAACCCGTGGACGGGTGACCGGGCCGGCGGACACCGCTCGCACTCCGGCTCCACGCCGGACGCGACAGACGGGACGCCCCCTCCGTCACGCGAGGAGGGGACGCCCCGACCGGGTGGGGTGACGTCAGACGCGCGCCGTGCCCGCGCCGTTCTGCGGGACGCGCGGCTCTCGACTGACGAAGATGCCCAGCAGCACCATGCCGATCGCGAGACCGAGGTGGAGCCAGTTATCGGCGTTGTTCACCGGCAGGAAGTTCAGCTGCTCGTTGCCGACCGCGATGAGGCCGTACAGCCAGACGACGAGGTACGCGAGCCCGCCGATGATGAGGTAGAGACGGGACGCGCGCGGCGACGCGGCGAGCGCGATGCCCGCGACCGCGAACAGCAGGTGGACGAGGTTGTGCAGCACGGACACCTGGAACACGCCGAGGAGCAGGGCCTCGGACGCTGCTCCGGCGCCGTGCAGGTGCTCGGCCGAGTGGGTGACGCCCGGGATGAAACCGGCGATGCCCACGATGAGGAAGACGATGCCGATGATCAGCGCCGTCTTCTGGATCGGTGTGCCGGCGTAGCGGGTGGTGCGGGTGGTGTCGCTCATGATCCCCTCCAGGGTGTGGTGCGGTTGCCCGACCGTAGGACTTCCTGTGCGCGCGCTGAGAGGGCATTGACGCATCAGGAGTCACGCGGTAACTTCATGCGCCCGTTCCCGGACGCCGCTGCGACGTGGGCGAGAACCGCGGATTGTCAATCCCCCTCGGCAGGAGGGGACCGCTTCGTACGCTCAGGCCATGACCGATGCCGCTCTGGACCGCACCTGCGGCCTCGCCTCGACATCCGATCGCGACGCCGCGACCGGATTGCGACGCATCGACCATCTGGCGCAACTGGCCGCCGTCGTCCGTGCATGCCCCGGTCTGCACGTCCGTTACTCCGAGGGCCCGGATGCGGATGCTCGACGTTCCAGCGTCGACACGGAGAGCGGCCTCGAGCTGCCCGGTCTCTCCGTGAACCCGCTGGACGCCGAACGCTGGTGGACGCGTCCGCTGGAGGACTGGCTCGCGCGCCAGCTCTGTCAGTACCGGCACCTCGCCGAGAAGGACCCGCAGCGCATCGCGTGGATCCTCCGTGGCGAGCACTGCGGCCGGGGACCCGACTGCGAGCCGCTGCTGCGAGAGGTGGAGCCCATCGCCGTCATCGGCGAACACGTCCTGCTCGAGGCCAGGGAACGGTACGAGCGCAATTTCGATGCGGGGCGCGGACCCGCCGACGACGAGGAGGATCAGGGATGAGCAGAGGGCGGCAGTGGACGGAGGTGGTTCCCGGCTTCTTCGGCATCAGTGTGGCGGACGTGAACTGCTACCTCGTGCAGACCGCGGACGGGCTCACGCTGTTCGACGCGGGACTGCCGCGCAGCAGGGGCGTGCTGCGCGACCTGCTCGGCCACCTCGGGGCGAAGGAGACCGACATCGATGCGGTCGTCCTGACGCACGGGCACTTCGACCACGTCGGTGTCGCCCGCGGGCTCCACGAGGAGGGGGTCTCGGTGTTCGTCCACCCTCGCGACGCACAACTGGCCCGTCACCCCTACAGCTACCGTCCGGCCTCACCTCGCGTCCCCTACGTGCTCACCCATCCGCGGGGGATCCCCACCATCACCCGGATGGCTCTTGCCGGAGCGCTCAACGTCCGCGGCGTCGACGCGCAGCCTCGCGTGACGCACGAGCATCCGATCGACGCCCCCGGGACCCCGATCGCCCTGTGGACTCCGGGGCACACGGAAGGGCACTGCGCGTACCTGTTCGAGGAGTCCGGGGTGCTCATCGCCGGCGACGCCCTCGTGACGCTCGACCCGTACACCGGCGAGACCGGTCCGCAGATCGTCGCCAGGGCGGCCACGGCCGATACCGCGGAGGCGATGGAGTCGCTGGATACCCTGGCACGGACGAGCGCGCGGGTCGTCCTGACGGGCCACGGAGAACCCGTCCTGGATGGCGTGGGGCCCGCCGTCGCCGCCGCGCGGCGACGCGGACCCCACTGACTCCTCGGCCTCAGTCGAGGAGCGTCTCCCCGATGTAGCCGCCCTCCGCACACCCCGGAGGGACGGCGAACACGGCGGATCCGATCGGGACCGTCCACTCGTTGAGCAGGTCGAGCTCGTCGAGCCGCTGCTGCATCGGGACGAACTGCCGCGCGACGTCGGCCTGGAACGCGGCGAAGAGCAGCCCGGATTCGGACACGCCGTCTCCGGCCGGGCGCTCGTCGTAGTTGTACGCCCGTCGGAAGATGCGCTCCGTCCCGTTCCCGTGAGCGCGCCGGATGTGCGCGAACGCCGGGATGACGGGGAACCCGATGGCCGTCGTCGCGTCGAAGTCCGGCTCGTCGAACTCCGACGTCCCCGTGAGCGGCGCGCCCTCGCGCAGGGTCCTCCCGACGGAGGCCTCGCGTCCCCCGCGATCCAGGCGGTCCCAGGCGTCGAGGTCCATGCGGATGCGGCGCAGGACCATGCCCGTGCCGCCGGCCAGCCAGCCGTCATCACTCCAGACCACGCGCTCGAAGTCGTCGGTCCCCGGCTGCGGGTTGCTCGTGCCGTCGACCTGTCCGAAGAGATTGCGCATGGTCGTCCCCGGTCGCTCGGTGCCGTGTGCGCGGCGGAAGCCTTGCTGGATCCACCGGACGGTCGCGAAGCCGCGCGCGTCCTTCAGGAGCATGCGCTGCGCGTGCGCGACGGTCAGGGGGTCGTCAGCGGCGATCTGGAGGAGCAGGTCTCCGTCCGAGAACTCCGGCTGCAGGCGGTCCACCCGGAAGGCGGGAAGCGGCGCGAGCCACGAGGGGGTGCTGCCGCCGGCCCGTGCCACGAGCGCCGGACCGAAGCCGAATGTGATCGTCAACCGGGCCGGGGCGACGGCGAGCTCCGGCTCCGAGTCCGCGAGCGCCGACTGTCCCTGGGTGAGCCTCGCCGCATCGTCCGTGAGGATCCGCAGGAGCCGGCGGAGCGCGTCGCGGTCGACCTCCGGGCGCAGATCGAGCGCCACGAACGAGCCGTGCGCCTGCGCCGCGGTGTCGATCCCGGCTTGATGGACGCCGTGGAACGGGACGGTGAGGGAGCCGTTGAGCGGTGCGGGGGCCGCGGGAGCCTCCGTGTCCGCTCGCGTGAGGGCGAGATCCGCCCCGACCGCGACGGCGGCCCCGACACCGGCGACAGCCCCTCCGAGGAGGAACTGCCGCCGGGTCGAGCCGGTGCGGCCGGCGCGCGCGCCCGAGACGCGCGGGGACATCAGTGGTCCATGCCCTCGTGGTCGTCGGCGCCGTCGTAGTTCTCGTTCGCGCCGGAGTAGTCCTTCACCGGCGCGGCGAACTCGAACGTGGAGTCGTCCGACAGGGTGACGGTGAACGCGACCTCGTCACCGGCTTTCAGAGGCTCGGGGAGGTCCATCATCATGATGTGATTCCCCCCGGGCTCGAGGGCGAGGGTACCGCCGGCGGGGACCACGAAGCCCCCGGCGATCTCCCGCATGACCATCTCCCCGGCCTCGTTCTCCACGGTCTCGTGCAGCTCGATCATCGGCGAGGCGGCGGAGGCGACCGACGTCACCGTCACGTCCTCCTCGCCCTCGTTGACGAGTAGGCCGAAGGCCGCGGACATGCCGTCATCGGCCGACTTGACCCAGGCGTCGTCGATCCGGAGGACCTCACCGGCGGGGGCGCTGGTCGGCGTCTCGGCTGTGGGCGCGGTGCACCCGGTGAGCGCGACGAGCGAGAGGACGATCGCCGCGCCGAGGCGGGGAAGAGAAGTGCGAGTGTTCATGATGATGCCTTTCAGGAGTTCTCTGCCGTGTCGTCGCCGGATTCCGGCGGCACGGCGGCCGCGCGGCGGCGGCGGAGGATGAGGAGGAGAGTGAAAGCAGCGACGGCGAGTGCCGCGCCCGCCCCGCCGACGAGCAGAACCCGGATCGGGTCGCCCGTCTTGTCTGCGTTCTGATCCGATGCGGTCGACGAGTCGTCCGGGGCGGAGGTGGTCGGCTCAGGGTTCTCTGTCGACTCCAGCGGGACGGCGTCGCCGACGGCGAAGGGGATGACCCCCGCGATCGGGTGCCCGTCCTCGGAGACGACCTGCCAACGCACCTGGTACCCGCCGTCCGGGATGTCCGGCAGGAGGGCGGCGGTGACATTCCGGCCACGCACCTCCACCTCGCCGGTCGCCCAGTCCTCGCCCTCCGCGTCGACGACGAGGACGACGGCCCCGGCGGTCGACTCGTCGAGGACGAGGAGCTCGCCCGAGAACGTCATGGTGACGCTCGAGGGCGCAGCATCGAGACGCTCCCCGTCGCCGGGGTCGCTCTCGAGGAGTTGGTCATGGGCGGTCGCCGGCGCTGCCGTCGCGAGGATCGCGACAGCCGCCAGCACCGCCCCGGCCGCGAATCTGCGGACAGGGGACATGGAAGAGCCTCTCTTCAGCCGTCGCCGAGCGACGTGGGTATCTGCGTTCGGACGCGCGTCACCGGGACAGCGCGAGGACGCACCGCACGGCGCGAAGCCGTGGGCGCGGATCAGAGCGCGGGAAGAGAGGGCGGTGCGCGCCCGAGAAGCGGGGTGAGGAGCCGAAGATCATGGGCTGTCCGGACGAGGAAGACCCCGGCCAGGCGACACGGAGAGGTGGCGGAGCGCGGGGCGAGCGTCACGTCCGCACGCCGACGCACCCAGCGGATCAATCGGACGGCGAGATCGCGCACGGTGAGGAGCAGCCGCTCGCCGCGGTGGAGCGCCGTCACCGTGAGGAGGGCGGCGAGGGCGTGCCCGAGCCACATCGCGGCGTCCGCGGTCGCGACGACCGCAGCGCCCTCGGCTGCGGGGAGCACGAGCGGTGCGCCGTGCACGTGCCGGATCGCCACGCCGGACGGAGTGACCGTGCCGAGCACGAAGAGCACGTGGAAGAGGAACTGGCTCACAGCCACCGAGAGGGTGAGTCGGGTGAGGGAGAGCTTCCGTCCGGCGAGCAGCACGCTCACCATGAAGGCGAACAGCCAGGGCACGAGGATGCCCAAGGGGCCCGGCATCTCTCCGCCGCCGCTCACATGACCTGCGAGAGCCACGAAGATCGCGAGCGACGAGGTCGCGAAGCCCCGCACGACGGCGGGCTTGCGGGACGGGCTCACGGCCACCAGTCTGCCATGTGCCGGAGTCCGTGACGGGCCGGGGCGCGCGTCAGCCCCGTGGTGCTCCGGTGCGCTTCACGACGTCGTAGGCGGCGAGCGCAGCCTTGCGCGTCTCGCCGAGGTCGACGATCGGCTCAGTGGGGGCGTCCGCAGCCCAGCGCCCGATGTAGTGCCCCTCGCCGTCGAATTTCCTGGCCTGCAGCTCCGGGTTGAACACGCGGAAGTACGGGGCAGCGTCGGCGCCGGAACCCGCGACCCACTGCCAGTTGAACGGATTGCTCGCGTCATCGGCGTCCACCAACGTGTCCCAGAACCACTCCTCGCCGAGGCGCCAGTCGATGAGGAGGTTCTTGACGAGGAACGATGCCGTGACCATCCGCACCCGGTTGTGCATGTACCCGGTGTGCCAGAGCTCGCGCATGCCCGCGTCGACGAGGGGAACTCCGGTTTCGCCGTGCTGCCAGAGCTCCAGACGTGCGGGATCCAGCGGAGGCCACGGGAATGCGTCGAACTCCCGCCGCAGGTTCTTCGTCGCGAGGTCGGGGAAGTGGAACAGCGTGTGCCAGGCGAACTCGCGCCAGCCGAGCTCCGAGAGGAATCCGCCGGCCCCGTCGACGTCGATCGCCTCGTGCCACACGGTGAAGGGGCTGAGCTCGCCCCAGCGCAGACGCGGAGACAGCCGGGAGGTTGCACCGCCGGCCGGCGCGTCGCGAGCGTGGTCGTACGTGCGGAGGTCTTCGGCGAGGAAGTGCTGCAACCGGCGGCGCGCGGCCGGCTCGCCTGGCTCCCACGTGTCGCGGAGACCGCCCGCCCAGTCCGGGGCGGTGGGCAGCAGCCCCCAGTCGTCCAGCGCGTCGGAGGGGAGCCGCCTGCCGGAGCCACGGAGCTCGCGGGGTTCGGGGAGCGGGGCGCGCGGGGCCGGTAGGGCCAGGCAGGCCCGCCAGAACGGCGTGAAGACCGAATAGTGCGTGCCGCTCCCGGTGGTGACCGTCCACGGCTCGTGCAGGAGCGACCCCGCGAAAGACGCCACCTGGAGACCGTCGTCGCGCAGCGTCGCCTTCAGCCCCGCGTCGATCTCGCGCCCGGCCGCCTCGTAGCGGCGGTTCCAGAAGACCGCTCCGGCACCCGACTCGGCGACCAGCTCCCGCACGATCCGGTCGGCGGGCCCGCACC
The DNA here is from genome assembly GCF_040686935.1 of Microbacterium meiriae. NCBI lineage: Bacteria > Bacillati > Actinomycetota > Actinomycetes > Micrococcales > Microbacteriaceae > Microbacterium > Microbacterium meiriae. Next base: position 411,286 of record NZ_JBFBMF010000002.1, read on the forward strand.
GCAGCACCAGCGTCGTCCCCTTCTCCTGCAGCCGCGCGGCGAGGGAGGCCAGCGAATGGTGCAGCCACCAACGCGCGGCACCGCCCAGCCGACGGATGCCGGGGGACTCCTCATCGAGGACGAAGAGCGCGATGATCGGTTCGTCGCGGTCGACCGCGGCACGCAGCGCGGGGTTGTCGGCCAGGCGGAGATCGTCGCGGAACCAGACGATCGAGGGCGAGGTCATCGGGTCGCCCACAGGGCCCAGGCGATCAGCAGAGGCTGCAGGAACAGGCGGCCGAACCGCCGCCGCTCCGTGTCGAGCCCGGGCGTCGATCTCCCGGTGCGCCACTGATGCCAGTTGCCGGGGAAGACCGCGGCGAAGAATCCCGCCGTCGCCCACCCCATCTTGCGGCGTTCCTGCGGCAGAGCCACCAGGCCCGCCGCGAGCGCGACCTCGGCCGCACCCGACGCCAGGACGATCGTGTCCTTGTCCATCCGGATCGAGCGGGTCGCCCAGTCGGGCACGACGACCCGGAACCCGCGTGTCTGGGTGAAGTGCAGCACGCCCATCGTCCCGAGGGCGAGAGCGAGGAGCCAGCGGGCGATCGTCCGTGTCATGCGCCCACGCTACCGTCCCCGTCGGACGCCGTGCCTGTCACACTGAGGCGATGACCGTGCTGCGCATCACCGTCCTCTTCCTCCTCGCCGCCATCGCCGAGATCGGCGGTGCCTGGCTCATCTGGCAGGCGGTGAAGGAGGACAGGGGGTGGCTGTTCGCCGTCCTCGGGGTGATGGCCCTCGGTGCCTACGGGTTCATCGCGGCGCTGCAGCCGGACGCGAACTTCGGCCGCGTCCTGGCCGCCTACGGTGGGATCTTCATCGCAGGCTCCCTCGCCTGGGGCGTCATCGTCGACGGATTCCGCCCCACCTCGTGGGACGTGATCGGATCCGTGGTGGCGCTGGCCGGGGCGGCGATCATCATCCTCGCACCGGCGGCCGCGGATCCGCTGTCGGAGACCGCCGCGTGACGGTCGGCGACCGGCGAGCGGACGAGTAGCCTAGATCCAGACCCAGATGGAGTGATCAGTGCCTGAAAACGCCCAGCCGACCGACGGCTTCGCCCTGTTCTCTGACCGAAACGTCGTCGCCATGCGCGTCGGCGGCGTCCTGAAGGACCTCGCTGCGACGGTCACCGACACCGACGACGTCGAGCCCGTCACGATCGACAGCCCCGACGGCCTGAACATCCTGCGTCACTCGACCGCGCATGTGCTCGCGCAGGCGGTGCAGCGGATCAACCCGCAGGCGAACCTCGGCATCGGTCCGCCCATCACCGACGGCTTCTACTACGACTTCGGCGTCGACACCCCGTTCACGCCCGAGGACATCAAGGCGATCTCCAAGGAGATGCAGCGCATCGTCCGCGAGGGCCAGCGCTTCGTCCGTCGCGTCGTGACCGACGAGGAGGCTCGTGCGGAGCTCGCGGACGAGCCGTTCAAGCTCGAGCTCATCGGGCTCAAGGGCCCGTCGACGGCCTCCGAGGGCGAGATCGCCGAGGGGGCATCCGTCGAGGTGGGCGAGGGTGAGCTCACGATCTACGACAACACCACCCGCGATGGCGAGGTCGTCTGGAAGGACCTCTGCCGCGGTCCGCACCTGCCCAACACGCGCATGATCGGCAATGGCTGGGACCTCACCCGCATCGCCGCCGCGTACTGGCGGGGGAGCGAGAAGAACCCGCAGCTCCAGCGCATCTACGGCACCGCATGGCCGACGAAGGACGAGCTGCGCGCCTACCAGGAGCGCATCGCCGAGGCCGAGCGCCGCGACCACCGCAAGCTCGGCGCCGAGATGGACCTGTTCTCGTTCCCGGACGAGATCGGCTCGGGACTGGCCGTGTTCCATCCCAAGGGCGGCATCATCCGCTACGAGATCGAGGAGAACCTGCGCAAGCATCTGCTGCGCAACGGCTACGACCTCGTCAACAGCCCGCACATCACGAAGAAGGATCTCTTCATGACGTCGGGGCACCTGCAGACCTATGCGGACGGCATGTTCCCCCCGATGCACCTCGACGAGGTCCTCGACGACGAGGGCAACGTCACCCGCCAGGGCCAGGACTACTACCTGAAGCCGATGAACTGCCCGTTCCACAACCTCATCTTCCGTTCGCGCGGGCGCTCCTACCGGGAGCTGCCGCTGCGTCTGGCCGAGTTCGGCACGGTCTACCGCTACGAGAAGTCCGGCACGCTCTCGGGGCTGACCCGCGTGCGCGGTCTGACCCAGGACGACGCGCACATCTACGTCGCCCAGGACCAGGTGAAGGAGGAGCTCACCACCAACCTGAACCTCGTGCTCGACCTGCTCCGCGACTACGGCCTCAACGACTTCTACCTCGAGCTCTCGACGAACGAGGAGGGCAACCCGAAGTTCCTCGGCGAGCCCGAGCAGTGGGCGACGGCGATCGACACGCTGCGCGAGGTCGCGATCGAGTCGGGTCTCGAGCTCGTGGCCGACCCGGGCGGCGCCGCCTTCTACGGCCCGAAGATCTCGGTGCAGGCCCGCGACGCCATCGGCCGCACCTGGCAGATGTCGACCATCCAGCTCGACTTCAACCAGCCCGACCGGTTCGAGCTGGAGTACACCGGTCCCGACGGGCAGAAGCACCGGCCTGTGATGATCCACCGGGCGCTCCTCGGCTCCGTCGAGCGCTTCTTCGCGATCCTCCTCGAGCACTACGCCGGCGACTTCCCGCTCTGGCTCGCGCCCAGCCAGGTGGTGGGTGTGCCGGTGGCCGAGCAGTACGGCGACTACCTGGACGACGTCATCGCGCAGCTCCGGGCGGCGGGCGTGCGGGCCGACGTCGACCACTCCGACGACCGGATGCAGAAGAAGATCCGGAATCACACCACCGCGAAGGTGCCGCTGATCCTCATCGTGGGGGAGCAGGATCGTGCCGCGGGGACGGTGTCGTTCCGCTTCCGCGACGGCACGCAGGAGAACGGCGTGCCGGTCGCCGACGCGGTGCGCCGGATCAGCGCCGCCATCGCCTCGCACGCGCTGGTGTTGAAGGCGGGAGACCTCGCATGACGGACGGTGAGGCGGACCTCGAGGACGCCTCCCGTCTCGTCGGGGTGCCCGACGAGTTCCAGCGGCTGTGGACCCCGCACCGGATGGCGTACATCCAGGCCGGGCCGGAGCCGCTGCGCGAGGAATGCCCGTTCTGCGAGGCACCGAAGTACCCGGATGCCGAGCGGCTCATCGTGGCGCGCGGGGAGACCGCGTACGTGCTGCTGAACCTCTTCCCGTACAACTCGGGGCACCTGCTCGTCTGCCCGTACCGGCACATCGCCACCTACGACCAGGCGACGGCCGAGGAGGTCGCCGAGATCGGCGCCCTCACCCAGACCGCGATGCGCGTGCTCCGCCAGGTCTCCGGCTGCGACGGCTTCAACCTCGGCATGAACCAGGGAGCGGTGGCCGGAGCGGGCGTGGACGCGCATCTGCACCAGCACGTGGTGCCGCGGTGGCGCTCGGACGCGAACTTCTTTCCGATCATCGCCAAGACGAAGGCGCTCCCGCAGCTCCTCGGCGAGGTGCGGGAGGCCGTCGCCGAGGCGTGGCCCCCCGCCGACCGCTGAGCCGTCGCGTCGGGCTCGGAGTGTGTCGCTGAGCCCAGGAGTGGGTCGCTGAGCCTGTCGAAGCGCGGCTACCAGTGCCCTTCGACAGGCTCAGGGACCCAGATCCCGGGCGGAGTCAGCGCACCTGGCGTGCGGTGAACTGCATCCGCGGGTTCGCGTAGAACTCCTGCGCCTCGACGAGCTGCAGCTCGCGCTCGCCCGAGTCGAGCGTGGCCTGCAGCAGGTCGTAGACGCTCGAGGCGGTGCGCTCCAGAGCGGTCTGCGCGCTGCCGGTCGCGACGTAGTGCGCGGTGAAGAGCGCGGCCGTCACGTCGCCGGAGCCGTTGGCCTTCATCGGCAGGTGCGGGGTCTGCACGAGCCACGCGCCCGCGTCGTCCACGGCGAGCATCTCGATCGTGCCCTCTTCGCGGTCCGGCCGCTCGACGCTCGTGACGAGCACCGTGCGCGGCCCCATCGCCCGCGCGAGGTCGACCGACGCGAGGGTCGACTCGAGCGTGTCGGGCTCGGTCTCGGTGAGGAAGCCCAGCTCGAACTGGTTCGGCGTGATGATGTCGGCCACCGGCACCACGCGTTCGCGGAGCAGGATCGGGATGGCCGGAGCCACGAAGCAGCCGGACTTCGCGTTGCCCATGACCGGGTCGCACGCGTACAGCGCCGTGGGGTTCGCGGCCTTCACCCTGGCGACCGCGTCGATGATGACGTCGCCGATGCCCTCGCTGCCCTGGTAGCCGCTGAGCACGGCGTCGATGGAACCGAACACGCCGCGCTCCTCGATGCCGGTGATGACCTCGCCCACATCGACGGGGTCGATCAGCGGGCCGCGCCAGGCGCCATACCCGGTGTGGTTCGAGAAGGTCACGGTGTAGACCGGCAGCACCTCGACGCCGATGCGCTGGAGCGGGAAGACAGCCGCGGAATTGCCGACGTGACCGTATGCGACGGCGGACTGGATGGACAGGATCTTCATACCCGGTCCCTTTCATTCTGGGCGGGCCGGAGCCCGCGTCGGGTGGTCATCGTCCGGCGGCGACGAGGTCGGCGATGAGGGTCTCCGTGTCGTCCTCGGAGAGGCCGTGCACGGTCAGGCGGAGGTGGCGCGAAGGCTCGGCGCGCTCGTCCAGCGCGAAGTCGTCGCCGGTGCGCGCGAGCCAGCCCCGGCGCATGAGGTGGTCGGCGATGGCGCGCGCCGGCTTGGCGAAGCCGACCCACAGGCTCAGGCCGTCCGGGTCCGGGGCGTCGATCCCCTCCGCGCGCAGGCGTTCCGCGAAGGCGGCGTTCCGCGCGGCATAGTGCCGACCTGCCTCCGCGATCTCCTCGCGCACGGCGGGGTCGGTGAGCTGGGCGAGCGTGAGGCGCTGCAGCAGGTGGCTCACCCAGGTGGTGCCGGGGCTGAGCCGCATCGCCAGGCGCTCAGCGGTCTCGGGATCGGTCGCCGCGAGGGCCAGGCACATGTCAGGGCCCAGGAACTTCGACACCGAGCGCACCAGGGCGAACCGTCGGTGCTCCGGGCCGATCAGCGACTCGTAGGGGCGCTGCGAGAGCAGAGAGAAGTGGTCGTCCTCGATCACGAGCACGTACGGGTGATCGGCGAGCACGGCCCGCAGCGCCTTCGCCCGGGCGGGGGAGAGGCTGACGCCCGTCGGGTTCTGTGCCCGCGGGGTGCAGATGACGGCGCGGACACCCGCGTCCAGAGCGGCACGGAGGCCGTCGACCGTCATGCCCTCCTCGTCCACCGGCACCGTGACGGCCCGGTACCCGCCGAGCCGCACGGTATGGATGCTCGCGAGGAAGCAGGGGTCCTCGAGGGCCACCGCGTCGTCCCGCATCAGGGCCTGGGCGAGCAGCCGTTCGACGGCATCCACGGCCCCGCTGGTGACGGTGACGCGGAAGTCCTGCCCTGGAAGGTCGGCGCCCATCCACTCCCGTGCCCACGCTTCGAGACCGCGGTCGATCACCGGCTCGCCGTAGAGCACGGGGCGGCGGCCGATCGTGCCGAGCGCCTGCGATGGGTCGGGGATCCGAGAAGGGTCGGGGTTGCCCGTGCCGATGTCGCGGAGCACGGTGTCCGGCGCGTAGCCCTCCTGCGGCACGACGTCGACGCCGGCGAGCACGGTGCCCGCGCGCCCTCGCGAATGCACGAGTCCCGCCTGCGCGAGCTGGCGGTAGGCGGCGACCGCGGTGTTCCGGTTGACACCGAGTGTCGCCGCGAGCTCGCGCACCGGAGGAAGGACCTCGCCGGGGCGGAGCGTGCCGCGGTCCCGGAGGGCGCGCACGCTGTCCGCGATCTCGGCCGCGGTGGTTCCCCTGATCTGCTCGCTCATGATCCTCCTCCGAGATTCTAGGTGGAGCGGACAGTGCTACCTTTGATCTAGATCAAAAACCATTTCGGATCATCCGACAGGAGACCCCCATGACCGAGCAGCCCACCACCGGATCCGCACGCGTGAAGCGCGGTCTCGCCGAGATGCTCAAGGGCGGCGTCATCATGGACGTCGTCACCGCCGAGCAGGCGAAGATCGCCGAGGACGCCGGCGCCGTCGCCGTCATGGCACTGGAGCGGGTCCCCGCGGACATCCGCGCGCAGGGCGGCGTCTCGCGGATGAGCGACCCGGACATGATCGACAGCATCATCGACGCAGTGTCCATCCCCGTCATGGCGAAGGCGCGGATCGGGCACTTCGTCGAGGCGCAGGTGCTGCAGGAGCTCGGCGTCGACTACATCGACGAGTCCGAGGTGCTCTCGCCCGCCGACTACGTGAACCACATCGACAAGTTCGGCTTCACCGTGCCGTTCGTCTGTGGGGCCACGAACCTGGGGGAGGCGCTGCGCCGCATCAACGAGGGCGCGGCGATGATCCGCTCCAAGGGCGAGGCCGGCACGGGTGACGTCTCCGAGGCGATGAAGCACATCCGGAAGATCCGGGGAGAGATCGCCGCGCTGACCGCGCTGCCGAAGGACGAACTGTTCGTGGCGGCGAAGGAGTTGCAGGCGCCCTATGAGCTCGTCGCCGAGATCGCCGAGACCGGGAAGCTCCCCGTGGTGCTGTTCGTCGCCGGTGGGGTCGCGACTCCGGCCGACGCGGCGATGATGATGCAGCTCGGCGCCGACGGCGTGTTCGTCGGCTCCGGCATCTTCAAGTCCGGCAATCCCGCCGAGCGGGCGAAGGCCATCGTGAAGGCCACCACGTTCTTCGACGACCCGAAGGTGATCGCCGAGGTGTCCCGCGGGCTGGGCGAGGCGATGGTCGGCATCAATGTGAGCGACCTGCCCGCGCCGCACCGCCTCGCCGAGCGTGGCTGGTAGTCCGCGCGTCGGCGTCCTCGCGCTCCAGGGGGACGTGCGGGAGCATGCCGCGCTCCTCGAGGCCCTCGGCGCCGACGTCGCTCTGGTCCGTCGGCCCGAGGAACTCGCCCGGGTCGACGGCCTCGTGATCCCTGGCGGCGAATCGACCGTGATCGACAAGCTGTCGCGGCTGTTCGGGCTGCAGCAGCCGATCCGCGACGCGATCGCCGGCGGGATGCCGGTGCTCGGCACCTGCGCGGGGCTGATCCTGCTGGCCGATGAGGTCATCGACGCGATCGATGGGCAGCAGAGCTTCGGCGGACTCGATGCGGTCGTGCGGCGCAACGCGTTCGGGCGGCAGGCCGAGTCGTTCGAGGCGGAGCTGACGGTGCCCGCGTTCCACGAGCCGGTGACCGCAGCCTTCATCCGCGGACCTGTCGTGGAGGCGGTGGGGCCGCGGGCCTCGGTGCTCGCGACGCTGCCGGACGGCCGTGTGGTCGCCGTGGAGCAGGACGGGCTGCTCGGCCTGAGCTTCCACCCGGAGATCTCGAACGAGACGCGGTTCCACCGGCGCTTCCTGGATCGGATCTCCCGCCGTTGACTTCGCGACTGCGAGTTCAGGCCTGCGCGGGAGAACAGGCGCCTCCGCGCGCAGATGCCTGAACTCGCGCGAACGCCTGTGCCAGCGGAACCGGAGCGGTGCCGCGGCACGGTTCGATAGACTGGACGACGCCCTGGGCGGCGTTCCGGGGCGCAGACGACGAGCGGAGACTTATGTCCGGGCATTCCAAGTGGGCCACGACCAAGCACAAGAAGGCCGTCATCGACGCGCGCCGTGCGAAGTCCTGGGCCAAGCTCATCAAGAACATCGAGGTCGCGGCCAAGCTGGGCGGCGCCGATCTGCAGGGCAACCCGACGCTCTTCGACGCGGTGCTCAAGGCGAAGAAGACCTCCGTCCCCAAGGACAACATCGACCGCGCCATCAAGCGCGGTGCCGGCATCGGCGGCGAGGCCGTCGAGTACACCTCGATCATGTACGAGGGCTACGGGCCCAACGGCGTCGCGCTCATGATCGAGTGTCTGACCGACAACAAGAACCGCGCCGCGGCCGAGGTGCGCACGGCACTCAGCCGCAACGGCGGTACCCTCGCCGACCCGGGCAGTGTCGCCTACAACTTCAGCCGCAAGGGCGTCATCGTCGTCGGTTCCGAGGGCACCACCGAGGATGACGTGATGATGGCGGCGCTGGAGGCCGGCGCCGAGGAGATCGAGCCGCACGCCGAGGGCTTCGAGGTCATCACCGAGGCGAGCGATCTCGTGGCCGTCCGTTCCGCGTTGCAGGACGCCGGGATCGACTACGAGTCGGCCGACGTCGAGTTCGTGCCGAACCTCAAGGTCGAGATCGACGCCGAGACCGCCCGCAAGGTGTTCCGCCTCATCGATGCGCTCGAAGACAGCGAGGACGTGCAGAACGTCTTCAGCAACCTCGACCTGTCCGCCGAGGTCCAGGCGGAGCTCGAGAACGACGACGCCTAGGCGCGGCGCGAGTCGACGACGGCGCACGCGGCCTAGCCTGATCGGGTGACCACTTCGCTGCGCGTGCTCGGCATCGACCCCGGACTGACCCGGTGCGGTGTCGGGATCGTCGATGTCGACCGTGCCCGCCGCGGCACGCTGGTCCACGTGGGGGTGATCCGCTCCGCCCCGGATGCGGAGATCGGCGACCGCCTCGCCGTCGTCGCGGCGGGCATCCGCGCCGCGATCGCCGAGCACCGCCCCGATGCGGTCGCGGTCGAGAGGGTGTTCGCGCAGCAGAACACGCATACGGTCATGGGCACCGCGCAGGCGAGCGGTGTTGCGCTCCTGATCGCCGCCGAGGCGGGCCTGCCGGCGGCGACCCACACGCCGAGCGAGGTCAAGGCCGCGGTGACCGGGTACGGCTCCGCCGACAAGCGTCAGGTCCAGGCGATGATCGCGCGGATCCTCCGGCTGGACGCGCCTCCGCAGCCCGCGGACGCGGCGGACGCCCTGGCGATCGCGCTGTGTCACGCCTGGCGCCGCGGCGCTCCGTCGACGAGCCGCACCGGTGGCGGCCTGACCCCCGCGCAGCGCGCATGGGCCGACGCGGAGCGTGTCGCTCGAACATATCTACGAGCCGGCTCCTAGACTGAGAGGATGATCTCCTCTCTGCACGGCACCGTGCTGCACACGACGCCGGACCAGGTCATCATCGACGTCGGCGGCGTGGGCTTCGCGGTCGCGGTCCCGGCCGATGTCGCCCACACCGCGACGGTGGGGGAGAAGCTCCTGCTGCACACGAGCCTCATCGTGCGGGAGGACTCGCTGTCTCTGTTCGGGTTCGCCGACCGCGGAGAGCTGGAGATCTTCAGCCTGCTGCTCAGCGTCACCGGGGTCGGTCCCAAGTCGGCGCTCGGCGTGCTGTCGCATCTCACCGCCGACCAGATCGCCGAGGCGGTGACCGCGGAGGACGACGCGCCGTTCCGTCGGGTCTCCGGCATCGGCCCGAAGACGGCCAAGCTGATCGTCGTGCAGCTCGCCGGCAAGGTGCAGCCCGTGGCTGCGCCGTCGGCTCCCGCGGCGGCCGGAGGCGGGGACATCGTCACCCAGGTGACGGTGGCGCTCGTCGGGCTCGGCTGGTCGGAGAAGGTCGCAGCCGAGGCGGCGACCCAGACGGCGACGGATGCGACGGACACCGAGCGCGCGTCGGTCGCCCTCCTCCTGCGGCGTACGCTCGCGCTGCTCGGACCCGCGCAGGCAGGCCAGGGCCGTGGCTGACGCCCTCGATCCGACCGAGCCGACGGACGAGTCCGAACTCGCCATCGAGGGCGCCCTCCGCCCCTCGAGCCTCGACGAGTTCGTGGGGCAGCAGAAGGTGCGGGGACAGCTGCAGCTCCTCCTGGAGGCGGCCCGCATCCAATCGCGCCCCGCGGACCACATCCTGCTCGCCGGCCCTCCCGGACTCGGCAAGACGACGCTGGCGATGATCGTGGCGCACGAGAGCGAGCGTCCGCTGCGCATGTCCAGCGGGCCTGCGATCCAGCACGCCGGGGATCTGGCGGCGCTGCTGTCGAGCCTCGTGCCCGGCGAGGTCCTCTTCATCGACGAGATCCATCGCATGGCCCGGTCGGCGGAGGAGATGCTGTACCTCGCCATGGAGGACTACCGGATCGACATCATGGTCGGGAAGGGCGCGGGGGCGACCAGCATCCCGCTGGAGCTGTCTCCGTTCACCCTGGTCGGTGCCACCACGCGTTCCGGGCTGCTGCCCAATCCGCTCCGGGACCGGTTCGGTTTCACCGGGCACCTCGAGTTCTACGACGAGGGGGAGCTGGAGCGGGTGATCGGCCGTTCCGCTGCGGTGCTCGGCGTCGACCTCCCGACGGACTCGCTCTCCGAGATCGCGCGACGCTCCCGCGGGACCCCGCGCATCGCGAACCGGCTGCTGCGCCGCGTGCGCGACTATGCGCTCGTGCACGGTGGTGGCGAGGCGACGCTCAGCGGCGTGCGGGCGGCCCTCGACCTCTACGACGTGGACGCGATCGGACTGGACCGTCTGGACCGCGCGGTGCTGGAGGCCCTGGTGCGTCGGTTCCGCGGCGGACCGGTCGGCCTGAGCACGCTCGCGGTGGCGGTGGGAGAGGAGCCGGAGACCGTCGAGAGCGTGGTCGAGCCCTATCTCGTCCGGATCGGCTTCCTGGGCAGGACGCCCCGAGGGCGGGTCGCGACGCCGGAGGCCTACGACCACCTCGGTGTGGCGCACCCGGACGGGATGCTGAAGTTGGATGACCTATAATCGCTGAAGACTTCCCCGATACCGCTGTGCGCCCAAAGGCTGGTGCGTGCACCTGAGAAAGGCGCCATCCCCATGCCCATGGAATTTGTCCTCTTCGGACTCCTCGCCGTCCTGCTGATCTTCATGATCTTCAACACGCGCAAGCGCACCCGGCAGATGAAGGCCGAGCAGGAGGAGAAGGCGACCAAGACGGTGCCCGGCGCCAAGGTCCTGCTGCAGGGCGGCATCTACGGCACCATCGTCGCGTACGACGCCGAAGACCTCGATTCCCCGGCCCTCGTGGAGATCGCGCCCGGCACCGTCATCGAGGTGCACAGCCAGGCCATCCTCCGTGTCGTGGAGCCCAAGGACGCCATCGTCGACGCGCCTCTCGCCGGCGCGGACGACCACATCGTCGACGAGACCGCCGCTCCCGCGCTGGAGACGCCGGAGGAGACCCGCGCCCGCCTCGAGCGGGACGCCGACGACAAGTAGCACGCGGGCCGTCACGGCCTCCCGGATCACCGTCCTTCCAGAAAGCTGAACACACGTGGCTTCATCCTCTCCCGTCCGCCACGCCTGGCGGGTCCTCCTCGGCCTGCTCCTCGTGACGGGCGTGCTCTTCGGCATCAATGCGCTGGGTGTGTACGTCTTCAAGCAGAGCTCGTGGACACCCGAGCTCGCGCTCGATCTGCAGGGCGGCACCCAGATCGTCCTGAGCGCCGAGACCGAGGACGGAGCCGCGCCGACGCAGGAGCAGCTCGATCAGGCCGCGGCGATCATCCGTCAGCGTGTCGACGCCTCCGGCGTCGCCGAGGCCGACATCACCACCGAGGGCGGGCGCAACATCGTCGTCCAGATCCCCGGTGAGGCTGACGAGCAGACGCGGCAGCGCATCCAGTCCAGCGCTCAGCTCGAGTTCCGTCCGGTGCTCTACACCACGGCGGCGAGCACCGAATTCGTCGGCGAGGACGGCAACTCGACGCCGTACCCGAGCCCGGACCCGTCGCTGAACGCGGAGCCCACGGCGGAGCCCACGGACGCCAGCGACCTCTCGTGGGTCACCGACAAGCTCGCGGCGGAGTTCCAGGCGTACGACTGCGCCAACCCCGCCAACGACCCGTCGAAGGCCCCGAAGGACGAGCCGGTGATCGCCTGCTCGCCCGATGACACGGCCAAGTTCATCCTGGGCCCGGCTGAGCTGGACGGCCGCGCGATCACCGACGCCACCGCGGGACGCGACCCGCGCTCCGGTGCCTGGATCGTGCAGCTCACCATGAACGGCGAGGGCGCGGACGCCTTCGGCCAGGTCAGCACCCGCCTCAACCAGAACCGCATCGACGGACTGTCGCCGCGCGACCAGTTCGCATTCGTGCTCGACGGCGAGGTCATCAGCGCACCGCGCATGAACGGCGTCATCCTCGACGGCCGTCCCAGCATCTCGGGCAGCTTCACGCAGGAGAGCGCGACGACCCTGGCCGACCAGCTCAAGTTCGGAGCCCTTCCGCTCAGCTTCGAGGTGCAGAGCTCGGACACGATCTCCGCGACCCTCGGCACCCAGCAGCTCCAGATCGGTCTGATCGCGGGCCTCATCGGTCTCGCGCTCGTGGCGGTGTACTCACTGCTGTCGTACCGGGCGCTCGGGACGGTGATCATCGCGTCGATCGCGGTGATGGCGGTGCTCACGTACATCGTCATCTGCATCCTGGCGTGGCGGATCGGCTTCCGGCTGTCGCTCGCCGGCGTCGCCGGCCTGATCGTGTCGATCGGCTTCACCGCGGACTCCTTCATCGTCTACTTCGAGCGCATCCGAGACGAACTGCGCGACGGCAAGTCGATCACGGGCGCCGTCGAGGACGGCTGGGGTCGGGCGAAGCGGACGATCTACATCTCCAAGTCCATCAACGTCCTGGCCGCCGTGGTGCTGTACATCCTCGCCGACTCGACGGTGAAGGGCTTCGCGTTCACCCTCGGCCTCACGACGGTCATCGACGTGCTGATCTTCGTCATCTTCACCCACCCGGTCATGCAGCTGCTCGCTCGTACGCGGTTCTTCGGCGGCGGGCACAAGCTCTCCGGCCTGGATCCGGAGGCCCTGGGTGCCGTGTACCGGAGCCGCTCGCAGTACCGCGAGGTCGCCACGGCATCCGCGGGGCGCGGGGCGAAGAACGCGCGTTCGCGCGGAGAGGCGGATCGCCGGCAGACCATCGCCGAGCGCAAGCGGGCGGAGGCCCTCGCCGCCGAGAGACAGACCACGGCCGGAAGTGAGGGAGACAACTGATGCCTTCCATGAATGAGTTCGGCAACAACCTCTACACGGGCAAGACGTCCTTCCCGTTCGTCGGGCGCCGTCGCCTCTGGTTCATCATCGCGATCGCTCTGGTCGTCGGCTCGGCCCTCGTGCCGCTGTTCCGCCCGATCCAGTTCTCGATCGAGTTCACCGGCGGCTCGCAGTTCACCGTCGCCGCGCCCGACACCACGGATCAGGACACCGCGACCGAAGCGGTGCAGTCGGTGGTTCCCGGCGCCGCCACCAAGGTCGTCATCGTCAACGACCAGGACGTCCGGGTGCAGACCGATCAGATGACGGAGGCGGAGACACAGCAGGTGGCGGGCGCCCTCGCCGACGCCTACGGCGTCGAGCCCGATGCGGTGGCCTCCTCGTTCATCGGCCCGGCCTGGGGCGAGAGCGTGACCCGGCAGTCCCTGTGGGGCCTGGCGATCTTCCTCGCGCTGACCTTCCTCATCCTCGCCATCTACTTCCGCACGTGGAAGATGTCGGCGGCCGCGATCATCGGTCTGCTCGACGTGCTCGTGATCACGGTCGGCGTGTACGCCCTCGCCGGGTTCGAGATCTCGCCGGCGGCCGTCATCGGCTTCCTGACGATCCTCGCGTACTCCCTGTACGACACCACTGTCGTGTTCGACAAGATCAGGGAGAACACCACGGAGGACGGGGAGAAGACGTCGCGGCTGTTCGGGGAGTCGGTCAACCTCGCGGTGAACCAGACCCTCATCCGGTCGATCAACACCTCCGTGGTGGCGGCGCTGCCGGTCGGTGCGATCCTCTTCATCGGCGCCTTCTGGCTCGGTGCAGAGACGCTGACCGACATCTCGCTGTCGATCTTCGTGGGCATCCTCGTGGCGACGTACTCGACGCTCTTCGTGGCCGCGCCGCTGTACTCGCTGTTCCGTGAGAACGAGCCGCAGATCAAGGAGCGCGACGCCCGTATCCGTGCCGCACGGACCAAAGCGGCTGTCGACGCCTGACGCCCCCGCCGCGGGGCCGACCCCCGCTCAGCGCGCGTAGGATTGTCTGATTCGGAGGTGAGTGGATGGCGGAGCCGCAGACGGCATCGCAGGGTTCGAGTCTGCGACGGCTGGTGCCCCGCATCTTCTCGCGCGCGTCCCGGATCAACGATCTCGACAATCTGATCCGCACCGTCAGGGCCAACCACCCGAAGGGCGACTTCGCCGTCATCTCCCGCGCCTATGCCGTGGCGAAGGACAAGCACGAGGGACAGAAGCGGCAGAGCGGCGAGCCGTACATCACGCACCCGCTCGCCGTCGCGCAGATCCTCGCGGAGCTCGGTCTCGGACCGCGCGCGATCGCCGCCGCCCTGCTGCACGACACCGTCGAGGACACCGGTTACGCGCTCACCGATCTGACCGCCGAGTTCGGCGACGAGGTCGCGATGCTCGTCGACGGCGTCACCAAGCTCGACAAGGTCAAGTACGGCGAGAGCGCGCAGGCCGAGACCGTCCGCAAGATGATCGTCGCGATGTCGAAGGACATCCGGGTCCTGCTCATCAAGCTCGCCGACCGGCTCCACAACGCCCGCACCTGGGGCTTCGTCCCGCCGGAGAAGGCGGCGAAGAAGGCCAAGGAGACGCTGGAGATCTACGCGCCGCTGGCCAATCGCCTCGGCATCCAGGCGATCAAGTCGGAGCTCGAAGACCTGTCCTTCGCGGTCCTCCACCCGAAGATCTACAACGAGATCCACAGCCTCATCGCCCAGCGCACCCCGCAGCGCGAGAAGTACCTGAGCCAGGTCATCGAGGAGATCGACGAAGACCTCCGCGACCTGCGCATCCGCGGCAAGGTCGTCGGCCGGCCCAAGCAGCTGTACTCGGTGTATCAGAAGATGGTCATCCGCGGTCGCGAGTTCGACGACATCTACGACCTGATCGGGATCCGTGTCCTCGTCTCGTCCGTGCGCGACTGCTACGCCGTGCTCGGGGCCATCCACGCCCGCTGGACGCCGCTGCCCGGCCGGTTCAAGGACTACATCGCCACCCCGAAGTTCAACCTCTACCAATCGCTGCACACGACCGTGATCGGCCCGGCCGGTCGCACGGTCGAGATCCAGATCCGCACGCACGAGATGCACCACCAGGCGGAGTACGGCGTCGCCGCGCACTGGATGTACAAGGAGCGGATGAACGGCGGAGGCAAGGCCGAGGTCCGCGCCTCCGACACCGACATGGCGTGGCTTGCGCACATCTCCGACTGGCAGGCCGAGACCGCAGACCCCGGGGAGTTCCTCGACTCCCTGCGGTTCGAGATCGGCGCCAAGGAGGTCTACGTCTTCACCCCGAAGGGGCGCGTGATCGGTCTCCCGGCCGGCGCCACCCCGGTGGACTTCGCCTACGCCGTGCACACCGAGATCGGGCACCGCACCATGGGCGCCAAGGTCAACGGACGCCTGGTGCCTCTGGAGTCGGAGCTGAAGAGCGGCGACGTCGTGGAGGTCTTCACCTCCAAGAATCCGGACGCGGGGCCGAGCCAGGACTGGCTCGGGTTCGTCAAGAGCACCCGTGCCAGGAACAAGATCCGCGGCTGGTTCACCAAGGAGCGCCGCGAAGAGGCCATCGAGCAGGGCAAGGAGGCGATCGCCCGCGCGATGCGCCGGCAGAACCTCCCGCTGCAGCGTCTGATGAGCCAGGACTCGTTCACCGAGGTCGCTCACCAGATGCACTACGAGGACGTCTCGGGTCTCTACGCCGCGGTCGGCGAGGGCCACGTCTCGACCCAGTCGGTGCTGGAGAAGGTCACCGCGCTCGTCGCCACCGACGAGCCGACCACCGGGGCGATCGACCTTCCGGGAAGCGTCCAGACGCGAGAGTCGCGGGGCGGCGACTCCGGCGTGCTGGTGCGCGGCGCGAACGACATCCTCGTCAAGCTCGCGAAGTGCTGCACTCCGGTGCCCGGTGATCCCATCGTCGGCTTCGTCACCCGGGGGAGCGGCGTCTCCGTGCACCGGGCGGACTGCGTGAACGTGAAGGCTCTCAGCGGCGAGCAGGACCGCTTCGTCGAGGTCTCCTGGGCACCGACGAAGAAGAGCGTGTTCCGTGTGCAGATCCAGGTGGAGGCCCTGGACCGCTCCGGCCTCCTCTCGGACGTCACGCGGGTGCTCAGCGAGCATCACGTGAACATCCTGTCGGCGACCGTGTCGACGACGGATGAGCGCCTGGCACTCAGTCGTTTCGTGTTCGAGATGGGTGACGCCGTGCACCTGGACCGCGTCCTGAACGCGGTGCGCCGGATCGACGCCGTCTACGACGTGTACCGCGTCACGTCCTCCTGACGAGCCGCTCCAACGCCGCGACACCACTGACGCTGCCGGGCACTCGGTGCCGGGCCCGGAGGTCGGCGATGGCGCCGTCGAGCGCGGTCGGGTCGACCTGGGCGAGGGCCTGCATCCACGGGAGCACACGGGGATCGCGGTGCAGCGCCGTGGCGAGGTCGCCCATCGTGCGCACCGGCGACGTCACGAAGATCCCGCCGAGGCGGGCCAGGTCCGCCGCGGGGACCAAGGTGTCGTGGAACGACACTCTGGTCTGCACCCGCGGGCGCACCCGGCGCTCCACGCAGCGTCGCACGTGGTGGATCGACGGCGGGGCATCGCGGGCGCCGTGGATCCAGGCGGCACTGGGCCCGCAGGCCGCTGCGCCCTCCTGGACGAGCGCGGCGATGCTCTGCGCCCGCACATCGGGGGACTCCGGCAGATCAGCCGGGATGTAGGCGTCACCGACCTCGACGACATGGCCGTCGAGCCGGGCGGCACTGAGCTCGCCCACGCTCAGGCGCGCGCCGGGCAGATACAGCAGAGCGGGGTGCATGCCGCCAGTGTGGCGTGATGCACCCCGCTCATGCGGAGATCAGTGAACCTGTGGAGAGCTCAGCCGCCGAGGGCGTTGAGCCAGGCGCGACGGGCCTCGAGGGCGTCCGCTGCCTCCTTGGCGGCCTTGCTGTCCCCGGCCTTCTCGGCGGCGGCCAGTTCGGACTCGAGCTTCTCGATGGCCTCGTGGAGCTGCGAGCTCATGTCGTTCGCCCGCGCCTTGGTCTCGGGGTTGTTCTTCTTCCAGTCGACGTCCTCGCGCGCCTTGAGTGCCTGCTCGATGACGCGGAGCTTGTCGTCGAGTGCGCGCTCCTTGTCGCGCGGGAAGATGCGTCCGACCTCGTCCCACTCGCGCTGGATACGCGTGAGCAGGGCGCGGGCGCGCTTGATGTTCGGCTCGTCGGCGACCGCCTTCGCCTGCTCGAGCAGCGCCTGCCGGGCCTCGATCTTCGGAGCCGAGTCGGCCTCCTCCGCAGCGGCCTGCTCGGCACGGGCGGCGTAGAGAGCGTCTCCGGCGGCCTTGAACCGTGCCCACAGGGCGTCGTCGGCCTTGCGTCCGGCGCGACCGGCCGTCTTCCACTCGTCCAGGAGGGAGCGGTAGGCGGGGATGCCGTCGACCCCGCGCGGGGCCAGGGCCTCGGCGCGCTCGACCAGTCGGGACTTCGCGTCGCGCGCCGCCTTGTGCGCATCGTCGAGCTCGGAGTAGAACGCCCGGCGGTGCTTGTCGACGACGGCCCTGGCATCGCGGAACCGCTTCCAGAGCTGCTGCGAGACGCCCTTCGACAGGCGCGGACCGTTCTGCTGCTGCGCCTGCCAGGACTCGAACAGCTCGTTGAGCTCGGCGGTCACCTGCTTCCACTGGACCTTGCTCAGGTCGCGGGCGGCGATGGCTTCGGCACGCTCGACGAGGGCGGTGCGCTCGGCGACGGCCTGCTCGACGAGCTCCTTCGCCTGCTGCGCCTCCTGAGCGGTGGCCTCGGACAGCGACGCGGTCAGTGCGGTGAGGCGGTCGCGGAGACCGGCGAGGTCGCCGACGGCCGCGGCATCCGTAGCCTCGTCGATGAGGTGGGCGGCCTGCTTGGACAGGTCGCTCGCCGAGGCGCCGCCGGCCTGGTGACGCTGCTCGAGGGCGACGACCTTGAAGGCGATGTCGTCGTACTTGCGGACGAAGTAGGCCAGGGCCTCGTCGGGAGTGCCGTCCGGGTACTGACCGACGACGCGCCAGGACTCGCCCTCGCGCACCTCGACGGTGCCGTCTTCGGAGACCCGGCCCCATTCGCCGGCGGAGGTGACCGGGGTCGGCTTCGCCGCGGCCGGCGCGACGGCGGCCGGTGTCGGTGCCTTTCGCGGCAGCGGCACGGCGGGCGGGGTGGGAACGGGCGGGGTCGGCTTCGCGGGCTCGTTGGCAGACACGGTGATTCTCCTTGCGCGGTCACGCCGCGGGAGGCGGAAAGGACGAGGCTCAGCCTAGTACGCCCTCTCTGATCCGCGAGACCCCGTCTTCCCGCCGAGACCCCGTGCTTCGTGCGCGAACGAGGCGGGGTCTCGACGGCGACCCGGGGTCTCGACGAAGTGGGACGTTACCGTTTCGTGAGCAGAACGTTCGACGCAGGAAACACTCCGCGTCATCTCCGGGTAACACGGCGCTCCTATCGTCGCGACCACGACAGTCCCCAGGTCGACAGGAGTTCCATGGACGACAACGCAGCGCGCACAGCGGAGATCGTCGTCGTGGGGGCGGGCGTTGCGGCGCACCGCTTCGTCGCGCGGATGCTGGAGGATCCGGAGCGGGACGTGCGGATCACGGTGTTCGGAGACGAGGGGCGGCTGCCCTATGACCGCTCCGGGCTGGCGCGGGTGGTCGCGGGCGACGCGGCATCGGGCATCGATCTCGACCGGGCGCCGTTCCGCGACGATCGGGTGCGGTTGATCGACGACGACCGGGTGCTGCGTATCGACAGGGCGGGACGCCGCGTGCGGACCCGTTCGCGTCGCTGGTACGACTACGACGCGCTCGTCCTGGCGACCGGGACCCACGCCCGCCCGCTCGAGGTGCCAGGCATCCGCGCTCGTGGGGCCTTCACCTTCCGCGCGATGGAAGACGCGCAGACCCTGCGCGCGTTCCTGGCCATCCGCAGGACGGAGCTGCCACGTGCCCTCCGAGCGGTGGTGGTCGGCGGAGACGAGTCCGGGATCGACGTTGCGCTCGCTCTGGACGAGGCCGGAGTGCAGACGACTCTCGTCGCCACCGCGGATCGGCTGCTTCCCTCCGTGCTGTCGGCGCCCGCCGCGGCGGCGCTGCGGCGGGTCGTGGAGGCACGCGGGATCACCGTGCGGACCCGGACGCGGCTGACGCGCGTCGATCCCGACGAGGCCGGTGCCGTCACCGCGGTCGAGTTCCAGGACGGGACCTTCGCCCGGGCGGATCTCGTCGTGACGACCGGTGCACGGGCCAGAGACGAACTCGCGCGGAACGCCGGTCTCCCGGTGCGCCAGGGCGGAGGCGTGATCGTGGATGCCGCCGGACAGACAGAGGACGAGCGGATCCTCGCCATCGGGGACGTCACGGTGGGAGTCGGTCAGCTCGAGCGGGGCGTCGAAGCCGCATGCTCCTCCGCGGACCGTGCGGTCGCCGCCCTGTGGGGTGCTCCGCTCACGGACCGAGGACCGCGGCGCTGGTACGGACGGCCCGGTGGCATCGACCTCGCCGTCCTGCGGATCGACGACGTCCGTGGGTCGGCCTTCGCCGTCCCGCTGTCCGCCCTCGACGGACGCCGTTTCGGAGAGATCCTGCTCTCCGCAGATGCGCGTCAGGTGTACGGCACGACGACGATCGGCGAACAGGGTGAGGCATGGCTGGCGCGGTTCTCGCGCGATGACACCGATCGGCGCGCGGAGGTTCGCGTGCTTCTGGCTTCGGCAGCGTCCGACGACCGCGCGGACGAATGCGGCCACGGTCTCCTGACGCTCCCGCTGGACGCGCTGAGTGTCGAGCTGGATCGCCGGGGGATCCGGACGTTCGCCGATGCCCTGGCCGCAGCGGGGGAGAGCCGTGACTGCGGGCCCTGCCTCCGCCGTCTGGCGGTTGCGCTGCTGCAACGTGACCCCGCCCCTGCCGACATCCCCGACCGCCGACCGGGCGTCCGCCTCCGCGGTTCGGCCGCCGCTTCCGTCGTCGACGTCGAGGTCGAGGTCGGGAGGGAGATCGACGCTGCGCTCCTCCTCGTGATCGGCCGCCTGGCCCAGCGTCACGACGCCACGGTCGGTCTCGGCGAGGGGACGATCACCGTCGGGGGGATCCGGCGCGGCGACCTCCCGCGAGTGCTGGCGGGCCTCCGGGCCGCAGGCGCGGTGATCCGGACCTCGGAGCCGGAAGCCGGCGGGCGCCACCCGATGACGCCGCTGGTCGGACCCGCGGACGGGGGAACCCGCCGGCGTCGAGACCTGGACCGCAGCGGCACAGGGACGGCGGCGGGAGTGCGGTCCGCAGAGGGGGCGAGATGAGCGCGCCCACCCGCGTGGCCCCGGCACTCGTGGGTTCCCGCATCGCGGTCGTCGAGGTGGCACGGCCGGTGCGACCCGAGCCCGTCGACGCCGACGCGCTCCTGCACGCGCTCACCGGCAGCGGGTCGGAGGTCGTGCGGATCGTGTCGCTGCGGGACGATCAGGCGATCCCCGCCGGCACGAAGCGAACGGCGCACCGCATCGCGACCGGCCAGGTCGACGCTGTGCTGTTCCCCGCCGCCGAAGGCGTGCCAGGCCTCCTGGCGATCTTCGAGCGCCTCGGCATGCTCGATGCGGTGCGTGCTCGCGCGCGGGCTTCGCGGTTGCTCCTGGCGACCGCCGACCCCACAGCGACGGCTCAGCTGGCGGAGCTCGGACTGGCCGCGTCCACAGCGTGCGGGCCGACGGCGGAAGACCTCGCCCGCACTGTCATCGATCACTTCGCCCGCGCGGGGCGCGAACGGCGGACGGACGTCGGCGACGTGGCGGTACGCAGCGGGGGCATTCTCATCGACGGCGTGTTCGTCCCGCTCTCCCGCGGAGCCGTGAGCGTCATGGAAGCGCTGTTCGTGGCCGACGGGCGGGTGCTCAGCCGGACGGAGATCGGGCAGGTGCTCCCGGGCGGGCGGCGGAGTCCTCGAGCCGTCGAGGTCGCTGTGGCGCGGCTCCGCGAGGCCCTCGGCGACGTCGACCTCGTGCAGACCGTGGTCAAGCGCGGCTATCGACTCGCGGTGCTCGACGACTGATCCCGCCGGATCGGTTCACTCCGAGGGAGTGGCGGGCGCGGTCGGAGCCTCCGTCGGGGTATCGGTCGGCGCCGGGGACGGTTCGATCGAGGAGGTGGGCGAGGGGGACGGCGTCGGTTCCGGAGCGGTCACCTGCGCATGCACGACCTGGCTGACGATCGCGCCCACGACGATGAGGGCGCCGACGGTGATCGCGATGGCGTTGTCGCGGGTACGTCGGCGGATCTGGTCCTGGTGCCAGCGGGTGCGAGCGGTGTGCAGCCGAGCGCGCTCCGCCTCGGTGCGTGTCTGCGCCTTCTTGGAACCGCGTGCGGCCATGCCCTGCTTCTCCCGTCCGACGCCGGTCCACGACGTCGCCTGAGAGCCTACCGGGGCGCCGGCCTCGCCTCGTGTCCCCGGCCGCCGTTAGCCTGGAGGAATGTCCTCTCCCTCCGCCCTGCTCTCCGGGCAGACACCGCTCGCCGTGCGCATGCGTCCGGTGTCGCTGGACGAGGTCGCGGGACAGCGCCACCTGCTGCGGGCCGGGTCGCCCATCGTCGCCCTCGCCGATCCGGAGGCCAGCTCGCCCGGTGCGGTGTCGATCATCCTCTGGGGCCCGCCCGGCACCGGGAAGACCACGCTCGCCCAGGCCATCGCCCGGTCCTCCGGCCGCCGGTTCGTCGAGCTCTCGGCCATCACCGCCGGCGTGAAGGACGTGCGGGAGGTCATGCAGGAGGCGATCACCCAGCGCGACCTCTACGGGCAGACGACGATCCTCTTCCTCGACGAGATCCACCGCTTCACCAAGGCCCAGCAGGACGCCCTGCTGCCCGGCGTGGAGAACGGCTGGGTCATCCTCATCGCCGCCACCACGGAGAACCCCTCGTTCTCGGTGATCTCGCCTCTGCTGTCCCGGTCTCTGCTGCTCACGCTGCAGCCGCTCACCGATGACGACATCGGCGTGCTCGTGGATCGGGCGGTGTCGGACGCCCGCGGACTCGGAGGCGCGGTCGCGCTCACCGACGAGGCGCGGTCGGCCCTCATCCGTCTCGCGTCGGGGGACGCCCGTCGCGCCCTCACGGGGCTGGAGGCCGCCGCCGCGGTGGCGCTCTCGCACGCGGCGACGGCCGACGACGAGGGCGAGGACCAGGAGTCGACCGTCCCCGAGGTCACCGCCGACGATGTGGCGCAGGCCGTCGACAAGGCTCTGCTCCGCTACGACCGGCAGGGCGACGAGCACTATGACGTCATCAGCGCCTTCATCAAGTCGATCCGCGGCTCCGACCCGGACGCCGCGCTGCACTACCTCGCCCGCATGATCGAGGCGGGGGAGGACCCGCGGTTCATCGCCCGGCGGCTCGTCATCTCCGCATCCGAGGACGTCGGGCTCGCCGACCCCCAGGCACTCGGCATCGCCGTGGCCGCCGCCGACGCCGTGGCCTTCATCGGGATGCCTGAGGGACGCATCCCGCTCGCGGAGGCCACCGTGTACCTGGCCACGACCGCGAAGTCGAACGCGGCGTATGTCGGCATCGACGCGGCCATCGCCGACATCCGGGCCGGAGGGTTCGGGCGGGTGCCGCTGCACCTCCGCGACGCCCACTACCCGGGGGCCAAGCGCCTGGGCCACGGCCGCGGCTATCGCTACGCGCACGACAGCGAGTTCGGGATCGTGCCGCAGCAGTACCTGCCGGACGAGCTCGACGGACGCCACTACTACGAGCCGAAGAACCTGGGCGCGGAGCGCGACATCAGTGCACGGCTGGAGCGCATCCGCCGGATCCTCGGCGACCGGTGATCCGCGGGCCTTGGGTGTCTGCCGTCGTCTGTTAGACTTGAGCGGCTCGAAACCGTGTTTTCGGGCATCTCCTCGTTCACACCCCACCTCGACGGCACCCCGGCGTGCGCCCCGAGGAAGAACGCGGTGATACGTCCGTCGGACGTGAAATCCACGTCCACGTCATCGGAAGGATAACTTCGTGGTTACGAAGTCCCAGGACCGCCGCAAGGTGCGTCTCAGCCGCGCCCTCGGCGTGGCACTCACCCCCAAGGCCGCCCGCTACCTCGAGAAGCGTCCCTACGCTCCGGGCGAGCACGGCCGCACGAAGCGCAAGGCCGACAGCGACTACGCCGTCCGTCTGCGTGAGAAGCAGCGTCTGCGCGAGCAGTACGGCATCCGCGAGAAGCAGCTGCGTATCGCGTTCAACGAGGCCCGTCGCCAGGACGGTCTGACCGGTGAGAACCTCGTCGAGCTCCTCGAGATGCGTCTCGACGCGCTCGTGGTCCGTTCGGGCTTCGCCCGCACCACGGCGCAGGCTCGTCAGCTCGTCGTGCACCGTCACATCCTCGTCGACGGCCAGCTCGTCGACCGCCCGTCGTTCCGCGTGAAGCCGGGTCAGCTCATCCACGTCAAGCCCAAGAGCGAGGGCCTCGAGCCCTTCCAGGTGGCAGCCGCCGGCGGTCACGCCGAGGTCCTGCCCGCCGTTCCGGGTTACCTCGAGGTCGAGCTCGACAAGCTCCAGGCCCGCCTGGTCCGTCGTCCGAAGCGCGCCGAGGTCCCCGTGACCTGTGAAGTGCAGCTCGTCGTCGAGTACTACGCGGCTCGCTGATCCAGCGGAAGAGCATCAGGCAGGAGGCGTCGGGGTTCCCGACGCCTCCTGTCGTTTCCGCCTACGATGGAGAGACCGCGCCTTCGCGGCTCTAGGGCAAGGATGACGACATGAAGAATGTGCTGTGGTTCCTGATCGGCGTGATCGGCGGCTTCGTCGCGGCTCACTTCATGAACAAGGACCCGCGGGGCCACGACATCCTGGCCGACGTCGACGCCCGCCTCAACGGCCTCGCCGCGATCCTCAGCGACGCGTATCGCGCGCAGGAGGCTCGGCTGACCGAGCCGGGCGAGAACTGACCCCCCGCATCTGCGCCTCGGCGCGCCCCCTCACGCAAGGACATCCGGCACTCCTATGAAAACTGCGGAAATCGCGCAGCGCTACCTCTCCTACTTCGAGAAGAACGACCACCTCATCGTCCCCTCGGCATCCCTGGTCAGCGACGACCCCTCGCTGCTCTTCACGGTCGCCGGCATGGTCCCGATGATCCCGTACCTCACGGGCGTGGTCCCGGCGCCGCACCCGCGCATCGCCGACCTGCAGAAGTGCATCCGCACCAACGACATCGAGGAGGTCGGGCGCACCGCGCGTCACGGCACGTTCTTCCAGATGCTCGGCAACTGGTCGTTCGGCGACTACTTCAAGGAAGGCGCGATCCGCTACGCCTGGGAGCTGCTCACGAGCTCGGAGGCGGACGGCGGCCTCGGCTTCGACGAGAAGGATCTCTGGGTCACCGTCTACGAGACCGACGACGAGGCCGAGGCGATCTGGCGCGACATCATCGGGCTCAAGCCGGAGCGCATCCAGCGCCTCGGCCGCGCGGACAACTACTGGAACACCGGCCAGCCCGGTCCCGGCGGCCCTGACTCCGAGATCTTCTTCGACCGCGGCCCGGCCTACGGCAAGGACGGCGGCCCCGCTGTCGACGACTCGCGGTTCCTGGAGATCTGGAACCTCGTGTTCATGCAGGACTTCATCGAGAACATCCGCGGCAAGACCGAGTTCGACATCGTCGGCGAGCTGCCGATGAAGAACATCGACACCGGCATGGGGCTGGAGCGCGTCGCCTTCCTCAAGCAGGGCGTCGAGAACATGTACGAGACCGACCAGGTGCGGCCGGTGCTCGACCGCGCCGTCGAGCTCTCCGGCCGCCGTTACGGCGCCGTGCACGAGGACGACGTCCGTTTCCGCGTGATCGCGGATCACGTGCGCTCCTCGCTCATGCTGCTCTCCGACGGCGTCCGCCCGTCGAACGAAGGCCGCGGCTACATCCTGCGACGCCTGATGCGCCGCACCGTGCGGGCCATGCGCCTCCTCGGTGTCGACGACCCCGCGTTCCCCGAGCTGTTCGCCGCCTCCCGCGACGCGATGAAGTCGGCGTACCCGGAGCTGGAGCGCGACTGGTCCGTGCTCTCCTCGGCGGCCTTCGCCGAAGAGGAGACCTTCCGGCGCACCCTGGCGCAGGGATCGACCATCCTCGACCTCGCGCTCGACGAGACGAAGAAGGGCGGCGGGAAGACCCTCAGCGGTTCCGAGGCGTTCCTGCTGCACGACACCTACGGCTTCCCGATCGACCTCACCCTGGAGGTCGCCGAAGAGGCCGGGCTGGACGTGGACCGTGCCGCGTTCGACTCCCTCATGCAGGAGCAGCGTCAGCGCGCGAAGGACGACGCCCGCAACCGCAAGCGCCAGCTCGCGGATGTCTCGGTGTACCGCGACCTGCGCGCGCTGGGCGAGACGGGCTTCGACGGCTACACGGCCCTCGAGGTGGAGTCCCGCGTGCTCGGCCTGCTCGTCGACGGTGCGCCGGTGCGCAGCGCCGCCGAGGGCCAGATCGCCGAGGTCGTGCTCGCCGAGACGACGCTGTACGCCGAGTCCGGCGGCCAGGTCGCGGACAAGGGCACCATCGTGGGCCCCGGCTACGAGCTCGAGGTGCTCGACGTGCAGCGTCCGGTCCCCGGGCTGATCAGCCACACGGTGGAGGTCTCCCGCGGCACGGTCGCGGTCGATGACATCGCGACGACGATCGTCGACGCCGCCAATCGGCGCGCCGCCCGTCAGGCGCACTCCGCCACCCACCTCGTGCATGCCGCCCTCCGCGACACGCTCGGCCCGACCGCCACGCAGTCGGGCTCGCTCAACCGCGCCGGCTACATGCGGTTCGACTTCGCCTGGTCGCAGGCACTGTCGACGGACACCCGCACGGAGATCGAGGAGATCACGAACCGCGCCGTGCAGGACGCCCTCGAGGTGACCACCCGCATCGTGACGCTCGACGAGGCCAAGGAAGCGGGCGCCATGGCACTCTTCGGCGAGAAGTACGGCGACGTCGTGCGGATGGTCGACATCGGCGGCCCGTGGTCGCGCGAGCTCTGCGCCGGCACGCACGTGTCGACCAGTGCGGAGATCGGTCTGGTCAGCGTGGTGGGGGAGTCGTCGGTCGGCGCCTCCAACCGCCGGATCGAGGCTCTCGTCGGCGCGGATGCGTTCCGGGAGCTCGCGGCAGAGCGCGCTCTCGTCTCGCAGCTCACCGCCTCTCTGAAGACCCCGCGCGAGCAGCTCCCGGAGCGGATCGCCGATCTCGCCGCGAGCCTCAAGGCCGCGGAGAAGCGCATCGCGCAGTTCGAGGCGAAGGAGCGAGCGGGACGCATCCCCGCCATCGCCGAGGCCGCGACGCGCGTCGGGGACTTCCGCGTGGCGGCACAGTCGCTGGGTGATGTCGCGTCGGCGGACGATGTCCGCGAGCTCGTCAACGGCGTGCGCGACCGGCTCGGCTCCGACCCCGCAGTCGTCGCGCTCGGGGCGGTCGTCAACGGTCGCCCTGTCATCGTCGTCGCCACGAACGAGGCCGCGCGCGGTGCCGGGGCGAAGGCGGGTGCGCTCGCGAAGCGCGCCGCCGGTGTGCTCGGCGGAGGCGGCGGTGGCCGGGACGACGTCGCCCAGGGCGGCGGTACCGACGCAGCGGCGCTGCCCGCCGCGCTCGAGGCCGTCTCCCAGGCGCTGCGGGGCGCGTGAGCGGTTATCGCCGCGGGGTCCGGCTCGGCATCGACGTCGGCCGGGCCCGCGTGGGCGTGGCCCGGTCCGATCCGGACGGCATGCTGGCCGTCCCCGTCGAGACCGTGCCGCGCGACGAGCACTCGCTGACGCGCATCGCGGAGCTGGCTGCGGAGTACGAGCCGCTGGAGATCGTGGTCGGACTTCCGGTGAACATGCAGGGCGCGGACACGCCGTCGACGGTCGATGCGCGGGAGTTCGCGGCCGCACTCCAGGGGCGCAGTGGCGTGCCGGTCCGCCTCGTGGACGAGCGTCTGAGCACCGTCTCCGCGCATGCGGCGTTGCGGAGTTCTGGGCGATCACAGAAGAACTCTCGTAGCATTGTGGATCAGGTCGCCGCCGTGGTGCTGCTGCAGCAGGCGATCGACACGGAGAAGAGCACCGGAAACCCGGCCGGTGCCCCGGTCCCCGTTGACGAGGAGCCCGCCTGAACATGTCCGAACGCGAGAGCCGTGCGCCCGAGCACGAGCAGAGCACCCGGTTGGGGGATCTGTTCGAGAACCTCCCCGCTCCGTCCCCGCAGGTCCCGACCGCCGCGGATGACACGCCGGCACCCGGATCCCGCCGCGCGGCGAGGGAGGCCGCGGCCCGCGAGCAGGAGGCTCCGGCCGCCCCGGACGCGACGGCTGCGCCCGATGCCGACGTGCCGGCCCGCGCGGTCTCGGCGTCGGCGGCGACCACCGCGGATACGGCCGTGACCGACCACCGGCCGCAGGCGAATGCCGCAGACGCCGAAGCGGTCGTGACCCGCGCGATGCCCGTCGCCGCGACGAACGCGGACGAGGCCCCCGCCCCGGGCCCGCGCCGGTCGACCGGCACCGAAGACCCCGCACCGGCGCTGGGCGGAGGACTCGACGAGATCTTCGCCGCTCAGGACGATGGCCGCGATCACGGCGCTCCGACCAAGAAGAAGCGCCGCAAGGGCTGCCTCATCGCCCTGATCATCGTCCTGGTGATCCTCGGCGGCATCGCCGCCGGCGGCGTCTGGGTCGCGAACACCTTCGGCGACCGCATCGCCGACGCCATGGGGTGGGGCGAGCCGAAGGACTGGGAGCCCGGCCAGGCGACCGGTGAGGTACTCGTCACGATCAAGGAGGGCGATACCGGCGGCCCCGTGTCGACCGCGCTCTACGAGGCGGGCGTCACCAAGACCGAGGACGTCTTCTACGACTACCTCATCGACGAGAATATCGCGGTGACCTTCTATCCCGGCGTCTACCGTCTCCAGGAGAAGATGACCGCCGAGGACGCCCTCGCCGCTCTCCGCAACGAGGAGAACAAGTTGGAGAACTCGGCATCCGTCCCCGAGGGCGCCACCATCGAGTACTTCCTCCCGCAGGTGGCCGAGACGATGGGCATGCCACTCGAGGAGCTCCAAGCGGCTGTGAAGGACCCGTCGGTCTACGGAGTCGAAGCGGACAGCCTGGAGGGATGGCTCTTCCCGGCTGTCTACACGTTCGATCCGGAGACCACGGCAACGCAGGTCATCCAGCGGATGGTCGACCGGACACGCGAGTCGCTGGCAAAGGCCGGTGTTCCGTCCGGCGATGAGCAGCGCATCCTCACCATTGCCTCGATCATCCAGCGCGAAGGTCGCACCGACGACTTCCCCAAGGTCTCTCGCGTGATCGAGAACCGTCTCGCTCCTGGAAACAGCGAGACGAACGGGCTTCTGCAGATGGACTCGACGGCGCAGTACGGTGTCGGAGAGCTGCACGCCGGTGCCGCGGGTTCGTCTGAGAAGGCGCTCACGGACCCGAATCCGTGGAACACGTACATCCACCCGGGGCTGCCGAAGGGGCCGATCGCGACCGCGACCGATGCGGCGATCGACGCGGCGATGCACCCTGCCGACGGTCCTTGGTTCTACTTCGTCACGGTCAACCTCGATACGGGGGAGACGGTGTTCTCGGCGACGTACGCCGAGCAGCAGGAAGCCGAGAAGAAGCTGCACGCATGGTGCAAGGAGAACCCGGATTCCGGGTGCTACGCGGAGTGACGCGTGTGGCTGACGCGGTGAACCGGAGACGGCTGGCGGTCTGGGGCGACCCGATCGGGCACTCCCGTTCGCCGGAGCTGCACGCCGCAGCCTACGCGGTGCTCGGGCTGGACTGGGAGTACGGGCGCCGCCAGGTCGGCGCGGAGGGCTTCGCGGACGCGGTCGAGGCGCTCGACGACACCTGGCGCGGCCTGTCCCTGACGATGCCGCTCAAGGAAGAGGCCTACCGATACGCCGCCAGCCGGGATGCCCACGCGGAGCTGACCGGCGCGGTCAACACGCTCCTGCTCTCGGAGACCCCGGCGGGATTCAACACCGACGTCGGCGGGATCGTCGATGCCCTCGGTGATGCCGGGATCCGCGAGATCGGAACGGCACGGATCCTGGGCGCCGGAGCGACGGCAGCCTCGGCCCTCGTCGCCCTCGCCGACCTCGGGGCGACGCGGGTCGAGGTCGCCGCCCGTCGGCCGGAACGCGCCGCGGGGCTCGTCCGGATCGGGGAGCGACGCGGCGTCGTGGTCACCCCACGATCGCTCGACGAGGCGGAAGGCACCGTCGACCTCACGGTGGCGACCCTGCCCTCCGGCACCGCGCTGCCGCCGGGGAGTGCCGCCCGCCTGGCCGAGACCGGCGGCACGCTGTTCGACGCCGCCTACGCGCCGTGGCCGTCCGCACTGGCGGGATCATGGGGCGCGGCACCGGTGGTCTCCGGACTCGGAATGCTGCTGCATCAGGCGGTCCGGCAGATCCGGATCTTCCTGCACGGCGACCCGGTCACGCCGCTGCCGGACGAGGATGCGGTCCTCGCCGCGATGCGCGCCACCCTCTGAGCGCCGCCCGACGAAACGCGGCACGGCGCGGGCGGAAACGCATGGGAGACTAGAGCACATGCTCCGCGTGCTCACGGCCGGCGAATCGCACGGCCCAGAACTCATCGCCGTCATGGAGGGTCTGCCCTCCGGCGTCCCGGTGTCGTCCGAGACCATCCAGGCCGACCTCGCCCGCCGCAAGCTCGGCTATGGACGCGGCTCCCGGATGAAGTTCGAACAGGACGAGCTCACCATCTCCGGCGGTGTCCGGCACGGGAAGACGCTGGGCAGCCCCATCGCCCTGCGCATCGGCAACACCGAGTGGCCGAAGTGGATCGAGGTCATGAACCCGGAGCCCGTGGAGCTCACCGACCGCTCGCGCGGTCGTGGCGCGCCGCTGACCCGGCCGCGTCCGGGCCACGCTGATCTCGTGGGCATGCAGAAGTACGACTTCGACGAGGCCCGTCCGATCCTCGAGCGTGCGAGTGCCCGGGAGACCGCCGCCCGCGTGGCGCTCGGCGCCGTCGCCCGCTCCTTCCTCGGCGAGCTCGGCATCCGGCTCGTCAGCCACACGCTCTCCATCGGCCCGGTGCGCGTGCCGGATGGCGCGGCGCTGCCGACCCCGGACGACGTCGACGCGCTGGACGCCGACCCGCTGCGGTGCTTCGACCCCGCGACCTCGGCGCTCATGGTCGCGGAGGTGGACGACGCCAAGAAGGACGGCGACACGCTCGGCGGCATCGTCGAGGTCCTCGCGTACGGCCTGCCCCCGGGGCTCGGGTCCCACGTGCACTGGGATCGTCGTCTGGACGCCCGACTGGCCCAGGCACTCATGAGCATCCAGGCGATCAAGGGCGTGGAGGTCGGCGACGGCTTCGAGACCACACGTCGCCGGGGTTCGGCCGCCCATGACGAGCTCTTCGCCACCGCCGACGGCATCGCCCGCGGCACGGACCGCGCCGGCGGCACCGAGGGTGGCATGTCCACGGGGACCGTCCTGCGCGTGCGGGCGGGCATGAAGCCGATCGCGACCGTGCCGCACGCGCTGCGCACGATCGACATCGCGACCGGCGACCAGGCGACCGCGCACCACCAGCGTTCCGACGTCTGCGCCGTGCCCGCGGCGGGCGTCGTCGCGGAGGCCATGGTCGCCATCGAGCTGGCCCGCGCCGTGTTGGAGAAGTTCGGCGGCGACAGCATCCGTGAGACGCGCCGCAACCTGGAGGGATACCTCGAGGGCATTCCCGAGGAGCTGCGCACGGCCCCCGCGTCCGAGGCGGCGCTCATCGCGCATGACGAACGAGGCTGAGCCGCTGACGCTGGTCCTCGTGGGACCGATGGCGGCCGGCAAGACCAGCGTCGGGCGACGGGTCGCGCGGCGTCTGGGGGTCGCCTTCATCGACACCGACAAGCGCATCGTCGCCGCGCACGGCCCGATCCCGGAGATCTTCGCCACGCACGGCGAGGCGCACTTCCGGGAGCTCGAGCGCGCGGCGGTCCGTGAGGCTCTCGCCGAGGGCGGCGTGATCTCCCTCGGCGGCGGCGCGGTCACGGACCCGGAGACGCGCGCGCTGCTGCGTGCGCACCCCGTGGTCTTCCTCACCGTGAGCGAGGCCGCGGTGGCCGATCGACTGCGCGGCGGGACGCGCCCGCTGCTGGCGGGCGAGGACCCGGTCGAGAAGTGGAAGCGCATCTTCGCGGAACGGCGAGGATGGTATGACGAGGTGGCGTCGACCACGTTCGACACCTCACGGCGTCCGATGCAGCGCATCGCGGACGAGATCGTGGCATGGAGGAGAGAACAGCGATGAGCACGACGACCATCAGCGTCACCGGGAACGACGCCTACGACATCACGATCGGACGGGGGATCCTCGACCAGGTGTCGGCGGCTCTCGCGCCGGGCGTCCGCAAGATCCTCGTCGTGCACCCGCCGACTCTCGCGGCCCGCGCCGCCGAACTCCGCGACCGACTCCTCGCCGACACCGCCGATGGCCCGCGCGAGGTGCTGCTCGCCGAGATCCCGGATGCCGAGCAGGGCAAGCGCATCGAGGTGGCCGCGTTCTGCTGGCAGGTCATGGGTCAGGCGGACTTCACGCGCACGGACGCCGTCGTCGGCTACGGCGGGGGAGCGGTGACCGACCTCGCCGGCTTCGTCGCGGCGACCTGGCTGCGCGGCATCCAGATCGTCCAGGCGCCCACCACCGTGCTCGGCCTCGTGGACGCCGCCGTGGGCGGAAAGACCGGGGTCAACACCGCGGAGGGCAAGAACCTCGTGGGCGCCTTCTGGGCACCGCGCGCGGTGATCGGCGACCTCGACGAGCTGGGCAGCCTGAGCCCCAACGAGGCCACTGCGGGGTTCGCGGAGGTCGTCAAGGCCGGCTTCATCTGGGCACCGGAGATCCTCGACATCATCGAGGCCGATCCCGCGCGCGCGGTCGACACCACGACGGAGGAGTTCCGGCGGTCCGTCGAACTCGCGATCGACATGAAGGCGCAGGTCGTCTCGGACGACTTCCGCGAGGCCGGACAGCGCGAGATCCTGAACTACGGCCACACCCTCGGCCACGCGATCGAGCACGCCGAGCGGTATCGCTGGCGGCACGGGGCGGCCATCTCGATCGGCATGCTGTATGCCGCGGAGCTGTCCCGGCTGGCGGGGCGCCTCTCGGACGCCGCGGCGGAGCGCCACCGCACGATCCTCGAGTCGCTGGGCCTGCCCACCTCGTACCGTGCCGGAGCCTGGCCGCAGCTGCTCGCCACGATGCAGCGCGACAAGAAGAGCCGCGGCGGCATGCTCCGCTTCATCCTGCTGGACGACATCGCCAAGCCCACCGTGCTCCAAGCGCCGGACGAGTCGCTGCTCTTCGCCGCGTATCAGGAGATCGGCGCATGAGCATCGCCGTCCGGCGCATCACGCCGGAGGACTGGCGGGAGGTGAAGGCGCTGCGGCTGCAGGCTCTCGCCGACCCCGCCGCGCCGATGGCCTTCCTCGACACCGTCGAGCACGCCACCGCACAGCCCGACCGCTTCTGGCAGGAGCGCGCGGCGAACGCCTCGGGTGACGCGGCCGCGGCGCAGTTCGTCGCGATCGCCGACGACGGCACCTGGACAGGGACGATCACGCTGCTCCCGCATCGCGAGCAGCATGACGCCGGCCTGGTCGTGGGGGTCTACGTGGCGGATGCGCACCGCGGTGCGGGCGTCATCGATGCGCTCCTCGACGCCGCGGCCGCCTGGGCACGTGATCGCGGCCTCCGTGCCCTCGTGCTCGAGGTCCATGTGGACAACGAGCGGGCGCAGGCGGTCTATCGTCGACTCGGCTTCGTCCGGACCGGCGAGATCGAGACCTCCGGCTTCGGTCGGGAGTGGGTCATGCGCCGCGAACTGGCCGACACGGGGAGCGTGCCCGCATGACCGCTCCGCGTCGGCTGCTGCTCGTCAACGGCCCCAACCTGAACCTCCTCGGCACTCGCGAACCCGAGGTGTACGGCACGGCGACCCTCCCCGACGTCGAGCGGATCACCGCCGAGGCCGCCGCGGCGGTCGGGTTCGAGGTGCGGGCGCTGCAGAGCAACCACGAGGGCGTGCTCATCGACGCGATCCACGACGCGCGGGCGGACTGCGCGGGCATCGTCATCAACCCGGGCGGCCTCACCCATACGTCGGTGGCCCTGCGCGACGCGCTCACCGGCGTCGCGTTGCCCTTCGCCGAGGTGCACATCTCCGACGTGTACGCCCGCGAGGAGTTCCGTCACCACTCGTACCTGCACGACGTCGCCGCGGTCCGTGTCGTCGGACACGGCGTCGACGGCTACCCGGAGGCCGTGCGGGAGCTCGTCGCGCACCTCTGAACAGGCGGGATCAGGGCAGGCCGACGAGCAGGACGCAGACGGTGATGCCCACGAGCGTCAGCAGAGCCATGGTGAGGAAGCAGCCGGCCAGCGCACGGAGCCGAGGACGCACAGGCGCCACGGTGAGGCGGATGACCACCATCGCCACCAGGCCCAGCACCAAGACGACCGCCGTGATGAGGCCGACCGTTCCCGCCGCCCCGCCGCTGCGGACGATCCCGATCAGGGGCACGAGGCTGACCGCGGTGAAGATCGCGGCGACGATGAGCCACACCGCCCCGGACGACGTCCGCAGTGCCGGCTGATTCGCCATCCTGGTCGGGTCGCGGTCGCGGTCGTTCTCGCTCATGTCGATTCCTCCTGTCCCGCTCCAGGCTGCCCGGGAGCGGTCGTCGTCGTCACGGGG
Source organism: Microbacterium meiriae (assembly GCF_040686935.1). Taxonomy (NCBI): domain Bacteria; kingdom Bacillati; phylum Actinomycetota; class Actinomycetes; order Micrococcales; family Microbacteriaceae; genus Microbacterium; species Microbacterium meiriae. The sequence continues at coordinate 445,067 of NZ_JBFBMF010000002.1, forward strand.
CTTCCCCTCGCACCCAGGAGCGTCTATCGTGCCCACGCGGCGGCTGGCGCCGGGCATCCCGTAGAATCGACTGTCGGCCGACCCCGGCCCCCACGGACTCAGGAACGGAACTCCTCGCACATGGCATCCACCGCAGACATCAAGAACGGCGTCGTCCTCAGCATCGACGGGCAGCTCTGGAGCGTCATCGAGTTCCAGCACGTCAAGCCCGGCAAGGGCGGCGCGTTCGTCCGCACGAAGCTGAAGAACGTCGTCTCGGGCAAGACCGTGGACCGCACGTACAACGCCGGTGCGAAGATCGACATCGAGAACGTCGACCGTCGCGACTACACCTACCTCTACACCGACGGTGACGGGTTCGTGTTCATGGACCAGACCGACTTCGACCAGATCACGCTGCCGGCCGCCACGGTCGGCGACGCGAAGAACTTCCTGCTCGAGAACCAGCAGGTCACCATCGCCCTCAACAACGGCAACCCCCTCTACATCGACCTCCCGGCGTCGGTCATCCTCGAGGTGACCTACACCGAGCCCGGCCTGCAGGGCGACCGCTCGTCCGCCGGCACCAAGCCCGCGACGCTCGAGACCGGCTACGAGATCCAGGTCCCGCTGTTCCTGGAGACCGGCACCAAGGTCAAGGTCGACACCCGCACGGGCGAGTACCTCGGCCGCGAGAAGTAAGGCGTGAGCGCCCGCACGAAGGCGCGCAAGCGCGCGCTCGACATCCTGTTCTCCGCCGACGTCCGCGGCGACGACGTCGCGGTGGCCCTCGCCGCCGAGGCGAAGCGTGCGGCGAACGAGCCCGCGCGCGAGGCGTCGTGGCTGTACGCCCGCGAGATCGTCGACGGCATCATCGACCAGCGCGACGAGATCGATGAGCAGATCACGACGCACAGCCGTGACTGGAAGCTCGAGCGGATGCCCGCCGTCGACCGCGCCCTGCTGCGCATCGGCGCGTGGGAGATCCTCTACAACGACGAGGTGCCGACCGCGGTCGCGATCGACGAGGCGGTGGAGCTCGCGAAGGAGTTCTCCACCGATGAGTCGGGCGCGTTCGTGCACGGCGTGCTCGCCCGCGTCGCCCGCTCGGCCTGAGCACCGCAGCGACGGTGTCGGCGATGGCGGGCAGGATCATCCCATGATCCGCCCGCCCGCCTCCGCCTCGGGTGCCCCGGGAGACGGGGCGCGGGACTGGCGCGCGCTGTTCGAGGGCGGCGCCGCTCCGGCGGCGACGACCCCGCTGGCCCTCGGGTTCGAGCTGCGCGTCCGCGACGCCCGAGGAGCGAATCCGTGGGCGTCCCGGCCGCAGCGCACCGCGACTCCGCGTGATGTCGCGAAGGCGACCGGAGAGATCCTCCTCGGCATCCGTCCGCTGGAGCGGAGCGCGGCGACGGGATCCTGGGTGCTCGGCTCCGCCACCTGGGACGCGGTACGCCGCGCGCCGGACCAGTACGGTCGGGAACGGTCGCGGTGGTTCGCCGATCTGCTGAGCATCGCGCGGGACACGCTGCTCTCCGGCACGGCCGGGGACTGGCTCGTCGCCGACCTGATCGAGTCGCGGCTCCTCTGGGGGCACCTGCGGTCCGCGGCCGGCCTCGGCATCCCGCTCGTGGCGGCGCAGCGGTCGACGACGCTCGTCCTCGCGGATACCGCGGAGCTGACGGCGGCGGTGTCCCGCGGCGACGACGGCGGCCTCGTGGTCCGGCCGGTCGTGACGGTGGACGGACGCGAGACGCCGCCTGGCAGCATCAGGCCCCTCGGGCGCTCCGGCGTGTACGAGGTCGCGCAGAGCGGGTCGCGCCTCCAGGTGACGCTCGCTGAGCTTCCGCTCGCAGGGCCGGCGCAGTCGCTGCTCCGGGCCCAAACGCTCGTCGTCCCCGCAGAGGAGGAGACGGCCTTCCTCCAGGATGCCTATCCGCTCCTCGCGCGTCGCCTCTCCGTCCGCGCGGTCGGCCGCGTCTCGCTGCCGGACCTCCCCCCACCCCGTGCCGTGCTGCGGGTGGCGTTCCGTCGCGGCGACACCGTGGAGTACGCCGTCGAGTGGGACTATCGCGGCTTCGGGCGGGTGCCTTTCACGCCGGGTCCGGAGGCCGTGCGCGATCCGGAGGCCGAGGCCGGGGTGACGGAGCGGATCCGGAACGTCTGGCAGGAGCACGGCGTCGCGTTCGCCCCCGCGGCGGCGTTCCACGACGTGGAGGCCGCGGAGTTCATGACCCGCGTCGTCCCGGCGCTGGAGGCGGAGGGTGTCGAGGTAGAGGTGTCCGGCCGCCGCAAGACGTATCGCGAGCTCGCCGGGGAGCCGGAGATCACGGTCTCGACCGTGGAGAGCACCGACCCGGACTGGTTCGACCTCGGCGTCATCGTCCGCATCGACGGTCGGAACATCCCGTTCGAGCCGCTCTTCACCGCCCTGAGCGCGGGGAGACGGAAGCTCCTGCTCGTCGACGGCAGCTACTTCTCCCTGAACCACCCGGCGCTCGACCGTCTGCGTGACCTGCTCGACGAGGCCGGAGACCTCGACGAGTGGGAGACGGGCCCACGGATCAGTCGTCATCAGACGGATCTGTGGGAGGAGTTCGAGGACCTGGCGGACGAAGCCCTTCCCGCGGTGAGCTGGCGCGCCACGGCCGAGGGACTGCGCAGCGCCACTCCGGTGCCGGCGGTGCCGATCCCGCCGGGGCTCACCGCACACCTTCGGCCGTATCAGAAGGAAGGCCTCGACTGGCTCGCGTTCCTCTGGACGCACCGCCTCGGCGGTATCCTCGCCGATGACATGGGGCTCGGGAAGACCGTCCAGCTGCTCGCGCTCATCCTGCATGCCAGGGCGGCGGGGGAGGAGCGCCCCTTCCTCGTCGTGGTCCCGACGTCCGTGCTGGCCACGTGGCGCACCGAAGCCGCGCGATTCGCTCCCGGCCTCCGCGTGGTCACCCGGGACTCCACGGCCGGGCCGTCGCCGAGTGTCGCGGCTCGCGAGGCCGACGTCGTGCTGACGACCTACGCCGTCGCCCGGCTCGATGAAGAGGGGTTCGCGGGCGTCGCCTGGGCCGGATTGTTCCTCGACGAGGCCCAGTTCGTGAAGAATCCGGCGACGAAGCTGCACCGTGCCGTCGCCCGCTTCCCAGCCGACGTCACCATCGCGGTCACGGGCACGCCGCTGGAGAACAGCCTGGAGGAGCTCTGGGCGCTGCTGAAGCTCACGGCGCCCGGCCTGTTCGCCTCGGCGCGGAAGTTCCGCGAGCACTACATCCAGCCGATCGAGCAGGGGAAGGTCCCGGAGAACGCGGAGGGCGGACCCTACCGGCAGCGCCGCCTCGCGCAGCTCCGACGGCGCATCCGTCCCCTCGTGCTCCGCCGCACCAAGGAGCTCGTCGCCCCCGATCTTCCGCCGAAGCAGGAGCAGGTGCTGGAGGTCGAGCTGAGCGCGGGGCATCGCGAGCTCTACGAGACGGTGCTGCAACGCGAGCGGCAGAAGGTGCTCGGCCTGCTGGAGGATCTCGATCGGAACCGCTTCATCGTGTTCCGGTCGCTGACTCTGCTGCGCATGCTGAGCCTCGCTCCGGCGCTGATCGACCCGGCCGATGCGCGCCTCGGCTCCCGCAAGCTCGACGAGCTCCTGGAACGGATCGTCGAGCTGCAGGCGGAAGGACACCGCGCGCTCGTGTTCAGCCAGTTCACGTCCTTCCTCGACATGGCGGCGGCGCGCCTGGACGCCGCCGGCATCCCGTACGCGCACCTCGACGGCTCGACGCGGCATCGCGAGCGGGTGGTCACGGACTTCGCGGAGGGGGAGCAGCCCGTCTTCCTCATCAGCCTGAAGGCCGGCGGATTCGGACTCACCCTGACCGAGGCCGACTACGTCTTCCTCCTCGACCCGTGGTGGAACCCCGCCGCCGAGGCGCAGGCCGTCGACCGCACGCACCGCATCGGCCAGCGCAGCCAGGTGTTCGTCTACCGCATGATCGCGACCGGCACGATCGAGGAGAAGGTCCTCGCGCTGCAACGCCGCAAGGCGCGACTGTTCACGGCCGTGCTCGACGACGACGCGCTCTTCGCCCAGGCGCTCACCGCCGACGACATCCGCGGTCTCTTCGACGACTAGACCGTTTTCCCCGGCCCGTCCCGCCGGGTGCTCAGGGAGCCGTCGGTACAATCGAACGGTTCATCTTCGAGAGGAATGCAATGCGGATCACGGGACTCGGCCACGCCGGCATGTTCATCGAGACGGTGGGCGGGAACATCATCTGCGACCCGGTGCTCGGCCCGTCCTTCTTCGGGTCCTGGTTCCCGTTCCCGGACAACCGCGCGCTCGACTGGGAGCGGTATGGACGGGAAGCCGACTTCCTCTACATCTCGCACCGGCACCGCGACCACTTCGACCCGGCGCTGCTGGAGCGGTACATCCGCAAGGACATCGAGGTGCTCCTGCCGGAGTACCCGATCGACGACCTGGAGCAGGACATCCGGGCGCTCGGGTACACGAACATCACCTACGCCCCCGCCGGCGAGATCATCGAGCGCGGGGCGCTCAAGATGATGATCACCCCCCTGCGCGCGCCGAGCGACGGCCCGATCGGCGACTCGTCGCTCAGCGTGGACGACGGCACCGGCTCGATGCTGAACCAGAACGACTCGCACCCGCTCGATCTCGACAAGCTGCTGCACTTCGGGAAGCCCGACGCCTACTTCACCCAGGTCTCCGGAGCGATCTGGTGGCCCATGGTCTACGACCTGCCGCTGGACGCCAAGCAGAACTTCGCCCGTCTCAAGCGCGAGGCGCAGAACAAGCGGGCGATGTACTACATCGAGAAGGTCGACGCGCCGCACGTCTTCCCGATGGCGGGGCCGCCCATGTTCCTCCGCGACGACCTCTTCGACTTCAACGGGATGGGCCGCAACGGCGAGTCCATCTTCACGGACCAGAAGCAGTTCATCGCGCACATGAAGGAGCTGGCGCCGAAGTACGACGGGCAGCTCTTCGTCCCCGGCACGCTCGTCACGATCGACGGCGGTGCGGTGACCACCGAGCAGACGCTCTACACCGAGGCCGAGCTCGCCCACATCTTCGACGAGAAGTGGGAGTACCTGGAGGAGCAGCGCGCGACCCGCCAGCAGGAGATCCGCGACGAGGAGGCGTCTCGCGCCGAGATCATCCCGCCCGACGAGATGCTGGCGGCGATCAAGGAGTGGTGGGAGACGCTGCTGAAGAAGTCGCGCACCATCCGCCTCGGTGTCGGCGGGAACGTCCGCTTCCGCATCGGGGAGCTGGACATGGTGGTCGACTTCCCGCGCGCCAAGGTCCGCGAGTACGCGGGCGAGGAGTGCGTGTACTGGTACACGATCCCGGCCGACCTCGTGTCGACGAACATCCGCGACCACGAGATCGACTGGTCGAACTCGATCTTCCTGTCGATGCAGTTCTCGGTCGGGCGCAGCGGCAAGTTCAACGAGTTCCTCACCACCTTCCTCAAGTGCCTCTCGGTCGACCGGATCGAGTACGTCGAGAACTGGTACCAGGAGCAGACCGACCAGACCGAGGATGCGGAGATCGGCGACTGGGTCGTCCAGCGCCGCTGCCCGCACCTTCGTGCCGACCTCACCAAGACGGGGAAGGTCGACGAGGACGGCATCCTGACGTGCAGCATGCACGACTGGAAGTGGGACCTGAAGACCGGGCGCTGCCTCTCCACGAGCGGCCACCCGATCCGGTCGTCCAAGCTCGACGATGTGACGGATCCCGTGCTCCGCGAGGCGAGCTGACCGGGCGGACCATCGCGGGTCCGATAGACTGGGGGCACTAGCAACCTTTAACACCGTCCTGTGAGGCGGAGAAGGGAGCGGCTGATGAGTGTGCGCACTGTGCTGCACCAAGCCGACATCTCACGAGCGCTGACCCGGATCGCGCACGAGATCCTCGAGTCCAATCGCGGGGCCGACGGCCTCGTCCTGTTGGGCATCCCGACCCGCGGCGTCACGCTGGGTCACCGGCTCGCCGCCCTGATCAGCGAGATCGCCCAGGTCTCCGTCCCGGTCGGCTCCCTCGACGTGACGCTCTTCCGCGACGACCTCGCCAAGCACCCGACGCGGTCGCCGCAACCGACGGAGATCCCCCCGGGCGGCATCGACGGGAAGACGGTCGTCCTCGTCGACGACGTCCTGTTCTCCGGCCGGAGCATCCGCGCCGCGCTCGACGCCCTGCAGTCGATCGGCCGTCCCGCCGTCGTGCGGCTCGCGATCCTCATCGACCGCGGACACCGGGAGCTTCCCATCCGCCCGGACTTCGTGGGCAAGAACATCCCCTCCGCGCGCACCGAGCGCGTCAACGTGCGTCTGTTCGAGAACGACGGCGCCGAGGAGGTGACGATCGGCGAATGAGGCACCTTCTCGACACCCGCACGCTCGACAGAGCCACCGCCCTGCGCATCCTCGACGTCGCCGAGGACATGGCTGACACGCAGTCCCGCGAGGTCAAGAAGCTCCCCACGCTCCGTGGCAAGACGGTCGTGAACCTCTTCTTCGAGGACTCCACGCGCACCCGTATCTCCTTCGAGGCCGCGGCGAAGCGTTTGTCCGCCGACGTCATCAACTTCGCCGCGAAGGGCTCCAGCGTCTCGAAGGGCGAGAGCCTGAAGGACACCGCGCAGACGCTCGAGGCCATCGGCGCCGACGCGGTCGTCGTGCGGCACCCCGGCTCCGGCGCCCCGCAGACCCTGGCCACGAGTGGCTGGATCTCCGCCGGGGTCGTGAACGCCGGCGACGGTACGCACGAGCATCCCACCCAGGCCCTCCTCGACGCCTTCACCATCCGCAAGCGCCGGTTCGGAGCGGACAGCCGCGGACGCGATCTGTCCGGTCTCCGAGTGACGATCGTCGGCGACGTGCTGCACTCGCGGGTGGCGCGCTCCAACGTCTGGCTGCTCACGACGCTCGGCGCCGAGGTCACGCTCGTCTCGCCGCCGACCCTGGTTCCGCAGAACGTGTCCTTGTGGCCGGTCCGCGTGGTCTACGACCTGGACGAAGCCCTCGCGGAGGGGCCCGACGCCGTGATGATGCTGCGCATCCAGCTCGAGCGGATGAACGCGGCGTATTTCCCGACTGAGCGGGAGTATTCGCGCCGGTGGGGCCTGGACGCACGGCGCGTGGCGGCTCTGCCGGGCGGTAGCATTGTCCTGCACCCCGGACCCATGAACCGGGGACTGGAGATCTCCTCCGAAGCTGCCGATTCCCCCCGTTCGACGGTGCTGGAACAGGTGTCGAACGGGGTCTCCGTGCGCATGGCGGTGCTGTACCTGCTGCTGGCAGGAGAACGAGACGACGAACGAGGGGGAGACCTGTGAGCGAGACCCTCGTCATCACCGGTGCACAGCTGCTCGGCGCGGACGGCGCCGACATCATCATCGAGGAGGGCGTCATCGCCGAGGTCGGGACGGGGCTCACCCGCACCGGTGCGCGAGTGATCGACGCCGCGGGCCTGGTCGCGCTGCCGGGCCTCGTCGACCTGCACACCCACCTGCGCGAGCCGGGGTTCGAGGCCTCCGAGACGATCCTCACCGGCACCAGAGCGGCCGCCGCGGGCGGGTTCACCGCCGTGTTCGCGATGCCGAACACCTCCCCGGTCGCCGACACGGCGGGCGTGGTCGAGCAGGAGCTCGCCCTCGGCGAGGCGGCCGGCTACGCGACCGTGCAGCCGATCGGCGCCGTCACCGTGGGCCAGAAGGGCGAGCGCCTCGCGGAACTCGGCGCCATGGCCACCTCGCGTGCCCAGGTGCGGGTCTTCAGCGACGACGGCTTCTGCGTCTGGGACCCGCTGATCATGCGCCGGGCTCTGGAGTACGTGAAGTCCTTCGACGGCGTCATCGCCCAGCATGCGCAGGACCCGCGGCTCACCGAGGGCGCCCAGATGAACGAGGGCACCGTCTCGGCCGAGCTCGGGCTGGCCGGGTGGCCGGCGGTCGCCGAGGAATCGATCATCGCCCGTGACGTGCTCCTCGCCGAGCACGTCGGCTCGCGGCTGCACGTGTGTCATCTCTCGACGGCCGGCTCGGTCGACATCATCCGCTGGGCCAAGAAGCGAGGCGTCGACGTCACGGCGGAGGTCACGCCGCACCACCTGCTGCTCACCGACGAACTCGTCCGCGGCTACGACGCGCGGTTCAAGGTCAACCCGCCGCTGCGCCGCGAGGAGGACGTCCTCGCGGTTCGGGAGGGTCTCGCCGACGGCACGATCGACATCGTCGCGACCGACCACGCACCGCACCCCAGCGAGCACAAGGCGTGCGAGTGGCAGGCCGCCGCGAACGGCATGGTCGGTCTGGAGAGCGCCCTGCGCGTCGTGCACCAGTCGATGGTGCAGACCGGTCTGCTCGGCTGGGCCGACGTCGCCCGCGTCATGAGCTCGACGCCCGCCCGCATCGGCCGGCTCTCCGGCCACGGCACGCCGCTCGCAGCCGGGCAGCCCGCGCACATCACGCTGTACGACCCCGCGGTCGACGGTGTGTTCACCGCCGCGGACCTGCACGGGCGCAGCGTGAACTCGCCCTACCTGGGCCGCGCCCTGCCCGGGCGCGTGGAGTACACGGTGCACGGCGGCGTCCTCACGGTCGACGGCGGCACCGTCGTCGAGGAGCTCGGCGCATGAGCGCACGGGACCTCGCGGTCGCGATCATCATCGCCGTCGCGCTGCTCATCCTGCTGTCGATGCTGTTCGCCTGGCGACGACGAGTGCGGCGCGATGCCGCGTACACGGCCCCGCTCGGGGTGCCGGAGCACGCGGAGGTGACGCGCCGCGACGAGGTGCTCTACGTGTCCACCACTCGGCACGAGCAGCCCCTCGAACGGCTCGCGATCACCCCGCTGGCGTTCCGTGCACGCGGCGAGCTGGCTGTGACCGACCGCGGCATCGCGCTGGCCCTGGACGGTGCCCCCACCGTCTTCCTCGCCGCCGACCGCCTGGTCTCCGTCGACCGCGCGACCGTCACCATCGATCGCGTCGTGGAGCCCGGCGGGCTCGTGCGCATCGCGTGGCACGTCGACGACGCGACCGTCGTCGACAGCTATGTGCGCCTCACCGGCGGCGACCTCCCGACCCTCATCTCCGACCTGCAGCGGCTCATCCCCGCCGCCCCTGACACAGGAGCCACGTCATGACCCTCTCGACTTCCTCCCCGCAGGCCTCCGCGGCCCGCCTCCCCGATCCCGCCGTCCTCGTGCTCGAGGACGGCACCCGACACCGCGGACGCGCCTACGGCGCGCGCGGACGCACCCTCGGCGAGGTCGTGTTCGCCACCGGCATGTCGGGATACCAGGAGACCATCACCGACCCGTCCTACGCCGGACAGATCGTCCTGCAGACGGCCCCGCACATCGGCAACACCGGCATGAATGACGAGGACACCGAGTCCCGCCGCATCTGGGTCGCCGGCTACATCGTGCGCGACCCCTCGCGCGTCGTCTCGAACTGGCGTGCGAACGCGTCCCTCGACGAGGTCCTCGTCGAGGACGGCATCGTCGGCATCAGTGGCATCGACACGCGTGCGGTCACCCGTCACATCCGCTCCGCCGGCTCCATGCGCGGCGGCATCTTCTCGGGTGCGGACGCGGAGCTCGACCCGGAGGAGCAGCTGCGCATCGTCCGCGAGGCTCCGGAGATGACCGGCCTCAACCTCTCCGCGCAGGTGTCCGTCGAGAGCGCGACCGTGACCCCGGCGGTGGGGGAGCGCATCGGCAACCTCGCCGTGCTCGACCTGGGTGTGAAGCAGGCCACGATCGACAACCTCGCCGCCCGCGGCTTCGACGTGCACGTCCTCCCGCAGGACGTGAGCATCGACGAGATCCGGGCGATCGAGCCTGTCGCCGTCTTCTACTCGAACGGCCCCGGGGACCCCGCGGCGTCGGGCGACCACGTCGAACTGCTGCGCGCGGTCCTCGACGACGGGCTGCCCTTCTTCGGTATCTGCTTCGGCAACCAGCTCCTCGGCCGCGCCCTGGGTCTCGGCACGTACAAGCTGCCGTTCGGCCACCGCGGCATCAACCAGCCGGTGCTGGACAAGCAGACGGGCAAGGTGGAGATCACCGCGCACAACCACGGCTTCGCCGTCGAGGCGCCCCTGGAGGGCTCGTTCGACAGCCCGCACGGCTACGGCAAGGTCGAGGTCAGCCACGTCGGCCTCAACGACAACGTCGTGGAGGGCCTGCGCGCCCTCGACATCCCCGCCTTCTCGGTGCAGTACCACCCCGAGGCCGCGGCCGGACCGCACGACGCCAACTACCTCTTCGACCGCTTCCGCGACATGGTCATCGCGAACAAGAAGGACGCAAAGTAATGCCCAAGCGCGACGACATCCGCTCCGTCCTCGTCATCGGCTCCGGCCCGATCGTCATCGGCCAGGCCTGCGAGTTCGACTACTCCGGCACCCAGGCGTGCCGCGTCCTCCGCGAGGAGGGCGTCCGGGTCATCCTCGTCAACTCGAACCCGGCGACGATCATGACCGACCCCGACTTCGCCGACGCGACGTACATCGAGCCGATCACCCCCGCGGTGATCGAGACGATCATCGCGAAGGAGAAGCCCGACGCGATCCTGCCGACGCTCGGCGGTCAGACGGCGCTGAACGCCGCGATGGCGCTGCACGAGCAGGGCATCCTCGAGAAGTACGACGTCGAGCTCATCGGCGCGAAGGTGGACGCCATCAAGAAGGGCGAGGACCGTCAGGTCTTCAAGGAGCTCGTCCTCGAGGCGGGCGCGGACGTGGCCAAGAGCGTCATCGCCCACACCATGGACGACCTCCTCGCCGGTGCCGAGCAGCTCGGCTACCCGCTCGTGGTGCGCCCGTCCTTCACGATGGGCGGGCTGGGCTCCGGCTTCGCCTACGACGAGGAGGACCTGCGCCGCATCGGCGGCGCCGGCCTGCGCGACTCGCCGACGACGGAGGTTCTCCTGGAGGAGTCGATCCTCGGCTGGAAGGAGTACGAGCTCGAGCTCATGCGCGACACCGCCGACAACACGGTGGTCGTCTGCTCCATCGAGAACGTCGACCCGGTCGGCGTGCACACCGGCGACTCGATCACGGTGGCTCCGGCGCTGACCCTGACGGACCGCGAGTACCAGAAGCTCCGCGACATCGGCATCGACATCATCCGCGCCGTGGGCGTGGACACCGGTGGCTGCAACATCCAGTTCGCGGTCAACCCCGAGAACGGGCGCATCATCGTCATCGAGATGAACCCGCGCGTCTCCCGGTCGAGCGCCCTGGCGTCGAAGGCCACCGGCTTCCCGATCGCCAAGCTCGCGGCCAAGCTCGCCCTCGGCTACCGCCTCGACGAGATCCCGAACGACATCACCGGCGTGACCCCGGCCAGCTTCGAGCCGACGCTCGACTACGTGGTCGTGAAGGTCCCGCGCTTCGCGTTCGAGAAGTTCCCGGCCGCCGACGCCACCCTCACCACGACCATGAAGTCGGTCGGCGAGGCGATGGCCATCGGCCGCAACTACGCCACCGCGCTGCAGAAGGCGCTGCGGTCGCTCGAGAAGCGGGGCTCCAGCTTCCACTGGGGCGAGGAGCCGCGCACCGTCGAGGAACTGCTCGAGATCGCGAAGACCCCGACCGACGGCCGGATCGTCACCCTGCAGCAGGCGCTGCGCAAGGGCGCGACCATCGAGCAGGCGTTCGAGGCCACGGCCATCGACCCCTGGTTCCTCGATCAGATCGTCCTCATCAACGAGGTCGCCGAGGTCGTGCGCACCGCCGGCGAGCTGGACGACGCGACGCTGCGCTACGCCAAGGAGCACGGCTTCTCCGACGCGCAGATCGCCCAGCTCCGCGGCGAGAGCGAGGCCGAGATCCGCGGCGTGCGCCACGGCCTCGGCATCCGCCCCGTCTACAAGACGGTCGACACGTGCGCGGGGGAGTTCCCCGCGCTGACGCCGTACCACTACTCGAGCTACGACGCCGAGACCGAGGTCGCGCCGTCCGAGCGCACCAAGGTCGTCATCATCGGCTCCGGCCCGAACCGCATCGGTCAGGGCGTCGAGTTCGACTACTCCTGCGTGCACGCCTCGTTCGCGCTGTCGGACGCGGGCTTCGAGACCGTGATGATCAACTGCAACCCGGAGACCGTGTCGACCGACTACGACACGTCCGACCGGCTGTACTTCGAGCCGCTGACGCTCGAGGACGTCCTGGAGGTCCTGGACGCGGAGGCGGCGAGCGGCACCATCCTCGGCGTCGTCTGCCAGCTCGGCGGCCAGACCCCGCTCGGGCTCGCGAAGGGCATCGAGGCGGCCGGCTACACGGTCCTGGGGACGAGCCCGGAGGCCATCGACCTGGCCGAGGAGCGCGAGCTGTTCTCGCGACTGCTCGACGAGGCTGGGCTGCTGGCGCCGCGCAACGGCACGGCGATCGACGTGGAGGGCGCGGTGCGCATCGCCGAGGAGATCGGCTACCCCGTGCTCGTGCGCCCGAGCTTCGTGCTCGGCGGTCGCGGCATGGAGATCGTCTACGGCACCGATGCGCTGCGCGACTACTTCGTGCGGACGGCCGGCGAGGTCGTGATCGAGGAGGGCAAGCCGCTCCTGGTCGACCGGTTCCTCGACGACGCGATCGAGCTCGATGTGGACGCCCTGTACGACGGCACCGACCTCTTCATCGGCGGCGTCATGGAGCACCTGGAGGAAGCCGGCATCCACTCCGGCGACTCGAGCTGCACGCTGCCGCCGGTCTCGCTCGGTCGCAGCGACGTCGACCGCGTCCGCGAGGCCACCCTCGCCATCGCACAGGGCGTCGGCGTGCGCGGTCTGCTGAACGTGCAGTTCGCGATCAGCGCCGGCGTGCTCTACGTCATCGAGGCGAATCCCCGGGCGAGCCGCACGGTACCGTTCGTCTCGAAGGCGCTGGGCATCCCGATGGCGAAGGCTGCCAGCCGCATCATAGCCGGCTCGACGATCGCCGAGCTCCGCGCCGAGGGGATGCTGCCCGAGCAGGACGGCTCGCGCGTCCCGCTGGACGCCCCGGTCTCGGTCAAGGAGGCCGTGCTGCCCTTCAAGCGGTTCCGCACCGCCGACGGCAAGACCGTCGACTCGGTCCTCGGCCCGGAGATGCGCTCGACCGGCGAGGTCATGGGCATCGACCGGGACTTCCCGACCGCGTTCGCGAAGTCCCAGGCCGCGGCCTACGGCGGCATGCCGACGTCGGGAACCGTGTTCATCTCGGTCGCCGACTCCGACAAGCGTGCGGTGATCCTCCCGGCGCACCGCCTCCAGCAGCTCGGCTTCACGATCGTGGCGACCGAGGGCACGGCGGAGATCCTGTCGCGCAACGGCATCGCCGTCACGGTGGTCGAGAAGTACAGCGAGACGCAGGAGTCCGGAGCCCGGAACATCGTCGACCTCATCAACGACGGGGAGATCGACATCGTCGTGAACACCCCGTCGGGTGGTGCCGCTCGCGCGGACGGCTACGAGATCCGCGCCGCCGCGGTGGCCGCGGACAAGGCACTCTTCACGACCATCGCCGTGCTCGGTGCGGCCGTGAGCGGGATGGACGCCGCGCACGAGGGCTTCCAGGTCAAGAGCCTGCAGGAGTACGCGCAGGACCGGATGGCCGCGGTATGACGGAACGCTTCGGCGAGCGGGTCCGCGCCGCGCTGGAGGCGCACGGCTCGCTCTGTGTCGGCATCGACCCCCACGCCGCTCTGCTGGCGGCGTGGGGGCTGACCGCCGATGCTGCCGGAGTCCGGGAGTTCGGGCTCCGTACCGTCGAGGCGGCCGCCGGTCGCGCCGGTCTCGTGAAGCCGCAGGTGTCGTTCTTCGAGCGGTACGGCGCGGCCGGGTTCGCCGCCCTCGAGGAGGTGCTGGCGGCCGCGCGCGCGGCCGGACTGCTGGTGATCGCCGACGCCAAGCGCGGCGATATCGGGTCGACGATGGCGGATTACGCTCAGGCCTGGCTCCCCGCGGGCGCGCCGCTGGAGGCGGATGCCCTGACGCTGAACCCGTACCTCGGCGTCGGTGCGCTGGAGGGTGCGTTCGCCCTCGCGGAGGAGCACGGCAAGGGGCTCTTCGTCCTCGCCGCGACCAGCAACCCTGAGGCGACCGTGCTGCAGCGCGCGACGACCGCGGACGGCGAGACCGTGTCCGCGGCCGTGATCGCCGAGGTGTCGCGCCGGAACGCCACCGGAACGCCCGAGGGGGAGTGGGGGAGCTTCGGCTTCGTCATCGGTGCCACGGTGGACGCGGTGGAAGCGGGGCTGACTCCGTTCGCGCCCGTCGCCCCGATCCTCGCCCCCGGCTTCGGCGCACAGGGCGCCACTCCCGCGGATCTCGTCCGCCGCTTCGGCCCCCAGGCCGGCTCGGTGATCGCGAGCGAGAGCCGCAGCCTCCTCTCCGCGGGCCCGGCGGCCCTCGCCGAGACGATCGCCGACCGTGCCGCCCAGTATCGAGAGGTCAGCCGTGGCTGAGGAACGCCGCACCGTCCCCGAGGTCGACAGGGCCGCCGCCGCACGTCGAGCGGTCGAGCGACGGCGCGCCAGGGCCTCGCTCAAGCGTGACCTCACCATGCGCGTCGTCACCCCGCAGGCCGTGCTGCATCGCGCGACGGAGGATCCCGACTCGGTCGAGGGCTCCATGCGCATCACCGACTTCCTCCTCGCCCTCCCCGCGATCGGCGCGGGCAAGCGCGACCGGGTGCTGGAGCAGCTCCACATCTCGCCGGTCAAGCGCCTCGGCGGACTCGGCGCCCGTCAACGCCGAGTGCTGGAGGAGTGGCTCGACGAGCGCTTCCCCGTTCCGGCCCCCCGTGGGGCACGCAGCCGGCTCCTCGTCCTCGCCGGCCCCACGGCGGTGGGCAAGGGGACCGTCGCCGCGCACATCCGCGAGAACAACCCGGAGATCCACCTGTCCGTCTCGGCGACCACCCGGCCGCCGCGCCCGGGCGAGATCGACGGTGTGCACTACTACTTCGTGGACGACGCCGAGTTCGACCGCCTGGTCGCCGACGGCGAGCTGCTGGAGTATGCGGTGGTCCACAACCGCTCGCGCTACGGCACCCCGCGCGCCCCGATCGACGCCGCACTGGCGGAGGGGAAGACCGTCCTGCTGGAGATCGACCTGCAGGGCGCGCGCCAGGTGCGCGATGCGGAGCCGTCCGCGACGCTGATCTTCCTCCTGCCGCCGAGCTGGGACGAGCTGGTGCACAGGCTGGTCGGCCGCGGCACCGAGGACGCCGAGGAACGCGCCCGGCGGCTGCGCACCGCGAAGGTCGAGCTGGCGGCGCAGAACGAGTTCGACCACCTCATCGTGAACGAGGACGTCGCCACCGCCGCCCGCGAGGTCGTAGACTTGTCTACAAGCTCTGCGCGCTGACCTGATTCCCGGGTCGAGCACCACGCCGGTCCCTGAGCTCGTCGAAGGGTCGCGCGCCCGCAGCATCGTCTTCGCGGCGAATCCCGTCGCCTGATCAGGAGGTCCACCCATGGCCGGACGCAACAACGGCATCATCGATCCCCCCATCGACAACCTGCTGGAGCGCGTCGACTCCAAGTACGAGCTCGTCATCTACGCCGCCAAGCGCGCCCGTCAGATCAACGACTACTACTCCGACCTGCACGAGGGCAACCTCTTCGACAACGTGGGCCCGCTCGTCGACTCCTCGGTCGAGGACAAGCCGCTCACCATCGCCCTGCACGAGATCAACGAGGACAAGCTCCGCCTGCGTCACGCGGAGTGACTCGGCGACCGCGCCGCCGCGACGTCGGTGGCGCGGTCCAGAATGGGTGCCACACCCTCCCACCGTCCGTCCCCGTTCTGGAGCATCGATGAGCGCGCTGCGTCTGTTCACGTCCGAGTCCGTCACCGAAGGGCATCCGGACAAGATCTGCGACCAGATCTCGGACAGCATCCTCGATGGACTGCTCGCGAAGGACCCGGGCTCCCGGGTCGCGGTCGAGACGCTCGTCACGACCGGGCTCGTGCACGTCGCCGGGGAGATCCGCACCGAGGCCTACGTCGACATCCCGACGATCGTCCGGCAGGTCGTGAACGGCATCGGCTACACGTCTTCCGACACCGGCTTCGACGGCGATTCCTGCGGCGTCAGCGTCTCGGTGGGGGAGCAGTCCACGGACATCGCCCACGGCGTCGACAACGCCCAGGAGCACCGGGACGGCTCGTCCGTGGATCCGCTCGACGGTCTCGGCGCCGGCGACCAGGGCATCATGTTCGGGTTCGCCACCAACGAGACCCCGCAGCTCATGCCGATGGCCGCGTGGACCGCCCACCGCATCGCCGAACGTCTGACGGAGGTGCGCCGCAGCGGGCTGCTCCCCTTCCTGCGCCCCGACGGCAAGACGCAGGTCACCCTCGGCTATGACGGCTTCACCCCGAAGACCGTCAACGCCGTCGTGCTGTCCACGCAGCACAACCCGGACATCGCCCAGGACGACCTGAAGGCGCAGATCCGCGAGCACGTCATCGATCCGGTCCTCGCCACGACGGGCCTCGACCTCGACGACGTCACCTACTACATCAACCCCGCGGGGCCCTTCGTCACGGGCGGCCCGAAGGGGGATGCCGGGCTCACCGGACGCAAGATCATCATCGACACCTACGGGGGAGCCGCACGGCACGGGGGCGGTGCCTTCAGCGGCAAGGACCCGTCGAAGGTCGACCGCTCGGGTGCGTACGCGACCCGCTGGGTCGCCAAGAACGCGGTCGCTGCGGGCCTCGCCGACCGCCTCGAGGTACAGGTCGCCTACGCGATCGGTGTCGCGCGCCCTGTCGGCCTGTACGTGGAGACCTTCGGCACGGGACGGGTGTCCGACGAGGTCATCACCCGGGCCATCGACGAGGTGTTCGACCTGCGGCCGCAGGCCATCATCGAGCAGCTCGACCTGCTGCGGCCGATCTACGCCCAGACGGCGGCCTACGGGCACTTCGGTCGGGAGCTGCCGGACTTCACGTGGGAGCGGACGGACCGGGCCGAGGAGCTGCGGCGCGCTGCCGGGCTCTGACGAGGCCGCGGTGCTGATCTCTCCGGAGAGCCGGCGCATCGCCCGGGTGCTCCTGGAATCCCCACTGCCGCAGCTCGACCGCCTGTTCGACTACGCCCTTCCTCCGGAGCTCGGTGACGTCGAGCCCGGGGTCCGGGTGCGTGTCCCCCTGCGGACCGCCGGCCGTGTGGTCGACGGGTTCGTGGTGGAACTGGACGTGGAGGACGACGCCGATCGGCCGCTCTCCGAGGTCGAGAGCATCGTGTCGAGCGTCCCCGTGCTGCCGGATCGTCTGTACCGACTGGCTCGGCGGGTCGCCGATCGCGCGGCGGGGTCGGCGTCCGACGTGCTGCGGCTGGTCATCCCGAAGCGGCAGGTGCGCGTCGAGAAGGCCTGGACCGCCGATTCTCCGATCCCGCAGCCGGAGCCCGACGCCCGAGACGCGGCTGCGTCCGTCGTCGGGCTGTACGACGGGCTGCAGGCGGTGCTCGACGAGAGCGGTCGTGCGGCGGTCGAGGCCATCCCGCAGCTGACCGATGACGCACCCGGTTGGGCGCGCATGCTGGCTGCAGCCGCTGCGACGACACTCGCGGCGGGGAAGTCGAGCATCCTCGTCGTCCCGGACCACCGCGACCTCGATCGGCTCCTGGCGGCCCTCGACGGGTTCGTCCCCCCGGAGGCGATCGCGCGGCACGACTCCCGACAGACCAACCCGGACCGCTACCGCTCCTTCCTGCGCACGCTCGAGGACGCGCCCTGCATCGTCGTCGGGAACAGGTCCGCGGTGTACGCCCCCGTCGTCGCCGGTCTCGTGGCGGTGTGGCACGACGGCGACAGCCTGCTGGGCGAGCCGCTCGCTCCCTACGTCCACGCCCGGGATGCGGCGCTGCTGCGGCAGGAGGCGGAGGGATCGGCACTGCTCTTCGCCGGTCATACGCGGACGACCGAGGTGGAGCGGCTCGTGGCGCGCGGCTGGCTGCAGGACATCCGCGCGGCCCGGCGCGTGCTGCCGCGTGTGGTGCTCAGCACGCCCCAGGAGATGGAGCAGCCGACGCCGCAGCGCATGCCGTCGTCGGCCTTCCTCGCCGCCAGGAACGCGGCCGCGGAGGGACCCGTGCTCATCCAGGTCTCGCGGCCCGGCTTCGCGCCGTCCCTCGTCTGCGCCGACTGCCGAGCCCCCGCCCGATGCCCGCACTGCGGCGGCCCCCTCGGCGCCCGCCATCGCGGCGCGGTCCCGGTATGCGGGTGGTGCGGGCGCGGTGCCAGGGCATGGACGTGCCCGGCGTGCTCCTCGACCCGTCTCCGGCTCGCCTCGTCGGGAAGCGAACGGACCGCCGATGAGCTGGGCCGCGCGTTCCCCGGCGTCCGCGTCATCGTCGCGGACGGCAGCCACCCCGTCGAGCGCGTCGACGCGCGTCCGGCGCTGGTGGTGGCCACCCGCGGCGCCGAGCCGCTCGCGGAGGGCGGCTACCGTGCCGTCGTCCTGCTCGACGGGCCGCGCATGCTGCAGGCGCCGGATCTGCGCATCGGCGAAGCCTGCCTGCGGTGGTGGTCGAACGCGGCCGCTCTGGCCGCTCCCGGCGCTCCCGTCCACCTCGTCGGTGTGGACGGCGCCGTCGCCAGGGCCCTGGCGACCTGGAACCACGCCGCCTACGCGCGCACCGAGCTGGAGCAGCGGGCGCCGCTGCACATGCCGCCGACCGCCCGCGTCGCGCTCGTGGAGGGATCCGCCGCCGCGGTCGCCCGTGCTCTGGAGGCGCTCTCCGAGCTCTCACTGCCCGGGGACGCGGTCCTCGGTCCCGTCCCCGTCGAATCGGACGACGTCCCCCCGCGGGTCCGGGCTCTCGTACGCTTCGACTACGGCGCGGGAAGCCGCGTCGCGACCACCCTCCGTGCGGCCGTCGTGGCCGAGGCGGTGAGCGGTCGCCGCGGTCGGGCCAAGGCCGTCCGCAGCACGCTCTCGGTCCGCCTCGATATCCTCGATCCAGAACTCTGACCCTTCCGGAGAACCTTCATGCGCCTCGTCTTCGCCGGCACTCCCGCCGCCGCGGTCCCCACTCTGCGACGCCTGGCCGTCGAGCACGACATCGCCGCCGTCGTGACACGCCCCGACGCCCCCCTCGGGCGCAAGCGTGTGCTCACTCCCTCGCCCGTCGCCCAGGCCGCGGCCGAACTCGGCCTGCCCGTCATCCACGCCGCGCGCCTCGACGACGCGGTGACGGAGGAGATCGCTGCCCTGCGCCCCGAGCTCGGCGTGATCGTCGCGTACGGCGGGCTCGTCCGCGAGCCTCTGCTGTCCACGCCGGAGGCCGGGTGGATCAACCTGCACTTCTCGCTCCTGCCGGCCTGGCGCGGCGCCGCGCCGGTGCAGCGCGCCCTGATCGCCGGAGATCCGGTCCTCGGCGCGAGCGTCTTCCAGCTCGTCCCGGAACTCGATGCCGGCGACGTGTTCGCGACGCGCGCCGTTGAACTGCCGGGCACATCGACGGCGGGGGAGGCGCTGGAGGCCTTGGCCCTCGACGGCGCGGCTCTCACCGCGGACGTGGTCGCGGCGATCGCGGATGGGACTGCCCACGCGGTGCCGCAGGAGGGCGAGCCGACGTTCGCCGCCAAGCTGACGCTCGAGGACGGTCTCCTGGACTTCCGCGAGCCGTTCGACGTCGTGTACGCCCGGTTCCGCGGGGTCACTCCGGAGCCGGGGGCGCACACGACGATCGACGGCCAGCGGCTCAAGATCCTCGAGGCACGACCCGCGGGTGCCGAGGGGGAGGATCTGCCACCGGGTGCCGTGGCGGGCACGCGAGCGGAGGTCCTGATCGGGACGGCCACCTCACCGCTCGCCGTCACCCGGCTGCAACCCGCGGGTAAGGGACCCATGAACGCCGCCGACTGGTGGCGCGGCCTGCAGGGCACGACCCCGGTGGCCGGCTCGTGAACGACCGGCGACGCCCCGGCAGCGGCCCGCAGCGCGAGGACCGGACGCGGAACGGCCGCGGCCCCGACCGGACGGTCCAGCCGGCACGCCGAGTGGCGTACGACGTGATCAGAGCGGTGTCGGACTCCGACGCCTACGCGAACCTGCTGCTGCCGACCGCGATTGCCGAGGCCGGGCTGAACCCGCAGGACGCGGCCCTGGCGACGGAACTGACCTACGGCACACTCCGTCGCCGCGGCACGTACGACGCGATCATCGCCGCGGCCGCGGATCGTCCGGCCGACGCGATCGACCTCGCGGTGCTCGACGCGCTCCGGCTCGCCGTGCACCAGCTCCTCGCGACGCGGGTGGCCCCGCACGCCGCCGTGAACGAGTCGGTGAACCTCGTCGCGCTCGACGCCGGTCGCGGGGCGTCCAGCTTCGCGAACGCGGTGCTCCGGCGGATCGCCCGGGAGTCGCCCCAGGAGTGGCTCGCGCGCATCGAGGCGGCGGCACGGTCGGACGATGAACGGCTGGCGCTCCGTGCTGCGCACCCGGTGTGGATCATCCGGGCGCTGCGTCGCGCCCTCGCCGCCGAGGGGCGCGTCGAGGAACTGGACGCCCTGCTGGAGGCCGACAACGTCTCGCCCGAGGTCACGCTCGTCGCCCTCCCCGGGCTCGCGGAGCCGCAGGAGCCTCGTCGGCCCTACGCCGCCACGGCATTCGCGTCTCCGGGGGGCGATCCGCGTCTCGCGCTGACCGCCTCCGAGGACGCGGTCCGCGTGCAGGACGAAGGGTCGCAGCTCGTCGCGCTCGCGCTGACCGCGGCGACCCCGGTCCGTCAGGGGGAGCGGTGGCTCGACCTGTGCGCGGGCCCCGGCGGGAAGACAGCTCTGCTCGCCGCCGTCGCTCGGGAGAACGACGCGGTGCTGGAGGCCAACGAGGTCGTGCCCACCAGGGCCCGACTCGTGCGCAACGCCCTGCGAGCCGTCCCGGGCGACGTCACCGTCCACGAGCGCGACGGCCGGGAGCTGGCCGCCGAGCGGCCCGGCGCGTTCGACCGGATCCTGGTCGACGCCCCCTGCACCGGCCTCGGCGCCCTCCGTCGGCGCCCGGAGGCCCGGTGGCGCAAGTCCCCGGCGGACGTCGCCGAGCTCGTGCCGCTGCAGGTCGGTCTGCTGACGGCGGCCGTGGAGGCTCTGGCT
Source organism: Microbacterium meiriae (assembly GCF_040686935.1). Classification (NCBI taxonomy): domain Bacteria; kingdom Bacillati; phylum Actinomycetota; class Actinomycetes; order Micrococcales; family Microbacteriaceae; genus Microbacterium; species Microbacterium meiriae. The sequence continues at coordinate 466,163 of NZ_JBFBMF010000002.1, forward strand.
CCCGGAGGCATCGTCGCGTACGTCACCTGCTCGCCCCACCTCGCGGAGACGACGGCGGTGGTCGAGGAGGTGCGGCGCCTGCGCCCTGAGCTCGTCGAACTCGACGCCCGCGCCGTGCTGAGCGGCGTGGCCCAGTCGCCGATCGACCTCGCCGACGACGGCCGCTCGCAGACCGGCAGCGCACAGCTCTGGCCGCATCGCCACGGCACCGACGCGATGTTCCTCGCACTCCTGCAGCGCCCCGGCGATGCGACAGAAGCCCCGAAGGAAGGTTGAGACCATGGATCTGCCCCGCGCCCCGCGCATCAACCCCAGCATCCTCGCCGCGGACTTCGTCAACATGCAGGCGGAACTCGCGCGCATCGCGACGGCCGACTTCGCGCACGTCGACGTCATGGACAACCACTTCGTCCCGAACCTCACCTTCGGTCCGCAGATGGTCCAGCGCATCCAGGAGACCAGCCCGGTCCCGCTGGACGTGCATCTCATGATCACGGATCCGGATCGCTGGGCCCCCGGCTACGCCGAACTCGGTGCCGCGAGCGTGACCTTCCACCTGGAGGCGGCGGGGGAGCCGGTGGCGCTCGCGCGTCGGCTGCGTGACATCGGCGCCCGTGCGGGGGTGGCGGTCAAGCCCGCGACGCCCGTCGAGGGACTCTTCGAGCTGCTGGACGAGTTCGACCAGATCCTCGTGATGACCGTGGAGCCCGGCTTCGGAGGCCAGGGATTCATGCCGGAGACCATGCCGAAGCTGCAGGCGCTGTCCGCGGAGACCCGGCGGCGCGGCTCGTCCGTCTGGCTCCAGGTCGACGGCGGGATCTCCGACGCGACGATCGCCCAGGCTGCCGAAGCGGGGGCGGACACCTTCGTCGCCGGCTCCGCGGTCTACGGTGCGGACGACGTGGAGGCGGCCGTCACCCGGCTCAGGGACCTCGCGCGAGCCGGTAGCCTGGAGGGGTGAAGACTTTCGACGAGCTGTTCGCCGAGCTCAGCGTCAAGGCCGAGACCCGCCCCGAGGGATCGGGCACCGTCGCGGAGCTCGACGGCGGCGTGCATTCGATCGGCAAGAAGATCGTCGAAGAGGCCGCCGAGGTCTGGATGGCAGCGGAGTACGAGTCGGACGCCGCCGCAGCCGAGGAGATCTCGCAGCTCCTCTACCACCTGCAGGTGATGATGCTCGCGAAGGGCCTCACGCTGCAGGACGTCTATCGACATCTGTGATGCGCTCCGGTCCCACTCCTTCGAACTGAAAGCCGTTCATGCTGCGCATCGCCGTTCCCAACAAGGGCTCGCTCTCCGAGACCGCCGCCGAGATGCTCGCGGAGGCGGGCTACGCCGGCCGCCGCGACCCCAAGACCCTGCATGTCATCGACGCCGAGAACGACGTCGAGTTCTTCTTCCTCCGCCCCCGTGACATCGCCACGTACGTGGCCTCCGGTGCCCTCGATGTCGGCATCACCGGTCGCGACCTCCTCCTGGATGTGCAGCAGCCGGCGCGCGAGATCGAGCAGCTCGGATTCGGGGCGTCCACGTTCCGCTTCGCCGGTCCTCCCGGACGCTTCACCTCGGTCGAGGACCTCGACGGCGTCCGCGTCGCCTCCGCCTACCCGGGTCTGGTGGGCTCCTTCCTCCGCGACCAGGGTGTGAACGCCGAGCTCGTGCAGCTCGACGGCGCGGTCGAGTCCGCGGTGCGCCTCGGCGTCGCCGATGCGGTCGCCGACGTCGTGTCCACCGGCACCACCCTGCGGCAGGCGGGGCTGGAGATCTTCGGCCCCGTGATCCTGGAGTCCGAGGCCGTGCTCATCAGCCGTCCCGGCGAGGCCGACGGCGTGGATACGCTGCTGCGCCGGCTCCGCGGTGTCATGGTCGCACGCCGCTACGTGCTCCTCGACTACGACCTCCCCACCGAGCTGGTCGATCAGGCCGTGGCCATCGCCCCCGGTCGGGAGTCCGCGACCATCTCGCCGCTCCGCGACCCGTCCTGGGTGGCCGTCCGCGTGATGATCCCCCGGCGCCGCGTCAATCAGGTGATGGACGACCTCTACGCCCTCGGTGCCCGGGCCATCCTCGTCACGGCGATCCACGCGGCGAGGCTCTGATGACCCTCGCGAGTCGCGTCATCCCGTGCCTGGACGTCGCCGACGGCCGCGTCGTCAAGGGCGTCAACTTCGAGAACCTCCGCGACATGGGTGATCCGGTGGAGCTCGCCCGTCACTACGCGGCCCAGGGCGCCGACGAGATCACGTTCCTCGACGTCACCGCGACCGTGGATGCGCGGGCGACGACCTACGACGTCGTGCAGCGCACCGCAGAGCAGGTCTTCGTGCCGCTGACGGTGGGCGGCGGCGTGCGCAGCGTCGACGACGTCGCGCGGCTCCTCTCGGTCGGTGCGGACAAGGTCGGCGTGAACTCCGCGGCGATCGCCCGTCCCGAGCTCATCGGCGAGATCGCGGATCGCTTCGGCGCCCAGGTGCTCGTGCTCTCGCTCGACGTCAAGCGCGCCGACACCACCCGTTCCGGCTTCGTCGTGACCACGCACGGCGGTCGTACGCAGACCACGCTGGACGCGCTCGACTGGGCGCGCGAGGCCGCGGAGCGCGGGGCGGGGGAGCTGCTCGTGAACTCGATCGACGCCGACGGCACGCGCGACGGCTTCGATCTCGAGCTCGTCCGCCTCATGCGCGAAGTGGCGCCGATCCCGGTGATCGCCTCCGGCGGTGCGGGGCGGGCGACCGACTTCGCGCCGGCCATCAAGGCGGGGGCGGACGCTGTGCTCGCGGCCAGCGTGTTCCACACCGGAGCCCTGACCGTGGGTGACGTGAAGGATGCGCTGCGCGCGGAAGGAGTGCTCGTCCGATGACCGACACGCCGAAGCAGGACGAGGTCTCCATCGACGACCGCATCGCCCAGGTCGCGTTCAACGCGGACGGGCTCGCCCCGATCATCGTGCAGCAGTGGGATTCGCGCGAGGTGCTCATGCTCGCCTGGGTGGACGCCGAGGCCCTGCGCCGCACGCTCACCTCGGGCCGCGCGACCTACTGGTCCCGCTCCCGCCAGGAGTACTGGCGCAAGGGTGACACCTCCGGGCATATCCAGGTCGTGCGGGAGGCCCGCCTCGACTGCGACGGGGACGCGCTCCTGCTCCTCGTCGACCAGACCGGCCCCGCGTGCCACACCGGGACGCGGACGTGCTTCGACACCACCGACCTGGACGCCGTCGACGGGGCGGCGGCCTCGTGAGCATCGCGCAGCGCGGCCGCTCCCTCTCCGTGACGGGCTTCCTGCTGGCCGGCGCCATCGGGATCATCTCCTCCACGCAGACCTGGTTCACCGTGCAGCGGGCGGACGCGGGGGAGGACATCCTCGTCCCCGGCGCCTCCGCTCTCGTGCTGCTCGCGCCGCTGAGCCTCGCCGTGCTCGCGCTGGGTGCGGCTCTCGCGATCGCCGGCCGGGCCGTGCGTCTCGTCTTCGGGGTGCTGGCCGCCGCGGCCGCCGTGTTCCTGGGCTGGTCCACGCTGCAGGTCCTCCTCGGCGACGCGTACGGCGCGGTGGCCGCGACCGTCACCGAGACGACGGGACTCGCCGGAAGCGGAGCGGTCCACGAGGTCGCGGCGAGCATCGTCCCCTCCGTCTGGCCGTACCTCGCCCTCGCCGGCTGGGTGATCCTGCTCGCCGCCGCCGTCCTCGTGCTGACGACCTGGCGGCGCTGGAAGGTCGGCGGCCGTCGCTACCGCACCGACGCGCCGACCGATGCGCCGCACGACGGCCCCGTCGACGCGGTCGATTCCTGGGACGAGCTGTCCCGGGGGTCCGACCCGACGCGCTGACCCCGATAGACTGAACCCAGATCCCCACGTCGTCCCCGGAGGAGAACATGACCAACCCGATCGCTGACCCCGGCCACGGACACTCGCCTGCGGCCTGGACCGCCGTCGTGATCATGCTCGTCGGCTTCGCCGCCGCGACCGTCGCGTTCTGCTTCGAGCAGCCGACCCTGGTGTGGATCTCCGCCGCGCTGATCCCGATCGGGGCGATCGTCGGCTGGGTGCTCGCGAAGGCGGGCTACGGCGTGAAGGGTCCCAAGTACGCTCCGAAGGCGCACTAGTGGTCCTCGCCGACCTGACGGCCGGCGCTGTCGCAGACGCCGAGCGTCGTTCTGAGTCCCGCCCGCTCGCGGTGGTCGAGCGTGACGCTCTCGCCCGCCCCGCCGCGAAGGACGCACTGTCGTTCCTCGCTCCCGCCGACCGGGTGAAGATCATCGCCGAGGTGAAGCGGGCGAGCCCGTCGCGCGGCCCTCTCGCCGAGATCCCGGATCCCGCGCACCAGGCCGCGCTCTACGAGACCGGCGGTGCCTCCGCGATCAGCGTCCTCACCGAGGGACGTCGTTTCGGAGGCAGCCTCGCCGATCTGGAGGCGGTCACCGCCCGGGTCTCGCTTCCCGTGCTGCGCAAGGACTTCATCGCCACCCGTTACCAGGTGCTGGAGGCCCGCGCCGCCGGCGCCGACCTCGTGCTGCTCATCGTCGCCGGCCTGGAGCCGGATGTCCTGCGCGACCTGTACGGGTTCATCCTCGAGCTCGGCATGACTCCGCTCGTCGAGACCCACTCGGCGGAGGAGCTGGAGGCCGCGATCGACCTCGGCGCCGACCTGATCGGCGTGAACGCCCGCAACCTGAAGACCCTCGAACTCGATCGCGATCTGTTCGGTCGGCTCGTGGACCGCATCCCGGATTCGGCGATCAAGATCGCGGAGTCTGCGGTGCTCACGCCCGCCGACGTCGCGCACTACCGTTCGGCCGGCGCCGACGTCGTGCTGATCGGCGAGGCCCTGGTGACCGGAGACCCGGTGGCCACTCTCGAGAGCTTCCTGGAGGCGAAGTGAGTCTGCGCGACCAGCACGGTCCGTTCTTCGGCGATTTCGGCGGGCGGTACATGCCGGAATCCCTGGTCGCCGCGATCGACGAGCTGACGGTCGCCTACGAGGAGGCCATCGCCGACCCGGAGTTCCGAGCCGAGCTGGCCCATCTGCTGTCCTCCTACGCCGGGCGCCCCTCCGCGCTCACCGAGGTGCCGCGGTTCGCCGAGCACGCGGGCGGCGCGCGGGTCTTCCTCAAGCGCGAGGACCTCAACCACACGGGTTCGCACAAGATCAACAACGTGCTGGGCCAGGCCCTGCTCACCAAGCGCCTCGGCAAGACACGGGTCATCGCCGAGACCGGGGCCGGGCAGCACGGCGTCGCGACGGCGACGGCCGCCGCCCTGTTCGGGCTCGACTGCACCATCTACATGGGCGAGGTCGACACCGAGCGTCAGGCGCTCAACGTCGCCCGGATGCGCCTGCTGGGCGCCGAGGTCGTCGCGGTGACCTCGGGGTCGCGCACGTTGAAGGACGCGATCAACGACGCCTACCGCGACTGGGTCGCCTCGGTCGAGACGACCAACTACATCTTCGGGACGGCCGCGGGACCGCACCCGTTCCCGGCGATGGTGCGCGACTTCCAGAAGATCATCGGCGAAGAGGCTCGTGCCCAGATCCTCGACGAGGTCGGCCGGCTCCCTGATGCCGTCGTCGCCTGCGTCGGCGGCGGGTCCAACGCGATCGGCATGTTCGACGCGTTCCTGGACGACGCGGGCGTGCGGCTGTACGGCGTGGAGGCTGCCGGCGACGGTGTCGACACCGACAAGCACGCGGCGTCGATCGAGCGCGGCCGCCCTGGCGTGCTGCACGGCGCGAAGACGTACGTGCTGCAGGACGAGGACGGCCAGACCGTCGAATCGCACTCCATCTCCGCCGGTCTCGACTACCCGGGCGTGGGTCCAGAGCACTCCTGGCTGGCCGACATCGGTCGGGCCGAGTACATCCCGGCGACGGACGACGAGGCGATGCAGGCTCTGCGGCTGCTGAGCCGGACCGAGGGGATCATCCCCGCGATCGAGTCGGCTCATGCCCTCGCCGGTGCGCTGCGGATCGGCCGCGAGCTCGGCCCCGACGGCCTGATCGCGATCTGCCTCTCGGGCCGTGGCGACAAGGACATGGACACCGCTGCCCGGTACTTCGAGCTCTACGACGAGGAAGCCCTCGCGCACGACGTGTCCGAGGAGAGCGCCGCCGAGGACGCGGCCTCGAAGGGAGAGCCGCAGCTGTGAGCCGCGTCGAACAGGCCATTCAGCGCGCGCATGACGCCGGCCGCAGCGCCTTCGTCGGCTACCTGCCCGTCGGTTTCCCCGACCTGGAGACGAGCATCCAGGCGGCGATCGCCCTCGCCGAGAACGGTGTGGACATCATCGAGCTCGGGCCTCCCTACAGCGATCCCGTCATGGACGGCGCCATCATCCAGGAGGCGACGACCAAGGCCCTCGCCGCGGGCTTCCGGATGAAGGACCTCTTCACCGCCATCCGCGCGATCACCGCCGCGACCGACGTCCCGGTCCTCGTGATGACCTACTGGAACCCGGTGCTGCAGTACGGGGTGGACCGCTATGCCGAGGACCTGCTCGCCGCGGGCGGCGCCGGCCTCATCACTCCGGACATCACCCCGGAAGCGGCCGGCGAGTGGATCGCGGTCAGCGAGCGCCTCGGTCTCGACCGGGTCTTCCTCGCCGCTCCGACCTCGTCGGACGAGCGGCTCGATCTCGTCGTGCGGTCCTCGACGGGCTTCGTCTACACCGTCTCCACCATGGGCATCACGGGGGAGCGGGCCGAGCTCGACCGCGCAGCCCGTACCCTCGTGTCGCGACTGCGCGACCACGGCGCCCGCCGCGCCTGCGTGGGCATCGGCATCTCGACCCCGGAGCAGATCGCCGGCGTCTCCGAGTACGCCGACGGCGCCATCGTCGGCACCGCCCTCGTCCGCGCCCTCCGTGACGGCGGCGTGCCCGCCCTCGCCGAGGTCACCCGTACCCTGGCCGCCGGCACCGCGTCGGCGCGCTTCGTCTCAGAGAAGTAGGATCGCACTCATGTCCTCCGCGCTCCACAGCACCGCCGCCGGCGTGCTCGCCAGCATCCCGAGCCCGCCCGTGTCGTACTTCGATCTCGGCCCGCTCCGGATCCACTTCTACGCGCTTTGCATCATCGCCGGCATCATCGTCGCCGTGCTGATGACGAACCACCGCCTCACCAAGCGCGGGGCGGAGCCGTGGGTGGTCATCGACATCGCGATCCTGGCGGTGCCGCTCGCGATCATCGGCGCGCGCATCTTCCACGTGCTCACCCACCCGAATTTCTACTTCGGCGAAGGCAAGAACACCTGGAACCCCTTCGAGCCCGGTTCCGTCTGGGCGATCTGGGAGGGTGGCATTGCCATCTTCGGTGCGCTCATCGGCGGCGCCGTCGGGGCGTACCTCGGCTGCCGGTGGACCGGCATCCGCTTCTGGACGTTCGCGGACGCGCTGGCTCCCGGCCTGCTGCTCGCCCAGGCGATGGGCCGGTTCGGCAACTGGTTCAACCACGAGCTCTTCGGCCTGCCCACCTCGCTGCCGTGGGGCCTGGAGATCGAGTCGACGAACTCGGCCTTCCCTCCCGGGCTTCCCGAGGGCACCCTGTTCCACCCGACGTTCCTCTACGAGGTCATCTGGAACGGGCTCGGCGTCCTCGTGCTCCTGTGGCTCGGTCGCAAGCTGTACTTCCAGTGGGGTCGCCTCTTCGCGATCTACCTGATCTGGTACAGCGCCGGACGCATCCTGTGGGAGTCGATCCGGATCGACCCGAGCGAGATCATCCTCGGCCTGCGCAGCAACGTCTGGGCCGCCATCATCGGCGTCGTCGTCGGACTCGTCATCCTGGTCGTGCAGACCCGCCGTCACCCCGGTCTCGAGCCCTCGCCGTACCAGCCGGGCCGCGGACGGAAGGACGTGGACGCTGATGTACAATCGCAGGACAATCCCTCTGATTTCGTGGACGTGAGCGAGCCTCCGGCCGAAGAAGTCGCCGCCGGAGCCACTGCCACAAGCGCTGCTCCCTCGAGCGGGGACGGCTCCCGATAACGCCGACTCGCGGCGGGAGAACCATTGCACTGAACGAGCGGGCCGACGACGTCCCCGGGTTTCACTGAAGATCTGAGGACGGTAACTGGTGTACTTCCAGCCCCCTTACGGCGCCTCCGGCGCATACCCCCCGAAGCAGGGCATGTACAACCCGGCGTTCGAGAAGGACGCCTGCGGCCTGGCCATGGTCGCAACGCTGCGCGGCGAAGCCGGGCACGACATCATCGCGCTGGCCCTCGAGGCCCTGCGCAACCTGGAGCACCGCGGGGCCATCGGGTCCGACGCGGGCACCGGGGACGGAGCCGGCATCCTCACCCAGATGCCGGACGACTTCCTTCGCACGGTCACCGGCTTCGAACTGCCGCCCGTGGGGGAGTACGCGGCCGGGCTGGCCTTCCTGCCTCGCGATTCGAGTGAGCGCCGCCAGCAGAAGGCCGGGATCGAGAAGATCGCCCGCGCGGAGGGCCTCCGCGTCCTCGGCTGGCGCGAGGTCCCCACCGCCAACGAGAACCTCGGCAAGCTCGCCGACGAGGCCCGCCCCGCCTTCGAGCAGCTCTTCGTGAGCGCCGGCGGCGCCACCCTGGCCGATGCGCCGCTGACCGGCATCGCGCTCGACCGCGTCGCCTATCGCCTGCGCAAGCGCGCGGGCCACGAGCTCGGCGCCTACTTCGTCTCCCTGTCCAGCCGCACGCTCGGCTACAAGGGCATGGTCACCACGCTGCAGCTCGAGCCGTTCTACCCGGATCTGCAGGACGAGCGCTTCGCCTCCGAGCTCGCCGTCGTGCACTCACGGTATTCCACCAACACCTTCCCGTCCTGGCCGCTCGCGCAGCCGCTGCGGATGCTCGCCCACAACGGCGAGATCAACACGGTCGGCGGCAACCGCAACTGGATGCGCGCCCGCCAGTCGCAGCTCGAGTCCGAGCTCCTCGGCGACATCTCGCCCCTGCTGCCCATCTGCACCGACGGCGCCAGCGACTCGGCGTCGTTCGACGAGGTGCTGGAGCTGCTGACGCTCACCGGCCGCAGCCTTCCGCACGCGATCATGATGATGGTGCCGGAGGCCTACGAGAAGCAGGCCGACATCTCGCCGGAGCTGCGCGCGTTCTACGAGTACCACTCCAACCAGATGGAGCCGTGGGACGGCCCGGCCGCCCTCATCTTCACCGACGGCACCCTGGTCGGCGCGACGCTGGACCGCAACGGCCTGCGCCCCGGCCGCTGGACGGAGACCACCGACGGCCTCGTGGTCATCGGCTCCGAGACCGGCGTCCTGCACTTCGAGCCGGAGCGCATCAAGCGCCGCGGCCGGCTCCAGCCCGGCAAGATGTTCCTCGTCGACACCGCCCAGCGTCGGATCGTCGAAGACGAGGAGATCAAGCACGACCTCGCGACGATGCACCCCTGGCAGGAGTGGCTCGACGCGGGTTCCGTCCGTCTGGCCGACCTTCCGGAACGCGAGCACATCGTGCACCCGCCGGCATCCATCACGCGCCGGCAGCGCACCTTCGGATACACGGAGGAGGAGGTCCGCATCCTCCTCACCCCGATGGGCCAGACGGGGGTCGAGCCGCTGGGTGCCATGGGGTCTGACACGCCGATCGCCGTCCTCAGCAAGCGCCCGCGCTTGCTCTTCGACTACTTCACGCAGCAGTTCGCGCAGGTGACCAACCCGCCGCTGGACTCGATCCGCGAAGAGGTCGTCACGAGCCTCAAGCTCGGCCTCGGTCCCGAGGTCAACCTCCTGACCTGGGGGCCCGAGCACACCCGCACGGTGTCGCTCGACTTCCCCGTCATCGACAACGACGAGCTCGCGAAGATCCGTCACATCGACAAGGCCCTGCCCGGGCGCTCGAGTGCCACCATCCGCGGTCTCTACCACTTCGACGCCGGACCCCACACCCTCGCGGAGCGTCTCACCGAGATGTGCGCCGAGGTGGATCAGGCCATCGAGGACGGCGCGGAGTTCATCATCCTGTCCGACCGGGACTCGAACAAGGACCTCGTCCCGATCCCCTCGCTGCTCATGGTGTCGGCGATCCATCACCACCTCATCCGGCGCGAGAACCGGATGAAGGTCGGTCTGATCGTCGAGGCCGGCGATGTGCGCGAGGTGCACCACGTCGCGACCCTCATCGGCTACGGTGCCTCCGCGATCAACCCGTACCTCGCCATGGAGACGGTCGAGCACCTCGTGCGCACCGGCTACATCACGGGCATCTCCCCGGAGAAGGCGGTCAAGAACCTCATCTACGCGCTCGGCAAGGGCGTGCTGAAGATCATGTCGAAGATGGGCATCTCCACGGTGTCGTCCTACGCGGGCGCGCAGGTGTTCGAGGCCGTGGGCCTCAGCCCGGAGTTCATCGACGCCTACTTCACGCGCACCGAGTCGAAGCTGGGCGGTATCGGGATCGAGGAGATCTTCGCCGAGAACCAGGCCCGCCACGACTACGCCTACCCGGAGGACGCCGCGGCCCGCGCCCACGAGCGACTGTGGACCGGAGGCGAGTACCAGTGGCGTCGCGACGGCTCTCCGCACCTCTTCAACCCGGAGACGGTGTTCAAGCTGCAGCACTCCACGCGGACCCGCCGCTACGACATCTTCCGCGAGTACACCAAGCTCGTCGACGACCAGGCGGCGGAGCTGAAGACCCTGCGCGGCCTCTTCTCGCTGCGGACCGGGACGCGCAAGCCCGTGCCGCTGGACGAGGTCGAGCCCGTCTCCGCCATCGTCAAGCGCTTCTCCACCGGCGCGATGAGCTACGGCTCCATCTCCAAGGAGGCGCACGAGACCCTCGCGATCGCGATGAACCGGATCGGCGGCAAGTCGAACACCGGGGAGGGCGGGGAGGACCCCGACCGTCTCGTCGACCCCGAACGGCGCAGCGCCATCAAGCAGGTGGCCTCCGGCCGGTTCGGTGTGACGAGCCTCTACCTCACCGAGGCCGACGACATCCAGATCAAGCTCGCCCAGGGCGCGAAGCCCGGTGAGGGCGGTCAGCTCCCGCCGACCAAGGTGTACCCGTGGGTCGCGCGCACCCGACACGCCACGGCGGGCGTCGGGCTCATCTCGCCGCCCCCGCATCACGACATCTACTCGATCGAAGACCTCAAGCAGCTCATCTTCGACCTGAAGCGGGCGAACCCCGAGGCACGCATCCACACGAAGCTCGTCAGCCAGTCCGGCATCGGCGCGGTCTCGGCCGGTGTCGCCAAGGCGCTCAGCGACGTCATCCTCGTGTCCGGTCACGACGGCGGCACGGGCGCGAGTCCGCTGAACTCGCTGAAGCACGCCGGAACACCGTGGGAGCTCGGCCTCGCCGAGACGCAGCAGACGCTCATGCTCAACGGCATGCGCGACCGCGTGGTCGTGCAGGTCGACGGTCAGCTCAAGACCGGTCGCGATGTCATCATCGGCGCTCTGCTCGGGGCCGAGGAGTTCGGCTTCGCCACCGCGCCCCTCGTCGTCAGCGGCTGCATCATGATGCGCGTCTGCCACCTCGACACCTGCCCGGTGGGCGTCGCGACGCAGAACCCCGTCCTGCGCGACCGCTTCACCGGTAAGCCCGAGTTCGTCGTCAACTTCATGGAGTTCATCGCGGAGGAGGTGCGCGAGCTGCTCGCGGAGCTCGGCTACCGCTCGATCGACGAGATCGTGGGCCGCACCGAGCTGCTGGAGACCAACGCGGCGATCGCGCACTGGAAGGCCGAAGGGCTCGACCTCAGCCCCGTGCTGGAGGGCCCTGCGTTCCCGGCCGGCGAACCGCGTCGCAGCGGGCGCGCCCAGGACCACGAGCTCGACACGCACTTCGACGTGCAGCTCATCGACATCGCGAAGGCGGCGCTGCTGAACGGCGACCCCGTCGTGGTGGAGCTCCCGATCGCCAACACGGAGCGTGCGGTCGGCACGATGCTCGGGCATCAGGTGACCTCGCGTCACGGCGCCACCGGCTTGCCGAAGGAGACGATCGACGTCACCCTCACCGGCACCGCGGGGCAGTCGCTGGGCGCATTCCTGCCGCCGGGCATCATCCTCCGGCTGGAGGGCGACGCGAACGACTACGTCGGCAAGGGCCTCTCCGGTGGGGACATCACGATCCGGCCGCCGCGCGGCTCCGCGATCGCCCCGCACGAGAACGTCATCGCGGGCAACGTGATCGGCTACGGCGCCACATCGGGGACCATGTTCATCTCCGGCGTGGTGGGCGAGCGCTTCCTCGTCCGCAACTCCGGCGCGACGGCGGTGGTCGAGGGTGTCGGCGACCACGCTCTCGAGTACATGACCGGTGGCCTCGCGGTCATCCTCGGGCCCACCGGCCGGAACTTCGGCGCCGGGATGTCCGGGGGAGTGGCCTACGTGCACGCCCTGGACACCGGCAAGGTCAACGCGCAGTCGCTCGGCAGCGGCGAGCTCCGGCTCGAGCCGCTGGACCGCGCCGACCTCGAAGTGCTCCGCGGCCTGCTCGTGGAGCACGTGGAGCGCACGGCGTCCCCGCGCGCCGCCGCCCTGCTGGAAGACTTCGACGCGAGCGCTGCGGAGTTCGTGAAGGTGCTCCCGCGGGACTTCGCCGCCGTGCGCAGCATGCGCGAGGAGGCACTGGCCGAGGGGATCGACCCCGACGGCGACATCGTCTGGAACCGCATCCTGGAGGTGACCGGTGGCTGACCCCAAAGGCTTTCTGAAGGTGACCGAGCGGGAACTTCCCGCTCGCCGTCCGGTGCCCGTGCGCATCATGGATTGGAAAGAGGTGTACGAGCCCGGCGACAAGGCCGTGCTCCGTCGCCAGGCCGGCCGGTGCATGGACTGCGGCGTGCCGTTCTGCCACTCCGGCTGCCCGCTGGGCAACCTCATCCCGGAATGGAACGACCTCACCTGGCGCGGGGAGGGGCGCGCGGCGATCGAGCGTCTGCACGCGACGAACAACTTCCCGGAGTTCACCGGACGCCTGTGCCCGGCGCCGTGCGAGAGCTCGTGCGTCCTCGGCATCAACCAGCCGGCGGTCACGATCAAGCAGATCGAGGTCTCCATCATCGACGAGGCCTTCGCCAAGGGCTGGGTCGAGCCGGAGCCGCCGGAGCGCCTGACGGGCAAGACCGTGGCCGTCGTGGGCTCCGGCCCCGCCGGTCTCGCGGCCGCCCAGCAGCTCACGCGCGCGGGGCACACCGTCGCCGTCTTCGAGCGCGACGACCGCATCGGCGGCCTGCTCCGCTACGGCATCCCGGACTTCAAGATGGAGAAGAGCCAGCTCGAAGCCCGCCTGCGCCAGATGCAGGAGGAGGGCACGCGCTTCCGCGCCGGCGTCGAGATCGGCAAGGACATCTCGTGGGCCGACCTGCGCGCCCGGTACGACGCGGTCGTGATCGCCACCGGCGCCACCGTCCCGCGCGACCTGCCGATCCCCGGTCGCGACCTCGACGGCGTGCACTTCGCGATGGAGTACCTCGTCGAGTCGAACCACGCGGTGGCCGGCGACTCCGTCCCCGGCCAGATCACCGCCGAGGGCAAGCACGTCATCGTCATCGGCGGCGGCGACACCGGGGCCGACTGCATCGGCACCGCGCACCGCCAGGGCGCCCTGAGCGTGACCAACCTCGCCATCGGCAAGCAGCCGAGCGAGACCCGGCCGGATCACCAGCCCTGGCCGATGATGCCGACGATCTTCGAGGTGGCCTCGGCTCATGAGGAGGGTGGGGAGCGGATGTTCCTCGCCTCGACCGTGGAGTTCCTGTCCAACGAGGTCGGCGAGGTCCGCGCGCTGCGCGTGGCCGAGACCGAGTACATCGACGGCCGCCGCGTGCCCAAGAGCGGCACGGAGCGCGAGATCCCCGCGGACCTGGTGCTCATCGCGATGGGCTTCACCGGGCCGGAGCAGGACGGCTACACCGAGGACACCCGGCCGGAGGTCACCGAGCGCGGCGCCTTCCGTCGCGCCGCGAGCTACGAGTCGTCGATCCCCGGTGTGTTCGTGGCGGGTGACGCCGGTCGCGGTCAGTCGCTCATCGTCTGGGCGATCGCGGAGGGCCGGGCGGCGGCGGCGAACGTCGACCGCTTCCTCATGGGCACCACCGTGCTGCCGGAGCCGGTGCGCCCCAGCGATGTCGCGATCGGCCTCCAGCCCGCGTAGGCTGAGGCCGGCAGTGTCGCCTGTACGTAATCCCCCACTTCTACCCTGGAGACATGTTGAGACGCGCGAAAATCGTCGCCACCCTGGGCCCCGCCACTTCCACGTATGAGACGGTGCGCGCACTGATCGATGCGGGTGTGGACGTCGCCCGACTGAACCTCAGCCACGGCGACTACTCCGTGCACGAGAACAACTACGCGAACGTGCGTCGCGCGGCGGAGGACTCCGGTCGCGCCGTCGCCATCCTCGTCGACCTCCAGGGCCCGAAGATCCGTCTGGGCCGCTTCGAGGACGGACCGTACGAGCTCGCCAAGGGCGACATCTTCAAGATCACCACCGAGGACATCATCGGCAACAAGGAGATCTGCGGCACGACGTTCAAGGGCCTTCCCCAGGACGTCAAGCCCGGCGACTTCCTGTTGATCGACGACGGCAAGGTCCGGGTCGAGGTCGTCGAGACCGACGGTGTCACCGTCACCACGCGCGTCGTCGTCGCGGGCGCCGTCTCGAACAACAAGGGCATCAACCTGCCCGGTGTCGCCGTGAACGTCCCCGCGCTGAGCGAGAAGGACGAGGACGACCTCCGCTGGGGCCTCCGGACGGGTGCCGACCTCATCGCGCTCTCGTTCGTCCGCAACGCCTCCGACGTGACCCGCGTGCACGAGATCATGGCCGAGGAGGGCGTCCGCGTCCCCGTCATCGCCAAGATCGAGAAGCCGCAGGCCGTGGATGCGCTCGAGGAGATCGTCGACGCGTTCGACGGCATCATGGTCGCCCGCGGCGACCTCGGCGTGGAGCTGCCCCTCGAGGCCGTCCCGATCGTGCAGAAGCGCGCCGTCGAGCTGGCCCGCCGCAACGCGAAGCCCGTGATCGTGGCGACGCAGATGCTCGAGTCGATGATCAACAGCCCGGTGCCGACCCGCGCGGAGACCTCCGACGTCGCCAACGCCGTCCTCGACGGCGCCGACGCGGTCATGCTCTCCGGCGAGACCAGCGTGGGCGACTACCCGGTCGTCGTCGTCGAGACGATGGCCCGGATCATCGAGTCGACGGAGGAGCACGGTCTGGAGCGCATCCTGCCGCTGACCACGAAGCCCCGCACGCAGGGCGGTGCCATCACCCTCGCCGCCCTCGAGGTCGCGGAGTTCGTGGACGCCAAGTTCCTCTGCGTCTTCACGCAGTCGGGCGACTCGGCGCGCCGCCTGTCCCGCCTGCGCTCCCGCATCCCGATGCTGGCCTTCACGCCGGAGCCCGGCATCCGTCGTCGCATGGCGCTGACCTGGGGTCTGCGCTCCACGCTCGTCGACATGGTGCAGCACACCGACCTCATGTACCACCAGGTGGACTCGTACCTCCTCGAGAACGGCCTCGCCGTCGAGGGG
The DNA here is from genome assembly GCF_040686935.1 of Microbacterium meiriae. Lineage (NCBI taxonomy): Bacteria > Bacillati > Actinomycetota > Actinomycetes > Micrococcales > Microbacteriaceae > Microbacterium > Microbacterium meiriae. Next base: position 481,652 of record NZ_JBFBMF010000002.1, read on the forward strand.
GACAAGGTCGTCGTCATCTCCGGTTCCCCTCCCGGGATCATCGGTTCCACGAACGACCTGCGCGTGCACAAGGTCGGCGACGCGCTCCGTGGCGCGGCACCGATCTACAAGGCCGGCGTCTGACGCAGACGTTCCGAGAGGGGCGGGGCTTCGGCCTCGCCCCTCTCTGTCATCTCCGGGCCGGGGCGTCAAGCCTCTCGGCCGTGACCGCGGCCTCGGCTAGCGTGCTGCCATGGTCCTCCGTCGCCTCCTCGTCACCTCCGGGCTGACGTTCCGCATCCTGGAGAGTCCGCGGCCGGCCGGCAGCACGGCCCCGACCGTGGTCCTCGTGCACGGGATCGGGATGTCGCACCGGTATCTGTCACGGCTGCACGCCGTGCTCGCCGACACGACCCGGGTGGTCTCCGTCGACCTGCCGGGCTTCGGCGGCCTACCCAAACCGCGGTTCGACGTCGCCATCCCGCAGATGGCCGCGGGTCTCGCCCAGGTGGTGGCGAGCCTCGACGACGACCGCGTCGTGCTCGTCGGACACTCGATGGGCGTGCAGTGGGCCGTGGAGACGGCGCTCCGGCATCCCGAGTACGTCCGCACGGTCGTCACGATCGGCCCCGTCGCGGACGACGCCCACCGGACGCTCGGTGCACAGGCACGCGCGCTGGTCATCGACACGTTCGGCGAGACCCCCGCGATCAATACCGTCGTCTTCACCGACTACCTGCGCTGCGGCGTGCGGTGGTATCTCCGTCAGGTCCGGCACATGCTCGCGTATCCCCTGGAGGAGAAGATCGCCGCGCTCACCATGCCGGTGCTCGTCGTCCGGGGGAGTGAGGATCCCATCGCAGGACGCGCGTGGTGCCGGCGCCTGCGCGACGCGGCGGCCGTCTCGCGACTGGTGGAGATCCCCGGTCACCACCATGTCGCGCAGCAGTCCGCGTCCCGGGCGGTGGCTTCCGCGATCCTGGCCCACACGACGGGAGCATGGCCGACGGCGGTGCCGGCCGCAGCCAGCCGGCGGGGGAGGGCCCCATCGACGTCCTGAGGATGCTGGGCTGGTGGGCTGCGGACTACGCGTACGCCGGGTTCTGGCAGGTCCGCTCGTTCTTCGGCCGCGACCAGGCGGACGACTTCGCCACCGGAGACCGCGCCCCGATCGTCGTCCTCGCCGGCGTCTACGAGACCTGGCGCTTCCTGGAGCCGCTCATCGTCGCGCTGCACGAGCGGGGCCATCCGGTCCACGTCGTGGACGCGCTGCGCCGCAACCAGTTCCCGGTGCAGGATGAGGCCGACCAGGTGGCCGACTACCTGCGAGCGCACGACCTCTCCGGCGTCTTCCTCGTCGCCCACAGCAAGGGCGGTCTCGCCGGGAAGCTGGTGATGACCGGCCCCGAGGGCGGGCGGATCCGTGGGATGCTCGCCATCGCGACGCCCTTCGGGGGCTCACGATATGCGCGGTTGCTGCCCGGTCGGGTGCTGCGGGCGTTCTCGCCGGACGACCCTTCGATCGTCGCCCTGGGGCGGGAGCTCGACGTCAACGCCCGCATCGTCTCGATCTACGCCGCGTTCGATCCGCACATCCCCGAGGGGAGCGAGCTCGCCGGGGCCAAGAACGTGGTGCTGGAGACGGGAGGGCACTTCCGGATCCTCGCCCACCCCCGCGTGATGGCCGAACTCGCCGCCCTCGCCGAGTGACGGGGCGAGCGGTTCGCGATGCTGGTGCCGGCGGTGGGACTCGAACCCACACGCCCTTTCGGACAAAGCATTTTGAGTGCTCCGCGTCTGCCATTCCGCCACGCCGGCCCGTGTCTCGCGACTTCGACTGTAGCGCAGACGGCGGACGCTTCCTCGCGTGCCCGCTGTCTTCAGCCGGTGGTGAGGACCTCTCCGTTAGGATGGAGGGGTGACCGAGCAAGAACAGGCTGAGCAGCCCACGGCATCCGCACCCCGACGCGTCGTCGTCGCCGAAGACGAATCGCTGATCCGTCTCGACATCGTCGAGATCCTCCGCGACAACGGCTTCGATGTCGTCGGCGAGGCCGGCGACGGCGAGACGGCGGTGGCCCTCGCCACCGAGCTGCGTCCCGACCTCGTCATCATGGACGTGAAGATGCCCCAGCTCGACGGCATCAGCGCCGCCGAGAAGCTGCACAAGGGCAACATCGCCCCCGTCGTGCTGCTGACCGCGTTCAGCCAGAAGGAGCTCGTGGAGCGGGCGAGCGAGGCCGGAGCCCTGGCCTACGTCGTGAAGCCCTTCACGCCGAACGACCTCCTTCCCGCGATCGAGATCGCTCTGGCCCGCCACGAGCAGATCATCACTCTCGAGGCCGAGGTCGCCGACATGGTCGAGCGCTTCGAGACCCGCAAGCTCGTCGACCGGGCCAAGGGACTCCTCAACGAGAAGATGGGCCTGAGCGAGCCCGAGGCGTTCCGCTGGATCCAGAAGGCGTCGATGGATCGCCGGCTGACGATGCAGGACGTCGCTAAGGCGATCATCGAGCAGCTCGCTCCCAAGAAATAAGGCACTCCGGTGCTCCGGCTGGACGCAGAGCACGTTCTGCGGCCGGTCCGTGCCGGGGACGGAGCCGCACTCGCGCGTGCGTACCGGGCGAACAGGGAGCATCTCGCCCCCTGGGAGCCGGTGCGCTCCGAGGCGTTCTTCACCGAGGAGTGGCAGGAGCAGAACGCCCAGCAGTGCGTCGCCGAGGCTGCTCTCGGCCGCAGCTCCCGCTTCGTGATCCTCTCGGACGACGGCGAGATCCGCGGCCGGATGAACCTGAACACCATCGTGCGCGGCGCGTTCTGGAGCGCCGATCTCGGCTACTGGATCGATTCCACCCGGCTCCGCCGCGGCCTCGCAGGTCGCGCGGTGGCCCTCATCGCGGAGCACGCGCGGGACGAGCTGCGGCTGCACCGGCTGCAGGCGTCGACGCTGCTGCACAACGTGGCCTCCCAGCGGGTGCTCGCCGCCAACGGCTTCGAGCGCATCGGCATCGCGCCGAAATACCTGCGGATCGCGGGGGAGTGGCAGGACCACATCCTGTTCCAGCTGCTGCTGGAGGAGCCGCTCAGCGCCCGGCGGGAGCGTCCTTGATCATGTTGGTGATGCGGATCGTGGAGCAGCGCCGGCCCTGATCGTCGGTCACGACGATCTCGTGCACCGTGATGCTCCGGCCCAGGTGCACGGGCGTGCAGACCCCGGTGACGACGCCCGAGGTGGCCGACCGGGTGTGCGTGGCGTTGATGTCGACCCCGACCGCCAGGCGGCCCGCTCCCGCGTGCAGATTGGCCGCCATCGAGCCGAGTGATTCGCCGAGGACCACGTAGGCGCCGCCGTGCATGAGACCGACCGGCTGGGTGTTGCCCTCCACCGGCATCGTCGCCACGCACCGATCGACGCCGAACTCGACGAACTCCATACCCATCTTCTCGGCCAGGGCTCCCATGCCGCGGGCGGCCGCCCACTCGAGTCCTTCGCTGGTGGCGACCTCGCTCATGCATCCTCCTCTGCGGGTGTCCGTGCTCCTCGTTAGGCTGACAGGGTGACGGACTCCGCAAAGCCTACCCTCATGGTCGTCGACGGCCACTCGCTCGCCTACCGGGCCTTCTTCGCCCTCCCGGTGGACAACTTCACCACCAAGGACAACCAGCACACGAACGCCATCTACGGGTTCCTGTCCATGCTGGTCAATCTCATCAAGGCCGAGCAGCCCACCCACCTCGCGATCGCGTTCGACACCTCCCGCCACTCGTTCCGCACCGACGAGTACCCGGAGTACAAGGCCACCCGATCCGAGACGCCGCAGGAGTTCAAGGGCCAGATCCCGCTACTGCAGGACTGCCTCGCCGCGATGTCTATCCCGGTGCTGACGCAGGAGGGCATCGAGGCCGACGACATCCTGGCCACCCTCTCCACCCAGGGCGCCGCCCAGGGCTACGACGTGCTCGTGGTCTCCGGAGACCGCGACACCATCCAGCTCGTCACCGACGACGTCACGCTGCTGTATCCGTCTGTGCAGGGTGTCTCACAGCTCAAGCGCTACGACCCGACGACGGTGCAGGCGCGCTACGGAGTCCGTCCCGAGCAGTACCCCGACATCGCCGCCCTCGTCGGTGAGACCAGCGACAATCTCCCCGGTGTACCGAAGGTGGGGGAGAAGACGGCCGTCAAGTGGCTCACGCAGTTCGGCTCCCTCGACGAGCTGCTCGAGCGTGCCGGCGAGATCAAGGGCGTGGTGGGCGGCAACCTCCGCGACCACATCGAAGACGTCCGCCGCAACCGCAAGCTCAACCGCCTGCTCACCGACGTGGAGCTGCCGGTCGCACCGGCCGACCTCGCGGTCGCCCCGATCGACGCCGAGGCCGTCCGCGACATCTTCGCCCGACTCGAGTTCCGCACGCTGCTGCCGCGGGTCTTCGAGGCCGTCGGTGCGGGCGAGGTGGCCGACGACCCGGCCTCCGTCGTCGAGATGCCGGCGCCGGCGCAGGTGTCCGCCGCCGATCTGGCCACCTGGGCCACGGCTCAGAGCGGAGATATCGCTCTCCGGGTCGTGGTGCAGTCCGGTGCACCCGTGCGCGTCGGCGTCGCCACCGGGAGCGAGCTGCGCGAGCTCGACTGGTCGGAGGAGGCGGCTGCGGCGCTGCGTATGTGGCTGGAGTCCGACGCGCCGAAGGTGCTGCACGACGCCAAGCCGCAGGTGAAGGCGCTGCTCCGTCAGGGCATCCGTCTCGGCGGGCTCGCCTACGACACGAGCCTCGCCGGCTGGCTGCTGCGTCCGAGCTTCCCCGACAAGACGCTGTCCGACCTCGTCCAGCGCTACCTGGGGGAGAAGCTCCCCGAGGCCGATCCGTCGCAGCTCGTGCCGGAGACCGAGGGTGCCACCCCGTCGCAGGAGGCGTGGTTCATCCTCCGCGTGGCCGAGGCCCTGCGGAACGATCTGCCCGAGCCGGTCGACGCCGTGCTCCGCGACATCGAGCTGCCGACGCTCCGCACGCTCGCCGACATGGAGCTCGCCGGCGTCGCCGTCTCGCACGAGGTTCTGTCGACGTTCTCGGCCGAGCTCGCGACACGCGCGGATGCGCTGGCCCAGGAGGCGTTCTCGGTCGTCGGCCGCGAGTTCAACCTCGGGTCGCCGAAGCAGCTCCAGGAGGTGCTGTTCGAAGACCTGCAGCTTCCGAAGACGCGCAAGACGAAGACCGGGTACTCGACCGATGCCGCGGTGCTCGCCGACCTGCAGGAGTCGCACCCGCATCCCTTCCTGAGTCTGCTGCTGCAGCACCGTGAGGCGACGAAGCTGCGTCAGATCATCGAGTCCCTCGACACCGCGATCCGCGAGGACCACCGGGTGCACACGACCTATGTGCAGACCGGCAGTCAGACCGGGCGCCTGTCCAGCACCGACCCGAATCTCCAGAACATCCCGGTCCGCACCGAGGAGTCACGGCGCATCCGCAGCGCCTTCGAGGTCGGCGAGGGGTACGAGACCCTGCTCACCGCCGACTACTCGCAGATCGAGATGCGGATCATGGCGCACCTCTCGGGTGATGAGGGGTTGATCGAGGCCTTCAACAGCGGCGAAGACCTGCACCGTTTCGTCGGCGCCCGCGTGTTCGGCGTCGATCCGTCCGAGGTCACGCCGGCGATGCGCACCAAGGTGAAGGCGATGTCGTACGGCCTCGTCTACGGGCTCTCCGCGTTCGGGCTGTCCAAGCAGCTGCGCATCGAGCAGTCGGAGGCCAAGCAGCTCATGGTGGAGTACTTCGCACGGTTCGGTGCGGTCCGCGACTACCTGCGGGCCTCGGTGATGAAGGCCAAGGAGGTCGGCTACACCGAGACGATCTTCGGGCGTCGGCGGCCGTTCCCCGATCTCGCGAGCCCCAACCGCGTGCTGCGCGAGAACGCCGAGCGGGCCGCGCTCAACGCCCCGATCCAGGGCAGCGCGGCCGACATCATGAAGATCGCGCTGTTCCACATCCACGACGACCTCCACGCCGCGAAGCTGGAGTCGCGGGTGCTGCTGCAGATCCACGATGAACTCGTCGTCGAGGTCGCTGCGGGTGAGTGGGACGCGGTGGAGCAGATCGTCCGCACGCGGATGGGTGACGCCGCGCAGCTCTCCGTGCCGCTCGACGTGCAGGTCGGCCGCGGTCGGGACTGGAACGAAGCCGCGCACTGATCCCGGTGGCCGGAGGGGGCGGGGATTAGGCTGGAAGGCATGACTTCCGCACCCCGCACCCCCTCCGCCATCGACAGGGTCGCCGATGAATGGGTCGACACGATCGCCGTGCTGGCGCCGACTCTCGGCACGTACATCGGCCGCTCCGAGGTCAACGACCGATTCGGTGATCTGAGTCCGGAAGGTCACGAGGAGATCGCCGCGGCGACGCGGGCCACACTGGACAAGCTGGCCGCGCTGGAGCCGGTCGACGCGATCGACGAGGTCACCAAGACGGATCTCAGCGCCGAGCTGCGCCTCGACCTCGAGTTGCACGACGCGAAGTGGCACCTGCGTGATCTGAACGTCATCGCCTCCGCCGCGCAGGACGTCCGCTCCGCCTTCGACCTGATGCCCACCGCGACGGTCGAGGACTGGGAGGTCGTCTCCACCCGACTCTCCGCCGTGCCGGGGGCGCTGCGCGGGTACATCGAGACGCTCCGTCTGGGCATCGCCGAGGGCGTCACTCCCGCCCGTCGCCAGGTCGCGGAGGTCGCGACGCAGATCGACCGCTACATCGCCGACGACGGCTTCTTCGCGGCGTTCGTCGCGCACGCCGATCCCGAGGAGGGTCAGCTTCCCGCCTCGCTCGCCCGCACGCTGGCGGATAACTCCGCGGCTACCCGGGTCGCTTACGGCGAGCTGCGGCGCTTCCTGGCCGAGGAACTGGCCCCCGAAGCCGGTGAGACGGACGCCGTGGGGCGCGAGCTCTACGCCCTCAACTCCCGGCGTTTCCTCGGCGCGACCATCGACCTCGACGAGACCTACGAGTGGGGCCGGGAAGAGCTCGCCCGCATGGTGGCCGAGCAGACGGCGATCGCGAACGAGATCCTTCCCGGAGCCTCCGTCGAGGAGGCCGTCGCGCATCTGGAGTCGGACCCCGCCCGCAAGCTCGTCGGCACCGAGGCGCTCCAGCGGTGGATGCAGGAGACCAGCGATCGCGCGGTCGCCGAGCTGGGTGCCTCGCACTTCGACATCCCGGAGGCGATCCGCACGCTGGAGTGCATGATTGCGCCGACGCAGGAGGGCGGGATCTACTACACCGGTCCCACCGACGACTTCTCGCGCCCCGGTCGCATGTGGTGGTCGGTCCCCGAGGGCGTCACCGAGTTCGACACGTGGCGCGAGCTCACCACCGTGTACCACGAGGGTGTGCCGGGGCATCACCTGCAGATCGCCCAGGCCGTCTACAACCGCGCCGAGCTCAACTCCTGGCGGCGGCTGCTCGCCGGCACGTCGGGGCACGCGGAGGGCTGGGCGCTGTACGCGGAGCGGCTGATGGAGCAGCTCGGTTACCTCGATGACCCGGCGGATCGCCTCGGCATGCTGGATGGGCAGCGGATGCGGGCGGCGCGCGTGGTCCTCGACATCGGCGTGCACCTCGGCAAGCCCCGACTCGAGGGCGAGGGCGAGGGCGTCTGGGATGCCGAGTACGCGCTCGACTTCCTCCGCCGCAACGTGAACATGTCGGACCAGTTCGTGCAGTTCGAGGTCAACCGGTACCTCGGCTGGCCGGGTCAGGCGCCGTCGTACAAGGTCGGTCAGCGCATCTGGGAGCAGGTCCGCGACGCCGTGCAGCAGGCGGAGGGCGACGCGTTCAGCTTCAAGGGCTTCCACAAGCGGGCCCTGGATCTCGGCGGCGTCGGACTCGACACGCTGCGCAGCGCGCTGCTCCCTCGGTGACGGGAATGCCGGCCCGAGTCCGCGTGTTCCATTCACCTGAATAGGAAGGTGTGACATGGACATCGAATTCGGGCTGGACACGTTCGGCGACATCACCCGGGACCAGGACGGCGAGCTGCTCAGCGGCGCGCAGACCATCCGGAACGTCGTCGCGCAGGCGGAGCTGGCTGACACCGTCGGCGTCGACTTCTTCGGGGTGGGGGAGCACCACCGGCGTGAGTTCGCGGTCTCGTCCCCGGAGATGGTGCTCGCGGCGATCGCGGCGCGCACCGAGCGCATCCGGCTGGGCACCGCCGTGACCGTGCTGTCCTCGGACGACCCGGTGCGTGTGTTCGAACGCTTCTCGACCCTCGACGCCCTGTCCGGCGGCCGGGCGGAGGTCGTCCTCGGGCGCGGTTCGTTCATCGAGTCCTTCCCGCTGTTCGGCTACGACCTGCGCGACTACGACCGGCTCTTCGAGGAGAAGCTCGAGCTGTTCGTCGAGCTCCTCAAGGAAGAGCCCGTCACGTGGTCCGGCTCGCTGCGGCCGTCTCTCGACAACGCGGACGTCTTCCCGAAGACCGAGAAGGGCCTGCGCACGTGGGTCGGCGTGGGTGGCAGCCCGGAGTCCGTCGTGCGTGTCGCGCGTCACGGTCTCGGCCTGATGCTGGCGATCATCGGCGGCCCGGCCGGACGGTTCAAGCCGTTCGTCGACCTCTACCACCGTTCGGTCGCCTCCTTCGGGACGACCGCCCACCCGGTGGCCGTGCACTCACCCGGTCACATCGTGCCCACCGACGCGGAGGCGTGGGACGAGGCCTACCCGGGCTTCGAGGCGATGAACAACACCATCGGTCGCGAGCGTGGCTGGCCGCCTTACAGCCGCGCGCGCTTTCAGAACGACATCGGTCCGGAGAGCTCGCTCTATGCCGGTTCGCCGGAGCGCGTCGCGGCGAAGATCGCCGACACGATCACGACCCTCGGGCTCGGCCGCTTCGACCTCAAGTACGCGACCGGCACCCTGTCGCACGAGTCGATGATGCGCAGCATCGAGCTGTATGGCACCGAGGTGATCCCTCGGGTGCGGAAGCTCCTCGCCGACCGCGACTGAGCTGGCGTCATCTCGCGGCTCGGCGGGACGGGCGGCCCTACGATGAGAATCATGGCCGATACCGCCCTGCCGAGCCGCACCTCGCTCGCCGAGCGCCTCGACGTCCTCCCGTTCACCCGCCGGCACCTGCGCCTGCTCACGGGCTCCGGCGTCGGCTGGGCGCTCGACGCGATGGACGTCGGACTCATCTCCTTCATCATCGCGGCGCTCTCACAGCAGTGGGATCTCACGAAGGGGGAGGCCGGCTGGATCGCCTCGCTCGGCTTCGTCGGCATGGCCGTCGGCGCGACCCTCGGCGGTCTTCTCGCTGACCGCTTCGGCCGCCGGCAGGTGTTCGCCCTCACGCTGCTCATCTACGGCGTGGCCACCGGAGCGAGTGCGCTGGTCGGATCAGTGGCGGCGCTGCTCGTGCTGCGGTTCTTCGTCGGCCTCGGCCTGGGAGCGGAGCTGCCGGTCGCCTCGACCTACGTGAGCGAGTTCGCGCCCGCGCGCATCCGGGGACGGCTGATCGTCATCCTCGAAGCCTTCTGGGCTGTGGGCTGGACGGCGTCTGCCGTCATCGGGTTCTTCGTCATCCCCGCCTCTGAGGCAGGCTGGCGGTGGGCCTTCGCGCTCGGCGCGATCCCCGCGGTCTACGCCCTCGTCGTGCGGTGGGGTCTGCCCGAGTCGCCGCGCTGGCTGGCGTCCCGCGGACGAATCGCGGAAGCCGACCGCATCGTCGCCGCGTTCGAGGCCGATGCCGGTGTCGAGCACACCCCGCAGATCCGGAAGGAGCCGGCGTCGCGGGCGATCGCGATGACGGCGCGTGCCCGGCTCGCTGCGCTCTGGAGCGTCGAGTTCCGGATGCGGACCGCCTGCCTCTGGCTGGTGTGGCTTGCCGTCAACTTCGCCTACTACGGGGCGTTCATCTGGATCCCGAGCATCCTCGTCGACGCGGGATTCGACCTCGTCCGCTCGTTCGGCTTCACCCTCATCATCACGCTCGCGCAACTCCCGGGCTATGCCGTGGCCGCCTGGCTCATCGAAGTGTGGGGCCGCCGGGTCACGCTCTCGGTCTTCCTGCTGGGGGCGACCGCCTCGGCCGTCGTCTTCGGCACCGCCACGACGGTGCCGATGATCATCGGCGCCGGCATGGCCCTGTCGTTCTTCACCCTCGGTGCGTGGGGTGCGCTCTACGCGGTGACGCCGGAGATCTACCCGACCTCGCTGCGCGGCACGGGGGCCGGCTGGGCCGCCGGGGTGGGCCGCATCGCCTCCATCGTGGCGCCCCTCGCCGTTCCCGTCCTCCTCGGTGCCGGCGGTGCACCCCTGCTGTTCGTCGTGTTCGCGGCCTGCTTCCTCGTCGCCGCCGCGGCGGCCTGGGGTCTCGTCGATCGGAGCGGAGCGGCGTTGGACGACCGGTGACGTCCGGGACCGGGAATAGGCTGGGCGCGTGGCTGATGTACGTTTCGTCGCGATAGGCGACTCCTTCACCGAAGGCGTGGGCGATGTGCTCCCCGATGGGCCCGAGCGCGGCTGGGCCGACATCGCCGCGCAGGGATGGGCGGATGCCGCGGGGCACCCCATCCAGTACGCGAACCTCGCGATCCGGGGGAAGCTGGCGTGGCCGATCGTCGAGGAGCAGCTCGAGCCCGCGTTGGCCCTGCGCCCCACGCACCTGTCGTTCAACGGCGGGGGCAACGACATGCTGCGGCCGCGGACGGACGTCGAGCACATCGCCGACGCGTTCAGCCGGGTGCTGCGGCGGTGCGACGAGGAGGGTGTGACGATGATCCTGCTCTCCGGTGCCAACCCCAGCGGGCAGCTTCCGATGGGATCGCTCGTGCAACGCCGCGGCGATCTGCTCTCCGAGGCGGTCCTGCGGCGCATCGAGGACCGGCCCGACGTCATCCGTGCCCTCAACTGGCCGGACACGGAGCTGTCGAAACCCGCGTACTGGTCGGAGGACCGGCTGCACATGAACGCGGCGGGCCACCACCGCGTCGCGGCCCGCGTGCTGCACGGGCTCGGCTTCGAGCCGCCGGCAGCCTGGTGGGCGCCGCTCGACCGCTGGACCGCAGGGCCCGGGGGCCTGGCGTACTACCGGGAGTTCGTCGGCCCGTGGGTGCGACGGCGCGTGACGAGGACCTCATCCGGGGACGGCCGCGCAGCGAAGTATCCGACCTGGGTCGAGCGGACGCCGGCATGAGCGGCGTCACGCCCCGCGGATGAGTGACATCGAACTCGTCCGTCTCCCCGCCGGGACGGTCACGCTGCACGACGCCCGGCGCCGCACCCGCCGGACCGTCGAACTCGAGCCGTTCTCCCTCGCCGCCTTCCCGGTGACGGAGGAACAGGTCACCGAAGTCCTGGGCACACCATCACGGCATCCTCGTCGCCCGGTCGCCGACGTGAGCTGGCTGCGGGCCATCCACTTCTGCAACGCCGCCTCGGAGTGGGAGGGACTCGATCCCGTGTACCACTTCGAGGGTGAGGACGTGGCCTGGGACACCACAGCGGACGGCTACCGCCTTCCGACCGAGGCCGAGTGGGAGTACGCCTGCCGAGCAGGCTCCACCGGGCCGCACTATGCGCCGCTGGCCGAGGCCGCCTGGACCGCGGCCGACGGAGTGGGCACGCCGCAGGACGTGGGCGGGAAGCTCCCGAACCTGCACGGGCTCTTCGACACGCTCGGCAACGTGTGGGAGTGGTGCTGGGATCTCCTCGACCCCGCGCGGTACGACGACTATCGGGTCTTTCGCGGCGGAGGATTCGCCGACGACGCCTGGAGCGTGCGCGCGTCCGTTCGCCGCGGGGGAGCGCCGCGCATGCACCATGAGGACGTCGGTTTCCGCGTTGCTCGGGGCGCCTTCGACACCGAGGAGGAGGCGCAGGGCTGGTCGGCGGCCGCGGACCGGGAGCGGGCCTTCGTCGACGGCGGTCTGCCCTCGGGCTGGACCCCACGCCGACGGTAGCCCGCGCCGGGCGGTTTTGGTCGCCCACTCTGCGCGGTGGGAGACTGAAGGGATGACCACGCCGTTCGCGCTCATCCTCAACCAGGGTCGCGTCGCCGACCGCACGGACGGAGCCCTCGTCGGGGCACGCCGCGTCGCCGACGCGCTGTCCGCGCTCCTGCAGCGGGAGCCCGTCGTGGTCGGTACCCCGGAGCCGGGCCGGATGGACGACTGGTCGGTCGCGCTGCCCGAAGCTGCGGAGACGCTCACGGGTCTGCGTGACGCGGTGCAGGAGGCGATCGCCGCGGATGCGACGCCGCTCCTCGTGACGAACACCTGTGCGGCGAGCCTCGGAACGCTGCCGAGTGTCGCCGAGCACCACCCCGACGCAGTGGTGCTGTGGATCGACGCGCACGGCGACTTCAACACGCCAGACACCACCGACTCCGGCTACCTCGGCGGCATGGTCCTCGCCGCCGCCTGCGGGCTGTGGGACAGCGGCCACGGGGCGGGCATCGACCCCAAGCAGGTCATCGTCGTGGGCGGTCGCGACATCGATCCCGCCGAGGGGGAGCTGCTCGCCGGTGCAGGAGTGACCGTCCTCAGCCCCGCGGAGAGCACCCCGGAGCGGCTCAGCGCGCTCATCGCCGGGCGACCGGTGTGGATCCATGTCGACTGGGACGTCTTGGAGCCCGGTTACATCCCTGCGGCCTATCGCGTCGGCGACGGTCTGCTGCCGCACCAGGTGGCCGCGCTGTTCGCCGCGATCCCGTCGGCGGACGTCCGCGGCGTGGAACTCGCCGAGTTCGAGGCGGGCGACGCGGAGGTGCCCGAGCGCGTCAGCGTCGAGTTGATCGTGGAGACCGTCCAGCACCTCCTGCGCTGACGGCGCGGAGTGCCGTCACGGCGTGGCGGGTGCGGCGCCGAGGTGCCACGCGGTGACCTCGACCTCGGAGCCCGACACGATGTCGAGCTCGACCGGCCACGAGCCGCGGTCATACCCAGGGAGCAGGGCGGCGTGGAGCGCACGTGCCACGAGAGCGCCGTCCAAGGCATTGGCGTCCCATCCGATCACCGCGGTCGCCTCGCCCTGGGGCGGCACGGTGACGGGCGCGGAGCCGGGGTCGGTCGCCAGGAAGGACGAACCGGGCCGCACCTCGACGTCGAGCGCATGGCCGTTCTGATCCGCGAACGCGATGTCGGGATACCCCTCGACCACGCACGGCTCCTCGCTGACGTTCATCAGACGGATGCTCTGGGCACGGTGCCCCGTGGCCCCGTCGGCGGTTCCGAGCAGCAGCATGGCCCGGTCGGGGGTGCAGGCTTCCGCGGGGAGCTGCGGTGTCGACGCCCCCGGGGCCCGCTCCGGCACTGGATCGCCCACGGCCGCCGGATCGACGAAGGCTCCGGACTCGTCGGTGGTGCCCTGCAGCGCGGCGTTCTCCTCGACGATCTGGCGCTGCCACGCGGCATCGGCCAGGCTCCCGACGACGACGAGAGCGACCACGCTCGCGAGGGCGACACCGAGGAGGCGCGGAGACCATCGCCGCGCCGGTTCCTCGCCGGCTCTGCGCGAGAAGGCCCAGGCGGGGATCCATCCCCAGGCGAGTCCCCAGTAGGCGGTCTCCGGCGCGGACTCGACGACCGCCGCGGTCAGACCGTGCACGCCGGAGAGAGGGAGGAAGGACAGCACCCGGGTGACGTCGTCGCACAGCCCGACGGCCGTTCCGGCGAGGACGGCCCCGAACCAGAGCACGAGGAACGCGGGAGCCCGGCCGACACCCTGCGCACCCCGTCCCACGACCCAGACGACGCTGCACAGGACGGCCGCCGTCATGGCCAGCACCGTGACGCCCCACGCGCCGGGGAGCAGCCAGGCGTGACTCTGCAGCGGGCCGATACCGACGAAGCTCAGCACTCGCGTCAGCACGATGTCGGAACTGGTCAGTCGGGCGATGGCGCCGGAGACGATCCACAGTGCGCCGAGGAGCAGCCCGGCGAGCAGTCCCGCCGTCGACGGCGGCCTCGTGCGACCGTCTCGGGCGCTCGGGAGGGCGGCGGTCGACGGGGGAGCGGAGGCCATGCCTCATCCTATGGGCGCTCAGCGACGCCGGTCGGGATCCAGCCCCATGCGGATCCGCGTCCGCTTGCGTTCGATGAGGATGAACACGACTCCGAGGACCCAGAGCGGGATCAGGGTGAGGAACGCGACACGGAACGCGTCGAGCGTGTAGGTGTCCGGGGTGCCGGCGCCCTGGGCGTCGAGGAGGAGACCGATCACGAACACGGCGATCAGGGCAGCGATGAAGCCTCCCGCGTTCGTCACGCCGGTGGCCGTGCTGAGACGATGCACGGGGTTGTGCGTGCGGGCGTGGTCGAAGGCGATCATCGACGCGGGGCCGCCGGTCGCCAGAGCGACCGCCAGGACCCAGAGCAGCCAGTCCGGGGCGGGGCCGGGGAGGGCGATGACCGCGATCCAGGCCGCCATCTGCACGCCGACCGCGGGGAGGACGAGGGCGAGCGAGCGGTGGTTCGGCAGGCGGCGGGAGAGATCGCCGATGATCGGGCCGAGGATCATGCCCGCGACCACGTAGATCGAGATGATCCCCGCCGCGTGGGCGGTGGTCAGGCCCTCGCCGGCCGTGAGGAACGGCATGCCCCACAGCAGCACGAACACCGTGCCGGCGAACGGTGTGGTGAAGTGCGACCAGAACGCGAGCCGTGTGCCGGGATGTGCCCAGGCCGCCCGGATGCCGACGCCCGTGTCGATCGCCGACGTCACGACTCGCACGACTCCGGTGTCCGTGTTCACCGATACGTCAGGACCGCTCTCGGCGGGGTTGTTGCGCACGATGAGCCACACGAGGATCGTGAAGAGCAGGCCGAGACCGGCGATGCTGCCGAACGTGATCGACCAGGTGGTGGCGTGCAGCAGGGCGGCGACCGGCACCAGGGCGATCAGCTGACCGGCCTGCCCGATGATCCCGGTGAACTGGACCATCACGGGACCGCGCTGCGCGGGGAACCACGTGGCCACCAGCCGCAGTACGGCGGGGAAGACGGCGGCGTCACCGGCTCCGAGGAGGACACGCGCGACGATCGCGATGCCGATGCTGGGGGAGAGGGCCATGGTGAGCTGTCCGGCCGCCATGAGCAGCATCCCGGCCGTGATGATCGGGCGGGAGCCGTAGCGATCGAGGAGGACGCCGACCGGGATCTGCATCCCGCCGTACACCGCGAGCTGCACGACGGCGAACAGTGCGAGCGTCGAGGCGTCCGCCTGGAAGCGGTCGGCGGCCTCGACACCGACGGCACCCAGAGATGTGCGGTTCGTGATGGCGAGCACGTAGGCCGCGACGCCGACGGACCAGATCGCCCAGGCCCGCCACCCCGGCGTGGAGACGGGGGAGTGGGAGACCTGAGGCACCCTTCCACGCTACTCCTGCGTGGCGATGTCCGACGCCGTGGCTAGAGTGCCCGCATGACAGCCTCCTCGCAGCACCATGCCCTCGACTACGTCGAGCTCGTCGTCACGGATCTCGATGTGGCGAAACGCTTCTTCACCACCGCCTTCGGGTGGAGCTTCCAGGACTACGGGCCCGGCTATGCGGGCATCCTCTCGCCCCGCGGAGACGGGAGCGAGGTCGGCGGACTCCTGCTCGCGGACGCGCCGCGACCCGTCGGCGGTCCGCTCGTGCTGCTCTACTCCGACGACCTCGATGCGACGAGGGAGGCGCCGAACCGGAGCTCGGGTTCGAGCTGCTGAGCGCCGAGCACAACCGGGGGTATGCCACCGCAGCTGCTCAAGCCGTCCTGACATGGGCAGACGGGGCGGGCTTCGACCGCGTCTGGGCCGGCGTCTGGGAATGGAACCTCCCGTCCCGGCGGGTGCTCGAGAAGCTCGGCTTCGTCGAGTCCGGACGGGAACGCCCGTCCTCCGCCCACGGTCGAAACATCCTGACCGTCAGGACTCTCTTCGCGGAGTGAGAGGGCGGGCTCCGAGCCGGCGCTCTGCCTCACGTGACTGAGGACCCCACCGGCAGCGCCTCACCGTCACCCGGGGGCTCCTGCACGAGGTGAAGGGTATCCGATTTCGTCAGATGGTTGGGGTACAGCATCCGTGAGAACCTTCCCCGCGGATCGTCTTTGTCGCGGGGGAGATCGATGTGGGTTCGCTCGAGCGCCGCGATGAGGAGTTCCGTCTGCTCATCGGTCAATACGAGGAGCCCTCGTTCTCGCAAGCCCACCACTGCTCGCGAGTCATCCGATGCCGTGAGGACGACCGCGATACTCCGGGCTGTGGCGTCCGGCTCCCAGGGGTGCGCGATAACCATGGCCGTCGTGATGGTCGCGGTCGGGATCTCCTTCGTGCCGACGCGCAGACGGGTGGCGTCGCGTGAGATGCGCGGCGGTCGCGAACGTCGCCGCACGACGGCGCTGACGATGATCGCCACGACCGCCAGCAGCACAGCCCCGAGGGGCCACGTCCATGCGCCGAGCGGTCCCGCCGCCACGGGGACGAGGAACGCGCCGATCATCATCGCAAGGAGAAGCGGCTGTCCGGAGAAGACGTGAAGAGCCCACCAGGGGAAGAGAGCCCGCGAACGAGAGGGCCCCAACGGCATCCACTCCTGCACGTCGACGTTCGGCTCGCTCTCCGGGCGATCGGACGAGTGCACCGGTTGAGGCTGCCGCCGCACTCCTCTGATGATCAGCGTCATGCCCACCACACCGAACACGGTGGACAGCACCCATCCGCGCAGCGGGTCGTCGGTCTCGTTCTGATCCGTCCCCGCCAGTGTGACCACCCCACCCACGGAGATGAGGAGAAGGAAGACTCCGTAGAGCAAGACGACCCGACGGGAGCGGCGGGCCGTCCAGGGCTTCGGCTCCGTGCCTGGAGGCCACGAGGGGTCGCCCCAGGTCCTTCGCCTGGTGAGCAGGAGGCCGGCCGCCGCTCCGACGCATCCGAAAGACAGCGTCATTGCCGCCAGAACGCCGATTCGAGGATCGGCGATCAGGACTGTCGAAGCCACCGCCACCGCTGCGCTGAACATCGCCAGCGCCACGCCCACCACGATGGGCGTCAGCAGCCCTTCGCCCTTCTCATCGCCAGCGCCCATCCGCTCGCCCCACCTCTCCCCAGACTGCAGGCGGAGGATCAGGCCCCATCGATCCAGCCGCGGCCCAAATGTGCCTGTCCCTGAGGATGAGAGTAGCGCGAGTGCGCTCCCAGCGACGGCGTGCACCTCGTAGGATCGCGATATGACCTCCCCTCGCCGTGTCCCTGCAGACCTGCGGAAACGCGGGGGCTTTCGCGGAGCGGATGAATCGACCGCCTCGCTCATCCTCGGCCAGTTCTTCGTCGGTGGCTTTTTCCTGTTCATCGTGGCTTTCTTCCTCGCGCTCGGAGCTGCGGACGAGTACGACGGGGTGACGTCCTTCGTCGGCGCGGGCATCATCGCCGTCGTCCTGTCCGTCGTGTCCATGGTCACCGCCTTGGTGATCGGCCTGCCCCTTCGCCTCGTCTCGGTGCTGCGGGCGCGGTGGCTCGCGCACGGCGAGATCACCGTCCTCGGGGTCGTCGTCGGACTCGGCGCCTGCATCGTGTCGGTCGTGCTGGCGGTCGGAAGCGGGGGAGCGGCGCTCCCGTGGTGGGCGTTCGTCGTCTCGTGGACGGTCCTCGCCTTCTCGGTCGCGCATTTCGTCTGGCCAGGACGACGCCGGCCGCGTGAGTTCCGAGCACCCCGAGACGGCGACCAGCCCGCGTGAGTACGCGCGGGGAGGGTCAGCAGCCGGAGGACCCGGGAGCACGGGACGCCGATGAGCACGTCCCGACGCACACGCGGCGGGGATTCCTCATCGCCGCCGGAACCGGCATCGCGGTGGCCGGTGTCGGCATCTGGCTCTCCGCGAACTCCGGGGGAGAGGCAGACGACACCGGACGCCGCCCGGACAACCCCCGCGGGCTGCCAGAGTACGAGCCGGTCTACGACCGCGCGGTCACGGGTCTCGAGGTACCGCTCGGTTTCGAGGACTGCGCCCACCCGACGGCACGCGCTGACCGGAGCGTCGCGGGGAGCGAACGTCGAACCGTGAGCCCGGTCATCGACCGCTTCGTCATCCACCACACAGGCACGACGACGGACCAGTTGGACTTCTTCTCCCGCTGCAACAGGAGATCATCGGCTCCCACGTTCTATCTTCGGCACGACGGCTCGGTCATCGAGACCATCCGCCCGGGAGCGAAGCCGTCGTCCACCGGCGCGGACTGGAACTGGCGCTCCGTGGCGGTGGAGACGCTGGATTTCACCGGAGCGCCGGAGTACACGGTGACCACCGCGCAGGTCGAGGAGATCGCGCAGATGATCGCGTGGCTCGCAGGCTTCGACGGCCGGACCCTGGACGGCGTTCCGGTGCGCTTCCGGATCGACCGAGAGCACGTCATCACCCACCAGGAGACGTGGTCGGGAACGGAGTGTCCCGGCCCGTTCCTCCAATCGCGAGTGGATGACATCGTGGCGCGAGCACAGGTTATCTTCACGAGATCATGAGGCTGGAGCCGTCCGCGACAATAGGGGAGTGCGCCACGTTCTCTCATTGACCGAACTCACTGGGGACGATCTGAGGGAGATCTTCGCGCGCGCCGCGCGGATCGAAGCGGGAACCCTGGCGAGGAGGGACGGCGCGGCCGCGCTGTTCTTCCCTTCCTCGAGCCTGCGGACGCGTGTCTCGTTCGAACGCGGCGCTGCGGAGATGGGTTTGCAGCCGATCGTCTTCCCTCCGGAGGCGCTCGACACCGTCGAGGACGCGGTCGACATCGTCGGATACCTGTCGGCGTGGGTCAAACTCCTCGTCGTCCGGCATGCCGATCTCCACGTGCTTCGTGAGCTCGCTGCCCCTGGGATTCTCCCGGTGGTCAACGCGATGACCAACGCGAACCACCCATGCGAGGTGCTATCCGATCTCTTCGCGCTCTCGCGCGAGATGGATGTCCGCTCACTCCGAGTCCTCGTGGTGGGACCAGGCGGCAACATCGCTCGAGCCTGGGAGGAAGCCCATCGGGCTTTCGGAATCGATGTCGTGCAGGCCTGCCCGGAGGAGGTCCGCACACCCGCGCTGCCGTGGAAGGAGGATCTCAGCGATGCCGTGCAGCAGGCCGACGTGATCATCACGGATGGGCCGGGGGAGCACATCGCGGCCATGGCGCCCTATCGGATCACTGCGGACCTCCTCGACAGCGCCCCTGACGGTGTCCGTTTCGCGCCGTGCCCGCCGTTCGTCCGCGGGCGTGAGGTCTCGGTCGCTGCCGCCAACCATCCCGCGTTCGTGGGCTACGAGTTCAAACGTCACCTGAAGAGCGTGCAGCAGGCGATCATGGGTTGGGCGATCGAGGGATGACGGGGAGATGGTCGCAGTAGGACTCTCTCACTTGATGGTGAAGTCTGTTGGGGCGTTTTCAGCTACCCCCGAGGCATGCGATAGGCGCGTCGCGCACACGGGACGTGGTTGCTGCCTTGAGCCGTGTACCTGCGAAGCCGGCCCAGTGCGCGGATTAGGCCAAGGCCGCTACGAGAACGCCCCGGGACGCCTTCGGGAACGGCGCTACGTCTCGCCCTTGCCCAACCAGGCCAGCAGGCGACCAGCGAGTGGGGAACCGTCGAAATTGTGACTTAGTAGTAGGCACAGCCTGAAGTTGTTCTCTAGCGCGTCTTTATGAGCGATCTTAGCGTGGTTCTTTATCTCAGCGGCGAACAAGTACATGAGGATTTCCGCGATGTCATGCCCGTACGCGTGCGCGCGCGGATCCGCGAAGTTCGGACGTAAGTACTCGTCACTCTCGGAGGCAATATCCGGTGGAACCGTTCGTTTCACGTCAAAGCTTTTTGGGTCGTTTCCTTTTGCGAAGCCTTTGCTCAGGTTCGGCGTCGGTAAGCTTTCGTTGAATTTTCTGACCGTGTAGAGTTCACGGAGTATGGGGGAAAGCGAGGCGATAAGTCTGTGACCGTCCGGTAGACGGTCTCCGAGGACGACTCGGTTTACGGTATCCAACCCGGCCTCGTTGAAGATGTAGCTTTCGAGTGCGGGGTAGTCGGTCCACCAGAGATGATCCATCTCATACGACTCGGTTCGATGGCCGCAATCGAGGTCGGCTATGCACCGAAGGTTCGCCGGGCTGCTCGCGCCCTCGTGGGCCGCAGCTATAACCCAGCTTCGCGCACCATGCGGGAGATTTTCCGAATCAACCCATTCATCGTTGACCTCGATGGCGTCGACTGCTTCGATGATGACTGGCGCAAGGTCCTGGCCGTTCCGCGCACGGCTGAGCCATTCGCGATAGAACGATTTGTCGCTTCTCCCTTCAACGATTAAGAATGCGGTCGATGTCTCTTCAGCCTCCCGTAGTAGCTCTTTCAGCGGTACACGCGGTTTCGAAGACATCGCTAAAGTGCCTCGGTGGGTCGTACGACCTCATCAACATCGCCCATAATTTGCACCGAATGGGACGCTACCAGGAACTGAACTCCGCTCCCCTCAGTGCACCTCAAGAGTTCCGGCAAGAGCTGTCGTTGCCATCGAAGGCCGAGAGATAGCTCAGGTTCGTCGATGACGACTAGGGCGCCAGTGGAACGCGCGAGCACAGCGTGACTCAGGAGCAACAGCAAGTGCTTTTCGCCGCTTGAGAGGTTGTCGGGCTCGAGTTCCGCTCCGTCGTGCCCTGTTAGAGAGATTCCGGCGTCAGTCGTGTAATGGAGTCTCTTGCGCTCGAAGAAGCTATTGACGGACGTGACGAAAGTATCAATAAGGCGCTGAGTTTCCGCGAGCGTGTTCATTCGGTCTGCCGTACTCGATAGATATGGACCAAGGATCCCGTGAAGAGAGCGAAAGTGAGAGCTGTTTGCACGTGAATCCTGAATCATCTCGGTTATGCGGCGAATCTGGCTGAACGAGAGCAACTCGTACTTCTCGAAGTCATAAGCGCCCGCGAGAACCTCTTCAGCTTGTGCGAGCAAGGACTCTCGCGCTTGAGAAGCCAGGATGGTTCGATTCTCGCCCTGGAGGACCCGGCGCGTGACTTCGAAGTACACACCTTCACCAGAATCGGTGTCGTCGTTGGAAACCGTACGGAGCGCCCGTTGAGTGAATTCGCGCTCCACAAGGTCGAGCACGTCGCGAACGCTTTGCGTGGGCCTGCCGACCCGACGGAACGCGTCCTGTTCAATTTCGAAGGTACTGTGAGCGATGAAGTTTCGCGACTCTGTGGCGGAGTAGATCAGGCGGTCATCGCCGACGAAGACGGTAGGGCTAACAAGTGTCCGGAGCGCATCGAGATATCGAGCCACATCGACGCGCGGCGAGGACCGGCGGAAGGCGCGGGCGTCCACATCCTCCTGCCGCACCCAGAGCTCCACGGCCTCCTCGAGTCTGAAGTTCTCGATTCGACAGCCGAACAGGAAGGAAGCGTCGTCCGACGGAAGGAGCCGAACACTGCTCCCGTCGGAAAGATGCACGGTGATCTCTTCGACGAACAGATCAGCCAGCGCTTGCAGGCTTTCTCGACGCGGGGAGAGGAGATGATGAACAGCCTTTAGGAAGTTCGTCTTACCCATCCCGTTTTCGGCGTAGATCACAACGACTCGCCCGCTGTGGTGCGAAGTCCGGTCGAAGTCAACGTCGTACCTGAACTCGCCCAGCACACTGCTGCTGAGGATACGGCGGATGCTGTTCTGTGGCATGGGAGTGTTGGGTTTAATCAGCGGTGCGGCCATGCTCGAACCCTATCGAATAGAGGTCCAGACGCCGGGCGCGTGTGCCAACCCAGGGGCCTAGATCGCATCCTCACAGCAGAGTCTCGCTTCCCAGGCTCCCATTACGGGTCCGCGTCTCCCCGGTCTCGCCTGTGTCTAGAAGGTGGCCAGGCGATTCCTAACGAGCGCATCCGGGTCATCTCCTGCACGGCCCCCACCGGTCAGCGGCTCGCCCACAACGCGGGTGTCGCCGACCGAGTCATCGCGGATGGGCCGGGGGAGCAGTCCGCGGCCCATGGCGCCCTATCGGATCACTGCGGATCTCCTCGACAGCGCCCCTGACGGTGTCCGTTTCGCGCCGTGTCCGCCGTTCGTCCGCGGGCGTGAGGTTTCGGTCGCTGCCGCCAACGATCCCGCGTTCGTGGGCTACGAGTTCAAACGTCACTTGAAGAGCGTGCAGCAGGCGATCATGGGGTGGGCGATCGAGGGATGACGGGGAGATGGTCGGGGTGGCGTTCTTTCTTCAATCTGACATAATGTGCATTATCGGATAATCCATATCCGCGATCTGGCGGGACGAGAGAGGGTGGGAAAGCCGCCAGCGCGGCCCTCGATCAAGCGTTGACGTACGCCGCGAGATGCTCACCCGTCAGCGTCGACCCGTCTGCGACGAGCTCGGCAGGCGTTCCCTGGAACACGATGCGACCACCGTCGTGGCCGGCTCCCGGTCCGACGTCGATGATCCAATCGGCGTGCGCCATGACCGCCTGATGATGCTCGATCACGACCACCGTCTTGCCCGCGTCGACAAGACGATCCAACAGACCGAGGATCGTGTCCACGTCGGCGAGATGCAGGCCGGTCGTCGGCTCGTCCAACACGTAGACGTCGCCCTTCTCGCCCATCTGGATCGCGAGCTTGATGCGCTGGCGCTCACCGCCCGACAGGGTCGACAACGGCTGTCCGAGCGACAGGTAGCCGAGCCCCACGTCCTCCAGG
This sequence comes from Microbacterium meiriae, assembly GCF_040686935.1. Classification (NCBI taxonomy): domain Bacteria; kingdom Bacillati; phylum Actinomycetota; class Actinomycetes; order Micrococcales; family Microbacteriaceae; genus Microbacterium; species Microbacterium meiriae. Next base: position 504,315 of record NZ_JBFBMF010000002.1, read on the forward strand.
CGTTCGAGGATGGCCGCCGCGGCCGGGAGCTTCGCCTCACCCTCACTGAAGAACACGCGGGCCTCGGACACCGGAAGGTCGAGCACCTCGGTGATGTCCTTGCCGCCGAGCTTGTACTCCAGCACCGCCGCCTGGAAGCGCTTACCGCCGCAGTCCTCACAGGGGGTCTCGATCGTGTCCATGAACCCGAGCTCGGTGATGATGACACCGGCGCCCTTGCACGTGGGACACGCGCCCTCGGAGTTCGCGCTGAACAGGGCGGGCTTCACGCCATTCGCCTTCGCGAAGGCCTTGCGGATGGGCTCGAGCAGCCCCGTGTAGGTCGCGGGATTGCTGCGACGCGAGCCCTTGATGGCGGACTGGTCGATCGCCACCACGCCCTCGCGTCCGGTCACCGAACCGTGGATGAGCGAGCTCTTACCCGAGCCGGCGACACCGGTGACCACGGTCAGGACACCGGTCGGGATGTCGACGTCCACGTTCTGGAGGTTGTTCGTGGAGGCGCCGCGGACTTCGATCGCGCCGGTGCGGTCACGCACGGCGTCCTTGAGCTGTGCACGGTCGTCGAGGTGCTGCCCCGTCAGTGTTCCACTGGCCGTGAGACCTTCGACGCTCCCCTGATAGCAGATCTCTCCCCCGGCGCTTCCGGCACCCGGCCCCAGATCCACGACATGATCGCCGATCGCGATGGTCTCCGGCTTGTGCTCGACGACGAGCACCGTGTTCCCCTTGTCGCGGAGTCGGAGCAGCAGCCCGTTCATGCGCTGGATGTCGTGCGGGTGCAGACCGATGGTCGGCTCGTCGAACACGTAGGTGACATCGGTCAGCGAGGAGCCGAGATGCCGCAGCATCTTGATCCGCTGCGCCTCTCCCCCGGACAGCGTCCCCGATGGCCGATCTAGGCTCAGGTACCCCAGGCCGAGGGTCACGAAGGCGTCGAGGTTGGCGCTCAGCGCCTCAAGCAGGGGCCCCGAACCGGGGAGGTCGAGACCCCTGACCCACGCGGCGAGGTCCGTCACCTGCATGCGGCAGGCATCGGCGATGCTCACACCGTCGATCTTCGACGATCGTGCACCTTCGGTGAGGCGCGTGCCGTCGCACTCCGGGCACACCGCGAAGGTGGCCACCCGCTCGACGAACGCGCGGATGTGCGGCTGCAGCGCGTCGAGGTCTTTCGAGAGCATGGACTTCGTGATCTTCGGGATCAGGCCCTCGTAGGTCATGTTGATACCGGAGATCTTGACCTTCGTCACCTCGCCGTAGAGGAAGAGGTGACGCTGCTTGTCGGTGAACGACGCGATGGGCTTGTCCGGCGGGTAGAACCCGGACTGCGAGAACCCCTTCACCATCCAGCCGTCGGCGGTGTATCCGGGCACCATGATCGCGCCCTCGTCGAGGGACTTCGACTCATCGACGATCTGCGAGAGGTCGAGATCGGACACCACTCCCCTGCCCTCACATCGCGGGCACATGCCGCCGAGGTAGATCGCGTCCTTCACGATCTTCTTCTCCCCGCCCGGCCCGGTCATCACGCCGCTGGCCTTCTGCGTCGGGATGTTGAACGAGAACGCCGTCGGCCCGCCGATGTAGGGCTGTCCGAGCTTGCTGAACAGGATACGGAGCATCGCATTGGCATCCGTCACCGTGCCGACGGTGGACCGCGGGTTCGCGCCGAGGCGCTCCTGGTCCACGATGATCGCCGTGGTGAGGCCTTCCAGCACGTCGACGTCGGGTCGAGGGACGGACGGCATGAAGCCCTGCACGAAGGCGCTGTACGTCTCGTCGATCATCCGGCGCGATTCGGCGGCGATCGTGTCGAAGACGAGAGAGCTCTTCCCGGAACCCGAGACCCCGGTGAACACCGTGAGGCGTCGTTTCGGGATGTCGACGCTCACGTCCTTGAGGTTGTTCTCGCGCGCGCCCTGCACACGGATGAGATCGTGGGTGTCCGCGGGGTGCTCGGCAGCGGTCATGCGGCGTCCTTCGTGGTGGTGGGGCCGTCAGGCGGCCTGGTTGATGCGGAGCAGGTTGCCCGCGGGGTCGCGGAACGCGCAGTCGCGCACACCGTAGGGCTGATCCATGGGTTCCTGGACCACGTCCGCCCCCTCCGCGACCAGACGGTCGAACAGGGCGTCCAGGTCGTCGCTCGCGAGTGTCAGAGCGCCATAGCTGCCCTTCGCGATGAGCTCCAGGATCGTCTGCCGTTCGGCGTCGGTGATGCCGGGGTCGGTGGCCGGCGGGTGGAGCACGATCGAGGTCTCCGGCTGGCCTGCGGGGCCGACCGTGAGCCAGCGGAGACCGTCATAGCCGACGTCGTTGCGCACCTCGAAGCCGAGGGCGTCGCGGTAGAAGCCGAGCGCCGCTTCGGCGTCGGTGTGCGGGAGGAAGGCGTAGTGGATGCTGATGTTCATGATGCTCACGTTAGGTGTGCCTCGGGGCGCGGCGCTTCTCGATTCCTGATCGGTCGGGTGACCTGCTTCGCCTGGAACGAGGGGATGCCCTCGACGTTCGCGGCGCGTTCACGGTACACGCTGGGTGGGACACCGACCAGCTCCGAGAACCGGGTGCTGAACGTTCCCAGCGAGGAGCAGCCCACGGCGAAGCACACCTCGGTGACGCTGAGGTCGCCGCGCCGCAGCAGCGCCATGGCGCGTTCGATGCGGCGGGTCATGAGATAGGAGTACGGGGATTCGCCGTAGGTCTCGCGGAACCGCCGACTGAGGTGGCCGGCGGACATGTGCACGCCCCGCGCCAGGGCCTCGACGTCCAGGGGCTTCGCGTACTCCCGATCGATGCGGTCGCGAACCTTCCGCATCACGACCAGCTCCCGCAGTCGAGCGTCATCCACCGGTGTCACGTGATGATCCTGCCATGACGCCGGAAGACGGGGAATGACCATCCGCGACGCGCGGAGCCGCTCCTCCCCCGCTGTCGGACTTCCGGCGCTACCCTGGGGGCATCCTCACAGGATTCTCTCAGAAGGGGTTCCCCGTCATGTCTGAAGCAGTCGCAGAAACGAAGTCTTTCTTCAAGTCCATCCGCGTTGCTCTCGCGGTCTCCGGCGTGCTCGCGCTGCTCGCGGGTATCGCGTTGCTCGTCTGGCCGGTGAAGTCCGCCGTCATCGTGACGGCGATCTTCGCGTCGTACCTGATCGTCGCGGGAGTCGTTTACATCGGCCTCGGCATCTTCTCCCGCGCCAAGGGCGGCTGGTCTCGCGTCGGCCACATCGTCCTCGGCCTGCTCTACATCGTCGCCGGCGTCATCGCGTTCTTCAACCTGAACGTCGCCGCCGCCACCCTCGCGCTGGTCGTCGTGATCTTCATCGGCGTGAGCTGGATCGTCGACGGCGTCGTGGCGCTCTCGCTGCTCGGCAGCGATGGGTCGCGAGTGTGGACCGTGATCTACGCCATCCTCAGCATCATCGCCGGAATCATCGTCCTCTTCTCGCCGGTCATCGCCGGATTCGCGCTGTGGTTGCTCCTGGGCATCTCGCTCGTCGTGCTCGGTATCGTGCAGATCATCCGCGCGATCACGCTGGGCAGGGATGAGAAGGCGTTCACCACGGGCGCTGCCGCCGTCTGATCTCGGATACGCACGACGCCCCGGACCTGCCGAGCAGGTCCGGGGCGTCGTGGCGTAGGACGACTATTCCGCGGCGAAGGCGCTCACGTCGCCGACCAGGCGGGTGTTGTCCGCGGGGACGGGGTCGATGACCGCCTTGGCGACCTCGGCGGCGAACTCGGACACGTTGTAGAGACGGCCGGCGGATTCGCGGCGCTCGGCGATCGCCCCGGGGTTCGCGCGCTCGAGCAGCGTCGCGGTGATCGTGCCCTCGATCATGTCGCCGGAGACGACGGTGAAGCCGATCCCCTTCTCTGCGAGGCCGGGGATCAGTTCCCGCAGCGCGTCCTCGCCGGCCCGCTTGGACAGCGCGACGGGCTCGTACTCCGGCATCGTCGGCGTCGTGCGGATGAAGTGCGCCTGGTGGCTGGTGACGAACACGACGCGTGCGCCATCCGACAGCAACGGGGTCGCGGCGTTGAGGACGTTGAGCTGCGCGTCCCGGTTGAGCGTCAGGGCGTAGTCCTCGGCCATCCCCGACTCCATGCCACCCGAGGCGTTGAGGACGAGGACGTCGAGACGCCCGTACTCGGCGCGGACGGCGTCGAACATCTCGGCGATCGACGCCGGGTCGGTGAGGTCCGCGCCGACGACGAGCGCCCGGCGGCCCAGTTCGCGCAGCTGCGCTGCGAGCTTCTCCGCGCGCGGCGCCTTGTTCCGGTAGTTGATGACGACGTCGGCGCCGGCCTCGGCGAGGTACCGCACGGTGTCGGCGCCGATCCCCCGCGATGAGCCGGTGACGAGGGCCACCTTGCCGTCGAGGGATCCTGCGGGAAGAACGTCGGTCACGGGTGACTCCTCATGGTGCGTGGAACGCCGTGAGCGCACGGCCCTCACAGATTACCAAGGGGGCGCGGTGGCGGCCGGTCGGGCGTCGCCACGCGTGGTACGTTGACGGCAAAGGAGGCCGCATGGACAACTTCTCGACGTTCGTCACGTTCATCGACCACTGGGCATGGATCGGGTGGCTCGTCCTCATCGCCGTCTTCCTCGTCATCGAGATGCTCTCCCTCGACTTCACCTTCCTGATGCTGAGCTTCGGCAGCGTGATCGGACTCGTCACCGACTTCGTCGGGCTCCCGGTCTGGATCCAGATCCTGATCGCCGCCTTGGCATCCGCCCTCTTCATCCTCTTCTTGCGGCCACCGCTGCTACGCCGACTGCATCGCGGAGCCGACCCCACCCGCTCGAACGTCGAGGCCCTCGTCGACCTCCGCGGCATCGCGCTCAGTGAGATCACGCACATCTCCGGCCAGGCGAAGCTCGCGAACGGCGACACCTGGACCGCCCGAACCACCACCCCGATGGCGATCCCCGCGGGGGCGCCTGTCGCCGTCAGCGCGATCAACGGCGCGACCGCCATCGTCCGACCCCTCAACGACTAGGAGCACGCGTGGACGACGCATCGATCATCCCGACCGTGATCATCTGGATCCTGGTGATCGCGGTCATCATCTTCGTGATCGTCACGATCGCGCGGGCGATCCGCATCATCCCGCAGGCGACCGCCGGCGTGGTGGAACGACTCGGCCGGTATCACAAGACCCTCTCCCCCGGCCTCAACATCCTCGTGCCCTTCATCGACCGTCTGCGGCCGCTGATCGACATGCGCGAGCAGGTGGTCTCCTTCCCGCCGCAGCCCGTGATCACCGAGGACAACCTCGTCGTCTCCATCGACACGGTCGTCTACTTCCAGGTGACCGACGCCCGTGCCGCCACCTACGAGATCGCGAACTACCTCGGCGCCGTGGAGCAGCTCACCACCACGACGCTCCGCAACGTCGTCGGCGGTCTGAACCTCGAAGAGGCGCTCACGAGCCGCGACAACATCAACGGCCAGCTCCGCGTGGTCCTCGACGAGGCGACCGGCAAGTGGGGCATCCGCGTGGGCCGTGTCGAGCTCAAGGCGATCGACCCGCCCGTCTCGATCCAGGACTCGATGGAGAAGCAGATGCGCGCGGAGCGGGACCGCCGTGCCGCGATCCTGACCGCCGAGGGGACGAAGCAGTCCGCGATCCTCGAGGCGGAGGGCCTTCGTCAGGCGGAGATCCTCCGGGCCGAGGGCGACAAGCAGGCAGCGGTCCTTCGCGCCCAGGGCGAGGCGGAGGCGATCCAGAGCGTCTTCACCGCGATCCACCAGGGGGCTCCGGACGACAAGCTCCTCGCCTACCAGTACCTGCAGATGCTCCCGAAGATCAGCGAGAGCCCGTCCAGCAAGCTGTGGATCATCCCGAGCGAGCTGACCGAGGCGCTCAAGGGCATCGGCACCGCCTTCACCCCGAAGACCGGGCCGGGCTCGACCACTCCCCCCGCTGGCGCGTGACCCACCCGTACTTCGTCAAGGCCGAGCAGCCCCGGATCCTGGCCCATCGCGGTCTCGTGACCGTCGAAGGGCGGGAGTCCGGGGTCTGGGAGAACACGGCGGCCGCCTTCGCCGCTGCTCATGCCGCCGGGGCCGAGTACATCGAGACGGACTGCCAGGTCACCGCAGACGGCGACGTCGTGCTCTTCCACGATCACGACCTCCGGCGTCTGGTGGACGATCCGCGCGCTGTCCACGAGGTCCGGACAAGGGAGCTGAGCGCGCTCTTCGCGGAGCACGGCGGTCTGCTCACCGTGGCCGAGGCGCTCTCCTCGTTTCCGGAGACGCGCTTCAACATCGACGTGAAGACGCCGACCGCTGCGGCTCCCCTGGGGCCCGTCCTGGCCGCGCACACGCACCGTGTCCTGGTCACCAGCTTCTCGGACGCCAACCGGCGCGCGACGGTGGAGGCCGTGCGACAGACCGGCACCGGGCTCCGGCCCGCCACCTCGGGCGGGAGCCGGACGATCGCGGCGCTCCGGACGCTGTCCGCGATGCGCCTCTCCCCCGGCCGGCTGCTGCGGGAGATCGATGCCGTGCAGATCCCGGAGCGCCACGGGGCGCTCACAGTGCTGACGCCGGCCCTCCTCCGCGCCGCCCACCGCGTCGGCACCGAGGTCCACGTGTGGACGGTGAACGAGGCGGAGGACATGCGCCGCCTCGTCGACGCCGGTGTGGACGGCGTCGTGACCGACCGCGCCGACCTCGCCGTCGCCACGCTGCGGACGGTCTGAGCGCCCTTTATCCTCCGGCGCTGGGATTCCGCTGTGAATACCGGGCAGAACACCCCCACGTGGATGAAGCGCACAGGCTCGAACGTTATACCTGACAGCGACGAGAGGACCACACAATGGCAGATCGCAGCCTTCGCGGCATCCGACTCGGCGCCCAGAGCCTACAGAGCGAAGAGGGCGTCGTTTTCATGGAGCGCCGTGAGACCACCTACACCTGTGACACCTGCGGACACGACACCACGCTCATGTTCGCAGCCGATGCCGAACCGCCTCAGACCTGGGAGTGCCGTTCCTGCGGAGCGGAAGCCCGCCTGAAGGTCGACGGCGAGGCCGTCACCCTCGAGGTCACCGACGAGAAGGCCGCCCGCACCCACTGGGACATGCTCATGGAGCGTCGTACCCGTGCGGAGCTGGAGGAGCTTCTCGAAGAGCGCCTCGCCTACATCCGAGCCCGGCGCGGTGCCGGCGAGGACCCCACCCGAGAGAAGATCGGCGCCTAGCGCCGACGGGCGCGCCACCACCCGAGACCGAGCGCACCCAGACCGCCCCAGAGCAGCACCTGCTGCAGCCAGGGGCCCAGGACGATTCCCGCCGTGAGGCCGGAGCGGAGTTCGACATCTTCGAGCATCGCTCCGGCCTCATCCGCGTCCAGGCTGGTGACCGTGCGACCGTCCGGGAGGATGACCTGGCTCGTGCCGACCGTGGAGATGTTGACGACGCTCCGGCCCGTCTCGATGGCGCGCATCCGAGCGAAGGCGAGCTGCTGCAGATTCTCGTCCGTGCCGCGGAAGTCGGCGTTGTTCGTCTGGAAGACCAGGACATCGGCGCCGTCGTACAGTCCCTCCGTGATCACGTCGTCGTAGATCACGTCGAAGCAGATCGCGAGCCCCACCCGGACGTCGTCGACCTCGACGATCGGCGGGTTGGTCCCCGGCGTGTACTCGCGCTGGATCAGCCCGATGAGGTCGGGGACGAGGGCATTGAAGAACGCACGATCCGGCACATACTCGCCGAAGGGCACGGGATGCCGCTTGTCGTGCTTCTGAGGCGCCGTGCCGTCCGGCAGCCACAGCATCGACGTGTTGTAGAAGAGGTTGCCCCGACCGGTGGCGGCATTGGCGAGCAGCGGCGCATCGATGCGGTTCGCCACGAGGGTCATCCGCCGCGCGATCGCGGAGTTCGCGAACGGATCCGTGTCCAGCCCGCCCTCCGGCCAGACGAGAAGATCGACGTCCTCGCCGTAGAGGGGCTCGGTCGCCTCCGTCTGCGCCTGGACGACGGCGAAGGGTTCGCGCTCGTCGAAGTAGCCGGTCGGCCCGTTCCCCTGCACCGCAGCGATGCGCATCGATCCGGACGGCGTGGTCGGGAAGAGCGGGGTGAAGAAGAGGATCAGGACCAGTGCGACCGGCGCGAGGAGGGTGACCGGCCGCCGCCACAGCCCCGTGCGGACGATCTCGATCACCATGGCCACGAGGAAGACCATCAGGAAGCTCAGCCCGCTCACACCCAGCCAGGACGAGATGGCGGCGAGGGGGCTCTCCGCCTGGCTCATCCCGAGACGAGCCCACGGGAAGCCGCCGTATGGCCACCAGCCGAGGAACAGTTCCCTCCCTACCCACAGCGCCGCAACGACCGCCGGGAGGGTCAGCAGGCGACCCGCGGTGCCCGGCCAGGCCCGGGGCAGCCACCGGTAGGCAAGGGTCAGCGGGATCAGCGCCACGGCCGTGAGCGCGCCCTCGACCACGCTCAGGGCAGCCCAGGGCAGCGGCCCCAGATATCGAGACGTCCAGGACACGAGCAGGGCGAAGAACACGATGCCGTAGACCAGTCCCACGAGCAGTGAGCCACCGGCCCGTCGGCCGATCAGCGCGAGCAGCAGCAGCCCCGTGGCGGGGAAAGCCAGGATCCAGATCGCCGCTTCGGGAAACGCGAGGTCCATGAGCAGCGCAGCCAGGGCGGCGACGGGTACGGCGGCCCACAGGGGCAGGAGGGCGCGTCGGCGAACGGGAGCTTCGGTCATGCGGGCGGATCTCACATCGAGGAGTAGGCGACGATGCCACGGCGCACACCGTCGAGGGCTGCCCGGGCGGTGCGTGCGAGTGCGGCGTCCTCCGCGACGATGGACAGCTGATCGAGGAGGTCGATGGTCTGCTTCGCCCATCGCACGAAATCACCGGCCGCCATGTCCGCGTCGATGAGCACGCGATCGAGCATGCCGCCCCGCGCCCACGCGTGCATCGCACCCGCGAGTCCCGCGGCCAGCGGCTCGCTTCCCGGCAGCTGGTGGTCCTGCTCCAGGTCGTCGAGCTCGGCCCACAACGCGGTCGTCTTCTCGTATGCCGCTCGGAAGGCACCCCGCGGGAGGCCCCGCTCCCCCGCGTTGGCTTCGTCGCGACGCGGCTCGTACACGAGGGAGCACGCCATCGCCGCGAGTGACGGGGCGTCCAGTCCCTTCCAGAGCCCCTGACGCAGCGACTCGGCCACGAGTAGATCGCGCTCACCGTAGATCCGCCGCATCGTGCGGCCGGCGTCGGTCAGGTGCATCCCGTCCTCATCGCGACGCACATAGTCCAGCGTCTCCAGCACCTCGACGACACGGTCGAAGACGCGAGCCACCGTTCCCGTCCTGGTCTCGATCTGACGCCGCGTACGGTCTGTCTGTCGCTTGAGCTTCCAGTAGCGCTCGGCCCAGCGAGCGTGCTTCTCGCGGTCGGGGCACCGATGGCACGGGTGGCGCTGCATCCGCGTGCGGAGCGTCTGGATGCGCTTCATCCGCTTGTCCCGGGCGGCACGGGGAGCCTGGGTGTCCTGTCGATTCTTCTTCTCGAGATCGCTCAGCTCGCGGCGGATGGCGGCGTACTCCGGGAAGTCGCCGTGCTCGCACGCCATCGCCGACTGGTAGCCGGCCAGCGACTCCTCGGCCTCCCGCACCTGTCGGGCCAGGCCGACCACGGCGCGGTCGGCCTGGAACTGGGCGAACGACGACTCCAGGATCTGCCGCGCCCTGGCCTGCCCGAACAGATCGATCAGGTTGACGGCCATGTTGTACGTCGGCCGGAAGCTGGAGTTGAGCGGGTAGGTCCGCCGCGATGCGAGGGCGGCGACGGCCTGCGGGTCCATGCCCTCGGTCCACTGCACGACCGCGTGCCCCTCGACATCGATGCCGCGGCGCCCGGCGCGGCCCGTGAGCTGCGTGTATTCGCCGGATGTGATCGCGACGCGCGCCTCTCCGTTGAACTTCTCCATCTTCTCCAGCACGACCGTGCGCGCCGGCATGTTGATGCCGAGGGCCAGCGTCTCGGTCGCGAAGACGACTTTGAGCAGTTTGCGCCGGAACAGCTCTTCGACGACCTCCTTGAAGGCAGGGAGGAGGCCGGCATGGTGGGCGGCCACGCCCCGTTCGAGGTTGTCCAGCCACTCCCAGTAGCCGAGCACCCCGAGATCCTCGTCCTGCAACGTGCGGGTGCGTTCCTCGACGAGGGCCCGGATCTCCGCGCGCTCCTCCGACGAGGTCAGGCGCAGGCCGGAGCGCCGCACCTGCTGCACCGCGGCATCGCAGCCCACGCGGCTGAAGATGAAGAAGATGGCGGGAAGGAGATTCGACCGTTCCAGCAGCTCGACCACGTCAGGGCGGTCCATACGCTCGATCCGGTGCGCGTTCGCGGCGCGCACGGGGCGGCGGCCACCCCGGGGCGGTCGCGCGGCCTGGCGCCCGGCGTGGCGATTGCTGCGATACGACTGCGCCTGGCGGTTGCTCTCGTAGGTGGAACCCGTGAACGAACGGATGCGCATGAGCTCCTGGTTCACCTGAGCCGTGGCGATGCCCGCCCGGTCGTCGAAGAGCGGCAGCAGGTCGTCGCGTACGAGCACGTGCTGCTCCAGCGGCACCGGACGGATCTCGGAGACGATGACCTCGGTGTCTCCGCGCACGGTGTCGAGCCAGTCGCCGAACTCCTCGGCGTTCGACACGGTCGCGCTCAGCGAGACCAGCCGCACGCGGGGCGGGAGGTGGATGATGACCTCTTCCCACACGGCACCACGGAAGCGGTCGGCCAGATAGTGGACCTCGTCCATCACGACGTAGCGCAGGTCGCGCAGCGCCGCGGAGTCGGCATAGATCATGTTCCGCAGCACCTCGGTCGTCATGACCACGATGCGGGCGTTGCCGTTGATGTTCGTGTCGCCCGTCAGCAGACCGACGTCGTCCGCGCCGTAGACGTCGACGAGCTCACGGAACTTCTGATTCGAGAGCGCCTTCATCGGCGTGGTGTAGAAGGCTTTGTCCGTCGCGGTCTGCATCGCCAGGTGGATGGCGAACTCCCCCACGATCGTCTTCCCGGCACCGGTGGGGGCTGCCACGAGAACGCTGCGTCCGTTCTCCAGCGCGTGGCATCCGGCGAGCTGGAACGGGTCGAGCTGGAAGCGCTGGCGCGAGGCGAATGCTGCGGTCTCCGGGTGCGCCGCGCTCTCCTGCGCCTGCGCGTATCGCTCGGACGGCGAACTCATGGGGCGTCCGGGATGAGTCCGGCGGCGGTGTCCTGCTTGCGCTTGCGCCGGTCGAAGAGGAGGGAGAGCCCTGCCGCTGCGAAGAAGAGGACGATGAGGATGCCGGCCAGCATCAGCATGCTCACGACGTCTGCCGCGGGCGTGGCCAGCGCGGCGAAGATCGTCGCGATAAGGATGGCCACCCGCCACCCCTTCAGGATCGCTCGGCCCGACATCACCCCTGCGAGGTTGAGCGCGACGAGGAAGACGGGGAGGACGAACGAGATGCCGATGACGATCATCAGCTTGAACACGAAGTCGTAGTACTCCTGAGCGGAGTAGAAGTTCGTGGCGCCCTCCGGCGTGAAGCCCCACATGAGCTCGATGACGTGCGGCATGATCTGCACCCCGAGGTAGCACCCCGCGAAGAACAGCGGCACGGCGGCGACCACGAAGCCGACCGTGTAGCGGATCTCCTTGCGGGTGAGCCCGGGCATGATGAAGGCCCAGATCTGCCAGAGCCACACCGGTGCGGACAGGAACAGCCCGATGGTCAGGGCGATGCGCATGCGCATGTCGAACGCGGACGTCACTGTCCCGAAGTTCAGAGCGCTGAAGTCATCACCACGCTTGTCGGCGATGATGCGGATCGGCTCGGTGATGAAGTGGATCACCGGGTCTGCGATGAGGAACGCCACGATCATGCCGACGACGAGAGCGATCGCCGCGTACATCAGGCGCTTGCGCAGTTCGACGAGATGCGCGCCGAGCGACATCCGCCGATCCCGATCCGCCGTCGGCGTCACGGTCGGTTCGATGGCTGCCACGGCCGGTCAGGCGCGAGGCGGAGTCTCAGGGTCGGTGCCCGAGTCCTTCACCGTCGTCGGCTCTGCGGGCGCCGACTCGGCACGACTCGCGTCCTCTTCCTTCATGGCCTTCATCTCGCCCTTGAACACGCGAGCGGACTGACCCATGCTCTTCGCGAGTGCCGGCAGCTTGGCAGCGCCGAAGAGGAGGAGGATAACGGCCAGCACGATGAGCAGGTGCCAGCCTTGCATTCCAGCGAACATATCGACATTCCCGTCGTAGGGGGGCTTTCCGCCCCAGTCTACAGATCAAACCTCGGCATCAGGCCGGTGGTAGAGCGCGAGTCCGGCAGCTGCCCACTCGCGGGTCGCGGTGCGCGCGATGCCGGGATCGGTGACCTCCATCGCCCCGCCGAAGCGCGCGGCGAGACGCTTGATGCCTCGAGGGTCCGCGAGGTGGAGCTGCGTCGTCACCATTCCGTCGCCGATACGGAGGGTCTCGGTCGGCACGAAACCGCTGAGCAGCGGAGCAAGGCGCTCCGGGACACGGACGGTGACCTCCCGCTCCTCCTCCAGCCCCGCGAACGCCTCGGGCACCCGGTCGCCGCCGTGCGTGCTGGGGATGTCGGTGAGGGCGGGTGCGCTGACGCGGTCGAGGTGGAACGTGCGCATCGCCTCGCGCATATGGCACCAGCCCTGCAGGTACCACTGTCCGTTCGTGATGAGGATCTGCACCGGATCCACGGTGCGCGTGGTGGGCGCGGCGTCAGGGGCCTGGTAGGTGAACGAGACGGCGACCCCGTTCTGCAGGCCGCGGGCGACGACCTCACGCACCTCGTCCACCGCGGTCGGGGCGACGACGACATCAGCCGGCGCATCGGCGGCTCCCCGCGAGAGCTTCGAGATGAGGCCGGCGACGAGACCGGAGTCGGATACGGCCGGCACGGCGGCGACCATCTGCAGGCCGGCGAGCAGGGCCGCGGCCTCACGCGCCGTGAAGCGCGGGACGCGACGCAGGGCCACGTCGTTCGTGATCTCGATGACGTCCTCGAGATCGAGGAGATCCCAGTTGATGTCGAACATCTCCTGCGGCTGCTGCCAGTAGCCCGCCTCGCCGGGAAGGCCGATGACGGTCAGCTTCTCGACCATCGCCCGCATCTCCCGCGGGGTCACCCCGAACTCCTCGGCGGCCTCGGCGAGGGAGACCTGCCCGTGCTCGAGCAGGTACGGGACGAGCGTGAGATAGAGGCGTACACGCTCCGCTGCGAGGAGGGGCTTGGGTGCGGCGCTCATGTGGGCACCTCCACGTCTGTGTGGACCTCGACCACGGCGCGCAGACGACTGATCACCGCGTCCCGGAGCGGTGCGGGCTCCACCACGCGGACCTCGGGTCCATAAGAGGCGAGCTCATCGGCCAGGATGTGCAGATCGACGAAGGGCACGTGGATGCCCTGGGCGGCAGGCGTCGCCCGTCGGCCCAGGCGCAGTGCGGCTTCGGTTCCGGGTGTGACCTCCAGCAACGCCGAGTTCTCCGCGGCGACGCGCTCGAGACCGCTCAGCGCCCGCTCCCCCGCGCCCTCGCGTAGCGCGGGGTCGAACGTCGTGGCACTGACCATGACCTCGCCGACGATGCGGCTCAGCAGGAACGTCCGGTCCTCTTCGATGTCGACGTCGACGCCGTACACGTGCCAGCGCGCCTCGTAGTCCACCAGTGCGAGCGGGCGGATACGACGCCGACGAGGGGCGTCCTCTCCCGGCTTCAGATAGTCGAAGGTGACCACCCTGCGGCGTTCGATCGCGTCCTGGAGCGGGCCGAAGGCGGCATCGCGGGCGGTGATGCGCGGAGCGAAGCCGATGATCGGCTCGTCGCCGTCGATGCCGAGGGCGCGGATTTTCCGCACTCCGGACTGCGCGTCTCCCGAGACGGACTCCGCGCTCCAGACACTTCCCGCGAGGCGCAGGACAGCCAGCTCCGCCGGGGAGAACTCGATGTCTCCTGGCAGGTCGTATTCCGCCTGCGGGATGCGGTACCTGGCCTCGCGGAGGTCGTTCGGGTCCGCGGCGTCGCCGATCGTCTCAATCGGGACGCCGAGCGCGCGGAGCTCGTCCTTGTCCCGTTCGAACATCTTCTCCAGGGCATCCGAGCGTGTCCCGGCATCCGCGCGCTGGCGATAGCCGGAGACGTTGTCGAGGATCTGCTGCTTGGTGAGCCCGATCTCCGTCGCCATCAGCGCCACGACGAGGTTCGTCAGGCGCTCTTCGGCAGGGATCCGGGCAGCCATCAGGGTGCGGAGACCGGGGACACGCCGAGGATGTCGACCACGACGGCCATCGCGGAGGAGGTCTCGGTCTTGGGGAGCACGACGAGGACCTGGGAGCCGACGGGCTGCCCGACGAGCGCGTCAGCCACCGGCGCCGCGATCTGTCGGATGCCGTCGGTGGCGGACTGTCCCCAGGTGCTCTGCAGGACGGACTTGTCGTCCCAGCTCACCGCGGTGAAGTGGACGAGCGGCGTCTGGTCCGCGGTCAGCTTCTCGCCGTCTCCACGGATCAGCGTCTGGACGACCTGCTCGTCCGGGGCGGCGCTGTCGGGGATGATGATGCCCGGGGTGCCGTCGTCGGCGCGCACGACGGTCGGCATCCCCTTCGCGTCGTTGAACTGCAGGGTGCCCTCTGCTTTCGGGAGGAAGGCGTCGACGACGTCGATGACGAACACCGCGATGTCGTCCTTGCCCATGCCGAAGCCGCTGAGGTTCGCCTCGCCGAAGTCTTCCGGGGTCAGACCCGCCACGATGCGGGTGCCGCCGGTCGCGCACTCCATGGCGTCGGCGAGCCCGGGAGACTGCGTGGCCCAGGAGCCGATCGTCGACGCGCGGGTGCTCTCCTCGTCGTACGTCGTCTGGAAGATCTGCTCGCCGGTCGCACCGTTGTAGATGGAGATCTGGGCGATGAGCGGCTGGGCGTCGTCGACGAGCGCATGACCGTCCCCCGTCACGACGTCCGCGTAGGACGTCTCCGTCAGGCGGACGGGCGCGAAGATCTCGACCTCCGGCTCGGACCCGACGTCGCCGGTGACGGTGACGGCACTGTCGATGCCGTTGGCGTGCCCGTCGCGATCGCACGAGGCGTCAGCGGACGATGCGGTCACGCTGCACCCCGTCAGGGCGAGGGCGGCGAGGCTGAGAGAGGCCAGAACGGCGGACGTTTTACGCACGCGCTCCAGTCTATTCCGTCGTGTGCTCGGATTCGCGCGATGCCGCGGCCAACCGCGCGCCTTCGGCCGCCTTGCCGGCCTCCCTGGCACGTTTGCGGAGGTTCTTGTCCGTGATCTCGCGATCACCCACCGCGCCCGGCGTCCACAGTTCGACGTCCTCGTCGCCGTAGCTGCTCTTCGAGGCGCGACGCTTCACCGACGGAGCCACCGCGCCGGGAGCGAGCCGGCGAGCCGTGAGCAGGAAGCCGGTGTGCGCGACCATGCGGTGGTCGGGACGGACGGCAAGCCCTTCCACGTGCCAGCCGCGCACCATCGTCTCGGACGCCTCGGGATCGGTGAAGAGCCCGGTGCTCCGGATGAACTCGGCGACGCGGGAGAGCTGCGTGGCGGTGGCGATGTAGCACAGCACGACGCCTCCGGGGGTGAGCGCATCGGCGACCACCTCGATGCACTCCCACGGCGCGAGCATGTCGAGCACGACCCGATCGACGGAGCCGGCCTCCACCTCGTCCGGCAGGGCGGCGACCAGGTCTCCCACCACGACGCGCCAGGAGTCGGGGCGCTCCCCGAAGAAGGTCTCGACGTTCGCCTGCGCGACCTCGGCGAAATCCTCGCGGCGCTCGAAGGAGAGCAGACGCCCCGTGGAGCCGACGGCCCGCAGCAGCGACAGCGACAGCGCACCCGAACCGACTCCGGCCTCGACGACGGTGGCGCCGGGGAAGATGTCGGCCTGCATGACGATCTGCGCCGCGTCCTTCGGATAGACGATCGCGGCGCCGCGCGGCATCGACATCGCGAAGTCGCGCAGCAGCGGACGCAGCGCCAGGTACTCGTGTCCGGAGCTGTTCGCCACGACCGAGCCGTCAGGGAGTCCGATGAGGTCGCGGTGACGGAGGACGCCGTGGTGGGTGTGCAGCTCGCCGTCCTCCCGGAGGGTCACGGTGTGCAGACGGCCTTTCGGGCCTGTGAGCTGCACGCGATCGCCCTCGCGGAAGGGACCCCTGGGGCGAGGAGCGGGAGTGGTGGTCATCGGGTGCCCTCCGTGATCGCAGCGCGGGAGCCGAAGAGCTCCACGAGGTCGGCAGCGCCCCGGCCGTCGAGGGTCGGCCACAGCTCATGGGCGCCGAGGCCGTCGAGCGGGACGATGTGGGGTACGCCGAGCGTCAGGGCTCCGGAAGCGAGGCCCGCGCGGAGCCCGGTGGGGGAATCCTCGATGACCACGACCTCCGCGATGTCCACATCGAGCAGCGCGGCGGCCTGGAGGTACGGCTCCGGGTGCGGCTTGGGGTTGTCGACATCGTCTCCGGCGACGACGATGTCGAACGCCTCGAACTCGATCAGCCCGACCACGTCGAGAGCCATCCGACGCAGCGACATCGTCACCAGCCCGGTCGGGATTCCGGCGGCACGGAGGTCGCGGAGAAGCCACTGGGCGCCGGGCCGGAAGGGCACGCCCTGGGCCCGCAGCGACTCCTGCACGGCACTCGTCAGGTGGGAGACGATCGCCTCCGGAGCCATGTCGACCCCCGCGCCCTGGAGGATGATCGCGCTGTCGATGAGGCCGCTGCCCACGAGCTGCAGGGCGTCCTCATGGGACCACGTGCCGCCGAACGACTCCACCAGCGCGGTCTCGGCCGCCATCCAATACGGCTCGGTGTCGACCAGTGTTCCATCCATGTCCCAGAGGACCGCGCGGGGCTTGTTGCTCACTGAACCCATGCTAGCCGGGCCCGCCCACATCCCCTCGACGCGGGCTAGCCTGGGGGGATCGAATCCTCGACCTCGAAGGGAGCACGGCATGGACGTTCTCGGTTCACGCATCATCATCGCCGCCTTCGACGGCTGGAACGACGCCGGTGAGGCCGCGACCGGAGCCGTCGGCGCGCTGCAGGCGGCGGGCGGCTACGACCTCGTGCACTCGGTCGATCCGGAGCTCTACTTCGACTACCAGTACACCCGCCCGGCGACCCGACTCGATGCCGAGGGACGCCGTCAGATGACGTGGCCCGAGGCCGGGCTGTGGCGCCCGCGTGATCCGGGCCCCGGCCCCGAGTTCTGGCTGCTCACCGGTGCCGAGCCCGCGCGCACCTGGCAGGCGTTCGCGTCCGAGTTCATCGACGTCGCCCTGCGCGACGACATCACCGGCTTCGTGACCCTCGGCGCCATGCTCTCCGACGTCCCGCACACCCGCCCGATCTCGATCTTCGCGTCGAGCCAGAACGAGCAGGTCCGCGAGGCACACGCCCTGGAGCGGTCGGTGTACGAGGGCCCCGTCGGCATCCTCACCGTGCTCGAGCACTTCGCCGAGAACGCGGGGATCCCCTCCGTGAGCCTCTGGGCGAGCGTCCCGCACTACGTCGCCTCGGCCGCCCCGTCGCCGAAGGTCACCCTGGCCCTCCTCGACCGGCTCGAGGAGCTGACCGGTGTGGACGTGGACCGCCGGCACCTCCGTACGGAAGCCGCGGCCTGGGAGGCGTCGATCGATGCCGCCGCGTCCGAGGACGAGGACATGGCGGAGTACATCCGGCAGCTGGAGCGCACGCGCGACACGTGGGACTCCCCCGACGCCTCGGGAGACGCGATCGCCCAGGCCTTCGAGCGCTATCTGCGGCGCCGCGACGACGGCCGCGGCGACCGCAAGCGCTGAACAGCGCCCGCCTCAGGCCGAGGCGGGGATGACGCCCATCGCGAGCAGCACGAGCAGCACGCCGCCGAGCAGGATCCGGTAGATCACGAACGGCAGGAAGCTGCGCTTCGAGATCCAGTTCATGAAGAACGCGATCACGCCCAGTGCGACGACGAAGGCGACGCCCGTGGCGGCCACCGTGTCGCCGAGCGAGAAGAAGGACGGCTCGCCCCAGCTCTTGAACAGCTGATAGAAGCCGCTGCCGAACACGGCAGGGATGGCGAGCAGGAAGGCGTACCGGGCGGCGGCGGCGCGCTCGTAGCCGAGGAAGAGACCCATGGTGATCGTGCCGCCGGACCGCGAGACGCCGGGGATGAGGGCGAGTGCCTGGGCGAGCCCGAAGGCGATGCCGTGCGGGTAGGTCAGGTCGTCGAGCTTCCGGCGCTTGGCCCCGACGTGATCGGCGATGCCCAGGAGGATCCCGAACACGATGAGCATGATCGCCACGATCCAGAGTGACCGGAAGACGGTCTCGATCTGATCCTGGAAGAGCAGCCCGAGCAGCACGATCGGGATGCTGCCGATGATGATGAGCCATCCCATGCGCGCGTCCGGGTCGTTCCGGGGCACCTTCCCGGCGAGCGACCGGAACCACTGGGAGATGATGCGGACGATGTCCCGCCAGAAGAACACCACGACGGCGGCCTCGGTGCCGATCTGCGTGATGGCGGTGAACGCCGCGCCCGGATCTTCTCCGGACGGAAGGAACGTCCCGACGACACGCAGATGGGCGCTGGAGGAGATCGGCAGGAACTCGGTGAGGCCCTGGACGATTCCCAGGATCAGTGCTTCGAGCAGGTGCATGGAGAGGCCTTCGTCTTTCGGGACGGCACGGAGCGCGTGGACGCCGCTCAGTACGTGCGCAGCAGATCGGCCAGCACCCGCTGACCGAAGACAAGTGAGTCTACGGGCACCCGCTCGTCGACTCCGTGGAACATCCCGGTGAAGTCGAGATCGGCCGGCAGACGCAGCGGGGCGAAGCCGTAACCGGTGATGCCGAGAGTGGCCAGCGCCTTGTTGTCGGTCCCGGCTCCCAGGAGGTACGGGATGACCGGTACGCCGGGGTCGTGCCGACCCAGGGCTGCCACCATCGCGTCGACGAGCTCCCCCGCGAACGGCGTCTCCATGCCGATGTCGCGCACCACGGTCTCGATCCGGATGTCGTCGCCGACGATGCGCTGGAGCTCGGCGAGCACGTCGTCCTCGGTCCCGGGGATCACCCGGACGTCGATCAGGGCCTCAGCGCGCTCCGGGATGACGTTGTGCTTGTAGCCGGCGGTGAGGGCCGTCGGGTTGGTCGTCGTGCGGAACGTCGACCGCAGGAAGGCTTCTGCCGGACCGGCCGCGGCGGCGAGGGCGTCAGGGTCATCGGCGCTCCGGCCGCTCAACGCGCTCAGACCCTCGAGCAGCGCCTCCGTCGTCGGCGTGAGCCGGACCGGCCACCGCGTGCGGCCGATGGCGGCCACCGCCTCGGCGAGCTTCGTGACGGCGTTGTCGTCGTGCAGGCGACTGCCGTGTCCCGCTCGGCCGGTGGCGACGAGGCGGATCCAGATCAGGGCCTTCTCCCCCACCTGCAGCAGGTACGCCCGGCGGTCGTCCACGGAGATCGAGTAGCCGCCGACCTCGCTGATGGCCGCCGTCGCGCCGACGAACCACTCCGGACGATCCTTCACGACGAGCGCGGAGCCCTCCACGCCGCCGTTCTCCTCATCGGCGAAGAAGGCCAGGATGAGGTCACGCTCCGGCTGCTCCCCCGCGCGCAGGATGTCCGCCACGGCGGTGAGGATCATCGCGTCCATGTTCTTCATGTCGACCGCGCCGCGGCCCCACAGCATGCCGTCCTGCACCGTGCCGGCGAATGGATCCACCGTCCAGTCCTCGGCGACCGCGGGCACGACGTCCAGGTGGCCGTGCACGACGAGAGCCGGCTTGGTGCGATCGCGCCCCGGGACACGTGCCATGACGTTCGTGCGCCGCGGGATGGGCTCGTAGTACTCGACCTCGAGTCCCAGCTCCTCCAGGTACGCGCCGACGTACTCGGCGGCTTCCCGCTCCCCCTTCGCGTTGCCGCCGCCGTAGTTGGAGGTGTCGAAGCGGATGAGGTCGCTCGCGACGCGGGCGACCTCCGGCAGGGAGGATTCGGTCATGGACTCAGGCTATCGAAACCGCATGCCACGCCCGGGCGTCACGCTCGGTTCGAGACGCCTCCGAGAACGTGCTAATCTCATTCTTCGGTCGGCAACGATCAAATCCAACACCTGCGCGGGTGGCGGAATGGTAGACGCGCTAGCTTGAGGTGCTAGTGCCCGATAGGGCGTGGGGGTTCAAGTCCCCCTCCGCGCACAGAGAGCGAAGGCCCCGGATCCACGGATCCGGGGCCTTCGTCGTTTCCCGTGCGTCGCGGTGGGGCGCTGCGGTCCCGCACGCGGCGGGACCACAGCGCCGTCACACCGCGCCGACGCCGAAGAGCAGGCCCAGCGCGTAGGTCACCGCCGCCGCGCCGAACCCGATGGCGAGCTGCCGAAGGGCGCGACGGAGGGGCGGGCCACCGGAGAGCACGCCGACCATCGCTCCCGTGCTGAGCAGAGCGATGCCGACCAGCACGAGCGCGAGGACGATCGCCGCGGTGCCCTCCATGCCGAAGATCCACGGCAGGACGGGGATGATCGCGCCGGAGGCGAAGAGGAGGAAGCTGGAGATCGCGGCCGTCCAGTCGCTGCCGACGACCTCGTGGGCGTCCGCACCCTGGACGCTCACGGGCCCCGTGACCGCCCGTCGGACACCCTCCTGCGCCGCCTGGACGATGCGGCGGGCCCTGGCCAGCGACTCGCCCTGGTCCATGCCGCGGGCGCGGTACACGAGCGCGAGCTCGTTCTCGTCGATGTCGAGGTCGGCGGCGGCCGCCGCCGCATCCTCGTTCGCCTCGGTCGCGGTGAGGAGTTCCCGCTGCGACCGCACCGACACGAACTCCCCCGCACCCATGGACAGCGCACCGGCGAGGAGCCCGGCGATGCCGCTGAACAGGACGAAGCCCGAGCTCACGCCGGTGGCGCCGATGCCGAGCACGAGCGCGAGGTTGCTGACCAGGCCGTCGTTCGCGCCGAAGACGGCAGCGCGGAAGGAACCGGAGAGGCGCCGACGCCCGCGTGCGGCGAGACCGCGGACGACCTCGTGGTGGACCTTCTCGTCTGCCCGCATGGCAGGGGTGGCCCAGCGCTCGGCGTCGTACGGAGAGCGGGCCTCGGCACTCTGGGCGAGGGCGAGGACGAAGATCGAGCCGAAGCGTCCGGCCATCCACCCCAGGAGGCGCGAGCGGACCCCCGCCCGCGGCAGGCGGGTCGGTTCTCCGCCCAGCAGATCGAGCCAGTGCTTCTCATGCCGGCGCTCGGCCTCGGCGAGCCCGAGCAGGATCGCCCGCTCCTCCCCCGACCGGCGGGACGCGAGGCGCTGGTACACGGCGCCCTCCGCCCGTTCCTCGACGAGATAGCGAGCCCAGCGCCGTCGATCGGCGGCCGTGGAATCGGCTGCGGCAGGGGCTGTCATGGAACCTCCAGGTGTCACCGTGCCCGGCGTCCGGGCAACCGTTCCACGCTATCCGCGCGGTGTCGCGCAGGCCGCGTCCTGGCACGGATTGCCAGCATTTCGGGGATCCGAAGCAGCGACCGGACCTCGCTCAGGAGCGGACGCGTTTGCGCAGCACCTCGATGCGGGACTGCAGCTGCGTCACGGTCGCCTGCGCCACCGCCGGTCCGCCGCAGATGCGACGGAGTTCGGCATGCACAGCACCGTGCGGCTGGCCCGACTGCCGCGCGTAGAGGCCCACCAGGCTGTTCAGGAGCTGGCGCTGTTCGCGCAGGGTGCGATGCAGCGGCGCAGGGAGCGTCGTCGTCTGCGTCGGCTCTGCCTGGGCCTCCCGCACCTCGCGGTGCCGGGACTGCCGCGCCTGCCGCTGCATGAGGAGCTCGTGGACGTGCTCGGGTTCGAGGAGACCCGGGAAGCCGATGAACTCCTCCTCCTCCGGCGTGTTCGGCTCCGCGAGCTGGCCGAACTCCTTGCCGTCGAACACCATGCGATCGAAGTGGGCGACGGAGGAGATCGCCTGGTAGCTGAACTCCTGGGTCAGCGCGTCGGAGGCCTCGTCCTCTCGGTTCGCGCTCTCCAGGAGTGAATCCTCGAGACCGTCGTCATCCTTGGACTGCCGATCCAGCGCGTGGTCGCGCTGCTTCTCCATCTCGTTCGCGAGCTTCATCAGCACGGGGACGTGCGGGAGGAAGACGCTCGCCGCCTCACCTCGACGACGGGCGCGGACGAAGCGACCGATGGCCTGGGCGAAGAACAGCGGAGTGGACGAGGAGGTCGCGTAGACGCCCACCGCGAGCCGCGGCACGTCGACGCCCTCCGACACCATGCGCACCGCGACCATCCACCGGGCGGTGCCTTCGGAGAACTTCTCGATCCGCTCGGAGGCGGTGGCGTCGTCGGACAGCACGATCGTCGGCTGCTCGCGCGTGATGCTGTGCAGGATCTTGGCGTAGGCCCTGGCGACGGTCTGATCCGTCGCCAGCACGAGTCCGCCGGCATCCGGGATGTGGTGTCTGATCTCGGTCAGACGGCGGTCGGCCGCCGAGAGCACCGCCGGCATCCAGTCGCCCTCGGGATCCAGCGCCGTGCGCCAGGCCTGCGACGTGACGTCCTTCGTGTTGTCCTGTCCCAGATGGGTCTCGAGCTCGTCGCCGGCACTCGTCCGCCACCGCATCTTCCCCGCGTACATGTGGAAGAGCACGGGGCGGACGACGCCGTCCGCAAGGGCACGCCCGTAGCCATAGGCGTAGTCGGTGCTGGAGACCCGCGCCCCCGACTCATCAGGGAGGTACTCCACGAAGGGGATCGGCGCCGTGTCGCTCCGGAACGGGGTCCCGGACAGCAACAGTCGACGCTTCGCCGGCCCGTAGGCGTCGCGGATCGCGTCACCCCAGCTCAGCGCGTCGCCGCCGTGGTGCACCTCATCGAGGATGACCAGGGTCTTCGCATCCTCCGTGAGGTGGCGGTGCACCGAGGACTTCGCCGCGACCTGCGCGTACGTGACCACGACGCCGTGATAGTGCCGCGCCGGTGCCCAGTCGCTGTTGCGGAAGCGCGGGTCGAGCCGGATGTGCACGCGGGCGGCGGCGTCGGCCCACTGGGTCTTGAGGTGCTCCGTCGGAGCCACGACGATGACCCGGTTCACCTCCCCCATGCGCATCAGCTCGACCGCGAGGGTGAGCGCGAAGGTGGTCTTGCCGGCGCCCGGTGTGGCGGCCACGAGGAAGTCGCGCTGGTCGGCCTGGAAGTACGCATCCAGAGCCTCCTGCTGCCATGCCCGCAGCTTGTTCGCCGTTCCCCATGGGGCGCGCTGAGGGAAGGACGGAGAGAGCATCGACTCCACGATAATCGCTCCCACCGACGCCGGGGCATCCGCCGGGGCGCCGCGCGCGTCCTCCCTCGGGAGCGGCGGCACGGGTAGGCTCGGTCACTGCGCGGCGGTCACCACCGTGCGCGCACGCGTTGGCGAAGGAGAGTCGGATGAGCGATCAGGAATCGACCAGGACCCCGTACGTCGCGAACGAGACCCCGCACCCGTGGCGACGGTTCGTCGCGATCGGCGACTCGTTCACGGAGGGCATCGGCGACCCGGACCCGGCGGCCCCGGGTGGACACCGCGGCTGGGCCGACCGCGTCGCGGAGGTGCTCGCCCAGCAGGTGGACGACTTCGCCTACGCCAACCTCGCCGTCCGAGGGAAGCTCATCGCGCAGATCGTCGCCGATCAGATCGAACCCGCCGTCGCGCTCCGCCCCGACCTCATCTCGATCTGCGCCGGCGGCAACGACGTCATCCGCCCCGGCACCGACCCGGACGCCATCGCCGCGCAGCTCGAAGACGCGGTGGCACGGCTGTCCTCCACCGGTGCAGCCGTGATCCTCTTCACGGGCATCGACACCGGATTCACGCCGGTGTTCCGTCCGTTCCGCGGCAAGGTCGCGATCTACAACGAGAACATCCGCGCGATCGCGGAGCGGCATGACTGCATCGTCGCGGACCAGTGGGCGCTGAAGGTCGTGCAGGACGCACGCTTCTTCGACGATGACCGCCTGCACTACAACGCCCTCGGCCACCACGAGGTCGCGCGGATGGTGCTCCGCGCCCTCAACGTGCCGAACGACCTCGAGGCCATGCAGCCGGAACCCCTGCCGCTGCGTACCTGGCGTGCCGCCCGCGGCGAAGACCTCGGCTGGGCGCGGGAGCACCTCGTGCCCTGGGTGCTCCGCCGTCTGCGGCACCAGTCGTCGGGGGATCACATCGCGGCGAAGCGCCCCGAGCCCTCCCCGGTCATCTTCCCCGGCAAGGAGTGACGCACCCTCACTCCGCGGGAGCGAGGGACCACAGTGCCACGGCGGCCGCCGAGGCCACGTTGAGCGAATCCACGCCGCCGGCCATCGGGATCGTGACCACGGTGTCCGCGCTGTCGAGAGCAGTCGGCGTGAGTCCGTCTCCTTCGGCGCCGAGGAGCAGCGCCACCTTCTCCGGCCGCTGCGCTGCGTAGACCCGGAGATCAACCGCCGCGTCACTGAGAGCGAGGGCGGCGATGTCCAAACCCTCGTCACGGAGGGCGCCCACGGCCGCCTCCCAGTCGTCGATCCGTGTCCAGGGCACCTGGAAGACCGTGCCCATGCTCACCCGCACGCTCCGGCGGTACAGCGGGTCGGCGCAGCGCGGCGACACCAGCACCGCATCGGCCCCCAACCCGGCGGCAGCGCGGAAGGCCGCTCCGACGTTGGTGTGATCGCCGAGGTCCTCCAGCACCAGCACCAGACGCGCGTCGCGTACCACCTCCGCGACCGGCGCCAGAGCCGGTCGGTGCATCGCGGCGAGGGCTCCGCGGTGGACCTGATAACCGGTGACCTGCTCCGCGACCTCGTCCGGCACCACGAGGACCGGCACGCCGCGCTTCCCGATGATCCGGCCGACCTCGTCGACGCGCCGGGCCGAGACGAGCACCGACCGGGGTTCGTGTCCGGCGGTCAGCGCGCGCTCGATCACCTTGGCGGTCTCGGCGATGTAGAGTCCCTCCGCGGGCTCTCGCACGGCGCGGAGGGCGGTATCGGTGAGGCCGCGATAGTCGTCCAGCCGCGGGTCGGCGATGTCGGTCACATGCTGGAGGTCCACCGCTCCACTCTGCCATCCCGGTTCTCGTCCGCCCCACGCCCCGTAGACTCGATCGAGGAGGTCCTGTGAGCGTGACGAACACCGCCGAGCCGTCGGCAGAGCTCTCCCACGCCGCCGACCTGCTGCGCGGCAAGCGGATCGCCCTCCTCACCGGAGCCGGCATCTCCACCGACTCGGGCATTCCGGCCTACCGCGGCGAGGGTGCGCGCACGCGCAGCAACCCCATGACGATCCAGACGTACCTCGGCGACGAAGCCGCGCGACGCCGCTACTGGGTCGGCGGGCACCTCGGCTGGCGGGCATTCGCGCAGGCGGCGCCCAATCCCGGGCACCGCGCCCTCGCGGAGATGGAGTCCAGAGGCGTCGTCTCGGGCGTCATCACGCAGAACGTCGACGGACTGCACCTCCGCGCGGGAAGCTCACACGTCATCGAAGTGCACGGCACCATGCGCCGGGTGCTCTGCCTGCACTGCGGCCAGGTGTTCGATCGTCGCGACATCGCCGTGCAGATCGAGGAGCGCAATCCCTGGATCACCGTCCCCGAGAACGTGGCCCTGGCCCCGGACGGCGACGTGCTGCCGGAGAGCACCGAGGGCTTCCTCGTCCCGACCTGCACGGTCTGTGACGGCATGCTCAAGCCCGACGTGGTGTTCTTCGGCGAGTACGTGCCGCAGGACCGCTTCCGCGCCGCGGAGTCGCTGCTCCGCTCCAGCGATGCGCTCATCGTCGCCGGCTCCTCGCTCGTCGTGAATTCCGGCGTGCGCCTCGTGAACCGTGCGCGTCGGCGTGGCATCCCCCTGATCATCGTCAATCGCGAGCCGACCCGCGCGGACGCCTGGGCCGATGTCACCATCGCCGCCGGCACCAGCGACGTGCTCCCCGCCCTCCAGGAGATGCTCTCGTGACCTATCTCACTCTCATCCGCCACGGTCAGACCGACTGGAACCTCGCCCGCCGCATCCAGGGGTCGACCGACATCCCGCTGAACGAGACGGGGCGCGAGGACGCACGGTGGGCGGCGGAGAAGCTCGCCGGCACGACGCACCATGCCGTCTACACGAGCCCGCTCGTGCGAGCGAGCGAGACCGCCGGCATCATCGCGGAGCGCCTGGGGCTGGAGATCGCGGGCGTGGTCCCCGACATCCGGGAACGGGAGTTCGGCGACGGCGAGGGCATGCTCGTTCCCGACTACATCTCGACCTACGGCGACTGGCACGCGGAGGTGCCCGGGGCGGAATCGCTGCACGAGGTCGGCGTCCGTGCCATCGCCGCGCTGCACCGGATCGCACGGGACGCGCGACGGAGGTCGGCGCCGCAGGCCGAGTCCGTGCTCGTCGTGACCCACGGGGGCGTGATCCGCGCTGTCATCGACCACGTCTCCGGCGGCACGCTCCCCCGCGACGGTGAGGTGCTGCGTAACGGCTCCGCGCACCGGTTCGTCGCCGCACCCGGCTACCTCCGCCTGCTGGAGGAGACGCCCGTCCTCTGACGGGACGGTCAGCCGGCGCGGGAGACCACGGCGCGCGCGTGGCGCAGGACGGGCTCGTCCACCATGCGCCCCTGGAAGCGGAACACACCCCGTTCCTCCGCCGCTGCCGCGAGGACCGCATGTGCCCAGGCCACGATCTCGGGGTCCGGTGCGTACGCGGCTCGGATCACCTCGACCTGACTCGGATGGATGCAGGCCGTCGCACGGAACCCCGAGGCTGCCGCGTCCCTCGCCTCCTGCTCCAGCCCTGCCGTGTCGGCGATGTCGACATGCACGGCGTCGATCGCCGCCTTGCCGTACGCACCGGCCTCCAGCAGCACCCGGGAACGGGCGTAGCGGGCGATGTCCCGGTACCCGCCCTCGTCGTTCCGGGATGACGTGCCGCCGAGCGAGGCCACCAGATCCTCCGCTCCCCACATCAGTCCGGCGACCGTCGGATGCGCGGCGATGTCGGGCGCCGCATGGATCCCGCGCGCCGTCTCGCACAGCGCGAGGAGCGAGTAGTCCGCGCCGAAGGCGTCCAGACTCTCCGCGCTCTCCGTCTTCGCCACCATCACGGTCCGGAAGGGCGACCGTGCCAGGGCCTCGAGGTCGTCCGCGAAGGCCGCGGAGTCCGGGGCGTTCACCCGCACGATGACGCGCGCGGGATCGAGGTCGGCGGCGACGACGTTCTTCCGGGCCTCGGCCTTCGCAGCCGGCAGGACGGCGTCCTCCAGGTCGAGGATCACGGCATCGGCCCGCTCCTGCGCCTTCGCGAAGCGCTCGGGGCGGTCCGCCGGGCAGAAAAGCAGGGCAGGACCGAGCTCGAAGGTCATACCGCCTCCCCTTCCGGTCGGCAGCGCACGAGCACCGTGCGGACGGCCGTCGCAACCACCGTGCCGTCCTGATTGCGTCCGGTGTGCGCGATCTGCACGACGCCCTGACCGGGGCGGGACGACGAGAGCCGCTTGTCGACGACGACGCTCTCAGTCGTGAGCGTGTCACCGGCGAACAGCGGATGCGGGAAGGCGATGTCGCCGAGGCCGAGCTGAGCCACCAGCGTCCCCTGCGTGAGCTGGGCGACGGAGGAGCCCACCATCGTCGACAGCGTCCACATGGAGTTCATGAGGCGCGCGTGGAAGGGCTCCTGGGCATCGGCGAACGCGGCGTCCAGATGCAGCGCCTGCGTGTTCATCGTCAGGGTCGTGAAGAGGACGTTGTCCGCCTCCGTAGCCGTGCGACCGGGGCGGTGCACGTACCGGACGTCGGTCTCGAACTCCTCGTAGTACAGGCCGCGCTGCACGATCTCGCGCATGGTCATGCCTCCACGCTACCGGGCGAGTCCGAGCGCCCTGGCGATCACGAGAAGCTGGACCTCGGTGGTCCCCTCGCCGATCTCCAGGATCTTGGAGTCGCGATAGTGGCGCGCCACCGGGAACTCGTTCATGAAGCCGTTGCCTCCGAAGATCTGCGTGGCGTCGCGGGCGTTGTCCATCGCGGCCTCCCCGGCGACGAGCTTCGCGATCGCCGCCTGCTCGGCGAACGCCTCTCCCGCGTCGCGGAGACGGGCAGCGTGGTGCCAGGCGAGTCGTGCCGTGTGGACGCGGGCTCGCATGCGCGCCAGGGTGAACTGGGCGTTCTGCCGCGTGCTGAGGGCGCTGCCGAAGATGGTGCGGCTCTTGGCGTAGTCGACCGCCGCCTCCAGGCAGCCCTCCGCGGCGCCGGTCGAGAGGGCGGCGATCGCGATGCGCCCCTCGTCCAGGATGCTGAGGAAGTTCCGGAAGCCGCTCCCCCGCTCGCCGAGGAGGTTGCCCGCCGGCACCCGTGCCCCGTCGAACGTCAGCGGATGCGTGTCCGAGGCGTTCCAGCCCACCTTGTCGTAGGGCGGCTCGACCGTGAACCCCGGCGTTCCGTTCGGGACGATGATCGTGGAGATCTCCTTGCGCCCCTCGTTCTGACCGGTGACGGCGGTGACCGTCACGAACCGTGTGATCGGGGTGCCCGAGTTCGTGATGAACTGCTTGGAGCCGTCGATCACCCATTCGTCGCCGTCGAGCCGCGCTGTCGTCCGCGTCGCCCCGGCATCGCTCCCCGCCTCGGGTTCCGTGAGTCCGAACCCGGCGAGGGCACGACCGGCGAGGAGATCCGGCAGCAGCTCGCGCTTCTGCTCCTCGGTGCCGAAGCGGAAGACGGGCATCGCCCCGAGGCTCACGCCGGCCTCGAGGGTGATCGCGATCGACTGGTCGACTCGTCCCAGAGCCTCGATGGCGAGGCCGAGCGCCATGTAGTCGCCGCCCTGCCCGCCGTACTCCTCGGGGAAGGGCAGCCCGAAGAGGCCGAGCTCGCCCATCTGCCGCACGACGTCCATCGAGAGCGTGTGGGTGCGATCCGCCTCGTAGGACTGCGGGGCGACCACCGTGTCGGCGAACTCGCGTGCCATCGCGGCGAGTTCGCGCTCCTCTTCGGTGAGATCGTGCATCATCGGTCCTCCTCCGTCATCGACACGCGGGCGACCGGTTGATCGCGCCGCACCTGATCGCCCACCGCGACCAGCATCCGCACCACGCCGTCGTGCGGCGCGACCACGGGGTGCTCCATCTTCATCGCCTCGATCGATACGAGAGGCTCTCCCGCGCGGACGGCCGCACCGTCCTCGACATGGACCGCCACGACACCGCCCGGCATGGGGGCGCGCGCCTCGGGCTCGGTGGCGCGGGCCTCCCGCTCCGCGGCGGCGAGTCGCCTCCGCATCCGGCCGCGGCGATCCAGGGGGCGGAGCCGCAGCGTCCGCCCGTCTTCACAGACCCATATCGCGCCCTCGGCATCGCGGGCCGCGCACACCCGGTCGGACGGGGGCAGCGTCGGTGTCGTGCGTACGATCTCGTCGTCGTCGGTGAGCAGGGTGAACGGTTCGGGCGCGTGCGGTGCTGCCCCCAGACGCCACCCGGGGAGGGAGCGCCACAGCGGTCCGGCGCCGCCCGGTGATGCGGCGGTCTCGCGACGAGCGTCCACCAGTCCGGCAGCTGCCGCGACCTGCGCCGCCGACGGGCTCATCGGCTCGAGCGGGAGCAGGGTGTCGATGAGACCGGTGTCGAGGTCGCCCTCGAGCACGCGACGGTCCCGGAGGAGCCGGCGCAGGAACGCGATGTTCGTCTCCACTCCCAGCACCACGGTGCGGGCGAGGGCATCGTCGAGTCGCTGCAGCGCTGTCGCCCTGTCCTCCGCCCACGCGATGATCTTCGCGATCATCGGGTCGTAGAACCCGCTCACCACGCTCCCGGACTCCACGGCCGCGTCCACGCGGACACCGGAAGGCGGGTCGAAGAGCAGCACGGTGCCGGTCGACGGCAGGAACCCGCGCTCCGGCGACTCGGCGTACACACGGGCCTCGACGGCATGCCCGGTCGTCCGGGGTGCGACGTCGAGCGGCTGTCCGTCGGCCATGCGGAGCTGGAGTGCGACGAGGTCGAGTCCGGTGACCTCCTCGGTCACCGGGTGCTCCACCTGCAGCCGGGTGTTCATCTCGATGAAGAAGACGTCGTCGGGAGCATCGGCGTCGACGAGGAACTCCACGGTCCCCGCTCCGACGTAGGCGACGCTCTCCGCAGCGCGCACGGCTGCCGTGAGCAGCCGGTCGCGGGTCGCGGGCGGGATCCCGGCGGACGGCGCCTCCTCGATCACCTTCTGGTGACGACGCTGGAGCGTGCACTCGCGCTCGCCGAGCGCCACGACGGTGCCGTGCGCATCGCCGAACACCTGCACCTCGATGTGACGCGGTCGGCGGATGAGACGCTCCAGGATGAGCGCATCGTCGCCGAAGGCGGATGCCGCGACGCGTCGGGCTGAACTGAGCGCGCCGGGAAGACCCGCGCTGTCGACGACGACCTCCATACCCTTCCCACCCCCGCCGGCACTCGGCTTGACGAGGAGCGGGAACCCGACCGCCTCCGCCTCCTCGCGGATCTCCGCATCCGAGAGGCCCCTGGCGTCGAACCCCGGCACCACCGGCACGCCGCTGCGGCTCACATGCTCACGGGCTCGCGCCTTGTCTCCCATGATCTGGAGTGCTTCGACCGTCGGGCCGATGAACACGATGCCGCTCTCCGCACAGGCCTCCGCGAGCCCGACGCTCTCGGAGAGGAATCCGTAGCCGGGATGCACGGCCTCCGCTCCGGAAGCGCGGGCCGCGGCGATGACGGCGTCGATGTCGAGGTAGGACTCCGCCGCCGGCGCCGGCCCGATCCGCACGGCGGCGTCCGCCTCGCGGACGTGCGGCGCGTCGACGTCTGCATCGCTGTAGACCGCGATGCTGCGGATGCCGAGGCCGCGGAGGGTCCGGATGATGCGGCGCGCGATCTCGCCGCGGTTCGCGACGAGGACCGAGGAGAACGAGAGGGAAGGCGAGTGCGACATGGGGCTCACATCCGGAAGACGCCGAAGCGCGGCTCGGGCAGGGGGCTGCGGGCGACGACGTCCAGGGCGAGACCGAGGAGGTCACGGGTCTGCTCCGGGTCGACGATGCCGTCGTCCCACAGCCGTGCGGTCGCGTAGTACGGTTCGCCCTGCTCCTCGTACTGCGCCCGGATCGGCTCTTCGAACGCCGCACGCTCCTCCGCGGTCCACGCCTCCCCGCGCGCCGCGAGCTGGTCGTCCTTCACCGTGGCGAGCACCGAGGCGGCCTGAGGCCCGCCCATCACCGAGATCCGGCTCGCCGGCCAGGTCCAGAGGAATCGCGGCGAGTAGGCGCGCCCGCACATCGAGTAGTTGCCCGCCCCGAAGGAGCCGCCGATGATGACGGTGAGCTTGGGGACCCGGGTGGTCGCCACCGCCGTGACCATCTTGGCCCCGTCCTTCGCGATCCCTCCCGCCTCCGCATCGGAGCCGACCATGAACCCGGTGATGTTCTGCAGGAAGAGCAGTGGGATGCCGCGCTGATCGCAGAGCTCGATGAAGTGCGCGCCCTTGAGCGCCGACTCGCTGAACAGCACGCCGTTGTTCGCGACGATGCCCACGGGGTGGCCGTGCAGCCGCGCGAAACCCGTCACCAGTGTGGTGCCGTACTCGGCCTTGAACTCATGGAAGGTGTCGCCGTCGACGAGGCGTGCGATCACCTCGCGCACGTCGTACGCGGCGTTGACGTCCACGGGAACCACGTCGTACAGGGAGCCGATCTCCGCCGGGGCGCGACTCTCCCCGACGTTCCAGGCCGGGGCGAGCGGCGGCGGCAGCGTGGCCACGATGTCGCGCAGGATCTCCAGCGCGTGCTCGTCGTCGTCGGCGAGGTGATCCACGACGCCGCTGCGCCGGGCGTGCAGCTCCCCTCCGCCGAGCTCCTCCGCCGTGACGATCTCGCCGATGGCAGCCTTCACCAGAGGAGGCCCGCCGAGGAAGATCGTGCCCTGTCCGCGGACGATGACGGTCTCGTCGCTCATCGCGGGAACGTAGGCGCCACCCGCCGTACACGATCCGAGGACCGCCGCGAGCTGCGGTATTCCCTGCGCGGACAGCCGGGCCTGGTTGAAGAATATGCGTCCGAAGTGCTCGCGGTCCGGGAAGACCTCGTCCTGTCGAGGAAGGAAGGCGCCGCCCGAGTCCACGAGGTAGAGGCACGGCAGACGGTTCTCGAGGGCGATCTCCTGCGCCCGCAGGTGCTTCTTCACGGTGAGCGGATAGTACGTTCCGCCTTTCACGGTGGCG
Organism: Microbacterium meiriae; assembly: GCF_040686935.1. NCBI lineage: Bacteria > Bacillati > Actinomycetota > Actinomycetes > Micrococcales > Microbacteriaceae > Microbacterium > Microbacterium meiriae. The sequence continues at coordinate 536,592 of NZ_JBFBMF010000002.1, forward strand.
TCGTTGCAGACGACCATGACGTGCCGGCCGTGGACCAGGCCGATGCCGGCGATGACACCGGCCCCCGGCGCCTCCCCGCCGTACAGACCGTCGGCCGCGAGCGGGGCGATCTCGAGGAACGGGCTGTCCTCGTCGAGGAGACGGGTGACGCGGTCGCGCGGGAGGAGCTTCCCGCGGGCGACATGTCGCTCGCGGGAGGCCGCGGGGCCACCCTGCGCTGCGGTCGCGAGACGGTCACGGAGCCGCTGGGCGAGCGCTTCCTGGGTTGCCGGCATCGTGACGTCCTCCTCGACCCACGTCGCGCCGGGCGGGGAACCTGGCGCGCTGCATGCATTCTCGGTTAGTGTTCACTAACCCGTTGATTCAGGTTAGCGAGGATTAACTGAGATGACAAGCCCCGCCACCGCCCGTGACCGCGCCAAGGCAGAACGCTCCGACGCCCTTCTGCATGCCGCGGCTCGGCTCTTCGCCGCGCGCGGGTACAGCGGGGTGAGCCTGGAGGACATCGGCGCTGCCGTCGGTGTGTCCGGGCCCGCGGTGTACCGCCACTTCGCCGGGAAGCAGGCCCTTCTCGGAGCGGTCCTGGTGAAGGTCAGCCAGGACCTCGTCGCGGGCGGACGACGCGTGTCCGAGGAGACGAGCGCACCCGACGAGCGCATGCGCGGGCTCATCCGCTTCCATGTGGAGTTCGCGCTCGGCAACGCCGAGGTCATCCAGGTGCAGGATCGCGATCTCGCCTTCCTCGACGAGGACGATCGCGCCGAGGTCCGCCGGCTGCAACGCGCCTACATCGAGCTCTGGATGGACGCTCTCGCCGCGCTCGAGCGTCCGGAACCGCTCGACCGGGACGAACTCCGGCTCCGCGTGCAGGCGTGCTTCGGTCTCATCAATTCGACCCCGCACAGCACGCGGGCCGCGACGAGACGGCACACGACCACCGCGACCGTGCTGGTCGCGATGGCCGAGGCTGCGCTGCGCGCCGCTAGCTGAGCAGCATCGCCCGTCCCGGATCCTCGAGGATGTCGGCCACGTCCTTGAGGAACGTCGCGCCCTCGGCCCCGTCGACGAGGCGATGATCGAAGGACAGACTCAGCGTCATGAGCTGACGGAGTGCGATCTCACCGCGGTACTCCCACGGCTGCCGCCGCACCGCGCCGACCGCAAGGATCCCGGACTGCCCTGGCGGGAGGATCGGTGTTCCGGCCTCCACCCCGAGCACCCCGATGTTCGACAGGGAGAACGTGCCCCCGGCGAGCTCGGCCGGGGAGGTCTTCCCCGCGCGAGCGGTATCCGCGAGCTGCCTGACCGCGGTCGACAGCTCCACCAGGTTCATCCGCTCCGCATCCCGGATCATCGGCACGATGAGACCCCGATCGGTCGCCGCGGCGATCCCCAGGTCGACATAACCGTAGTGGACGATCTCGCCGGACTCCTCGTCCCAGCGCGCATTCAGGCCGGGCGCCCGGCGCAGAGCGAGACAGACGGCCTTCGCGACGACGGCGAGCGGGCCGATCCGGTGCTCCGCAAGCGCTCGGTCATCGCGGAGACGTGCCAGCATCTCCATGGTCGCGGTCACATCGACCGTGTGGAAGACCGTGACGTGCGGGGCGGTGAACGCGCTCTGCACCATCGCCGCTGCCGTGTGCTTGCGGACCCCGCGGATCGGGACGCGCGTCTCCCGCGGCCTCCCCTCCGCGCGCGGAAGGGTGCCGGAGGCCGCGGTGGTCTCGCGCTCAGGCGTCCCGGCGGGCCGTGACGGCTCCGCTCCGATACGCTCCGCGTACGCATCCACGTCTGCCCTCGTGATCACTCGGTCACCGACTTCCGCAGCGACGAGGACGAGGTCGACGCCCCGTCGCTTGGCGTAGGCGCGCACCGGAGGGGTGGACCGTGGTCGCTCCAGAACGGGCTCGACCGCGACCGATGGCGTCGCGTCGTGCGGCGCTGCCTCGAGAACGGCGGTGTCGGCCGCCGAGGCCACCTGGGCGGCACTCCGGCGCCGCGCCCGGCGCGCGGGGCGTCCACTCGATGTCGGGGCGGCTCCGTAGCCCACGAGGTTCGGCTGCGCCTTCTCCGCGGAGGCCTCCTCCTCGCCACCGGACGGCGCCGCCGGAGGCTCGTCCCCCTCGATGTCGAAGGCGATCAGCGGTGCTCCCACGGCGACGGTCTCTCCCGCGTCCGCGTGCAGGGTCGACACCGTGCCTTCATAGGGCGACGGCAGCTCGACGACGGCCTTGGCCGTCTCGACCTCCGCGAGGGTCTGATTCAGCGCGACGCTGTCGCCCGGCGCGACGAGCCACTGCACGACCTCCGCCTCGGTGAGTCCTTCGCCGAGGTCGGGGAGACGGAATTCGGCGATCATGCGTCCGCTCCCGTCAGGCTGTGCGGGCGATCCATCACGCGATCGACCGCATCGAGGATCCGGTCGAGATCCGGCAGGTGGTACTTCTCGAGCTTGGCGGGCGGGTACGGCACGTCATGCCCGGTGACCCGCAGCGGAGGGGATTCGAGGTACTCGAAGCAGAGCTCGGTCACGCTCGCGATGACCTCCGCGCCGAGGCCGGCTTCCCGCGAGGCCTCGTGCGCGACGACCACTCGTCCGGTCTTCCGCACCGAGGCGGCGATGGAGTCGTAGTCCACCGGAGAGAGCGATCGCAGGTCGATGACCTCCAGGGCGATCCCCTCGTCTTCCGCGGCCTCCGCCGCCTGCAGCGCGGTGCTCACCATGGCCCCGTACGTGAGGACCGTGACGTCCGTCCCGGAGCGCACGACCCGGGCGAGTCCCATCGGCGGCGCATCCGCGAGCGGGGCCTCGAGGTCGACCTCGCCCTTGTGGTGATAGAGCCGCTTGGGCTCGAAGAACACGACGGGGTCGTCCGACGCGATCGCCTGCCGGAGGCTCCGATAGGCGTCCTCCGGATTCGAGACGGCGACGACACGGAGGCCCGCCGTGTGGGCGAAGTAGGCCTCCGGCGACTCGGAATGATGCTCGGCGGCACCGATTCCGCCGGCCCACGGGATCCGGATCGTGATCGGCATCTTCACCCGCCCCTGGGTGCGGTAGTGCAGCTTGGCGACCTGCGAGACGATCTGGTCGAAGGCGGGGTAGACGAACCCGTCGAACTGGATCTCGACGACCGGGCGGTAGCCGCGGAACGCGAGACCGACGGCCGTGCCGACGATCCCGGACTCCGCGAGCGGTGTGTCGATGACCCTGGCCGCCCCGAACTCGTCGAGGAGGCCGTCGGTGATCCGGAAGACGCCGCCGAGCTTGCCGATGTCCTCGCCCAGGAGCACCACCTTCTCGTCGTCGCGCATCGCCTGACGGAGGCCGGCGCCCAGCGCCTTGCCGAGAGTGAGTTCGGTCATGGTCACGCCTCGCCCTCGAACGACGCGAGGTATGCCGCGTACTCGTCGCGCTGCCGTTCCAGGCCCGTGTGCGGCCCGGCATAGACGCCGTCGAACACCGCCAGCGGCGGACGGGTGACCATGCCGAGGCAGGTCGCGCGCATCTCCTTGGCGACCGCGTCCGCAGCCGCCTGCGTCTCGGCGAGATGCTCCTCGGTGAGGTCCCCGGTCGCACGGAGGTACGCCTCCAGTCGCGTGATGGGGTCGCGGCGGCGCCAGGACTCCAGCTCGGCCTCGTCCCGGTACCGGGTGGGGTCGTCCGCGGTGGTGTGCGGGCCCATCCGATATGTCACGGCCTCGATGTAGGCCGGGCCCTTCCCGGAGCGCGCGTGGTCCAACGCCCAGCGCATCGCCGCCAGGCAGGCGAGGACGTCGTTCCCGTCCACACGGAGGCTCGGGATCCCGAACCCGGGCGCGCGCCCGGCGATCGGATACTGCGACTGCACGGCGACCGGCTCGGAGATGGCCCAGTGGTTGTTCTGACAGACGAAGACGACCGGCGCCTGATACGACGCGGCGAAGATCATCGCCTCGTTCACATCCCCCTGGCTGGTCGCCCCATCACCGAAGTAGGTCACGGCGACCTCCGATGCCTTCTCATGCTGGATGCCGAGCGCGTACCCGACCGCGTGCAGGGTCTGGGCGCCGATGATGATCTGCAACGGAGCGACGCGGAGGGCGGCGGGATCGTAGGCCGCCCCCTCTTCACCGCGCCACATCCGCACGTAGTCCCCCGGCTGCGCGCCGCGCGCGTAGATCACGCCGGTCTCCCGGTAGCTCGGGAAGACGTAGTCCTGCGGATCGAGCGCCCTGGCCGTACCGATCTGCGTGGCTTCCTGGCCCTGGCACGGCGCCCAGAGTCCCAGCTGCCCCTGACGCTGCAGGGCCACGCCCTCGGCATCGATGCGGCGGAGGATGACCATGTCGCGGTGCAGTGCCCGCAGCTGCGCGGCGTCGACATCGGTGACGAACGGGTCGAGACGGTCGTTGGCGACACGGGTCCCGTCCGGAGCGAGGATGCGCTCCGACAGCTCCAGATCCTGGGCGGTGTCCGCAATGGGGGTGGTCTGCGGCGACATCATCGTCCTCCTCGTCCCTGGCGGCCCTCGTGGGGCGACGCGCAATGGTGCCGGCGTCATCACCGGCATGGTCTGAGGGTACGTCCGGTGAACACCTCGCTCAAGCAACTCAACCTGGATTGAGCATGTTGCTCATTTTTCTCCGGTCGCGTGCTGCTAGGGTTTGGCACTATGCCTGGACTGGACCGGATCGACCTGGAGCTTCTCGCCGCGCTCGCCGACGACCCGCGCGTGACCATCGTCGCTCTCGCCGAGCGCATGAGCCTGTCGCGGAACACCATCCAGGCGCGGATGGCGCGGTTGGAGCAGAGCGGCGTGTTCCTCTCCTACGAGCGCGCCTTCTCCCCCGATGTCCTGGGGTTCCCGCTGCAGGCGTTCGTCAGCATCGGCGTCCGCCAGACCGAGCTTCCCCGGATCATCAACGAGCTCGCGCGCATCCCGGAGGTCGTCCAGGCGCACGGCCTGAGCGGCTCCATCGACCTGTTGGCGCGCGTGGCGTGCCGCGACGCGCGTCACCTGTTCGACACGGACGCCCGGATCCTCTCGATCGAGGGCGTGGAGCGCACGGAGACCTCGCTCGCGATGGGCGAGGTGATCCCGTTCCGGGTGGCCGGACTCATCGGCCTCGCGCGACGGGAATCCTGAGGAACCGACGGACCGCTCCGGCTGCCTCGGCCGGGGTCTCGTAGTGGATCAGGTGACCCACGTGCGCGATCTCGACGAGGGACGCGTCCGGGAAGAGAGTGACCAGCGCGCGCTCCGCCTCGATCGGGGTGATGTCGTCCTTCTGGGCGGCGATCAGGAGCGTGGGAACGTCGATCGACGGCGCGAACTCCCTGACGTCGTGGGAGACGCTCGCGACGAACGCGTCGTGCAGGACCTCCCGGTCGGAGAACCGCGAGAAGTAGGTGTCGTGCTGGTCGTGGATGAAGCGACGCAGCTCCGGATCCCGCGTCTTCGCCATGGTCACGCTCATGACACGGACGATCACCCGGTTGCGCAGGAGCGCGGTGCCGATCCGCGGCGGAAGCTTGGCACCGAGAGCGTAGTACAGCACCGCCAGTCGGGTCATGATGCCCTTCGGTCCCTCCAGCGCGGGCGCGCCGATGGGGTTCACGAGGATCAGCCGCGGGGTCTCCAGCCCTCCGGCGACGGCGGCGGCGGTCACGATGGAACCGAACGAATGGCCGAGGATCACGGCACCGGGTGCCGTGGCCGCCGTGAACTCGGTGAGCCATCCCGCGTACTCCGCCAGATCGTGGCGGCGACCGGGCAACGGCGCGGACTCCCCGAATCCCGGGAGGTCGGGAGCCAGCACCCGGAGTTCGGGCAGGAACGCCAGGACAGACTCGAGACCGTGGTGCTCGCCCCGGAAGCCGTGGACCGCGATGACGGTCGTCTCGGCGTCGTCCGGACCGTACGCCCAGTACGCCGTCGATCCGCCACGGACCTCCACCTCGTGGCGCTGCACCGGAATCCGGCTCAATCGCTCCGCATACGGGGAAGGCACACTCATGATCCGAGTCTACGAGGCCCCGACCGCGCGGCCCGCCCGCGGGCCCGCGGAGCATCCCCACCGTGCTGTCAGTGGCATGGGCTACTGTCCAAGAAGCCCCGGCCGCCCGGAAGAGGGCGCAGCAAGGAGTGTCGGTGCAGTTCACGTCCACGGACATCGAGCAGGTGGAGACCACCTGGCAGCAGTTCGTGCCCTCGGCGACCCTGCAGGACGTGGACCCGCGCCGGTTCCGCTTCGATTGGCGCTCGGTGGAGGCACCCTCCATGTCGCTGGTCCGTTACCAGCTCGCCGCCCAGGTGCACTCCCGCGCCGAGCCCGAGGATCAGCTGTTGGTGTGCCGCGTGGATGCCGCCGATGCCCGGATCTGGTCGGGGCGGCAGGGACTGGACGCCGCCCAGCCGTGGCTGACGGACGGCGTCCGCGTGGAAGCGAAATGGAATCAGGTGGCCCGGGTCCGGGCCCTCGTGTTTGATCGGACCGCAGCGCGCGACTCGATCAGGCAGATCACCGGCGACGACCGCCTCGAGCTCCGGGCCACCGGGCTCGCTCCGCATACGCGGGAGGACGGAGCGCGGTGGGAGCAGATGTTCTCCTACATCGACGGCTCGTTCGGACCGGACGGCGCCGCCCCTCTCATCGCCGCAGAACTCGAACGCCACGCCCTCCTGCTGACGATGTCGGCGTTCCCCACCACGTTCAGCGAGTCGCTGCACCGTCCCGCGCAGCGCTCTGCGGCACCGGCCTCGGTGCGTCGTGCCCTGGCGTACATCGAGGACAACGCACATCTGCCGATCACGGTCGACGACGTCGCCGCGGCCGCGTACATGTCCACGCGTGGCCTGCAGTATGCGTTCCGACGCGCGCTCGACATCACACCGAACGAGGCCCTGAGGCGTGCTCGGCTCGACGGCGCGCATCGGGATCTGCGACACGGCAAGGGAGCCTCCGTGTCGGCCGTCGCCCGCCGATGGGGCTTCAGCAATGTCTCCCGGTTCGCCACCGCCTATCGCGAGGCGTACGGGAATCCGCCCGTCCTGGCGGCCCTGTGACGCCGGACTGACACCGCGCGCATACTCTGTTCGTGCCCGACGGCGAGTCCCGGCGATGCGCACGATGTCGTGCGCAAATTGTGTAGAGTCCAAGTATCCCCGGGAGCGGTCTGCCGTCATCCCCCTGCACGTTCCGAAGGAGCGCCATGAACACCCCCGCCTCCCGCGCGAAGGTCGGCTGACGATGGGCAGCCTGTACTACGGCGACACCCAGACGCCGATCCAGATCGAAGACCGCGCACTCGCGCACCTCAAGGTCGTCATCGCCACCAAGCTGCGGCGCAACGAGAGCTTCACCCTCTCCTGGCGCCACCCCGAGGGCGACGCCCCCGGCCGCTCCACGCTGTGGCTGCACCCGTCCATCCCGCTCCGGTTCGTCTTCGACGAGGCCGAGACGCCCGAGTTGAGCCGTCGCTGGATCGAGGAACTCGCCCACTCCGCGAACTCGAGCGGAGGCATCACCCTCGTCGAGGAACATCTCGAAGGCGCAGACGTCGTCTGACGAGAAGGGCCGCGGGTTTCCCCGCGGCCCTTCTCGTTTCCGAATGGGTCAGCTCAGAGGCCCTCGTCCGAACTGGAGCTGACCGAACGACGGGTCGTGGGCTCCCCCGTCGCCGGGTCGACGTACGTGCGCGACACGGTCTCCGTGCGACGTCGGCGGGCGAGCAGCACGATGCCGATGAGGAAGATGATCACGCCGGCACCCATGAGGATGTAGCCGACCATGTCCAGGTTGACCCACGGCACGTCGACGTTGATCGCGAACACGAGGATCGCTCCGATGACGAAGAGCGCGATTCCGCTGCCGATGCTCATTGTCTCTCCCGTTCCGCGGCGCGGTGCCGCTCTCGGGGAGCATGGCAGCACCTCGTGGCGTCGAGGAGGGGCTTGACACGGCCACGCTCAGGTCTCCGGGACTCTCAGGCCGCGCCGGACTCCGGGCGCCGAGCCCAGAGGTCAGGGCCGAAGACCTCGTAGTCGATACGGTCCGGCTCGATCCCGCGGGCCGTCAGTGCGCCCCGAACGGCTTGCATGAACGACAGCGGCCCGCAGAGGAAGACGCGTGCCGTCGGCGGAAGGTCGATGCCGGCGAGATCCATCCGGCCGGACCGCACCGACGGCCCCTCCTCCACGCCCGCCGTGTACCAGGTCAGGGCGCGGACGTCGCTCAGATGCTGCGCGCGACCGCGCACGGCAGAGACGAGGGCGTGCGTGTCCGGCTCCCGGTCCACATGGAACAGGTGCACCGGCCGGTCGGGACGCCGCTGTGCGAGGTCGTCCACCATCGCCGCGACGGGAGTGATGCCGATTCCCGCCGAGATCAGGACCAGCGCGTCATCGGAGTCGTCGAGGAGCAGGTCGCCGGCGGGCTGGGAGACATCGAGTACCGTACCGACCTGCGCGTTCTCGTGCAGCCAGGTCGACACCTGACCGTCCGGTGCGCCGTCCACACCACGCACACGCTTCACGGTGACGCGCAGCGCTGCCCCGGGTGCAGACGAGGAGATCGTGTACTGCCGGGGCTGGCGCGTGCCGTCCGGGAGGTCGACGGCGACGGCCACGTACTGCCCGGTCCGATGGGGCGCCCGCTGACCGTCCACCGGCTCCAGGACGAGGGAGATGACGTCACGGGCCTCCTCCACCCGCTCGATGACGCGGTGCGGCCGCCACGGGTGGTCCGGGTCTGTGCCCGCCTCCGCGTAGAGCCGCGCCTCCTCCGCGATGAGCGAGCAGCCGAAGAGCCAGTACACCTCATCCCACGCGGCGTGCACCGCCGGTGTGACCGCCTCGCCGAGGACCTCATCGACGGCGGCCAGGAGATAGCGGCCCACGATCGTGTACTGACGGGCCGACACCCCCAGCGAGACGTGGCGGTGGGCGATACGTCGCATCACCGGGGAGAAGTCCGGCGCGTCGGGATCGATGAGGTGGACGGCGAACGCCACGACGGACGCCGCCAGTGCCTTGGGCTGATCGCCCTGCGCCTGATGCGCGCGGTTGAAGACGTTCAACAGCTCCGGATGCGCCTCGAACATGCGCCGATAGAACAGGGTGGTGATCTCGTCGGCGTGTGAGGCGACGACGCCGGCGGTGGCGCGGACGATGGCTTCGGAATCCGTGGAGAGCTGCATGGCTGCCTTTCGGTCGGTGTCCGTTCAGCCTCTCGACGACGAGCGCGCCACGTCGCCGCGGATACCGTGGAAAACAGGACTCCGCCCCGCTTTCACCTCACGTAGCCGTAGGACTCGACCCGCGGGAACGCGAGGCCATCGCCTTCGCCCGTCCACACGCCGCTGAAGCGCAGCACGACATCGTCTCCGGCGTCGAGCGGCCCGTTCCACGTGACGGCGTTCTCCGCCGCGGAAGGGCGGCCGGAGGTCGCTTCCAGCGTCGACGCTGCCCAGGTCGAGTCGTCGAGGAGTCCGTCCAGGCGGAACGTGAGCGCGCTCTTCGTGGAGTCCACCTCGCCGTTGTTGAGGAACTGCATGGTGTACGTCACGGTGTCCCCCACCTGGGGATCGGTCGGGCTCATGTTGAATGTGTACTGGAAGAAGAGACAGGCAGGCCCGACGCGCTGCGCGAGCACGCCCGTGCTCAGCGGCTTCGACACGGCCGGGTCCGCAGGTGTCGCCTCCGCGTGAGCGGTGGGAGCGAGCGTCGCTCCACCGAGCGAAAGAGCGGCCGCGACGCCGAGGGCGGCAGAGGCACGGGCAATGAGCGTTTTGGTCATGAGAGATGCCTTTCTCCGACGCGCTGCGGCGTCGGCGTGGTCGTCGAGGGAAACTCCTCGACGACCACGAGACGCCGAATGGCACGATCGATCACGCGACGACGAAGAAGTCGTCGCGCGATCGAACTGCCCGGCCTCTCCTAGTCCTCAATCACCGGCGCGACCCGCCACCCGACGGCGGACGCCGAGCGCTGTCAGTCCCGCAAGCAGCAGCAGCGCTCCCAGGGCGAACGGGCCGGCGGGTCCCTCGGATCCGGTCAAGGCGAGCTCACCACCCGGAGGGGGCGGCGGAGTGACGGCGGTCCCATTGGTGAGGACCACCCCGAGCGTCGCGTCTTCGGAGATCGTGAGCGTCGCGCCGTCGTCGCCGACGTCGACTCCTGCGCCGGTGAAGTGCGGGCTCTTCCACGTGACGCCCTCCACGGCGATCGGCGCCTTCTCGCGGAGCGTGACGACCGTTCCCGCCGGCAGATCCGCGAGTCCCTCGCTCTCGCCGGCACGGAGCGCGAGTTCACCGGTGACGGAATGCCCCGCGAGCTCGTACGAGTACTCCACGGTGAAGGTCTGGTGCGCAGGAACGAGGGAGGCCCCCGCCCCCGTGACCTTCTTGGTCACCGTGAAGCCCCCGACCGGCGGCGGCGTGACCGTAGTCGGGTTGGTGAGCGTCACCGCGACCGTCGCGCCCCGTGCGATGGTGACGGTCGCGCCGCCATCGGTGATCGCAACACCGGTGCCGGAGAAGACCGGCGCCTGCCAGGTCACGCCGTCGACGTCCGCCGGCGTGACCTCAGACAGGGTGACGACCGTTCCCGCCGGCAGATCCTTCAGGCCATCGGTCTGTCCGGACCGCAGGGCGAGCTCGCCCTCCTCCGTCTGTCCTGCGCGCTGGTACGTGTAGGCCACCCGGAACTCGCGGTCGTCGGGCACCAGAGCCGCGCCGGAACCGCTGACCTCCTTGGTCACGGTGAACCCGCCGACCGGGAGCACCCCTTCACCGTCTCCCCCGCCCTGGGAGTAGATGACCGGTGTGCTCTCGGCGACCCACCGGGAGCCGGTCACGGTGTTGTGGAATGCATCACCGGGACGGACGTCGGCAGGCAGTGCGGTCTTGTACCGGAGCACGTAGATCGCGTCGGCGACGATTGGCGCGTCCACCGTCACAGTGAACGACTCGGAGCTGACCTCCGAGACGGTGAAGTCGCTGCCCGACTGCAGCCCCGTCGACACGGTGTACTTGCCTCCCGCCCAGTCCTGCGCGAGCACGTACGCCACGGTGACGGACGCGGGATCGAGCACGAGGCCGGCGGTGAACGTGTCGGTGAGCGTCGGGGCCTCCCCGGCCAGTGCCGACGACGGGATGTTCACGCCCCACGCGATGTTCCGACCGTCGAGCGTCACGTCGCCCCACTTGGTCGGGGTCGTCGGCGCCGGGAACTCCGGGACCGGCCCGATCCCGCCGGGAACGTCGACCGGGACGACGGTTCCGCCGCCCGTCGTGAACGGGATCTCCGTCAGTGTGGTCTCCTCATCCGCCCTGGCGCGGAAGTGCAGGGTGCCGCTGACGTCGGTGTGGCTGTCCACGTAGTCCGTGAGCGTGCACACGAGCTCACCGCTCGACACCTCGCAGGTTCCGACGGTCTGGCCATCCGGCGCCGTCAGAGCGAAGGAATCCCGCACCCCGGTGAGACTCGGGCTCGTCGGGAAGGCGAGGCGGAAGGTGTCCCCCGCGGTCGCCGTGTCCGGCACTGCCCAGGTCGCTTCGAACGCGATCCGGTCCCAGACCTTGATCTGGTCGGTGGGTTCGGTGATGGTCAACGAGGTGATCCCCGCGACCTCCGCAGCGCGGGCCGTGGCCGGCGTCGCGATGACGGCCGCCAGGGCCGCCAGACAGATCGCGAGCAGAGCACCCACGAACGTCCTCAGGCGCGTTCCCCGCGCGCCCGATCTGATTGCATGCTGAATGACTGGCACTTTCGACTCCCCAGATGATCGATGAACTCGCGCGGATGGCTTCTTCCGCGCGAGTGATGTCCCCAGGAAGGGATGCAGAACGGCACGTTCTGTTACGCGGTTCGGTCGAACGGGTTTCTCGCGGCACGTGCAATATGCCGTGATCCTGCGGAAAACGGCGTCATGAAACGGTCACCTCGTCATCTCTCCTGTGACGGATCGCTTCCCCTCCCGACGCGTCCGTCCGTCTGTAGAGGCATTCGCCGTCTACCTGGTGCCGGGGGCATCGTTGTCTCTCCCGCTCCCGGCACCTCCTTTCGCAGCGCATCGATGCTCCACCGGTAGCGCTTCAGCCCACCGAGCAGGATCGCGACGGCCGTGAAGACGAAGACCGGGTATCGGAACGGCGCAAGCGGCCCGAGGAAGACGAGCGTCGTCACGCCGAACGTCACCGTGAGCAGCGCGGCGACTCCCGCCGCGAGCCGGGTCCACAGCCCGACGGCCAGCAGCAGAGCGAGGACGGTCTCCAGAGCCGTCGCCAGCACGGCCGCCGTGTCCACCACCAGGTCGACGGGGACAGGGACGAGCTGCGCCGTGTACGCACGGAAGATCGTCCACGATCCCCACGACACGCCATCAGCCCCCGGGCCGCCGAGGAGCCCGAAGCGGTCGGCGACGGCGAGGGCGAAACTCGCCGCGATCGCGAGACGCAACGTGAGCTGCCCCACGTCCTCGATCCGACGACGGGTCTCCGCGTTCGGCACACTCGTGGTCGTCATGGCTCCTGCTCCGATCCGGAGGCTGACGGGCGTCGAGACCTCCAGAGGAGAGACGGGAGAACGCGGCGACGATTACGACAGGGCGCGTATCGCGCGGCGGCTCGTTGCGAACTCTGCGCAACGACCCTTCAATTCCAGGACGCTGGAACACCACGACCGGGAAAATCGTCGCCGAGTCCACCGCCGGGCGGTGAACGCGGTCGACGGCGACGACGTCGAGGTCGTATCCTTCCCGAAGAATCAGACCCACGTCTTCTCCTACTGCTTTGCGGTCCCTCACCCACCGGAGTCCGGAACGATCATCGGGCGGAAGCAACTCGCTCACGGTTCGGTCGGGCAGCGCTCGTTCCGGTTCGACGGCAGCCTGTCCTTCGCGGACACGAACCGCGACGGCGTCAACGACTTCACCCGGTCCCCGACCGCAACGTCACCGGCATCGCAGACGTTCATCCGCGGCGCCGTCAGCGCGGGAGAACCACTGTGGGAGGTCGCCGAGGCGCCTGCGGATGGGCGGCACCCTACGAGCCAGGGAGGAACAGGCTCCAGTCCGCCGGCCAGCGACGGCAATCTACGGTTCGAGCGCGGCGCTGAGCTCGTCCCCGTGGCCTGACAAGGCACAGTCGCGCTACTGCTTGTACATCGCCGCGCGCATCAGGCTCGCAGGGTCGACCAGATGTGCGTGGCTGTCCTGGCCTGCCTCCATTTCAAGCCAGTGGATCGTGCCGGTGAAGGCGTTGGCGTTGCCCGCGGGGTAATCATCGGTGACGGGCGAAAGGCTGTCTTTGCCGACGTCCGTGTACTCGTACCCGAATCCGATGCCCTCCGTCTTCTCCAGTCGCCCGTTTCCGATCTCGACACCGTCGGTATAGAGCGTGACCGTGCCCCCCTTGCCGAGTCCGCCACCGTCGTAGGCGAACTCAATGCGCACCTGGTGGTCCCCTTCCGGCGCTACGGCAGTCCCGCGGATATATGTCCATTCGAGGCCGAAAAGGTTGTAGCAGAACGTCGGAGCCCCGCCCTTGAGGTAGAACGCCCACCCACCAGCGTGACCACCGAGATTCAACAGCACACCCTCCGCGCCACCGGGCGGGACTGTGACTTGTGCGGTCAACGACCAGGAGCGATTTCGCCAGTTGACGACATGTTGCTCGAGGAGCGATCCCATACCAGGTCTCAGAATCTGCCGGTCACCGACGAGTGTCGGCCGTCCCGCCACCTCCGGAAGCACTCTCTCGAAGGATCGGTCATCCAGCGGAAGCACGTTGTAGCGGGTAGCCTCGATGAGGAACTGCCGCTGCAGTTCGGCCAGCTTCTGGGGATTCTCCGCAGCGAGATCGCGGGCTTGCGTCCAGTCGCTCGACCCGTCGTACAGCTCCCAGACGTCGTCATCGAAAGCGATGCCGACGTCCCCTGTTGTCTGCCAGGGCGTTCGGTGCTTGGTCACCGCTGACCACCCCTTGTGGTACACACCGCGATTGCCGAAGATCTCGAAGTACTGCGTCTCATGGCGCTCTGGCTCATCAGCACCGTTGAAGCTATATCGCATGGACACGCCCTCAAAGGGCTTCTGTCCGACTCCGTTGACGAAGTCCGGCTCCGGGAGCCCCGCCACATCCAGCACAGTCGGTGCGACGTCGATGACATGCGTGAACTGGCTGCGCACCTCTCCTTTGGCCTCAATTCCGTTCGGCCAGTGCACGATCGTCCCATTACGGGTCCCGCCCCAGTGGGAGGCGACTTGCTTTGTCCACTGGTACGGCGTGCACATCGCGTGCGCCCAGCCGACCGCGTAATGCGGCGAGGATTCGGGACCGCCGATCTGATCGATGCGCTCCATCAAGAACTCGGGTGTCTCGATTTCGCCCATGCCGTTGAGGCTGATCAGCTCGTTGAAGGTTCCCTGCAGGGTTCCTTCTGCGGACGCACCGTTGTCACCGATGATCACGTATACGAGGGTGTCCTCGAGCTGGCCGAGTTCGTCGATCGCGTCGATCAGTTTTCCGACGTAGTGGTCGGTGTGCTCAAGAAATCCTGCGTAGTTCTCCATTTGACGCGCGAGCACGGGCTTGAGCGCGTCATCCATGTCATCCCACGCGGGGATCACGTCGTGACGTTCGGTGAGCTCCGCATCCTGCGGGATGACTCCGAGCTCCTTCTGGCGCGCGAATGTGCGCTCTCGCTGCACGTCCCACCCATCATCGAACTCACCCTTGTACTTGTCCGCCCATTCCTTCGGAACGTGATGCGGCGCATGGGTGGCGCCAGGAGCGAAGTACATGAACCACGGCTTGTCTGGCACAAGCGAGGCCTGCTGGCCCACCCAGGCAATGGCCTTCTCCGTGAGATCTTCCGTCAGGTGATACCCCTCCTCCGGCGACGCCGGCGGATCAAGACGCGTCGTCCCCTCATGCAGAGTCGGATAGTACTGGTCAGTCTCGCCTCCTAAGAAGCCGTAAAAGTACTCGAACCCGTTGCCCGGGGAGGGCCACCGATCGAAGGGACCTGCGGGGCTCGTCTCCCACACCGGTACCTCATGACACTTCCCCAATTGGGCCGTCGCATACCCGTTGAGCTTGAGGATCTCGGCGAGCGGTGCGCACGAGTTCGGACGCACCGACGAGTACCCCGGCGCAGCGGTCGCCATCTCCGTGATGCCCGCCATCCCGAGCGTGTGGTGATTGCGCCCGCCCAGCAACGCAGCGCGCGTCGGAGAGCAGATCGCAGTCGTGTGGAACCGGGAGTACTTCAGTCCGTTCGATGCGAGCTTCTCGAATGTCGGGGTGCTGCACGGACCGCCGAACGCTGACGACGCACCGAAGCCCACGTCGTCAATCAGCACGATCAACACATTCGGCGCCCCCGCGGGCGGACGCAGCGGTTCGATCGCAGGAAATTTCGCGTCACCGCTCTTCGCATCGTAGGGAATCGGACCTGCGTAGTCGCGATCTGGGATCGGAAGGACAGTCCGCAACCGGCCGTGCTCCGTCATCGTTCTTGCTCCTCACTTTCACCCCCCTGACTCAGCCCGCACACGAAGTACTCGTTCCGGGGCCGGTTAGGCGTCGCGCATTCTCTATCTTCCGGTAGCAAGCTAGTGCCGCGATGCTCACCAAGCGGCAGTGAGCTCACCCGTTGCGGGTGAGTCAACGACGAGAGTGGCGGGCGGCCGAGGCATCGATGGCCGGGCGGCAGACCCGGCCGGCCGATTCGCTCGCTCGATGACCTTTGACAGTCACCGGGCGACCCCTCAATCCGCGGAATTACGCTGGTCCAGAGCGTGTCGTGTGGTAGGGCGGGCGGGACTTGAACCCGCGATCGTTGGGTTATGAGCCCACTGCCTTAACCAGCTTGGCCACCGCCCCGTACCGCCCCAGCCTAGTGGGGGCGAGGTCTCACGCCTCGCTCGCCTGCGTGTGCGTGGCCGCATGCTCCAGGTAGATCGCGGCGTTCGCCAGCAGCGAGGCGCGTTCATCGTCCGAGAGCGCCCTGCGTACCTTCGCCGGCACGCCTGCCACCAGGGAACCCGGCGGCACCTCGATCCCACCGAGCACGACGGCACCGCCGGCGATCAGGCAGCCCTCTCCGATCACGGCGCCGCTGAGGACGACGGCCCCCATCCCGATGAGAGAGCCGTCACCGATCGTGCAGCCGTGCACGACAGCGTTGTGCCCGATCGACACCCGTGACCCGACGAGGACGGGATGCCCGGCGTCGACGTGGATCGACACGTTGTCCTGCACGTTGCTGCCAGCACCGATGACGATCGGCGAGGAGTCTCCGCGGAGCACCGCGTTGTACCAGACGCTGGCGCCGGCTCCGAGGGACACCGCGCCGACGATGCGGGCCCCGTCCGCGACGAAGGCGGTGTCGTCGAGCTCGGGGGTGCGATCCGGGAGGGCGAGGACGGAGGCTCCGGCAGCGATGCTCATGAGGCGAGACTACCCTCACTCCCCCGGAATCACGCGGAAGTGAGTGGAGCCTCAGCTTCCTTGCGGAATGCCTGAGCCTGAGTAACGTTGTACTCGTCAGACAGAGAACTTCATTCGGAGGAGCAAGAAGATGAGCAAGGCCCAGACCGTTTCCACCACCGCCATCGACCCGACTGTGGCCGCCGGTGCGGCGCAGTTCCTCTCCCCCGTCGTCCTCGGCCTCCAGGCGCTGACCGTCAACGGCAAGCAGGCGCACTGGCACGTCCGCGGCGCCAACTTCGTCGGCGTGCACGAGCTGCTCGACACGATCGTCGCCCACGCCGGAGACTTCGCCGACACTGCCGCCGAGCGCATCGTCGCTCTGGGCCTTCCGATCGACGCGCGCGTGAACGCCGTCGCCGAGAAGGCAGGCGCCACCGGCGTTCCGGCCGGCTTCGCGCAGTCGGACGAGCTGATCCGCGCCGTGATCGCCGACATCGACGCGATCCTCGTCGATGTGAAGGCGGCCGTGGAGGGCCTCGACGAGGTCGACCTCACGAGCCAGGACGTGGCGATCGAGATCCAGCGCGGGCTGGAGAAGGACCGCTGGTTCCTCGTGTCGCACATCGCGGCCTGACACCACGTTCACGACGAAGGGCGGCTCCGATACGGGGCCGCCCTTCGTCGTGTGCGCGCCGCCTCAGGCGACGTGCGTGAGGCGGCCGCCCAGCAGCGTCGTGGTGACGGGCATCGTCCGGAGCCCCGCCGCGTCAGCGATGCGAGGATCCCTCCCGAGGATCACGATGTCGGCGCTCTGACCGGGACGGAGAGATGTGCGGACACTCGCTTCGAGCGCCTGCTCCAGCGTCAGCCGCTCCTCCGGATGCCAGGCAGCACGGTCGTCGTCAGTCCGCCAGACGGCCGCGGAGATCGCGTGCCAGGGGTCGAGCGGGGCGACCGGCGCGTCGGACCCGAAGCGCACCTCCGCGCCTGCCGCCCGCAGCGAGGCGAGCGGATAGCCGATGGCCGTCTGACCGGCCCAGTGGTGCGCGACCAGGTCGCGGTCGTCCACCGCATGCTGGGGTTGGACGCTCGCGCGCACCCCGAGCCGGGCGAATCGAGCCAGATCCGCGTGCCGCACCAGTTGCGCATGCTCCATCGATCCCGTGGCCCCGGAGGCCCCGAAGGCGTCGAGGGCCGCCGTCACGGCGCGATCGCCGATCGCGTGCACGGCGACCTCGATCCCGGCTCCCGCCGCCGTGGTCAGCAGCGCCGTGAGCTCGTCCGGAGGCACCGTCAGCACCCCGTAGTTCGCGGGGTCGCCGGGGTAGGAATGTGAGCAGGCCGCGGTACGGGTGCCGAGCGAGCCGTCGCTGATGACCTTCAACGACCCGACCCGCACGAGGGATCCGACCAGCCCGGTCGGATCCGACACCCCAAGGCGCTCCCCCGTGCGGAGGCCCGCGGTGATCGCCCGATCGAGATCCGCCGGATAGAACGCGAACTCGACACGCTGCGCGGAGAAGCCCGCGAGGATCCGTCGCGGCCAGGCATCGGCGTTCCACGCCATGTCGAAGTCGACCAGACCGGTCACGCCACGCGCTGCGGCCGCCGCCCCCGCACGGATGACCGCCTCATCGCTGTGGGCGGGGTCGACGGCATTCAGGCGGCGGGAGATCTCGAACGCGTCCTCCTCGCGGAGCAGACCGTCGTCCCCGCGGAAGCCCTCGCGCGCCAAGGCCGCCGAGTTCAGCCAGACGCTGTGCACGTCCGCGTTGATCAGGTAGGTCGGCACGACGCCGGTTTCGGCATCGAGCGCGGCCACGGATGGCCGATCAGGCCACAGCGCGTCCCGGAACCCCGTGCCGATCCGTCTTCCGTCGGGGAGGACCGGAGCGTCGCGCATCAGTCTCGCGGCCGCTGCGGCCGAGTCCGCCTCGTCCAAGGGCACGCGCTCCGCCGCCAGAGCCCACTGCACGGTGTGCACGTGGTTATCCCACAGCCCGGGGACCGCCCAGGCACCGTCCGCTTCGATGACCTCGCCGCGCGCCGGCAGGGCCCCGGTCGGCGCGATGTCGACGATGCGTCCGTCGTCGAGGTGGAGGTCGACCGGCTCATCGTCCAGCAGGAACTCCCGCCCCGGACCCACGGGGCGGACGGCACGGACCGTTCCGACCTCGACTCCGAGGGCGCTCACGCCCCGCCACCCGTCCGTGCGTCCTGTGCACGACGCATCTCCGCGGCGAGGGCGGCGTTCTCGTACGGCCCTTCGGCGTGCAGCGCCGCGATCACCGCCTCGATGGTCTCCGCGGGCTTGTTCTGGCTCAGCTTCCGCTTGGCGACGATCTTCGTCGGGGTGAGGCGGAAGCCGACCGTTCCGGATTCGAGTCTCTCGATGAAGCCCGCGTCGTTCGGACGCTCCCACATCAGGCGCGGGTCGGGCAGGCGCGACTCGAACCGCGCGACCAGGGCATCGAGCACACGGAGGTTCTCCGCGGTGCTGAGGATCTCGGGAACACAGGACAGGTGCACCGCGGTGTAGTTCCAGGTCGGCACCGCGGGGACGTCGCCGTACCAGCCCGGGGAGACATACCCGTGCGGACCCTGGAACGCGAGAAGGATCTCCCGCTGCCCGAGACCGTGGATGGCGTCGTCCGGGCGACCCACGTGCCCCACGACGGTCAGATCATCGCGGTCGTCGTCGAGGAGCACGGCATAGTGCGAGGCGACCAGACCATCCTCAGGCGCACTCACCACCGTCGCCCACGGGTTGGCGTCGATGACGCGGCGGATCTCGGCCACATCGGCGAGCGTGAAGCTCGGATTCTGTCGCATGGATCCCAGCCTAGAGCGGCGGAAGCCCCGGGGATCCCGCCCTCAGGCCTGACAGCGCGGGCACCAGTACAGCTTGCGGGCGCCGATCTCCTCCAGGGCGATCTCGGTCCCGCACACCCGGCACGGCAGGCCGGCGCGGTGGTAGACCCAGTGGCGGTCGTCGCGGCTGGCCATCGCGGCGCGGTACTGCTCAGGAGACAGTCCGTCCATGGTCATCATCTGACCGGTCTCCACACCGATGGCCAGCAGCCGCACCCAGTCGTGCCAGAGCGCCCTGACGACATCCTCCGGGACGTCGCGGCCCGGCGTGTGCGGGTTCAGGCGCTGCCGGTAGAGCATCTCGGCGCGGTACACGTTGCCGATGCCGCTGACGACCGCCTGGTCCATCAGCAGCAGCGCGATCGGGGTCGGCTTCTTCCGCACGGCGCGGACGAACCGCTCCTCGTTCTCCGCCGGATCGCCGACGAGCGGATCGGGGCCGAGCTTGGCCACGGTCGCCAGCATCTCCTCCGGCGTCTGCAGCACGCACGCGGTGGGACCGCGCAGGTCGGCCACGGTGAAGTCGGTCATGAGACGGAGACGCACCTGACCCACCACGGGCGGGGGCCATTCGTCGACCTCGTCGGTCAGCCCCTTGGTCTGCTCGGACATCCGCACGTGGACCCTGGCGCGACGCGGAGCCCCGATCGAGGCGAGGGAGTTCTCACCCGCGTCGTCGAGGATCGCCTCGTCGAGAGTGGTGCCGCGCTGATTGGTCTGTCCCATCCGGCCGTTGGCCGACGCGATGGTGGGATCGACGAGGATCTCCCCCGCGAAGTCCCACGCGCCGTAGAGGCCGAGGTGCACACGCAGCCAGAGGTCGCCCTCCGCCTCGAGGAACATCTGCTTGCCGACGGCCTGCACGCTCACGGCCTGGCGCCCGTCGAGCACGGCGGCGCCCTCGGCGAAACGTCCCTGCGGGCTGGACGCGCTCATCGTCTTGCCGACGAAGTTGCGATCGAACTGCCGCGCGATGCGGTGGACGGAATGTCCTTCGGGCATATCAGGCCCGAGGGTCCGGGAGGAGCGAGCCGTCCCGCTCGAAGTCGGCGATCTGGCCGATCCGGCGGACGTGACGCTCGTCGCCCGAGAACGGCGTCGCGATGAACCGGTCGATGAAGGCCGTGACCTCGTCGTAGGTGTGCTGGCGAGCTCCGATGGAGATGACGTTCGCGTCGTTGTGCTCGCGCGCGAGCTCGGCCGTGGACAGGTTCCAGACGAGGGCCGCGCGGACGCCGGCGACCTTGTTCGCCGCGATCTGCTCGCCGTTGCCGGAGCCGCCGAAGACGACGCCGAGCGCCGGCACCCCTGTCGCCTGATCGACGACGACGGCCTGCGCCGCCCGGATGCAGAAGGCGGGGTAGTCGTCGAGCGCGTCGTACTCCACCGGACCATGGTCGATCACCTCGTGCCCCGCGGCGCGGAGATGCTCCTGCAGCCGGGTCGAGAACTCGAGTCCGGCGTGATCGGTGGCGATGTGGATGCGCATGGTCTCCATCCTAGGATCCGGTGTCCCGACTCAGGGGGCGATGCCGGCCGCCGCGGGCTTGAACCCCGCGCGCACGTTCTCACAGCACCCGGGACGGCAGACGTCGAACGCGCCGGGCAGATCGGTGACGTGCGGACGCTCCGCGTTCGGGCGACCCTGCAGGCGCTCCTCGATGAGGTCGACGATGCCCTCCACGAACGCCGCGCGGACACCGGGCGTCGGCGTGCGGACGAAGGCGAGGCCCGCCTCCTCCGCGGCTTCGGCGGCTTCGGTGTCGAGATCCCAGAGGACCTCCATGTGGTCGCTCATGAAGCCTACGGGGACCACGATGACCGCCTTGCGGCCGCGCGCCGGGAGCTCCGCGATCACGTCGCAGACATCGGGCTCCAGCCAGGGCTGCGACGCGGGGCCCGAACGGGACTGGTAGACGAGCTCCCAGGGCACATCAGCGGCTCCCGGGATGGCCGCCCGCACCTGCTCCATCGTCCACTCCGACACGGCGAGGTGCTGCGCGGCATAAGCCCCACCCTCGCCCCAGTCGATATCGCGGGCGCCGGAGCGCTCGGCGTCGGCCGTCGGGATGCTGTGCGTGGAGAAGAGGACCTGGATCTCGGTCGGCGCGAAGCCCTGGTCGAGATAGCCCTGCACCGACTCCCGCACGCCCGCCTCGAAGGCCTCGACGAAGCCGGGGTGGTCGTAGAAGGGACGGATCTTGTCGATGGTGACCGTTTCGCCGAGGCCGGTGTCCGTCAGCACGCGAGCGAAGTCCTCGCGGTACTGGCGGCAGCTGGAGAACGAGCTGTACGCGCTCGTGGCGAAGGCGAGGAGGGTGGTGTGACCGTTCGCGGACGCCTCGGGCAGCACGTCCTCCAGGTACGGACCCCAGTTGCGGTTGCCCCAGTACACGGGGAGGTCGATCCCCCGGGCCACGAGCGCCTTCTCCAGCGCATCCTTGAGCACACGGTTCTGGCCGTTGATCGGGCTCACCCCGCCGAAGTGACGGTAGTGGTGGGCGACCTCCTCCAGACGCTCATCCGGGATGCCCCGACCGCGCGTCACGTTCCGGAGGAAAGGGATCACGTCCTCCTGACCCTCCGGGCCGCCGAAGCTCGCCAAGAGGATGGCGTCGTAGGCGACGGGCGTGGTCACATAGGGGTCGCCGCCGGCAGCGGCGGGCGAGGCAAAGGGAACGACATTCGGCTCGATCGCGGTCACCCCTCCATCTTCCCACCTCCGCGGACGACGAGCGTCCGCACGACCGTGACTATCCCCGGTCCGTGAGGATCGACGGCGCGCGCGTCGCTCTGGCGTAGGCTGTCATGGTTGCCGTCGGCGCCAACTGCGCCGACCCCGGTTACATCCCCTCACCCCTGGGAGTACAGCTTTGCCTGGAGAGAACCTCACCCGAACCGAAGCGCAGGAGCGCCGCGACGTCGTCGACACGCACTCCTATGAGGTCGCCCTCGATCTGACCAAGGGCGCCGAGGTCTTCGGCTCCCGGAGCGTCGTGCGCTTCTCCGCGTCCCCCGACAGCCTCACCTTCATCGACCTCATCGCCCGCGACGTGCGCGAGATCTCGCTCAACGGAGAGCAGCTCGACCCGCGCGAGGTCTTCGCAGACTCCCGGATCGCGCTCGCCGGACTGCAGGAGGAGAACGTCCTCGTCGTCGACGCCGACTGCCTCTACACCAACACCGGCGAGGGCCTGCACCGCTTCGTCGACCCGGTGGACGGCGAGGTGTACCTCTACTCGCAGTTCGAGGTGCCCGACTCCCGTCGCGTGTTCGCCGTCTTCGAGCAGCCCGACCTCAAGGCCACCTTCCAGTTCACGGTGACCGCTCCCGCGGAGTGGAAGGTCGTCTCCAACTCCCCCACGCCCGAGCCGATCGTCCACGACGACGGCGTCTCGGCCACCTGGGGCTTCGAGCCCACGCCCCGGATCTCCTCCTACATCACGGCTCTGGTGGCCGGCCCGTACGAGGCCACCTTCTCGGAGCTCACCAGCGCGTCCGGCCGGGTGATCCCGCTCGGCGTCTACGGCCGCAAGAGCCTCTGGCAGCATCTGGACGCCGACTACATCTTCGAGAAGACCCGTCAGGGCTTCGCCTACTTCGAGTCCAAGTTCGGCGTGCCGTACCCGTTCGCCAAGTACGACCAGCTCTTCGTCCCCGAGTTCAACGCCGGCGCGATGGAGAACGCGGGAGCGGTGACCTTCACCGAGACGTACGTCTTCCGCAGCAAGGTCACCGACGCCGTCAAGGAGCGTCGCGTCGTGACGATCCTGCACGAGCTCGCCCACATGTGGTTCGGCGACCTCGTCACCATGAAGTGGTGGAACGACCTCTGGCTCAACGAGTCGTTCGCGGAGTGGGCATCCACCATCGCGACGGCCGAGGCGACCGAGTGGACTGAGGCCTGGACGACCTTCAACGCGATGGAGAAGACCTGGGCCTACCGCCAGGACCAGCTCCCCTCGACCCACCCGATCGTCGCGGAGATCAACGACCTCGAGGACGTGCAGGTCAACTTCGACGGCATCACCTACGCCAAGGGCGGCTCCGTCCTGAAGCAGCTCGCCGCGTGGGTCGGCATCGAGGCGTTCTTCGCCGGTGTCTCGCAGTACTTCCAGAAGCACTCCTGGGGTAACACCGAGCTCAGCGACCTGCTGTCCGAGCTGGAGGCCACGAGCGGCCGTGACCTCGGCACCTGGTCCAAGAAGTGGCTGGAGACGGCCGGCGTCAACACTCTCGAGCCGGTCGTGGCCGAGGACGACAACGGGAAGATCTCGCGCTTCGCCATCACTCAGACGGCTCCGGCCGACTACCCGACCATCCGTCCGCACCGTCTCGGCATCGGCTTCTACTCGCTGCAGGACGGCGCGCTCACGCGCACCCACCACATCGAGGTGGACGTGGACGGTGACCGCACCGAGGTGCCCGAGCTCCAGGGCCTGGCTCGCCCCGATCTCATCCTCCTCAACGACGACGACCTCGCGTACGCGAAGATCCGTCTCGACGAGAAGTCGCTCGCGACCGCGATCGCCCACCTCGCCGACATCCACGACCCCCTCGCCCGCTCGCTCGTGTGGGGTGCGGCCTGGGACCAGACCCGCGACGCGGAGACGCCCGCATCCGACTACATCGACCTCGTCCTCGGCAACATCGGTCGGGAGACCGAGTCCACCACGGTCCGGACCACGCTCGCGCAGCTGCGGACGGCCGCGACGCTCTACGTCGCTCCGGCGGAGCGCGAAACCGCACGGCTGAAGGTGGCCGACGGTCTCTGGGCGCTCGCCGAGTCGGCGGAGGCCGGCAGCGACAGCCAGCTCCAGTTCGTCACCGCCTTCGCGAACAACCTGGTGACGCCGGAGCACGCCGGCATCGTCGGCCGTCTGCGCTCGGGCGAGGAGACGCTCCCCGGACTCGACGTGGACGCCGACCTGAGCTGGCAGCTCCTCGTCGGCCTTGCGACGATCGGTGCGACCGACGCCGGTGCCATCGACGCCGCGCTGGCCGCCGACAACACGGCCAAGGGCGCGGAGTTCGCCGCGCAGGCGCGCGCGGCTCTTCCGGACGCCGCAGCGAAGCAGCAGGCCTGGGACTCGCTGATCGCGCGCGACGACGCCCCGAACACGATCGTCCGCTCCGCAGCCCTCGGTTTCGTCCACCCGGCGGGTACCGAGGTGCTCGGTGCCTTCGTGTCGCAGTACTTCGACATGCTCCTGCCGGTGTGGGAGTCGCGGACCTACCAGATCGCCCAGTATCTGGTCGTCGGGCTCTTCCCCACCGCGCTCGCGGACGTCGCCCTGCGCGACGCGACGCGCGGATGGCTCTCCGAGCACCAGGACGCGCCGCCCGCGCTGCGCCGTCTCGTTCTGGAGAACCTCGCGGACGTGGAGCGCGCTCTCGCAGCGCAGTCCCGCGACGCCGAGGACTGACCCTCCGCCACCGACACGACACGGGCCTCTGCCGCCGCTCTTCCAGCCGGCGCAGAGGCCCGCTCGGTACCATCGAGACGATGCTGATTTCCGCCGAGACGACCCCCGCGCCGACGCCCGCCGAACTCCCGCCGTGGGTGCAGGACATGCTCGCCGTGCTGACCACGGTCGGCGGCAAGCTCCTGCAGATCGCGATGATCATCGGCGCCTGCGTCCTCATCGCGCTCGTGCTGCGCCGGGTGATCACCCGCGTCGTGCATCGCATCGTGGACACCGCCAAGAACAAGGCCGCCGTCGACGACACGCAGGCGCTGGAACGCTCCCCGCTCGCGGACATGCGCCTCGTGCAGCGCACCCGAACGCTCGGCACCATCCTGCAGAACATCGTGAACGTGATGCTCGTCATCATCGCGATCATCCTCATCGTCAACGCGATCGACAACGCTCTCCTCGGATCGCTCACCCTCCTCACCGCAGCGGTCGGTGCCGGCCTGGGTTTCGGCGCCCAGAACATCGTCAAGGACGTCCTGAACGGGATCTTCCTCGTCGCCGAGGACCAGATCGGCATCGGAGACGTCGTCGACCTCGGGCTGGCGAGCGGCGTCGTCGAATACGTCAGCGTGCGCGTGACGCAGGTGCGTGACGTGAACGGGACGCTCTGGTACGTCCGCAACGGCGAGGTCACCCGCATCGGGAACATGTCACAGGGCTGGGCGCGGGCGATCGTCGACATCGGCGTCGCCCCGGATTCCGACCTCGAGCAGGTCGAGCACATCCTGCTGGAGACCGCGCAGGGACTGGCGAAGGACCCGAAGTGGCGCACGCGCATCGTGGAGAAGCCGGAGCTGTGGGGCCTCGAGTCCATCGACGGGGATGCGCTCGTCATCCGGGCCGTCATCAAGACCAGGGCGAACGCGCGGGACGACGTCGCACAGGAGCTCCGACGCCGCCTCCGGGCCGCTCTGCTGGAGAAGGAGATCGACGTGCCGCGTCTCGCGGACGTCGTGCCCACCGGACTGGAGGGTGCGCGCCGCGTCCGGGGCGCCAACCCGCCGAAGACCCGCCCCAACGCCGTCACCGGGGTGCCCGTCATCCCGGACCGCGGCATCTGGCGACGTAAGAAGAACACCGGCGGCGACGGGAGTGCAGACAAGTGACGTTCTACGACGAGGTCGGCGGCCGCGAGACGTTCGCGAAGATCGTCTCGGTGTTCTATCGCGAGGTCGCCCTCGATCCCGTGCTCAAGCCCATGTACCCGGAGGAAGACCTCGGTCCCGCGGAGGAGCGGCTGCTGCTGTTCCTCGAGCAGTACTGGGGCGGGCCGACGACCTACGGCGAGACTCGCGGTCACCCCCGCCTGCGGATGCGCCATATGCCGTTCCGGGTCGATCCCGACGCCCGGGATCGTTGGCTTCGTCATATGCGCACCGCCGTGGACGAGGCGCAGTTGTCCCCGTTGCACGAAACCACCCTCTGGGACTACCTGGAGCGCGCCGCCTATGCCATGGTGAACACATTCGAGCCGTCCGGCATCGGCACGGCGCCCCAGGGGCGCACGACCCTGGAGACCCGCTCCCCTCAGGAATCAACGGAGAACCCATGACGACCACACCCCCGACCGCAGACGTCCTGGTGATCGGTTGGGGGTTGGCGGGTCTCGTCGCGGCCGCAGAAGCCCTCGAGGCCGGGCGCCGCGTCGTCATCGTCGACCAGGAGCCCCGCACGAACCTCGGCGGGCAGGCGTGGTGGTCCTTCGGCGGGCTGTTCCTCGTGGACTCCCCGGAGCAGCGCCGCCTCGGCATCAGCGACTCGCTCGAGCTCGCGACCCAGGACTGGTTCGGTACCGCCGGATTCGACCGACCCGAGGACGAGTGGCCACGGCGCTGGGCCGAGGCCTACCTGCAGTTCGCGGCCGGTGAGAAGCGCTCGTGGCTCCGCTCCCGCGGCGTCGGCTTCTTCCCGGTGGTCGGGTGGGCCGAGCGGGGCGGCTACGGCGCCCTCGGCCCCGGCAACTCGGTCCCTCGCTTCCACATCACGTGGGGCACCGGGCCGGGGATCGTCGCCCCGTTCGCGGCCGCCGTCGCGCAGGGTGAGCGCGAGGGACGACTCACCGTCCTCGCCAGACACCGCGTCGAGGAGCTCATCCTCACCGACGGACGCGTGACCGGCGCGCGCGGGAGCGTGCTGGCGTCGGACGGTGCCGCGCGCGGCATCCCGTCGTCCCGCGATGTGATCGGCGCGTTCGAGATCGACGCGACGGCGACGATCGTGGCCTCGGGCGGCATCGGCGGAAACCATGACCTCGTCCGCGCGGCCTGGCCCCCGCGCCTCGGCACTCCCCCGGCGCACATGCTCTCCGGCGTGCCCGCCTATGTCGACGGCTCGATGCAGGTCGTGAGCGCCACCGCCGGCGCCCGCCTCATCAACGGCGACCGGATGTGGCACTACGTGGAGGGCATCACGAACTGGAACCCGGTGTGGCCGCAGCACGGCATCCGCATCCTGCCAGGGCCGTCGTCGCTGTGGCTCGACGCGACCGGACACCGGCTCCCCGTTCCGCTCTTCCCCGGCTTCGACACCCTCGGCACGCTCGAGCACCTGCGGCGGACGGGCCACGACCACTCCTGGTTCGTGACCTCGCGGCAGATCGTGGAGAAGGAGTTCGCGCTGTCCGGCAGTGAGCAGAACCCCGACCTCACCGGCAAGGATGTGGCGCTGCTGCTCAAGTCCCGCCTCGCGAAGGGGCCGACGGGACCGGTGCAGTCATTCCTCGACGAGGGCGAGGACTTCATCGTCGAGAACGACCTGGAGTCGCTGCTGGAGCAGATGGCGGCTCATCCCGGCGGCGAGCTCCTGGACGTCGATGCCGTGCGCCGGGAAGTGGTCGCTCGCGATCGCGAGATGGCGAACGACTTCAGCAAGGATGCGCAGATCGGCATGCTGCGCTCGATGCGGGCCTATCGCGGGGACAAGCTCATCCGCACCGCGGCGCCGCACCGGCTGCAGGATCCCTCCGCAGGACCGCTGATCGCGGTCAAGCTGCACGTGCTGACCAGGAAGTCCCTCGGCGGGATCAACACGGATCTCGACGGTCGTGCCCTGGACGGAGGCGGCGGACCGATTCCTGGCCTCTTCGCCGCCGGTGAGGCCAGCGGCTTCGGCGGCGGGGGCGCGCACGGCTACCGCGCCCTGGAGGGGACATTCCTCGGCGGGTGCCTGTTCTCCGGCCGTCAGGCGGGACGCGCGGCGGCTGCCCTCGGCTGAACCGGCACTGTTCCCCTGGTCCTGCCTGCGGTCACGTCAGGCTGTGGAGCCGGTGGCCCGCACCCCCGTCAGTCCGGTGGCGACGGGGCCCCGTGCGAGGACGTGGCCGCGGCGGAACGCGAGCCGCGTCCAGCGGCCGGACCGCGTGACGGTCACGTCCTCTTCACCGGAGATGAAGCCCAGCGCGTCCGCGGCGAACGCCACGCCCCGCGGCAATCCGCCGAGGTCGTCGTCCGGCTCGCCCCAGATGGCCGCACGAAGCGCGCGCACGGCCTCCTCACCCGACCCCGGTCCCGCACCGTGGGCGACCGCGGAGATGCCCCACTGTGCACGCTGCGCGATGATGGAGGCGGGCAGGACGGACTCCGCGAGCCAGCCCTGCCGCGGGGGCGCGACGCCGGCCCATGCGGGCGAGAGGGCGGTCTCGGGCAGCCCGAGGCGCTGCGGGTCGTCCGTCGGGCTCAGGGCGTCGATCACGAGGTCGCACTCGAGCTCCGGATCGGCACGGACGATGCGCATGGCGAGGATCGTCGGCGTCTGGTCGAAGAGCCCCTGAGGTGCGAGGACCGCCGTCGTGAGCGCCAGGACGCCGTGATGGGCCTGCAGGCGAACCCCTTCGTCGGACACCCGGGCCGCGCGGCCCGTGAACGTGAGGACATCCTTCGCCGTGTCCGGATCGGCGAGCAGGAGCTGAGGGGTCACGCGTTCTAAACTACCAACGAGCGGCGACCCGGGGCCGCGGAGGGGAACACATGAGCGCCGACGAGCACGCCATCCAGACCGTGGAGCGTCTTCTCGACGTCCTCGACCTCGACGCCACCCAGGCGCGGACCACCGAGGACATCTTCACCGGTTCGTCGCACCCGATGCCGAGCGGCCGCATCTACGGCGGTCAGGTGCTCGCGCAGACCCTCGTGGCCGCGGAGCGCACGCTGCCGGAGGACCGGGCCGTCCACTCGATGCACGGGTACTTTCTCCGCCCAGGCGACGCGAGTCAGGGCATCACCATCGCCGTCGATCGCATCCATGACGGCCGCTCGTTCTCCACCCGTCGGACTCAGGCATACCAGAACGGCGTCCCGATCTTCTCGATGATCGCCTCGTTCCAGGACGCCGACCCCGGAGTGGAGCATGCCGAGCCCATGCCCGCCGGTATCCCTGTCCCCGAGGACCTCGTCCCCGATGAGGACCGGGTGCCGGGCCTCGCCGGCGGTGCACGGCGCATGCTGAGCGAGCGCGCCGCGGACATCCGCCACGTCGACTCCCCGCTCTATCTGCCGAACGATGATGAGAGGGTTCCGCGGCAGGCGGTGTGGATGCGGCTGCGTGCCCCGCTCCCCGACGACCAGCGGCTGCATCGGGCCGCGCTCGCCTACCTCAGCGACATGACGATCCAGGAGTCGATCCTTCGCGCCCACGGAGTGTCATGGTCGCTGCCCGGGTTGAAGGTCGCGAGCCTGGACCACGCGATGTGGTGGCATCGTCCGGCCCGCGTGGACGAATGGCTCCTCTACGTGCAAGAGTCGCCGAGCGCCCGGGGCGGTCGCGGTCTGGCCACGGGGCGGGTGTACACCCGTGAGGGCGCGCTGGTCGCGAGCGTCGCGCAGGAGATCATGATCCGCGTCCCGGAGGATCGCTGACCTGCGCTCAGCGGTGGGCGTACTCGATGGAGGGGCCGACGTACGGCTCCCATGCCTCGCGCATCTCCGCGGTCAGCCGCGTCGGCCGCCCGGTCCCCGCGTCGACGAGCACGATGACGGCCGTGGACCGCGCGTAGAGTTCACGCGGCTCGGCGGCCGGGTCGTTGTGCACCTCGTAGCAGACCTCGACGCTCGAGCCACCGAGCTTCCCGAACCACATCTGCACCTCCAACGGGCGGCGCTGATACGGCACCGGAGCGAGGTACTCGATCTCCTGCCGCGCGATGAGCGTCAGGATGCCTTCCTCGATCCCGGAGTCGAGGACGGCCGTGGACGGCGCCTGCTCGCCGGGTCCCGCCCGCCAGAACGCGCGGACGCGCGCCTCCTCGAGCAGCTTCAGCATCGAGGTGTTGTTGACGTGGTTGAACGCATCCAGATCGCCCCAGCGGAGCTGGATCGGGATGTGCAGGCGGGAACCCGGCGAGTCGGTGCTCATGACCGGCTCAGTCGCGCGTGAGCTTGCGGTGGGTCGAGCGGTGGGGCTTGGCCGCGTCCGGCCCGAGGCGCTCGATCTTGTTCTGCTCGTAGGCCTCGAAGTTGCCCTCGAACCAGTACCACTGGTCGGGCTTCTCGTCCGTGCCCTCGTACGCGAGGATGTGCGTCGCGATCCGGTCGAGGAACCACCGGTCGTGGGTGATGACCACGGCGCAGCCGGGGAACTCGAGCAGCGCGTTCTCCAGGGAGCTCAGGGTCTCGACGTCGAGGTCGTTGGTCGGCTCGTCGAGGAGGAGCAGGTTGCCGCCCTCCTTGAGGGTGAGCGCGAGGTTCAGACGGTTGCGCTCTCCACCGGAGAGCACGCCGGCCTTCTTCTGCTGGTCCGGACCCTTGAACCCGAACTTGGACACGTAGGCACGGGACGGGATCTCGGTCTTGCCGACCGTGATGAAGTCGAGTCCGTCGGACACGACCTCCCACAGGGTCTTGTTCGGGTCGATCGACGAACGCGACTGGTCGACGTAGCTGATCTTGACGGTCTCGCCGATCTTCAGGTCTCCGCCGTCCAGGGGCTCGAGACCGACGATGGTCTTGAACAGGGTCGTCTTTCCGACGCCGTTCGGACCGATGACGCCGACGATGCCGTTCGGCGGGAGGCTGAAGCTCAGGCCGTCGATGAGCGAGCGCCCGTCGAAGCCCTTCTTGAGGTTCTTCGCCTCGATGACGACGTTGCCGAGTCGAGGACCGGCAGGGATCTGGATCTCCTCGAAGTCCAGCTTCCTCGTCCGCTCCGCCTCGGCCGCCATCTCCTCGTACCGCGCGAGACGGGCCTTCGACTTGGTCTGGCGGCCCTTCGCGCTGGAGCGGACCCAGTCCAGCTCGTCCTTCAGGCGCTTGGCGAGCTTGGCGTCCTTCTTGCCCTGGATGTCGAGGCGCTCGGCCTTCTTCTCCAGGTACGTCGAGTAGTTGCCCTCGTAGCCGATGAGGCGGCCGCGGTCGACCTCGGCGATCCACTCGGCCACGTGGTCGAGGAAGTACCGGTCGTGGGTGATCGCGATCACGGCGCCCTTGTACGACTGGAGGTGCTGCTCGAGCCAGAGCACGCTCTCGGCGTCGAGGTGGTTGGTGGGCTCGTCGAGGAGCAGCAGGTCGGGCTTCTGCAGCAGCAGCTTGGCCAGCGCCACACGGCGCTTCTCGCCACCGGAGAGCGGAGCGATGGCCGCATCGCCGGGCGGGGTGCGCAGGGCGTCCATCGCCTGCTCGAGCTGGGAATCGAGGTCCCAGCCGTCCGCCGCGTCGATCTCCTCCTGCAGCGTGCCCATCTCCGCGAGCAGCGCGTCGAAGTCGGCGTCCGGGTCGGCCATCAGCGCGGAGATCTCGTTGAACCGGTCGACCTTGGCCTTGATGGCGATGCCGTCCTGGATGTTCTCCAGGACCGTCTTCGACTCGTCGAGCTCGGGCTCCTGCATGAGGATGCCCACGGAGTAGCCCGGCGAGAGCTTGGCCTCACCGTTGGAGGGCGTGTCGAGCCCCGCCATGATCTTGAGGATCGTCGACTTTCCGGCGCCGTTGGGGCCGACCATGCCGATCTTCGCGCCCGGCAGGAACGCCATCGTGACGTCGTCCAGGATGAGCTTCTCACCCACCGCCTTGCGGGCACGAACCATGGAGTAGATGTACTCAGCCACCGAAAACCGCTCCTTCTGTTGGCGTCGAAGATCGACACTCCAGCCTACCGGCCGTGAGCGGGCTTATCTGTGTACGCGGGTCACCAGTCGATCGGCCGCGTCACGCCCACGAGACAGCGCCCGCCGGCGAGCTGTGGCATGACGGTGGTCACGACGGCGCCGGTGGAGGGCCCGACCTGTCCGATCAGGCACTCCTCCTCGCCCCAGCGGACCGAGAACTGGATGCTCTCCGCCGGGTTCCCGACCGTGGACTGGTCCGGCGTGAGCTGCATGGCGTCCCGATCGAATCCCGCCGCGACGAGACCGTCGACGTATGCCCGCCCCTCCGCACGCTGCTCCGTGCCCCACACCTGTTCGGCCACTGCGGTGAACACGGGAAGGTTGTCTGCGGCGCTCCCGCCCGACACCAGAGCAGGCGCGGCCGGCGGTGTCGGCGTGGCACTGGCCGTCCCGGTCGGGGTCGGCGTCGCCTCCGGCTCCGGGGCGCATCCGGCGAGGACGGCTGCCGAGAGACCGGCGACGAGCACGAGCGCCGCAGCGCGGGAGTTCAGGACCGATCGGAGCACGAGCAGAGTCTAGGCCGCCTCGCTCTCCGCCGGCTGTTCCCACGCGTCGCGCCCTTCCTCATCGGTCGTCGGGACGTCCCCGCTCTCCTCCGCATCCGTGGGAGACGGACGGGTGCTCGGTCGGTACGCGGTGGTCCCCCACCGCAGATCGTGTCCGATCGTGTCGGCGTCGATGTCGACGCTCGTCCCCTGCTTGCCATTGCTCTCCCACGGTCGTACGCGCAGTCGTCCCGAGACGATGACGCTGTCGCCGACCCTGAGCGATGCGCGCGCATGCTCCGCGAGCTGGCGGAAGGCGGCGATCGAGAACCAGTTGGTCCCCGCGTCCACCCACGAGCCGCTCGCTGCGTCGAAGCGCCGGTGCGTGCTCGCCAGCCGGAAGTTCGTGACGGGCACCCCCGCACTCGTCCGCCCCGGGGTGGGCTCCGTCGCGACTCTCCCCACGATGGTCACGGTGTCGATCATGCGTTCGTCCTCTCGCTGCCGGCTCAGCGGCCGGATGCCCTCCAGCGTGCACCTCGCGGAGCACGTTGCAGGGGCACGATCGCGCGATCTGTGGACGGGCTGAGGCAACCGTCATCCGTGCAGAAGAAGCCAGGTCACCGCCGGATACCGAGGCGCGGGCCAATGTCGGTGGTCGGTCGTATGTTCGAACCATGGAAGGAGAGACCATGACCGCCACCACCACCGCTTCGATCCCTGCTCCCGGAATCCCCCTCGTGGCCCCGCCGCTCGCGTCCCGGCGAGAGCACCTCGTCCGTGCCGCCGATCACCTGTGGCGCGTACAGGACAGCCGCGAGCACGTCCTCGGCCACCTGCGCGTGGTGGCCGATCCTCTCGGCCTCCGGTACCGGGCGGAGCGGCTCCATCTGGCGACGGGTGACTTCCGGCTGATCGGCGAGTTCTGGCGCGCGGACGACGCCGTCGACGCGCTGCGACACTGCTGACCTCCGGTCGACGTGACCGGCGCTCACTGGCGCCCCCGGCAGGATTCGAACCTGCGACCAAGAGATTAGAAGGCTCCTGCTCTATCCCCTGAGCTACGGAGGCGGACATCTCTACCGTACCGCGCTCCCCCGGCGGATGTCGGGGCCGTCGATAGGATGGCGACATGGTGACTGCTTCCGAGAACGACCGCCTCGTCTGGATCGACTGCGAGATGACGGGACTCGATCTCGCCATCGATGAACTGGTCGAGATCGCGGTGGTGGTCACCGACTTCGAGCTGCGTCCGCTCGACCCCGGCTTCCAGGTCGTCATCCGTCCGAGCGCGGACGCCCTCGCGCACATGAACGACTTCGTCACCGCAATGCACGAGACCTCCGGGCTCATCGAGGAGATCCCGCACGGGATCAGCCTCGAGGAGGCGGAGGAACAGACGCTGGCCTACATCCGCCGCTTCGTCCCGCTGGAGCGCCGCGCGCCTCTCGCCGGCAACACGATCGGCACCGACCGGATGTTCCTCGCGAAGTACATGCCACAGGTCGACCAGTGGCTGCACTACCGGAACGTCGACGTCTCCAGCATCAAGGAGCTTTCCCGCCGCTGGTACCCGCGGGTGTTCTTCCAGGCACCTGCCAAGGACGGCGGGCACCGCGCGCTGGCGGACATCCTCGAGTCGATCCGCGAGCTGCGTTACTACCGCGAAGCCGTCTTCGTCGACGAACCGGGACCTTCCAGCGATGATGCGAAGGAGATCGCCGCCCGCACGGTGTCGGAGTTCACCTCGAACATGTAATAGACTCGTGGGGTTGCCTGTTTCGGCGGGCGCATGGTGGGTATAGCTCAGCTGGTAGAGCGCCTGGTTGTGGTCCAGGAGGTCGCGGGTTCAAGCCCCGTTACTCACCCCAGCTCGAAGAGGCTCGGACCGTTCGGTCCGAGCCTCTTCGCCGTCCGGCCGGTCCAGCCCCGCGATCGCGCGGCCCTAGACTGTCCTGGTGTCACTGGCGGTCTGGTTCTCCCTTCTCACCTCATCCGTGGTGATCAGCTTCACGCCGGGAGCCGGCGCGATCAACACGATGTCCAACTCCCTCACGCAGGGCTGGAAGCGCTCGATCTGGGGCATCATCGGCCAACAGATCGCGCTCATCGTCCATGTGGTGATCGTCGCCGCCGGAGTCGGGCTCCTCGTCTCGCGCTCGGATCTCCTGTTCAACGTCATCCGGTACGCCGGCGCCGCCTACCTCGTCTACCTCGGGATCCGGTTGATCCTGACCCGGCCGGCGCCGGCACTCGACGACGCGCCGGATCCTGTGGACGCCCGGGAGAGCCACTGGTCGATGATGCGCCGCGGGTTCTGGGTGAACCTGCTGAACCCGAAGGCGATCGTGTTCTTCCTCGCGTTCATCCCGCAGTTCATCCGACTGGACCAGCCACCGCTCCCCCAGTACCTGGCACTCGTCGCGACGGTCGTGGTCGTCGATGTCCTGGTGATGTGGGGGTTCTTCGCCACGGCGGCGCGTCCCTTCCGGCGTCTCACGCGCTCCCCGCAGGGACAGCGGATCCTCAACACGGTGTTCGGAACCCTCTTCATCGGCGTGGCAGCCCTCCTCATCCTTCTGCACTGAGCACCCGGCCGTCGCCGTAGGCTGGAGGCGATGGACATGGACGCCGCGGCCTTCGAGGCCCTCGTGATCGACGAGCTCGACCAGCTGCCTGACGAGATGGTCGAGCAGCTCGAGAACGTCGTCTTCGTCGTGGAGGACCGTCCGGAGGACGGCGGTCTCGACCTGCTCGGCCACTACGACGGCCTGGCGCTGACGGAGCGCACGCAATACGGGATGGGCGAGCTGCCCGACCGCATCATCGTCTACCGGGAGCCGCACCTCGCACAGTGCGACGACATCGACCAACTCCGTGACGAGATCCACACCACGCTCGTCCATGAGATCGCGCACTTCCACGGCATCGACGACGCGCAGCTGCATGAGCTCGGGTGGGCATGATCATGTCGACCGCTCTTCCCGAGGTCGAGGAGACCACCGACCTGTTCGCTGCTCCGCTGGAGCCCTGGGAGGTCGTCGTATGGAACGACCCCGTGAATCTGATGAGCTACGTCGTGCGCGTCTTCCGCACCTACTTCGGCTACACGACCGAACACGCCACCCGCCTCATGCTCGCCGTTCATCACGACGGCCACGCGATCGTCGCCACCGGCCCGCGAGAGACCATGGAGGTGCACGCTCAGGCGATGCACGACTACGGACTCTGGGCGACCGTCAGGAAGGCCGCATGAACACCACGCCGATCACCGTCTCCGTCGCCACGATCGAGGGGATGCACCTGGCCCGACTCGTCGATGACTTCATGGAGGTGCTGCGGAACTCCGAACAGGACGACCCGGGGGTAGCCCGGCTGACCCCGAACGCCTACCCGGACGACGACGATGCGTCGGCTGCATTCGCCTCCGCCACGCGCGCGGACCTCCTCGACCGGCGGTTCCACGACGCCCGCACGGTTCGCGCATCGCTGCAGATGTTCGATCCCGACGCCGAGGTGACCGATGCCGACGCCCGGATCCCTCGCGATGTCGTGGTGCGCCGTGACCACGTGGACGCCTGGCTGCGCACCCTCACCGCCATCCGCCTCGTGATCGCGACGCGCCTCGGCATCACCGACGACGCGCCCGACGTCGGGGGCGATGGCCAAGCGGTGTACGACTGGCTGGGATACCGCCTCGAACTCCTCATCGAAGCCGTGGACGAGAGCGACGCCGACGCCCTCCGCTGAGTGAGCTCAGGGAACCTCGACGACTCGGGTGGCGAGGTCGCGGGGGTGGTCCCGCTCGACGTGACGGCGCTCCTGCGCCGCCCAGCGGTCCCAGTGCGGGCGGTAGGTGTCTCCGTCCCGGGCGAGCGCCCGTGACTTGCGTGACTGTTCCCCGGACTCCACCCAGACGCGGACATCCGCCAGCCGTGCCGTGGCCGGACGCAGGATCCCGCTGCCCTCGACGATGACCCCGAGTGCGGGATCCACGGCGTGGGTCTCCGCCTCCTCGCCGCGCTCCCAATCCCAGCGACGCCAGGCGCCGAGCAGGCCGCGTCCGTGCGGGCGGAGGATGCCCTCCAGCGCCTTCTCCGCGCCCCCGTCGAGTCCGTCCCAGCCCGGGTACAGCGAATCCAGCGCGATGACCTGCACGCGGCCGGCAACCGGCCAGGCATGTGCCACACGCGCAGCCAGAGAGGTCTTGCCGGCACCGCTTCCCCCGTCGATGATCACGACAGGATTGGACGCCGCGAGTGCGCGGACGTCCTCGACGATCAGTGTCGCGGCGTGCGAGAGAGCAGCTGCGACCGCGTCGTCACTTCTTGAGGGCACGGATGATGCGCGTGAGTGCCCGACCTGTGACCCAGACGAAGGGCACGGCCACGACCAGGAGCGTCACGATGTTCGGCTCGAAGCGCAGTCCCTCTTCGCGACGGACGTAGACACCGACCGGGACCGACACGCCGCCGCCCCCGCCGCCTTCTCCTCCGTCGCCGCTGGCGCCGCCGAAGCCGGCGTAGGTGAACGCCACCGGAGTGACGGTGACACCGTCGATCTCCTGCGGCTCCCCGTATGCGCTCTTCACGCCGAAGGACGCGACCTGATTCCCGAGTTCCAGTGCAATGTTCGGCATGTTCCCACGGTAGCCGACGGCGGCCTCCGGCGCGCGGTCAATCGACGCCGTGATCCTTCGGATGGCGAGCGGCACCTCGTCCTTCACCTCGTCCGATGTGGCGCGCTCTGCTGATCGTCGCCGA
Source organism: Microbacterium meiriae (assembly GCF_040686935.1). Classification (NCBI taxonomy): domain Bacteria; kingdom Bacillati; phylum Actinomycetota; class Actinomycetes; order Micrococcales; family Microbacteriaceae; genus Microbacterium; species Microbacterium meiriae. Next base: position 573,707 of record NZ_JBFBMF010000002.1, read on the forward strand.
ACCGAACCGTGCCATGGCCTCGTCGACCGCCCCCTCGACCTTGCGCCAGCCCTCGTCGTCATCCCAGAGCGCCAGCGCGCTGCCTCCCGCAGGCCGGAGGTTCTCGGCGCGGACGCCCACGAGGCGGATCGGATCGCGACGCTCGATGAGCGCGAACAGACCCTGCGCCGCCTCGCCGATGCGCTGCCCGACCGCGGTGGGTTCACTCAGCGTCTGCGATCGGTTGACGGTCCGGAAGTCGTCGAAGCGGATCTTGATCGCGACCGTGGAGGTCTCCCACCCGGCCCGACGCAGGCGGGCGCCCACGCGATCGGCGAGCCGGAGCAGTTCGGCGCGGAGGAACGCTCGATCCGTGATGTCCTGGTCGAACGTCTCCTCGTGGCCGATGCTCTTCTCCACGCGCTCGGTGTCGACGGCGCGGGGGTCCTCTCCCCGGGCGAGCTGCGCGAGCCGCGTGCTGAGCGCCGGCCCGACAGCCCGGTCCAGCATCTCCGGCGGCGCCGTGCGCAGGTCGTCGATCGTGCGGAGGCCGCGGGCTTCCAGAGCTACCGCCGCCTTCGGCCCCACTCCCCACAGCGCCCGTACCGGGCGCGGCGCGAGGAACGCGAGAGTGTCGTGCTCGGCGACCACGAGCATTCCGTCGGGCTTTGCCATGGTCGATGCCATCTTCGCGACGTGCTTGGTCGCGGCCACGCCGACGCTGCAGGTGATGCCGACCTCAGCGAGGACGCGCTCACGGATCTGGGCGGCGATCCGTGCCGGACTCCCCCAGAGCCGGCGCACACCCTGCACGTCGAGGAAGGCCTCGTCCACCGACAGCGGTTCCACGAGCGGCGTGAACGACTCGAAGATCGCCATCACCTGCCGCGAGACCTCTTGATACCGAGAGAAGTGCGGAGGGACGATACGTGCGGTGGGACACAACCGCAGAGCCTGCGACACGGGCATGGCGGAGCGCACGCCGTAGCGCCGTGCTTCGTAGGAAGCGCTGGAGACCACCGATCGTCCGTCCGGGGATCCGATGATCAGCGGCAGCCCGCGAAGACCCGGATCATCCAGCACCTCGACGGCGGCGTAGAACGCATCCATGTCGACGTGGAGGATCCGCGTCCCGGAATCGTCGGCGTCGGCGGAGGACACCATGCGGCCTCTGCCATCACCGTGTCCCATGAGTCCATTGTCCCCCGGGCCTCCGACACGGAGGCCCGGGGGCGAGAATCACTGCGCGGCGCGCTCGAGGATGAGTTCGCGGACGCGTGCGGCGTCGGCCTGGCCCTTCATGGCCTTCATGACCGCGCCGATGATGGCACCGGCCGCCTGGACCTTGCCGTCCTGGATCTTGGCCATCACGTCGGGCTGCGCGGCGAGAGCCTCGTCGATCGCCGCGATGAGGGCGCCGTCGTCCGAGACCACGGCGAGACCACGGGCGTCGACGACCTCTTGCGGCGTGCCTTCCCCGGCGATCACGCCCTCCAGCACCTGGCGCGCGAGCTTGTCGGTCAGCGTGCCGGCATCGACGAGCTGCTGCAGTGCGGCGACGCTCTCCGGGCTGACCAGGTCGACCGCGTCCTTCTCCTGCGCGTTGGCGAGGCGGGTGATCTCCCCCGTCCACCACTTCCGTGCCGCGGCGGGCGTGGCCCCGGCGGCGATCGTGGCCTCGACGACGTCGAGCAGACCGCCGTTGCGCACGTCCTGGAACTCCAGCGGGGTGAAGCCCCACTCGTCCATGAGCCGGCGACGGCGGGCGACGGGCTGCTCGGGCAGCGCCGCACGCAGCTCCTCGATCAGCTCGCGGGGAGGCTGCACCGGAAGCAGGTCGGGCTCGGGGAAGTACCGGTAGTCGTCGGCGTCCGACTTCGGACGTCCGGGAGAGGTGGTCCCGGTGTCCTCGTGCCAGTGCCGCGTCTCCTGGATGATGGTGCCGCCGTCGGCGAGGATCTGCGCCTGCCGCTGGATCTCGTAGCGCACCGCACGCTCCACCGACCGCATCGAGTTGACGTTCTTCGTCTCGGTGCGCGTGCCGAGCTTCTCGGCACCGCGAGGACGGAGAGACACGTTGGCGTCGCAGCGCAGGTTGCCGCGCTCGAGGCGAGCCTCGGAGATCCCGAGTCCGCGGACGATGTCGCGGATCGCGGCGACATAGGCCTTCGCGACCTCGGGGGCACGGTGCTCGGTGCCGAAGATCGTCTTCGTCACGATCTCGACGAGCGGGACGCCGGCGCGGTTGTAGTCGACGAGCGAGTACTCCGCCCCCTGGATGCGACCGGTCGAGCCGCCCATGTGGGTGAGCTTGCCGGCGTCCTCCTCCATGTGCGCGCGCTCGATCGGGATCGTCACCATGGTGCCGTCCTCGAGCTCCACCTCCACCGAGCCCTCGAAGGCGATCGGCTCGTCGTACTGGGAGATCTGATAGTTCTTGCCGAGGTCCGGGTAGAAGTAGTTCTTCCGGGCGAAACGGCTGGACTCGGCGATCGAGCAGCCGAGCGCGAGGCCGAGGCTGATCGAGGATCGGATGGCCGTCTCGTTGACGACCGGCAGCGAACCGGGCAGACCCAGGTCGACCGGCGCGATCAGGGTGTTCGGCTCCGCCGCGTGGTACGCCTCGTTCGCGGGGTTGGGCGCGTCGGAGAACATCTTCGTGTTCGTGTTGAGCTCGACGTGCACCTCGAATCCGAGGACCGGCTCGAACATCTCGAGCGCCTTGTCGAAGTCCATGAGCTTGGCGGCGGCCATCAGCGCGCGCCTCCTTCCAGCTGGGGGGCACGGGACAGCAGCGGCGCGCCCCAGGAGTCCACGAGCAGCGTCTCGAGGGCGGCGCCCACGCGGTAGAGGCGGGCGTCCTCCCGCGCCGGGGCGAGGAACTGGATGCCGACGGGCAGGCCGTCGTCGTCCGCAAGACCACTCGGGATCGAGATGCCGGGGACACCGGCGAGGTTCGCGGGGATCGTCGTGATGTCGTTGAGGTACATCTGCAGCGGGTCGTCGATCTTCTCACCGAGCTTGAACGCGGTGGTCGGGGCCGACGGGGTCGCGATGACGTCGACATCGGCGAAGGCCGCGGCGAAGTCCTGCTGGATCAGCGTGCGGACCTTCTGCGCGCTGCCGTAGTACGCGTCGTAGTAGCCCGCCGACAGCGCGTAGGTGCCGAGGATGATGCGGCGCTTGACCTCGTCGCCGAAGCCGGCGTCGCGCGTGGCGGACATCACGTCCTCGACGGTGGGGTTCCCGGCCGGGGTGACGCGGAGACCGAAGCGCACCGAGTCGAACTTGGCCAGGTTGCTCGAGGCCTCCGCCGGCAGGATCAGGTAGTAGGCGGCCACGCCGTACTCGAAGTGCGGTGCACCGATCTCCACGATCTCCGCGCCCTGCGCCTCGAGCAGCGCCAGCGCGCTGCGGAACGACGCCGCGACGCCCGGCTGGAAACCGCTGTCGGGGAGCTCGCGGATGACGCCGACGCGCAGACCCTTGAGGCCGTCCCCGCGCGCACCCTCGCGTGCGGCCGCCGCGAAGGACGGCCATTGCTCGTCGAGCGACGTGGAGTCCTTCGGGTCATGGCCGCCGATCGCGTCGTGCAGCAGACCGGCATCGAGCACCGTGCGGGTGACCGGGCCGACCTGGTCGAGGCTCGACGCCAACGCGATGGCGCCGTATCGGCTGACACCGCCGTACGTCGGCTTCACGCCGACCGTGCCGGTCACGTGCGCAGGCTGACGGATCGATCCGCCGGTGTCGGAGCCGAGGGCGAGCGGGGCCTCGAAGGCGGCGACGGCGGCGGCAGAGCCCCCACCCGAGCCCCCGGGGATCCGGTCGAGATCCCAGGGGTTGCGGGTCGGGCCGTAGGCGGAGTGCTCCGTCGACGAGCCCATCGCGAACTCGTCCATGTTCGTCTTGCCGAGCGGGATGAGTCCGGCGGCACGGGAGCGGGCCACGACCGTCGCGTCATACGGCGAGCGGTAGCCCTCGAGGATCCGCGAGCCGCTCGTGGTCGGCTGGTCGGTCGTGACGAGGACGTCCTTGATCGCGAGCGGGACGCCGGCGATCGGCCCGAGGTCCTCCCCCGCGGCACGGCGGGAGTCGATGTCGGCCGCGGCCTCGAGCGCGTGCTCGTTGACGTGCAGGAACGCGTGCACGGCGCCGTCGACCTGGGCGATGCGGTCGAGGTGCGCCTGCGTGGCCTCGACGCTGGAGACCTCGCGCGTCGCGAGCTTGTCGGCGAGCTCCGCCGCCGTCAGTCGGATGATGTCGCTCACTGCTCTTCTCCCAGGATCGCGGTGACGCGGAACCGGCCGTCGGCCTGGTCCGGGGCGTTCTGCAGCACCTGCTCGTGCGTCAGCGTCTCGCCGACCACGTCGGGACGGAACACGTTGCTCAGCGGGATCGGGTGGCTGGTCGCGGCGACATCGGCGGTCGCGACCTCGGACACCTTGGCGATGTTGTCGACGATGGCGTCGAGCTGGCCCGTGAGCCGCGTCACCTCGTCGTCGTTCAGCTGGATGCGCGCGAGCACGCCGAGATGGCGCACAAGATCAGGGGTGATTTCAGACACGCTCCCCAGTCTAGTTGGCGAGCCGCCCGCCGCTCGGTGCGGCGCAGCCCGCCTAAGCTGGGCGCGTGAGCACGTTCCAGCCCCCTCGCCCGTGGATCGCCAGCTACGCCGACGGCGTTCCGGAGGACCTCGCCCCCGTCAGCGGCTCCCTCGTGGACATCGTCGCCGCGTCGGCGCGGGACTATCCCGATGCCCCGGCCCTGCAGTTCTTCGGCAGGGAGACCACCTACGCACAGCTGCAGGAGGCGATCGATCGCGCCGCCGCGGGGCTCCGGGATCTCGGCGTGCGCGCCGGCGACCCGGTCGCCATCGTCCTGCCGAACTGCCCCCAGCACATCGTGGCGTTCTACGCCGTCCTGCGACTCGGAGCGGTCGTGGTCGAGCACAACCCGCTCTACACCCCCCGCGAGCTGCGCAAGCAGTTCGAGGACCACGGCGCCAAGCACGCGATCGTCTGGAACAAGGTCGTGGCGACGGTTCAGGAGTTCCCGAGCGACCTGGCCGTCTCGACGCTCGTGTCCGTTGACGTCACTCGCGCCATGCCCGCACTCACCCGCTTCGCGCTCCGGCTGCCGGTGGCGAAGGCGAGGAAATCGCGGGCGGCGCTGACCGAGCGCGTCCGCGGCACCGTCCTCTGGGAGTCGGTGGTCGCTGGTGCCCCGATCCCCGCCTCGCATCCGCAGCCCGGCACGGACGACCTGGCGATCATCCAGTACACGTCGGGGACCACGGGCACGCCGAAGGGCGCCGCCCTCACCCACCGCAACCTCCTCGCCAATGCGGCACAGTCCCAGGCCTGGGTCCCGTCCATCCAGCGCGGCAAGGGCTGCGTCGTGTACGCCGTGCTGCCCATGTTCCACGCCTACGGCCTGACCCTCTGCCTCACCTTCGCGATGTCGATGGGGGCGCGCCTCGTGCTGTTCCCGAAGTTCGATCCCGATCTCGTGCTGGACGTGGTCAAGAAGCACCCGGCGACGTTCCTGCCGCTCGTGCCGCCCATCGCCGACCGGCTGCTCGCGGCCGCCAACGCCAAGGGCGTCTCCCTCGACGGCATCGAAGTGGCGATCTCCGGCGCCATGGCGCTGCCGCACGAGCTCGTCGTCCCGTTCGAAGCCGCGACGCACGGCTATCTCGTCGAGGGCTACGGCCTGAGCGAGTGCTCCCCCGTCCTCATGGCGAACCCGGTGGCCGACAACCGTGTCCCCGGCACGGTGGGCCTCCCGCTCCCCGGGACGGAGTGCCGCGTCGTCGATCCGGAGAACCCCACCGAGGACGTCCCGGCCGGTTCCGCCGGCGAGCTCGTCGTGCGCGGCCCTCAGGTCTTCTCCGGGTATTACGGAAAGCCCGAGGAGACGGAGGCCGTGTTCGTCGACGGCTGGTACCGGACCGGCGACATCGTCACGATCGACGACGCCGGATTCGTGCGGATCGTCGACCGGATCAAGGAGCTCATCATCACGGGCGGCTTCAACGTCGCCCCCACCGAGGTCGAGAACGCGCTGCGCCAGCATCCGTCGGTCGTCGACGCTGCGGTCGTCGGACTGCCCAGCGACCACTCGGGCGAGGAGGTCGTGGCGGCGATCGTCGTCGACCCCGGGGCCGATGTCGATGTCGAGGCGATCCGCGAGTACGCCCGCAGCATCCTCACGCCCTACAAGGTGCCGCGCCGCGTCTTCGTCGTCGACGAGCTGCCGACGTCGCTGATCGGCAAGGTGCTCCGCCGGCAGGTGAAGGAGAAGCTGCTCGCCCTCACCTCGGGCGTCTGACCCGGTCGCACAGGAAGCGGGTCGCCGGGCGCGCTACCCTTGGGAAGTGACCCCTGAAGAAGTGACCCCCACCGACGCCCCTGACGAGTCCCCCGCAACCCCCGGATTCGAGGACCTCGGCATCACCGGGCCGGTCCTCAAGGCCATCAAGGATCTCGGTTACGAGACCCCCTCGCCCATCCAGGCCGCGACCATCCCGACGCTGCTCGCCGGCCGCGATGTGGTCGGCATGGCGCAGACCGGCACCGGCAAGACCGCCGCCTTCGCCCTCCCCGTGCTGGAGCGGCTCGACGTCACGCAGAAGACGCCGCAGGCCCTCGTCCTCGCCCCGACCCGCGAGCTCGCGCTGCAGGTCTGCGAGGCCTTCGAGTCCTACGCGTCGCGCATGAAGGGCGTGCACGTGCTCCCCGTCTACGGCGGTCAGGGCTACGGGGTGCAGTTGTCCGCGCTCCGCCGTGGCGTGCACGTCGTCGTGGGAACCCCCGGCCGCATCATGGACCACCTCGCGAAGGGCACGCTCGACCTCTCCGAGCTGCAGTACCTCGTGCTGGACGAAGCCGACGAGATGCTGAAGATGGGCTTCGCCGAAGACGTCGAGCAGATCCTCGCGCAGACGCCGGAGGAGAAGCAGGTCGCCCTGTTCTCGGCGACGATGCCCGCGCAGATCCGCCGCCTCGCGCAGCAGTACCTCCGTGACCCGGAGGAGATCACGGTCAAGTCCAAGACCGCGACCAACACGAACATCACCCAGCGCTACCTCGTCGTCTCCTACGCGCAGAAGGTGGACGCTCTGACCCGCATCCTCGAGGTGGAGAACTTCGACGGGATGATCGTCTTCGTCCGCACGAAGAACGAGACCGAGACCCTTGCCGAGAAGCTCCGCGCCCGCGGATACTCCGCCGCCGCGATCAACGGCGACGTGCCGCAGGTGCAGCGCGAGCGCAGCGTCAACCAGCTCAAGGACGGCAAGCTCGACATCCTCGTCGCCACGGACGTCGCCGCCCGCGGCCTCGACGTCGAGCGCATCAGCCACGTGGTCAACTTCGACATCCCCACCGACACCGAGTCGTACGTCCACCGCATCGGACGGACCGGGCGGGCCGGCCGGACGGGTGACGCGATCAGCTTCATCACCCCGCGCGAGCGCTACCTGCTCAAGCACATCGAGAAGGCCACGCGTCAGCAGCCCACGCAGATGCAGCTCCCGAGCACCGAGGACGTGAACACGACGCGGCTCGCCCGCTTCGACGACGCCATCACGACCGCGCTCTCGGAGACGACGCGCATCGACGCGTTCCGCGACATCATCGCCCACTACGTGCGGCATCACGATGTGCCGGAAGGCGACGTCGCGGCCGCTCTCGCCGTGGTCGCCCAGGGCGCCACGCCGCTGCTCCTCGACCCCGCCCAGGACGCCCTGTCGCAGGCCGTGGCCGCCGACAACCGCCCGCCGCGCGAGCGGCAGACGCGGGAGCCGCGCGAACCCCGGGAGCGTCGCGGCCGCGGCGACTACACGCCGTACCGCATCGAGGTGGGTCGCCGGCACCGCGTCGAGCCGCGGCAGATCGTCGGCGCGCTCGCGAACGAGGGCGGTCTGGGCCGCGACGACTTCGGGGCGATCAACATCCGTCCCGACTTCTCGATCGTCGAGCTTCCGGCGAACCTCGACCCCGCCGTCCTCGACAAGCTCCGCGACACCCGTATCTCGGGACGACTGATCGAGATCGCTCCCGACCGTGGCCCCGGGGCGCGGCGCGGGTCGTCCTTGCGCGACGGCGACGGCCGTGGTCGCCCGACCCGCTACGACCGGCGCGACCGCGACGAGCGCCCGGCGCACGGCGACCGCGAGGAGAAGCCCTTCCGGAAGCCCCGTCACAAGGCCTGAGCGGACCGACGATGCGCATCGACCGCGCCGGCAGGGAGGATCTCCCCGCGCTCGCCCAGCTCAAGTGGCAGGACGTGCCGAGGGACCTGACGGCCGGTCGATCGCTCGACACGTTCACCGCGGAACTCGGCGACTGGTGGCAGGCGCACGCCCGCACCCACGTCGCCTTCGTCGCGCGCGCCGAGGAGGATGACCGTATCGTCGGTGCCGCCTGGGTCGCCCTCGTGCCGCGTGTGCCGCGGCCCGGGGCGGTCGATCGCATCTCCGCGGACATCCAGAGCGTCTTCGTCCTCCCGGAGCATCGAGGGCGCGGAGCGGGCCGCGGCCTCGTCGCCGCCGCCTGCGCGCACGCCGTGTCCGTCGGTGCCGAGCGGATCACCGTGCATTCGAGCGAGGCCGCCGTGGGTCTCTACCAGACGCTGGGATTCGCGGACTCCCCGCGGCTGCGACAGTTCCTCGCGCCCACCACGGCGGCCCCGGAGAGCGCCTGAGCCTCACTCCAGCGCCGCAGGGCCCTCCGTGACCAGCACGTGGAACTGCGCGGCGTCGAGGATTCGGACGCCGAGCTCCTCCGCCTTCGCGAGCTTGGAGCCGGCACCGGGACCGGCGGCCACGAAGTCCGTCTTCTTGGAGACGCTCGAGGCCGCCTTGCCGCCGGCCTTGATGATCGCCTCCTGAGCGCCCTCACGGGTGTATCCGTCGAGAGAGCCCGTCGCGACCACCGTGAGGCCTTCCAGCACTCCCCCGGCGGCGACCGCTGCTCCCGGCCCCGGATGACCGGGTGTCGTCCACTGCACGCCCGCGTCCGCCCACTGCCGGACGATGTCCTGGTGCCAGTCGACGTCGAACCACGCGAGCAAGGAGTCGGCGATGATGCCGCCCACGCCCTCGACCGCGGCGAGCTCTTCCCGCGATGCCTCCCGGATCGCGTCGAGCGACCCGAACCACTGCGCGAGCGCCCGCGCCGCGACCGGTCCGACGTGGCGGATGTTGAGGGCGACGAGCAGCCGCCAGAGGTCTTTGGTCTTCGCCTTCTCCAGCTCCGCGAGCAGTGTCAGCGCCTGCGAGGACGGCTGCGGACCTTCCAGACCCGACTTCTTCTCGGCCACGGTCGGATTCCGTCGGAACGGCGCGCGCGTCTTCACGAGGCCGTCCTCGTCCTCGCGCGGCAGACCCGTCTCCGCGTCGCGCACGACGACCTCGATCGGCACGAGCTGCTCCAGCGTGAGGGCGAACAGCCCCGCCTCCGTGCTCAGAGGGGGCTCGGCCGGAGTCGTGGGCTGGGTCAGGGCCGCCGCGGTGACCTCGCCCAGGGCCTCGACATCGAGGGCGCCGCGGGAACCGATGTGCTCGACGCGTCCGCGCACCTGCGCAGGGCACGACCGCGCGTTCGGGCAGCGGAGGTCGATGTCGCCCTCCTTCATGGCGCGCAACGGCGTGCCGCACTCGGGGCAGTCGGCCGGCATGACGAACTCCCGCTCCGTCCCGTCCCGCTTCTCGACCACGGGGCCGAGCACCTCGGGGATCACGTCGCCCGCCTTGCGGAGCACCACGGTGTCGCCGATGAGCACGCCCTTGGCCTTGACCACGTCCTTGTTGTGGAGCGTGGCCTGACGGACCACGGATCCGGCGACGTGAGCCGGCGCCATGACCGCGAAGGGAGTGGCGCGACCGGTGCGCCCGACGGAGACGACGATGTCGAGGAGCTTCGTCTGCACCTCCTCCGGCGGGTACTTGTAGGCGATCGCCCAGCGGGGGGCCCGGCTCGTGGCCCCGAGCTCGTCGTGCAGGTCGAGCTCGTCGACCTTGACCACGATGCCGTCCAGTTCGTGCTCGATGTCGTGCCGATGCTCCCCGTAGTGCTCGACGAAGGCGACGACGTCGTCGATACTGCGGCACACCTTGGTGTGCGGGCTCGTCGGCAGCCCCCAGGCGGCCAGCAGCTCGTAGACCTGGCTCTGCGCCGCGACCGGCGGGTTCGTCCAGGCGCCGATGCCGTGCACGTAGAGCGCGAGCGACTCGATGCGCAGCAGGCCCGCTTCGAGCTCCAGGCCGTCCTTCTTGTCGATCTGCTGACGCAGGCCGCCGCTGGCGGCGTTGCGGGGATTGGCGAAGGCCGGGAAGCGCCGCGCCGCCGCGGTGCGCGCCTTCTCCTCGTCGAACGGCCTCTTCGCGCCGCCCCTGGCCTCCCACCGCCCGAGGGCGTCGGCATACGCGCGGTCGCGGAAAGCCGCCTGCGCCGCGTTCAGACGCTCGAACGCGGCGACGGGGATGAAGACCTCTCCGCGGACCTCGACGATCGGCGGGTGTCCCTCCCCGGCGAGCCGCTCCGGGATCTGGGGGAGCCGGAGCGCGTTCTCGGTGACGATCTCGCCGACCCGACCGTCACCGCGGGTCGCGGCCGACGTCAGGACGCCGTGCTCGTATCGCAGATTGATCGCGAGCCCGTCGATCTTGAGTTCGGTCAGCCAATCGACGTCGCGCCCGGCGGCCGCTCGCGTCTTCTGCGCCCACTCCCGCAGCTCCTCGATCGAGAAGACGTTGTCGAGGCTGAGCATGCGCTCGGCATGCTCGATGGTCGCGAGCCCGGTCGCCTCTGCCGCGCCGACCATCTGCGTCGGCGAGTCCTGACCCTGGAGCTCGGGGTGCAGACGCTCGAGCTCTTCGAGACGCCGCATCCAGCCGTCGTACGTCGCGTCATCGACGAGCGACGTGTCGCGCCCGTAGTACGCGTCCTTCGCCTCGAGGATGCGGGTGGTCAGCTCCTCCGCCTCGCTGCGGGCGTCTTCCAGTGAGATGTTCTCCGGCACCCCGCCAGTCTAGGAGCGGGGACCGACATCCACCCGGATCAGACGCCGACCGGAACGGCGGAGACGGTCGTATCGATCGTGAACTGCCCGAGCACACGTGTGCCGACGTAGAGCACGGCGGTCTGCCCCGGGGCGACGCCGTCGAGCGGAGTCTCCGGCACGACGCGGACGCCCTCCGCGGTCACGATGGCCATGGCGGGCACCGGCTCGGCGTGCGCCCGGATCTGCACGTCGCACGCGAACGTCGGCGCGGCAGGTGCGGCGCCGGCCCAGCTGAAACGCTCCCCCGCGATCTCGGCGATCGCCAGGGCCTCCTTGGGTCCGACGACCACCGTGTTCGACACGGGGCGCACCTCGAGGACGAAGCGGGGCTTGCCGTCCGCCGCCGGGACACCGAGCTTGAGCCCGCGCCGCTGGCCGACGGTGAACGCGTGCGCGCCCTCGTGCGCGCCGACGACCGCGCCCGTGCGATCGACGATCTCGCCGGTGGCGGTGCCGACCTTCTCGGCCAGCCACCCCCGGGTGTCGCCGTCGGGGATGAAGCAGATGTCGTGACTGTCCGGCTTCTGGGCCACGCTGAGACCGCGCTGCTCCGCCTCCGCCCGCACGAGGGCCTTCGACGGCGTGGTCCCGAGCGGGAAATAGGTGTGCGCGAGCTGGTCGGCCGTCAGGACACCGAGCACGTAGGACTGGTCCTTCGCGTTGTCCGAGGCCCGGTGCAGCTCGAGACCCTCAGGACCATCCACCAGGGTCGCGTAGTGTCCGGTGCAGACGGCGTCGAAGCCGAGCTCCAGGGCGCGCTCCAGCAGGGCCGCGAACTTGATCTTCTCGTTGCACCGCATGCACGGGTTCGGAGTGCGACCGGCGCGGTACTCCGCGACGAAGTCGTCGATCACGTCATCCCGGAAGCGCTCGGAGAAGTCCCACACGTAGAAGGGGATGCCCAGGAGGTCGGCGGCCCGGCGGGCGTCCAGCGCGTCCTCGATCGTGCAGCAGCCTCGACTGCCGGTGCGCAGGGTTCCCCCGGCGCGGGAGAGCGCCAGGTGCACGCCCACCACATCGTGCCCCGCCTCGACGGCCCTGGCGGCCGCGACGGCGGAGTCCACACCACCGCTCATGGCCGCAAGGATTCGCATGGGTCCAGTCTACGAGCGCTCGGCTGCACGGGCCCCGGATGCCCGGGCATAGGCATCGCCGATCGCCCCGAGCACCGCGTCGACGTCGGCGTCCGTCGAGGTCCGGCCGAGAGAGAATCGCAGCACGCTCCTGGCGTCCGACTCGCTGCGTCCCATCGCCATCACGACGTGCGAGGGCTCGGCGACCCCCGCCTGACAGGCGGATCCCGTGGAGGCCGAGACCCCGGCCACGTCCAGCAGGAACAGCAGGCTCTCCCCCACGGCACCGGGGAAGAGCAGATGCGCGGTCCCGGGAAGACGGTGATCGGGGTCGCCCAGGAGCTCCGCCGCCGGCACCCGCGCACGGACCCCCTCGACGAGACGGTCGCGCAAGCGGCCCACCCGGACGGTCTCGGCGGCCCGCTCCCGTTCGGCGAGCTCGAGCGCGGTCGCCAGTGCCGCGGCTCCCGGCACATCCTGCGTACCCGCACGCAGGCCCCGCTGCTGGCCCCCGCCCCGCAGAAGCGGGGTCAGTCGGGCGGACCGAGCGACCACCAGCGCACCGACGCCCACGGGCGCGCCGACCTTGTGACCGGCGACGCTGAGCGCCACCAGGCCCGTCCCCTCGTCCGCACCGCCCCTCAGCTCCCGGAACGACAGCGGGAGGTGCCCGAGCGCGGCGACCGCGTCGAGGTGCAGCGGCACTCCGGCATCGGCGGCGGCCGCGGTCAGAGCCGCCGCGTCGTTGACCGTCCCGGTCTCGTTGTTCGCGACGAGCGCGGTCGCGAACGCCGCACCGGGCAGGGCCGACGCGAAGCGGCTTCCGTCGATGCGCGCCTGGGCAGAGAGAGGAACAGCGCGCACCTCGGCTCCGTCGGAGACGAGGGCGGCGACCGTGTCCATCGTCGCGTGATGCTCACCGTCCGGCACGACGACCGCCGAAGAGCCCGGACGACGCGAGCGCCACAGGCCCTGGAGAGCGAGGTTGATGGACTCGGTCCCGCCGGATGTCAGCACCACCTCGATCGGGTCGGCCCCGAGAACCGCGGCCACGCGTTCCCTGGACTCCTCCAGCACCCGGCGCGCATCCTGCCCTGCCCCGTGCGTCGACGAGGCGTTGCCGACGATGACGGACGCCTCCAGCCACGCGTCCCTGGCCTCCGGGCGCAGCGGGGTCGTCGCCGCGTGGTCGAGATAGTGCCGCATACGTCGATTCTCCCCGATCCGCGCGGCGGACGCTCCGTCTGGGCGTGAGACCGGGTGCGTCCTGTCATGAGACTGAAATGCAACACGTTTAGGGTGTATCCATGCCTTCGTCCCCCGCCTCCGTCGTGCCCGGTGGGGCGACCCTCGACGATCTCGGCGTCCGCCTGCACGACGGCGTCGGCACGATCCGGGTCTGGTCGCAGAACGCCTCGGCCGTCGAGCTCGTCGTGTTCGACGCCACGGACCTCGACTGGGTGGTCGACCAGGCAGCGCTGGAAAGGCGGCCCGGAGGGGTCTGGGAGGTCACGACGCCGTTGCTCCAGCCGGGCGTGCGGTATGCCCTCCGGGTCGAGGGACCGCACGGCCCCGGCAACACGTTCAACCCGGAGACGCTGCTCCTCGACCCGTACGCGCGTGGTCTCGCCCAGGGCCACGGCTACCAGGAGTGGCGCGGCGTGGTCATCGAGGACGGCTTCGACTGGGGCGACTCCACCAAGCCGCGGGTCCCGGCCGACCGGACCGTGATCTACGAGGGCCACCTGAAAGGGCTGACCAAGCGTCACCCCGACATCCCGCCGGCGCTGCACGGGACGTATGCAGGCCTCGCGCATCCCGCCATGATCGCGCACCTCCGCACGCTCGGGGTGACCTCGGTGGAGCTGCTCCCCGTCCACGCGTTCGTCCCGGAACCCCGACTCCTCGAGCGTGGTCTGACGAACTACTGGGGCTACAACACCCTGAACTTCTTCACGCCGCACGCCGCGTACGCCACCGAGGGCGCGCGCAAGGCCGGGCCCGAGGCGATCATCGCCGAGTTCAAGGGCATGGTGCGGCTGCTGCACGAAGCGGGTCTCGAGGTGATCCTCGACGTCGTGTACAACCACACATCCGAGGAGGGCATCGGCGGCCCGCGGTCCAGCCTCCGCGGCCTCGACAACGCCCGGTACTACCGGCAGGACGACGCGGGCGTCTACATCGACACCACCGGATGCGGCAACACGCTCAACACCGCCACCGAGGCCGGGGCGCGCCTCGTCGTGGACTCCCTCCGGTACTGGGCCGAGGAGATGCAGATCGACGGATTCCGTTTCGATCTGGCCACGGCGATCGCCCGCGACGGCGCGCACACCTACACCCCCGACCATCCCCTTCTGCAGGCGATCGCCGCCGACCCCGTGCTCGCGGAGACCAAGCTCATCGCGGAACCCTGGGACGTCGGTCTGGGCGCCTGGCAGACCGGGAACTTCCCCTCGGGCTGGCATGAGTGGAACGACCGTTACCGCGACCGGGTGCGCAACTTCTGGCTCAGCGACATCGACTACGCCCGGCGGGCCTCGGCGCCGGTGGGGATCGGCGGTTTCGCGACACGTCTGGCCGGCTCGTCCAACACCTTCAGCGAGGATCGGGGACCGCTCGCGAGCATCAATTTCGTCACCGCGCACGACGGCTTCACTCTCCACGACCTCGTGTCGTACGACGTGAAGCACAACGAGGCCAACGGCGAGCAGAGCCGCGACGGCGCGGATCTGAACCGGTCCTTCAACCACGGCGTGGAGGGACCCACCGACGATCCGATGATCCTCGCCGCCAGGCGGAAGGCGATGCGCAACCTGCTCGGCACCCTGCTGCTCTCGGCCGGCATCCCGATGCTCACCGCCGGGGATGAAGTGGGACGGACGCAGCGAGGCAACAACAACGCCTACGCGCAGGACTCTCCGTTGTCCTGGCTCTCCTGGGAGTTCGAGCCGTGGCAGGAGGACCTCCGCGCCCACGTCGCGCGCCTCCTCCGGCTCCGTGAGGAGAACCCCGCGCTGCGCCCGAGCCGGTACGCGCGCCTCGGCGAGCACATCCCGAACGCGTCGGTCATGGACTGGTACGACCAGGACGGCGCGACCATGGAGCCGGCCCAGTGGACGGACCCCGGCAACCGCACCCTGCAGTACGTCGCCGCGTCCACGCCGGACAAGGAAGCCGCGAACCGGATCCTGCTGATCGTGCACGGCACGGAGGCTCCGATCGACGTCCGGCTCCCAGAGGACATCGACGGCGCCACCCGGTTCGTCTCGCTCTGGTCGAGCGCGGATGAGCGGCCGTCGGACGCCGAGGAGACCTTCGTACCGGGCGAGGTGCTGCCTATCCCCGGCACCTCGATGCGCCTGTTCCGCGTCGAGTGATAGCACGGTTCGCCGCCCTGGTCGAGCGGTAGGTTCCCGCACGCCCGACCGGTAGATTCGGCATGTGACTGCTCGTGCTGGAACCCGGCCCACGGCTCTGCGGAGCCCCGTTCAGATCCCGACGCGCGCCGCCGACGCGGACCGCCCCGGAGCGCTGCGCACGACGCGGATCCCGCTGCTCGACGGGACCCCAGCGGTCCCCGGTGGCTTCCCGGCCAAGGCCTTCGCCGGCGAGGTCGTGCCGTTCCGCGTGGTCGCCTTCCGGGAAGGTCACGACCTCATTGGCGTGCACGTGCGGCTGACGTCCCCGACCGGCGAGGAGAGCCTGCACCGGCTCACCGCCCTCGCGGACGGCACCGACCGCTGGGAGGCGGAGATCGCCCTCGACGCGGAGGGCGTCTGGCACTTCCACTTCGAGGCGTTCTCGGACGACTTCGCCACCTGGGCGCACGCCGCGCACGTCAAGGTCGCCGCAGGCGTCGATGTGGACGTGATGGCCGCGCTCGGGGCGGAGCTGCTGCGGCGGGCCGCGGCGGAGAAGGATCGCCCTGCGGCTCAGCGCACGCGCCTGCGCGTCCGAGCCGATGAGCTCCAGGCCGGCGACGCCACCACCACTGCGGCGATGGCCGTCGACCCCGAACTCGCAGCGATCTTCCGCGACCGCCCGATCGCGACCCTCCGCTCCCTCTCTGCGGAGCAGGTCCTCCGCGTCGAGCGCACCCGTGCGGGCGTGGGCGCCTGGTACGAGTTCTTCCCACGCTCCGAAGGTGCCAGACGGCTCAAGGACGGCACAGTGCGCAGCGGCACGTTCCGCACGGCGGCGAAGCGCCTGCCCGAGGTCGCCGGGATGGGCTTCGATGTGATCTACCTCGTCCCGATCCACCCCATCGGCAGCACCAATCGCAAGGGGCGCAACAACACGCTCGTCGCCGAGGCGGGAGACCCGGGCTCGCCGTACGCGATCGGCGCCGCTGACGGAGGGCACGACGCCATCCATCCCGACCTCGGCACTCCGCAGGACTTCCGCGCGTTCGTGCGCGCCGCGCGGAAGGAGGGGCTGGAGGTCGCCCTGGATCTCGCGCTGCAGGCATCCCCCGACCACCCGTGGGTCCGCGAACACCCCGAGTGGTTCACCACCCTCCCGGACGGCAGCATCGCGTACGCGGAGAACCCGCCCAAGAAGTACCAGGACATCTATCCGCTGAACTTCGACAACGACCCGGAGGGCATCGCGGCCGAGATGCTCCGGATCGTCCGGCACTGGGTGGCCGAGGGGGTGCGGATCTTCCGCGTGGACAACCCGCACACCAAGCCGCTCCAGTTCTGGGAGTGGCTGATCGCGACGGTCAACGCGACGGATCCCGACGTCATCTTCCTCGCCGAGGCCTTCACCCGGCCCGCCGTGATGCGCGCGCTCGCCGCCGTGGGCTTCCAGCAGAGCTACAGCTACTTCACCTGGCGCAACACCAAATCCGAGCTGGAGGAGTTCCTCACCTCCATCTCCCACGAGACGGCCGACTACATGCGTCCGAACCTCTTCGTGAACACCCACGACATCCTCACCGAGTACCTCCAGTTCGGCGGACGCGCGGCGTATCGCATCCGCGCCTGCATCGCCGCGACGGCAGGGCCCGTGTACGGGGTCTACGCGGGGTACGAGCTCGTCGAGAACGTGGCTCGCCCGGGTTCCGAGGAGAACATCGACAACGAGAAGTACGAGTACAAGTTCCGCGACTGGGCGGGAGCCGAGGAACGCGGGGAGTCGCTGGCCCCGCTGCTCCGGCGGCTCAACGAGATCCGTGCGGCGCATCCCGCGCTGCGCCAGCTCCGCAACCTCGAGCTGCACTGGAGCGACGACGACGCCATCCTCGTGTTCAGCAAGCATCTCGACGCCGCCTTCACCGGTACCGGGAGACCGGACACCCTCATCGTCGTCGCGAACGTCGACCCGCACTCGGTGCGCGAGACCACCGTCCACCTCGACACCACGCGCTGGGGAGTCCCCCTGGGCGAGACCTTCGAGGTGGAGGATCTCCTGACCGGCGCTGTCTGGACCTGGAGCGATCACAACTACGTCCGGCTCGACGCCTTCGCCGAGCCCGTCCACATCCTGAAGGTGAGGGAGCGCGCATGAGCCGCATCGAGGACACCCCGAACGCCGAGTGGGAGGCCGTCGCGGCCGGTCAGCATCACGACCCGCATTCCCTGCTCGGCGCGCACCCCGCCAAGGATGCCGCCGACCGTACCGTCACCGCCATCCGCGTCCGCCGACCGCTCGCCGAGAGCGTCGAGGCCGTCTTCAGCGATGGAAGCCGACTCGCCCTGTCCCACATCGCGCACGGCCTCTGGGAGGGCACCCACCCCGGGCCGCCGCTCCCCTACCGCATCGCGACGCGCTACCGCGGCGAGGAGGAGATCGTCTCCGGCGACCCGTACCGGCATGCGCCGACACTGGGCGAACTCGACCTTCACCTCATCGCCGAGGGGCGGCACGAGCGTCTGTGGGAGGCGCTGGGGGCGCATCCCCGTACGCAGGGCGACGAACAGGGCGTGTCCTTCGCGGTCTGGGCTCCGGATGCCTCGGCCGTCCGGGTCGTGGGCGATCACAACGGCTGGAACGGCGAGAGCCACGCCATGCGCTCGCTCGGCGCCAGCGGCGTCTGGGAGATCTTCATCCCCGACCTGCCCGTCGGCACCCGCTACAAGTACCAGATCCGCACCCGGAGCGGCGCCTGGATCCTCAAGGCCGACCCGATGGCGCTGGCGGCGCAGGTGCCGCCGGAGACCGCGTCGGTCGTCACCACCTCGTCCTACGCCTGGAAGGACGGCGCGTGGATGACCCGTCGCGCCGCCACCCATGCCGTCGCGCAGCCGCTGTCGGTCTACGAGGTGCACGTCGGCTCCTGGCGCGAGGGGCTGGGCTACCGCGAGATGGCCGATCCGCTGATCGCGCACGTGCAGGAGACAGGGTTCACCCACGTCGAGTTCATGCCGCTGGCCGAGCATCCGTTCGGCGGCTCTTGGGGCTACCAGGTCAGTGGATACTACGCACCGACGAGCCGGTACGGCTCCCCCGACGACCTGCGCTACCTCATCGACCGCCTGCACCAGGCCGGCATCGGCGTCATCATGGACTGGGTCCCCGGGCACTTCCCCAAGGACGCCTTCGCGCTGGCCCGCTTCGACGGCCAGCCCCTGTACGAGCACCCCGACCCCCGCCGCGGCGAGCATCAGGACTGGGGCACACTCATCTTCGACTACGGCCGGCCCGAGGTACGCGGCTTCCTCGTCGCCAACGCCCTCTACTGGCTGGACGAGTTCCACGTCGACGGCCTGCGGGTCGACGCCGTGGCGTCGATGCTCTACCTCGACTATTCGCGCCGGGAGGGCGAGTGGGAGCCGAACATCCACGGCGGACGCGAGAACCTCGAGGCGATCCGCTTCCTCCAGGAGGTCAACGCCACCGCCTACCGGCTCCACCCCGGCATCCTGATGATCGCCGAGGAGTCCACGAGCTTCCCCGGCGTCACGGCGCCGACGGATCACGCCGGCCTCGGGTTCGGTTTCAAGTGGAACATGGGCTGGATGAACGACTCGCTCCAGTACATCGGACGCGATCCGATGTACCGCGCGCACCACGAGGGTGAGATGACGTTCTCGTTCGTGTACGCGTTCGGCGAGAACTACGTCCTGCCCATCAGCCACGACGAGGTGGTGCACGGCAAGGGCAGCCTGTTGTCCAAGATGCCGGGCGACCACTGGCACAAGCTGGCGAACGTCCGTGCCTACCTCGCCTACATGTGGGGGCATCCCGGGAAGAAGCTGCTGTTCATGGGACAGGAGTTCGGTCAGCTCGCGGAGTGGTCGGAGGGTCGGGAGCTGGACTGGTGGCTCCGTGACCAGCCCTCCCACGCCCAGCTGCAGGACTTCGTCGCCGCGATGAACGGGGTGTACCGGTCGCAAGCCCCCCTCTGGGAGCGCGACAACGACGGCTCCGGGTTCACCCGCCTCGGCGCCCCGAGTTGGGACCCGTCGGTCATCGCCTTCGAACGACGGGACGCGCACGGCGGGCGCCTCATCGTCGTCAGCAACTTCGCCGGAGTGGAACGCACCGGCTACCGTCTCGGGCTGCCCAGAGAGGGCGTGTGGCAGGAGATCCTGAACTCCGATGCCGTCGCCTACGGCGGACGGGGGTCGGGCAACCTCGGGATGGTGATCGCCGAGCCCGCGGACGCCGGCGCCCCCACGGCGTCGATCACGCTGCCCGCGCTGTCGACGCTCTGGCTCCGCCACCAGCCCGAGCCGCACGTGCCGACGGTGAACAACGGCTGACGGACGGCCGGCGACGATCGGTCTGCGCGGAGGAACGATCCCCGCGCAGGCCGATCAGAAGAGCAGCGAGGAGAGTCGGTTCCGAGCCGCGATCACGCGCGGGTCGCTGGCGCCGATGAGGCCGAAGAGCTCGATGAGACGCTCCCGGACGGGAGTGCGCTGGTCGGACGGCAGCTGAGCGAACAGGTCGAGGAGCCGGCCGAAGGCGTCGTCGACATGTCCACCGGCGAGGTCGAGGTCCGCGACGTCGAACTGGGCCTGCACGTCCAGCGGAGCCGCTGCGGCCGCGGCTCGGGCGGTCTGGAGGTCGAGTCCCTGCACACGGTCGAGCAGGCGGACCTGGCCCAGGCCGGCGATGGCGTCCTCGTCGCGCGGGTTCTCCGCGAGTGCCTTCTCATAGGCGGTGATGGCCGCACGGTAGTCGCCGCGCTCGATGGCGGCGAACGCCTCCGCGTGCAGCGGCGGCAGCTCGGGCTCGGCAGCGGCTTCGGCTTCCCCGGTCTCGGCGTCGCCGACGGGGAGCGTTCCCGAGACGCCGTTCTGCGCCGCCACCTGGAGCAGCTGCGCGAAGACCTCACGCACCTGCTGCTCCGGTACGGCGCCCGTGAACATCGGCACCGGCTGGCCGGCGATGAGGGCGACGACCATCGGGATGGACTGCGCGCGGAAGCTCTGCGCGAGCTGCGGGTTCGCATCCACGTCGACCTTCGCCAGGAGCACGCGGCCGCCGAGCTCCCGAGTGACCTTCTCGATGATCGGGCTCAGCTGCTTGCACGGCCCGCACCACTCGGCCCACAGGTCGACGACCACCGGGACGGTGCGCGACAGCTCCAGGACCTGACCGAAGTTCTCGTCGGTCGCGTCGACGACGACGTCAGCCACCGGTGCGGTCGCGGGCGCCGCTGCACCACCCGCCGGCGGGGACGGACGGTTGCGCAGGCTGGACAGATCGACGGCGCCACGCAGGGCCGCGGGAGACATCTCACTCACTTGATCACCTTCACGGACACGAGATCCTGACGGGACGCCAGGAGACGGATCGGTTCGCTCGACCCCTGGGACGGGACGGCGAAGAACAGCTGGAACTCATAGGTCGTCTGGGCGCCCTTCGCGGACTCGTTGGCCCCGGTGAGCGCCTTGGCCTCCTTGTTGTCACCGAAGCGGATGACGACATCGGAGGACGTGGGCGTGATGGTCTCGACATCGAGGACGGAGACGGCGACGATGGCGCCGCTGTCCAGCGTCGTCATCGAGACGGGCTCCGCCGTCGTCGGCTTCATGTCGAACGCGGCCTTGGAGGTCTTCGCAGCCCCGGCGTCGGCGAGTCCCTTCACCAGGCTCTGTCGGCTGTCCCTGATCGATGTGGCCAGGTTCAGCGCCAGATCGTCGAACTGCCCGTAGGAGGCGCTCTTCTCACCGTTGTCGACGACGTCGGCGAAAGCCGCGGCGACCTCGTTCGGCGGCACCGACAGGAAGGCCGAATCCGCCGGGACCAGCGAGGTCCCCAGCCAGCTGGCCGCCACTTCGGGGAACGCCGCGTCCGCCGACATCTCCGCCATGTTCGTGACCTTGTAGTTGGACCAGGGGTCCGCCTGCGTCATGGTCAGCACCACCGGCGGCACGGTGTCGTCGCCGGTGCTCTTCGAGAGCATGAGGACGGTGCGTGGCCAGCGGTCCGTCGCCTCGGGGAGGACCACCTCGACGTCGTCCGTCGGGATCGCGGCGGGCGCGGCCCGATCCGGCAGCTTCGCGCGCAGGGCGTAGTCGGTGGTCCTCGTCGTGAGAGGTGCGCCGTCGAGACGGGTGGCCGCGAGGTCCAGATCCTTCGCCTCATCGGCCTGCACCAGGGTCTCGGAGACCTTCCGGAGGATCCGCTCGGCCTGCGTCTCGGTGACCGCCGGCGGCTTCTGGTTCTCGGGGGCGATCACGGTCGGGGTCGGAGACGGCGATGCGGAGTGGGCCCCGAACTCCGGCCAGGACTCCGCCGTGCAGCCGGAGGCCAGGAGGGCGGTCAGACCGAGGGCGGGGAGGGCGAGCAGGCGCCGACGACGCCTCGGGCGCTCAGCGCGCATCGTGCTCTTCCCGTCCTGCTCCTTCTCGTCGACGATCTCCGCGTCCTCCACGTCGTCCTTCCTCGCCGGTGTCGGCGCCTGCTCGCCGTCCGCGGCCTCCAGGGCCTCGCGCTCGGACGGCGGAAGGGCCGCCACGTCGATCGGCTGCGTCGTGGGAAGCGGCCCGGGCCCCTTCCGGCGCGGGCCGCGGCCACGGCGCTGGTGACGGATCGCGAGCACGTACAGGACCAGGCCCACGAGGAGCACCAACCCGCCTGCCGCCATGAGCGGGCCCGCCAGCGGCGTCCGCGTGTCCAGCGGCCAGGAGACCACGATGTCGTCCGGCGCGTCCTTGGTGCCGTCGTAGGCGATCAGCACGCTGGTCCCTTCCGGGAGCTGCATCTTGTCAGTGGCGAGGAAGTTCTCCTCGCTGAAGGAGTCGAGCCACAGATCGGAGCCGGCAGGGTTCCGGCCCGCGGGCGCGTCGGCGTCCTCCTCCGGCGCCGGGGTCGCGGTCGTCTCGGGCGCCGGCGTCTCGGTGGACCCCTCGTCGTCCGCTGCGGCGACATGCTCGACGACGAGCTCGTCCTCGTCCCCGACGGTCACGTGGTTGTACTCGGAGTCGGAGAGCCAGGCCTCCATGTCGGCCGTGCGTCCGTAGCTGGTGAAGATCTCCCCTTCGCCGCGGACGAGCAGCTTCTGCGCGCCGGCGTTGATCCGCAGGACGTCGCCGTCCAGGAGAACGAAGGGCGCGGGCTCCTCGATGTCGACACGGGCCTCCTCGGACGAAGGGCCGACGAAGATGGTGCGTTGGGCGATCCCCGCACCGATCAGCACGGCAGCCAGCACGAAGGCCACCACGGCCCATACGAAACGCACGAATAGTCTCCTCACGCATCGCGGCTTCCCGCCCACGACGCCACACTCGACATTTCAGACTAGCGAACCCACCTGTGTGTTGACCACGAGGGCCCTCCCTCGTCCGTCGTCCGGCACGTCGGCGGCGCGTCGAGCCGCGGCATGGGTAGCCTTGCTGCAGCCGTACCGAGGAGTCTGCATGAAGATCCACAACCCGTTCCGCACCGCCCTCGTGGCGACACTCGGCGTGGGGCTCGGGATCGTCCTGATCAGCAGCGTCCAGACGCTGTCGACCGTGCTGCTCTACATCGGCACCGCCCTCTTCCTCAGCCTCGGCCTCGACCCTCTCGTCACGTTCCTCGAGCGTCGACGCCTGCCCCGCTGGCTCGCGGTCCTCGTGACGATCGTCGCCGTGCTGGCCGTCTTCGTCGGGATCATCCTCATCGTGCTGCCCGTGCTGGTCGACCAGATCTCGCAGCTCATCGCCCAGATCACGGCGATCGTGCAACGGGGAACCGCGATCGAGGATCTGAGGAGCTGGATCCAGGAGACATTCCCGAACCTCCTCGTCGACGACGTCTTCGCGTATGTGGAGGACTGGCTGACGACCAATCTCGCGGAGATCGGCGGGTCTATCGGTCAGGGCGTGCTGATCGCCAGCGGCGCGGTGCTCAGCGGCGTGTTCGGCGCCTTCATCGTCCTCATCCTGACCATCTATCTCACGGCCTCGACACCGTCGCTCAAGCGCGCGGTGTACCAGCTCGTCCCGGCGTCCAAGCGGGATCGCTTCATCGATCTCTCCGAGCAGATCACCGACTCGGTCGGCTACTACGTCATGGGCCAGGTCAGCCAGGGCGTCATCAACGGCGTCCTCAGCGCGATCTACCTGACGATCATCGACGCGCCGTTCCCCGCCGTTCTCGCGGTCGTCGCGTTCTTCTTCTCGCTCATCCCGCTGGTGGGCACCCTGACCGGCTCGACGATCATCGTCCTCGTCTGTCTCATCCCGGGCCTCGGCTCCCCCGGCACGGCTCTCGCGGCGGCGATCTACTATCTGATCTACATGCAGATCGAGGCGTACGTGATCTCGCCGCGCATCATGAGCCGCGCCGTCTCCGTGCCCGGCGCCGTCGTCGTGGTGGCAGCCCTCGCGGGAGGAAGCCTGCTGGGCCTGCTCGGGGCGCTCATCGCGATCCCCGTGGCGGCCAGCATCCTGATCCTCTACCGGCAGGTGCTCATCCCGCGCATGAACGAGCGGTGACCGGGGCGGGCCTCGCCGTCAGTCCGCTGCCGGCCAGTGGGTCGGCAGCGGCAGCCCCGACGGATTGACGGCGGCGACGATCTCGGTGAGCACCCGGCGCGTCTGCGTCTCCCCCACCCACAGGTGCTTGCCCCCTTCGACGGCGATCAGCTGCGCCTGCGGGATCGTCGCGAAGCGCTCCCGCGCTTCCGCCGGGCGCAGGTAGTCGTCGAACTCGGGCACGAGGATGACCACGCGGTGGCCGGTCTCCCCCCAGGCGGCGACCTCCTCCGCCGTCGCGCGGTGCAGCGGCGGCGAGAGGAGGATGATGCCCTCGATGTCGTGGTCGGCACCGTACTTGAGGGCGAGTTCCGTCCCGAACGACCACCCGACGAGCCAGGGGCGCGGCAGCGCGCGGTCGCGGACGACGTCCATGGCGGCCGCGACGTCGAACTGCTCTGCAGCGCCGCCGTCGAACGTCCCCTCACTGGTGCCGCGCGGCGAGGTGGTGCCACGGGTGTTGAACCGCAGCACCGCGAGATCGGCCAGGGCGGGAAGACGCGCGGACGCCTTGCGGATGATGTGCGAATCCATGAAGCCACCGGCGGTCGGCAACGGGTGCAGCGTGACCAGCGTCGCCACCGGGGCTGCGGCTTCCGGCGTCGCGAGCTCGCCGACGAGCGTCAGGCCGTCCGCGGTGTGCAGCTCGATGTCCTCGCGGCGCGCCGGGAGCTCCAGCGGTCCCCGGATCTCCATGGTCATGCGATCCTCCAACAGTGGTTGTGCCAGTGTCTGCGGTCAGCCAGGGCTGCGGCATCGCCGAGCACGCCGTCGGCGCGCCAGGCCACGAGATGGGCGGTACCCGGTTCGACGGATCGTCCGCAGCCCGGGCAGATGTACGCCTTCTGCGCCTGGAGCGCGGAGACGGGCTGCACCGTCCACTCCACGCCTCGGCGGACCTCGGTGCGCTTCCAGCCGGCGAGGAGACGGTCGAACGAGTCCTCGCCCTCAGGGCGCGCGGAAGGACGTCGGCGTGAGCGGGGCATGGTGCCGGCTCACCACCAGTGGTTGGTGACCCAGAAGTTGTACGCGCCGGCCCAGCTGCCGTAGCGACCCGTGGCGTATCCGGTCGCCCAGCGGAGGTTGTCGACCGGGTTGTAGCCGTTCCCTGGCACCTTGCTGCAGGGCAGGGCCTGGACGAGGCCGCAGGCACCGGAGGAGGAGTTCGTCGCGTTGGGGTTCCAGCCGCTCTCCCGCGAGACGATGTAGTCGACGTACTGCCAGTCGCCCTGCGCGATCCCGGCGGCTGCCATCCACTCCGCGGGTGCGCCTCCGCCGCTGTACGGCGGGAGTCCGCCGCCCCCGGACGACCCGCCCTGCGAGCCCTCGGACGACGACGAGGAGGTGGTCGCCGGGGCCGGCTTCGGCTTGGGCTTCGGCTTGGGTTTGACGTAGACGTCGAAGGAGCCGCGCTCGACGGGAGTGATCGCCGCGCCCTCCACCGTGACCGTGAGGTTCTGGGTGTCCGCCAGGGCCACCGCATACACGGAGTCCGGGGCCTCCGTGGCGATGGGCTGAGCGAGCGCGACGCCGGTGGGCGCGACCATCGCGGCCGCGAATGCGACGACCGCGAGAGAGCTGAAGACGCCCACGACACCGCGGCGGCGCGACCAGCGGCGCGTGCCGCGGGAGGCTGATGCAGCCGCGGCTGCGGGTACCAGCACGGCGTCGCTTCGTTCGGGAATCATGTCGTTTCGGGAGTTCACGATGGAGGACAGTTTACGCATACCTGCCTGAAGAGGCCATCAGACGGCTCAGCGGACCGCCAGGATCACGTCGATGGTGGCGTCCAGGAGCGCGTCGACCTGCTCCTCGCGGTAGCCGCCACGCTGCATGCGGAACGCTGCGGACCGCAGCTGCTCAGCGGACAGCGCGTCGCCGTCCCGCAGGTAGCGGACGATCCGGGAGGTGACGTGGTCGACCTCGTCGACCCGGTACCCGAACGTGAGGAAGCCGGTACGGGCGAACCGGTGGCGACGCGGACGCGCCAGGTGGTCCAGGATGACCTGCGCGTCGGCTCTGGCCTGCTCCACCCAGGCGCCCGCTCCGAGAGACCGAACGGCGCGTTCCCGCTCCCGCGCGGCGAACGCGTCCTCGACCCGTCCGAGGGCCGCGTCGACGTCAGCCACCACGTACCCCTCCTTGACGAGGGGGAAGGAGACGGTGCGGACGTCATCGGCCGTGAGATCGTCCGCGCCGCTCTCGAACGCCCGCCGTGCCGAGGCGAGGAATCCGTCCACCGCGGCACGGTGGTACCCCTTCGTGCGTCCGGTCGTGAGCGCGAAGGCCGGCGTGGCCGCGCGTTGCGTGGCGACCTCGCGACGGTCGTCGTTCATCACAGCACCACTGTCGTTCATCACAGCACCAACCAGGGAGAGAGGAGGAAGTACAGGCAGAGGGCCGGGACGGTCGACGGCAGGATGCTGTCCAGCCGATCGAGGAGCCCACCGTGCCCGGGGAGCCAGGAGCTCATGTCCTTGATCCCGAGATCCCGCTTCAGCATCGACTCGCCGAGGTCTCCGAGCGTGGCGGACAGCAGGATCGCGGCCCCGAAGATCACACCGCCCCACCAGGGCAGGTCGAGCAGGAACATCGCCAGGAGGACGCCCGCCGCGAGCGACGCCACCACCGCACCGCCGAAGCCCTCCCACGTCTTCTTGGGGCTGATCCGCGGCGCCATCGGGTGTCGCCCGAACGCGAGCCCCGCGGCGTAAGCGCCGGTGTCGGCCGCCACGGCGATCGCGATGAAGCTGAGCACCCACCACTGGCCCCCCTCCTGCTCGAGCAGGATGAGGGCCACGCCCGCGAGGAACGGCACGTACACCTGCACGAACCCGCCGATCACGGCGTCGGTGAGCACATCGCCGTACGTGCGCCCATCCTTCGCGACCATCTGGGCGAGCAGGCGCCAGACGATGACGAACGCCACGGAGACGAACAGCATGACCCAGCTCAGCCAGGGCTCCGCGAAGTACGCGGAGAGCACGAGGAAGGTCGCCGCTATCAACTGCGGGATCACGTCGACGCGCCGCCCGGCGGCGCGCAGCGCGCGCGAGAGCTCGTAGACGCCGAGGAGGGCCGCGGCCAGCGCGAACGGGACGAACAGCGCCTTGACGAACAGCAGCGAGCCGAGGAGCGCCGCACCGAAGGCGAGGCCGATCAGGATCGCGAGGACGAGGTCACGTCCGGTGCGCTGCTTGATGCGTTCGTTCGCCTGGTCGAGCTGATCCCGCGCATGCGACACGTGCGTGCCGAACTCGTCCCGCGCCTGGCGCCACTGCTCGCGGATCGCATTGTGATCCGCGGTGTCCAGCCGGTCGGCGGTCACCGGCGCTGCACCCGGCGTCGCCGGAAGCGGCGGTCGCGGGGGCACGCGGTCGGCGTCGAAGGCCGGGAAGGCCGCGTCGCCGAGCGGCACGCCGCCGTCGGGGCCGACCTCCGGCCGCGCCACCGGAGCGCCCTCGTCGGTGCCTCGCGATTCGTCGGACATGCGGACTACACCTCGAGGAGTTCTGCCTCTTTGCGCTTCAGCGCGTCGTCGATGAGGTCGACGTGCTGACGGGTCAGCGCGTCGAGTTCCTTCTCACCACGGGAGATCTCGTCCTCGCCGAGCTCGCTCTTCAGGCCGTCGAGCTCGTCCTTCGCCTTCCGGCGGATGCCGCGGACGTGGACCTTGGCGTCCTCCGCCTTCGACTTCACGAGCTTGACGTACTCCTTACGGCGCTCCGCCGTGAGCTCCGGCATCGTGACGCGCACGAGGTTGCCGTCGTTCGTCGGGTTCGCCCCGAGGTTCGGCATGTCGCGGATGGCCTGCTCGATCGCCTTCAGCGCCGACTTGTCGTACGGCGTGATGATGAGCGTGCGCGCCTCCTGGTTCGCGAGCGACGCGAGCTGAGCGAGCGGCGTCGGCGTGCCGTAGTAGTCGACCAGCACCTTCTGGAAGAGCTGCGGGTTCGCACGACCCGTGCGCACCGTGGAGAAGTCCTCCTTGGCAGCCTCGACGGCCCGGGACATGCGGGTGGTGGTTTCAGCGAGGACGTCCGCGATCACGGTGGCTCCTATCGTCGGGGTGTTCTGGAAATTCTATCGGGAGCGGGCCCCCGTCCCGTGCAGGCGCTCAGGCGGTGACGAGCGTGCCGATGGGCTCGCCCAGGAGAGCGCGGGTGACGTTGCCCGCCGGCTCCATGCCGAAGACGCGCATGTCCATGTTGTTGTCCATGCACAGGCTGAACGCCGTCGAGTCGACGACCTTGAGGCCCTGCTGGAGCGCATCGCGGTAGGTCACGCGCTCGATGCGCTCGGCGTCGGCGTGCTTGTTCGGGTCGGCGGTGTAGATCGCGTCGACGCCGTTCTTGGCGACGAGGACCTCCTGCGCACCGATCTCCAGTGCGCGCTGCGCGGCGACCGTATCGGTGGAGAAGTACGGCAGGCCCGCACCGGCACCGAAGATGACCACGCGGCCCTTCTCCATGTGCCGCTCCGCGCGACGCGGGATGTAGGGCTCGGCGACCTGGGTCATCGAGATCGCCGACTGCACGCGCGTCGCCGCGCCCGCCTGCTCCAGGAAGTCCTGCAGCGCGAGGGCGTTCATCACGGTGCCGAGCATGCCCATGTAGTCGGCCCGCCCCCGGTCCATGCCCCGCTGGCTGAGCTCCGCCCCGCGGAAGAAGTTGCCGCCGCCGACGACGACCGCCACTTCGACCCGGTCGACCGCAGCGGCGATCTCGCGCGCCATCTGGCTGACCACGTCGGGGTTGACGCCGAGCTGCCCGGCGCCGAACGCCTCTCCGGAGAGCTTGAGGAGGACGCGACGGCGTCCGGTGCGTTCAGTCATGGGGGATGTCCTCTCGTCCCGATTCAAGATAGTGCCTGGTGGGCATGAAGAAGGGGTTCGGATCGAGCGATCCGAACCCCTTCGACAGTGCTACGCGCCGACCTTGAAGCGCGCGAAGTCCGTCACGGTGATACCGGCGTCCTTCGCCACCTGGGCGACGGAGAGCTTGTTGTCCTTCGCGTAGTCCTGCTCGAGCAGGGCGACCTGCTTGATGAACGCGGAGACACGGCCCTCGACGATCTTCGGCAGAGCGGCCTCGGGCTTGCCCTCGTTGCGGGAGATCTCGGTGACGATCTCGCGCTCCTTCTCGACCGCATCCGCCGGCACGTCCTCGCGGGACAGGTACGACGGGTTGGCGAACGAGATGTGCTGGGCGATGCTGCGCGCAGTCTCGGCGTCGTCACCCGTGTAGGCGACGACGACACCGATCTGCGGCGGCAGGTCCTTGCTCGTGCGGTGCAGGTAGACCTCGACGCTGTCACCGGTGACGGTGCGCACGCGACGGAGCTCGACCTTCTCGCCGATGATGGCGGCCTCTTCCGAGATGAGCTGCTCGACGGTCTTGTCGCCCGCCGGAGCGGCCAGAGCGGCCTCGACCGAGTCGGCCTTCACGGCGGCGACGGCGTCGGCGACCTTGTCGGCCAGCGCGATGAAGCGCTCGTTCTTCGCGACGAAGTCGGTCTCGCAGGCGAGCTCGACGAGCGTCACGGCGCCGTCCTGCTCGCGAGCGACGACGAGGCCCTCGCTGGTCGAACGGTCGGCGCGCTTGGCGTTGCCCTTCGCACCCTTCAGGCGCAGGATCTCGGTGGCCTTCTCGACGTCGCCGTCGGCCTCCTCGAGTGCCTTCTTGGTGTCGACCATTCCCGTGCCGAGCTGCTCACGCAGCGCCTTGAGGTCGGCGATGGTGAAGTTGGCCATGTGTGGTGGCTCCTTGCTTCGTTGTGTGGGTGTACGAGGGATTACTTGGCGTCTGCGGCCTCGGCGGCGGCGACCTCGGCGGTCTCCTCACCGGAAGCGGCGGCGATCGCCTCGTCGTGCGCCTCGGCACCGGCCTCGTCGGCGGCGGTGGCGTCGGCGGCAGGGGTCTCGACGACAGCGGCCTCGTCGTCGGCGGTCACGACCTCGGCGGCGTCAGCGGACTCCTGGACGGGAGCCTCGAGGAGCTCCTTCTCCCACTCGGCCAGCGGCTCGGCGTCGCCCGACTCCGGGTTGTGCTTCTGCTGCAGGCCCTCGGCGGCGGCGTCGGCGATGATGCGCGTCAGCAGCGACACCGAACGGATGGCGTCGTCGTTGCCGGGGATCGGGTACTGGAAGTCGTCCGGGTCGGCGTTGGTGTCGAGGATGCCGATCACCGGGATGCCGAGCTTCTTGGCCTCGTCGATGGCAAGGTGCTCACGCTTGGCGTCGACCACCCAGAGGGCGGACGGCGTCTTGGTGAGGTTGCGGATACCGCCGAGCGACTTGTGGAGCTTGTCCAGCTCGCGCTTCTTGAGCAGCAGCTCCTTCTTCGTGAAGCCGGAGGCGGAGGGGTTCTCGTAGTCGAGCTCCTCGAGCTCCTTCATGCGGGCGAGACGCTTCGCGATGGTGGAGAAGTTGGTGAGGAGGCCGCCGAGCCAGCGCTGGTTCACGTAGGGCTGGCCGACGCGCGTGGCCTGCTCCGCGAGGATCTCCTGCGCCTGCTTCTTGGTGCCGACGAAGAGGATCGTGCCGCCGTGCGCCACGGTCTCCTTGACGAAGTCGTACGCCTTGTCGATGTAGCCGAGCGACTGCTGGAGGTCGATGATGTGGATGCCGCTGCGCTCGGTGAGGATGAAGCGCTTCACCTTCGGGTTCCACCGACGGGTCTGGTGTCCGAAGTGCACGCCGCTGTCGAGCAGCTGGCGGATGGTGACCACAGCCATGGTCGTCTCCTGATTCTGGCGCGGAGCGCCGTTGAGGTTGTCATGCCGACCGGACGGTCGGACATCCTGGTGCCCGGCTCACGCCCACCCGTTCGGAGAACGGGACCTGCGGGAGTGGATGCCACGACGGAGTCGCTCTGGGCACGCGTAGTCACCCCGAGATCGAGGTGCTCGTCCAGCATACAGGATCATGCGCCGCCGGCTCGTCCTGCACAGGAGCGCGATCCTCGCCCTTCTCCCCCGCTACAGGGTTCTTCCCCCGGGCGTCCGGTCTGCGCGATCGCCCCCGGCGCACACTCACCGCATGGCTTCTCCCTCGGGTTCCCCTCACCTTGTCCGTTCACACTCGTCTCGTGCCGCTCGCGTCGCGATCACGGCGGCGCTCGCCTGTCTCGTGCTTCTGGGCGGCGGCGGCGCCCCACTCGCCGCCCCTGCATCCGTACACGCGGCGACGGCACCCCGCTCCGGCCCGTCCCCGGCCGACAGTTCCGCCTCCGAGGGTGCCTGGCGATGGCCCGTCGACGGTGGCCGCCATGTGAGCGCCGCGTATCGCGCACCGGCGCACGCCTACGGTCCCGGACACCGGGGCGTGGACGTCACCGCCGCCGCCGGTACCGCTGTCGGCGCTCCGGCGGACGGAGTGGTCGCGTTCCAGGGCGTGGTCGTCGATCGTCCCGTGCTGACCATCCGACACGCAGACGGCCTGGTGAGCTCGTTCGAGCCGCTGGAGTCGTCGCTCCGGGCGGGCGACACGGTCAGCCGGGGTCAGGAGATCGGTCGGGTCTCCGCAGGTGGGCACACGGCTCCTGGCGCGCTGCATGTCGGTGTGCGGCGCGATGGGGAGTACATCAACCCGATGCTGCTGTTCGGCGCCGTCCTGCGGGCCCGTCTCCTGCCCTGCTGCGGGACCTGATCTCCGACCGAGCGGGCAGCCGCTCAGGCGCGAGGGTGCGCCAGCCGGTACGTCGCCGTCAGCCGCTCCGCCGAGACATGCGTATAGATCTGCGTCGTGCCGAGGCTCGCGTGCCCTAGGATCTCCTGCACGGCGCGCAGGTCGGCGCCGCCGTCGAGCAGATGCGTCGCCGCCGTGTGGCGGAGGGCGTGCGGCCCGACGGTCTCCGCGCCGACGACGGGTGCGAGCGCACGGGCGACCACCTCGTAGACCGTCCGCGGTCCCAGCCGGGCACCGCGGCTCCCGAGGAAGACGGCAGGCGAGGCATCCGCGGCCCTGCTGAGGAGCGCCGGGCGAGCGCGGCGCAGGTACGCACCGAGTGCATCCCTGGCCGGGGCACCGAATGGCACGACGCGCTCCTTGTCGCCCTTGCCCCGCACAAGAGCCGTCCCGCGGTCGAGATCGAGGTCGTCGATGTCGAGACCGCAGAGCTCGGAGACGCGGACCGCGGCGCCGTAGAGAAGCTCCAGGACGGCGTGGTCACGGAGGGCGACGGGCTCGCCCGAGGATGCGGCCTGCCGATGGCGTTCCAACAGCTCGGACATCGCGTCCTTCGATGCCACGGTCGGCAGCGTCTTCGCCCGTTTCGGCGCCACGAGCCGAAGACTCGGGTCGATGGAGATGATGTCCTGCTCGCGCGCCCAGCCGAAGAACGCTCGCGCGGTGGCCGCACGTCGGGCCAGCGTCGCTCGCGCGTCGCCGCGCTGGGTCGCCTGCCACAGCCATTCGCGCAGCATCTCCAGGTCGATCCGGTCCACCGGACCGCCCGCCACGCTCGCCCCGAGGTCCCGCAGGTCGGAGCGATACGCCTTCACGGTCGCCGGCGACAGCCGGCGCACCTTCTCCAGGTGGTCGGCGAACGCCTCGACAGCGACCGCGAAGTCCATACCTCCACCCTGCCCCTCCCCCGCCCCCCGAGCCGTGCGCCCCGCCGCGAGCCGTCCTATGACGTCCGTGCCGCGCCGATCCCGCGCCAGCCGTCCCCGTCCCGCCGCGCAAGGCCGTCGAGATCGAGGAGGCCGAGCAGCGCCCTGGTCCGCTCGACGGTGAGATCCGCGCGCTGCGCGAGCTGCGCCTCCGTCCGAGCGGTCCGGGTGCTCAGGGCACGGAGGAGCAGGACCCGCCCCTCCTCCGTGGCATCGTGTGCGTGCGGCGACCGCGCGTCGATCGGGAGCATCTCGGCCACCTCCGCCGCGGAGGTGACGCACACCGCGTCGTACTCGCGGAGCAACCGATGACAGCCGGCCGACGAGGCGGAGGTGACGGGACCGGGCACCGCGCCGAGTGGCCTGCCGAGCGTTGCCGCGTGCCCCGCCGTGTTGAGGGAGCCACTGCGCCACCCGGCCTCGACGACCACCGTCGCCTGCCCCAGTGCCGCGATCAGTCGGTTGCGGGCGAGGAAGCGCCACCGGGTCGGCGCCGTCCCGCAGGGCACCTCGCTGACCACGACCCCGTCGACCGCGATCCGCGTGAGAAGGTTGCGGTGCCCGGCGGGGTACGGGCGGTCCACGCCTCCGGCGAGAACCGCGATCGTCCCCCCACCGACAGTCAACGCGGCGCGGTGGGCTGCCCCGTCGATGCCGTACGCGCCGCCCGACACGACAGCCGTCCCCGCGGCGGCCAGGTCGCCGGAGAGGTCGGCGGCGACGCGCTCCCCGTAGGCGGTGGCCGCCCTGGCGCCCACGATGGCGACGCGTGCCGCGCTGGTCAGGAGCTCCGGGCGCCCGCGCGCCCACAGCACCACCGGAGCCTCCGTATCGAGATCGTCGACGGCGAGCGGCCAGTCGGGATCTCCCGGAAGGAGCAGATGGGCGCCCGCCGTCTGCGCCCGCCGGAGGGCATCGATCACAGCCGCCGGATCGGCACGCTGTCGCCACCGCGCCCGCGCCTCGTCGAGCGCCCGTCGTGCGCCCGCAGCGCGGACCATCGGCCACGACCGTCCCCGCGCGTCGAGAGCGAAACGCATGCCGTCGGCCGGTCCGAACTCGCGCACGAGGGTCGCGGCGACGGCGTCCCCGGGATCGGTGACGACGGACCAGGCGACACG
Source organism: Microbacterium meiriae (assembly GCF_040686935.1). Lineage (NCBI taxonomy): Bacteria > Bacillati > Actinomycetota > Actinomycetes > Micrococcales > Microbacteriaceae > Microbacterium > Microbacterium meiriae. The sequence goes on from NZ_JBFBMF010000002.1 coordinate 607,484, forward strand.
TGCGAGCGCCTCCGCCACGTCATCGGTGCCGCGCACTCTCCGAGCGGCGTCGAGCGCATCCTGCTGGGAGACGAGTTCGTCGATCACCGCGCCACCCCCATCCGCAGAAGGAGCGCGCGGCCGATCTCGTCCGTTCCGGGGAGGTCGTGTCCGGCGAGGTCGGCCATGGTCCATGCCACCCGGAGGACGCGGTCGTATCCGCGGAGCGTCAACGCCCCTCGTTCCAGTGCCCGATCGAGACCGGCCCGCGCGTCTGGCGGGAGGCGGAATCCGCCGTGCCGGAGCAGGGTCCCGGGAACCTCCGCATTGCGTCGCCAGGGCGTGCCACGCCATCGCCGCTCCGCTCGAGCGCGCGCCTCGCCGACGCGGCGCCGGGCCTCGACGGTGGTCACCTCGGAGCGCTCCCCCGCGAGCGAGCGTGAGGCGGCGACGCGCGAGACCGGCAGATCGATGTCGAGACGATCGCGTAATGGCCCGGAGAGGCGGGTCGCGTAGCGTCGCAGCGCCTGCGGTGGGCAGATGCAGTCGCCGTCACGCACCCCCCGGTTCCCGCACGGACACGGGTTCATCGCCAGGAGCAGCTGGAACCGCGCCGGGAACCGCACGACGAAGCCGGATCGATGCACGTCGACGAAGCCGGTCTCGAGTGGCTGACGGAGCGCGTCCAAGGCCACCCGGGGGAACTCGGCCGCTTCGTCGAGGAAGAGCACGCCCCGATGAGCCCGTGCGACCGCGCCGGGGCGCGCCGTCCGCGACCCGCCTCCGACCATCGCCGCCACCGAGGCGCTGTGGTGCGGAGCGACCAGCGGAGGCTGGTGGTCGAGCCCGGTCACGGCCTCGCCGCAGAGGGAGCGCACGGACGCGACCTCGATGGCCTCCTGCTCGGTCAGCGGCGGCATGATCCCGGGCAGTCGCCCGGCGAGCATCGTCTTGCCTGCTCCCGGCGGACCGCTCAGGAGCATGTTGTGGCCGCCCGCGGCCGCGACGATGAGGGCCTCGACGGCTTCCTCCTGTCCGAGGACATCGCTGAGGTCCCGGTCGTCCGGTTCTCCCTCCGGCGGCTGCGGGCCGGGAACCGGCTCGACATCCGGCACCTCCACCTCGGCCCCGTGCCAGACTGCCACCTCGGCGAGCGACGCGGCGGCGCGCACCTCGACGCCGGCGACGAGACCGGCTTCCGTCGCGTTGCCGTGGGGCACGATCACGCGCTCGAAGCCGGCGCGTGCAGCGGCGAAGACCGCGGGAAGCACACCGGGGACGGGCCGCAGACGGCCATCCAGCCCGACCTCCCCCAGGTGCACCGTCTGCCGCACGGCACGACGAGCGAGCATGTCGCTCGCAGCGAGGGAGGCGACCGCGATCGCGAGGTCGAAGGCGGACCCGTGCTTGGGCAGACTCGCCGGCGAGAGGTTCACCGTCAGACGCCGCCGGGGCAGCGACAGCCCGGAGTTCACGCAGGCGTTGTGCACGCGCTGCACCGCCTCGCCCAGAGACTTGTCGGGGAGACCGATGATGCGGAACTCCGGCGTCTGCGGCGAGAGGTCGGCCTCGACCTCGACGACATGCCCCTCCGCCCCGGTGAGGGCCACCGACCACGTCCGAGCGGTGCTCACGCGATGTCCTCGAGGTGCTCGATGGACGCGGTCTCCGGAACCGCCCCCACGATGCCGACCGCCTCCACCCGCAGCACCCGTCCCCGTGCCAGATCCGGATGCGCAGCCCGCCACGCATAGGCGAGCTGCCACAGCCGCCGGCGCTTCCGGTCGTCGATGGCGTCGAACGGGTGCCCGAAGGCCGCCGACCGCCGCGTCTTCACCTCGACCACGGAGAGATGCCGACCGATGACGGCGACGATGTCCAGCTCCCCCTGTGGACACCGCCAGTTTCGATCGACGATGCGATACCCGCGCTTCGTCAGGTAGTCCGCTGCCTGCTGTTCCCCGGCTCGCCCGAGGTCATCTTTCGCTGCCATCCCCACAGGATTCCCGGGGCCACCCCGTGACCTCCGCGGTCCGGAGCAGACAGCCCGGCCGCTGTGGAAACAGTGGAGCACGTCACCGTTGTGCAGGAACGGCGGCTGGAGTCACTCCCCGTCGAGCGAGAGCTCCTGCGGCAGTTCGAACTCGCGGCGTTGCAGCTCCTCGACGTTCACGTCCTTGAACGTGAGCACCCGGACGGCCTTCACGAACCGGTCCGCACGGTAGATGTCCCACACCCACACATCGCTCATGGAGATCTCGAAGTAGAAGTCGTGCTCGGTGTCCCGGCGCACGACGTTGACCTCGTTGGCCAGGTAGAAGCGACGCTCGGTCTCCACGACGTACTGGAACTGAGAGACGACGTCGCGGTACTCGCGGAACAGCGCGAGCTCGAGCTCACGGTCGTAGTCGTCGAAGGCTTCCTCATCCATGATGAGTCCATCCTATGGTCGGCGGGCGCCGGTCGCGGCATCCCGGCCGCGACCGCTCAGAAGAGCGTCGGTGCGTCGGCGATCGCCCACGACGAACGGTGGAACGGTGAGAGGCCGAACGACCGGATGGCCTCCCGGTGCTCCGGACTCGCGTACCCCTTGTTGCGGTCCCACTGGTAATCGCGGTGATCCTCGTGGAGCTCGGCCATGTACCCGTCCCTGGCGACCTTCGCGATCACCGACGCCGCCGACACCGAGGCGCAGTCGCGGTCCGCTTTGACGACCGGCCGGACGTTCAAGGGCCCAGGATGCACGCGCGAGACGTAGTCGTGGTTGCCGTCGAGGAGGACCAGAGCGTTCTCGACCGTGGCACCCTGCGCCACCACCGCCAGCACCGCGCGGGAGGCGGCAAGGCCCAGCGCCCGCATGATCCCGACCTCGTCGACCTCCGCGGCGGTCGCCCAGCCGACGCCCGAGGCCTGCACCCACGCAGCCGCGCGGGCGGCGACGTCGGGGCGCCGGCGCTCGGGGACGAGCTTCGAGTCGCGCAGCCCCTCCGGCACGCGGCGACGAGCCCCCTTGGCGTCCATCACCGCCGCCCCGACGGCCACCGGCCCGGCCAGCGCCCCGCGACCGACCTCGTCGAGGGCGATGATCAGGTCACACTCCCCCAGGAGCTTCCGCTCCAGGGTCAGTCGAGGCGTGATGACAGTCATTCGGGGTCCGGCACTCCGTTGAAGATCTCGTGGTGGCCGTCGATCGGTCCGAAGCGGTCGAGCGGCCAGGTCGTCAGGAACGCCTTGCCCACGATGTTGGACACCGGGACGAAACCGCCGCTGGGCAGCTCCTGGTGTGCACGGGCGTCGCGGGAGCGGTCCCGGTTGTCGCCGAGGAGCCACACGGAGTCCTCGGGCACGACGACGTCGAAAGGTTCGTTGGAGGCCGCGGTGTCGCCCTCGGGGAGGTTCAGGTAGCTCAGCTCATCGATCGGGGCACCGTTGATCGTGATCTGCCCCAGCGCGTTGCAGCACACCACATGGTCACCTTCGACGCCGATCACCCGTTTGACCAGATGGTCCTGGGTGTCGGTTGCCGAGATGCCGACAAATGTGAGCACCCAGTCGATGGCCTGGACCAGCGGCGGCTGTGCAGGTGTCTGCGGCATCGGGTCGAGCCAGCCGCCCGGATCCTTGAAGACGACGATGTCACCGCGCTCATAGCCGGTCCAGCGCGGGGTGAGCTCGTCGACGAGGATGCGGTCGTCGATCAGCAGCGTGCGCTCCATGGAGGCCGATGGGATGTAGAACGATCGGACCACGAACGTCTTGATGACGAAGGACACCAGCGCGGCGATGACGACGATGACCAGCACGTCACGGAGGAAGACCAGGAACCCGCGCCGCCGTCGTGTCGGGCGTGCGGACGGAGAGTCAGTCATCTGGTTCCTTCTCGAAGAATGCACCGTGAGCGCACGGCAATAACAAGGTTCGCACACCGGGGACAGAACGAAAGCACCCCGGGACATCGTGTCCCGGGGTGCTGTGAAGAAGCTTCGCGTCAGTTGTTGACGCGCTTCTCCTTGATCTTCGCCTTCTTGCCGCGGAGCTCGCGCAGGTAGTAGAGCTTGGCGCGACGCACGTCGCCGCGGGTGACGACCTCGATGTGGTCGATCACCGGGGAGTGCACGGGGAAAGTACGCTCGACACCCACCTGGAAGCTGATCTTCCGGACGGTGAAGGTCTCGCGGACGCTGTCACCCTGGCGGCCGATGACGACGCCCTGGAAGACCTGGATACGAGAACGGTTGCCCTCGGTGATGTTGACGTGCACCTTGACGGTGTCACCGGGGAAGAACTCGGGGATGTCGGAACGGAGCGAAGCCGCGTCGACGGCGTCGAGGATCTGCATGATCGTCTCTCTCTGCACTCGCCTCAGGTCGGATGCACGGATTAGGAAGGAACAAGAATGGGAGTGTGCCGAACGGCGCTGACGCGTCCGCGGGCTCCCCTGGGGCAGAGCCGGTCACGGCACAAAGAACCATTCTGCCACGGATGGCATGTCCCACCAAAACGAGCGGTCAGGGCCGGTCGTCGGTCTCCCGCACCACGATCACCTCGTGCACGCTGGTCTGCGTCGTCTCCGCGCGGGGCGGGGTCATCGTCGACCAGGAGATGGTCTCACGAATCCGCGCTCCACTCCCCCGCGCTTCATTCCAGAGCTGCCACAGCTGCAGCCACACCAGTCCGATGCCCACCACGATGGCGGCGGCGAGGAGCCAACCGAAAGCGCCATCGATGAAGAAGCCGACCGCGATCGTCAGCGCGTGCCAGAGACCGAACCCGGCGACGTCCCACCACGACAGGGCGCGCTCGGCGCGGACAGACGGCCGGGAACGCGTCAGCAGCGTGAGCAGGAGCTGTCCTACGAAGACCGAGGGCATCGCGATGAGCAGCACCCAGAGGATCGACCACCCGCCCTGGAAGACCGCCCAGCCGATGAGCAGCCACAGCGGCAGGAGGAACGCCGACGGCAGCAGCCAGCGGAAGAAGGCCTGTCGGATCCACATGCTCCGATGCTACGGCGAGGTCGGGCCCCCGTCACGGGTGTTCGCTGAGAGCGGCAGGCGCCGCGCACCCCGTCCGATCAGGGAGAATGGACGGGACGAGAGGACACTGATGATCGAACTGCGCACCCCTGCCGAGATCGATGAGATGCGCGCGGCAGGCCGGTTCGTCGCCGAGACGCTGGCGACCCTGCGCGACGAGACGAAGGTCGGCACCAACCTCCTGGCGATCGACCGCCGGGCCCACGACATGATCCGCAAGGCGGGCGCCGAGTCCTGCTACATCGACTACCACCCGTCGTTCGGCGCGAGCCCGTTCGGCAAGGTCATCTGCACCTCGGTGAACGACGCGGTGCTGCACGGTCTCCCCCATGACTACGCACTCAAGGACGGCGACCTCGTCACCCTCGACTTCGCCGTCTCGGTCGACGGCTGGGTCGCGGATTCCGCGGTCTCCTTCGTCGTTGGCACGCCGCGGGATGAGGACCTGCGTCTCATCGACACCACCGAGCGCGCGCTGACCGCCGCGATCGAGACCTCGGTGGTCGGGCACCGCATCGGTGACATCTCCGCTGCCATCGCTGAGATCGCGCATGGCGAGGGGTACTCGATCAACACCGACTTCGGCGGGCATGGCGTGGGCCGCACGATGCACGGCGACCCCCACGTCGCGAACGACGGCCGCGCGGGCCGCGGGTTCCCGCTCCGCGCCGGCCTCGTGCTCGCGCTGGAGCCCTGGTTCCTCGCGACCACGGACGAGCTGGTCACCGACCCCGACGGGTGGACGCTGCGCAGCGCGGACGGGTCCCGAGGGGCGCACTCCGAGCACACCATCGCGATCACCGACGACGGGCCGATAATCCTGACGGATCGTTCGTTCCTCGGGGTGGACTGACCTCGGCCGCCGGGTCGGCTCGTTCCCAGGATGCGGCCGGCCCCGGCACGATGGTGAACAGCGGGTGCGCCTTCGGGAGCGCCACATCCCCGTGCTGCTGAAGCACCTCAGGACTGCGCTCGGCGAGCTTCGCACGCAGGTGCTCCCATTCCCGCGCGAGCTGACCCGCGGTGACCGGCATCGTCGGAACGGCAGGCTCCCGGCGCCGGATGCGCGTGCGGTCGAAACGGTAGCCGCGGGCGTCCGCCTCGTCGGCGACAGCGATGAGGTACGCGCCCACCGCGGCCAGCGGATCCGCTGCCTCCCGGAAGCGCTCGAGCTGCGGGTGTCGCTGATACCCCTTCGTGGCGTCGGCGAGCACCGCCTGCGCGAGCAGCGTCTCCCGCCAGCAGGCGACGAGACCCTGACGGTCGAGGTACTCAGGGTGCAGCGACCAGATCCTCATACGCGGCGGTAGCGGAACACATCGGTGAGATGGGGGAGGTCGAACTCCGCCTTCCCGCGCGTCTCGTCCGCGCCGTCCAGCACCGCCTCCAGGGCCGCCACCATCCCTGCACGCTCCGCGTCGTCCGCCACGAGGAGACTGCTCACCGTGCCCCAGCGTCGGAGGTAGACCTCGCGGCTGATCCGCTCCGTCCAGCGCACCTCCTCGTGGGCTTCCAGGGCGAAGCCGGGGATGTCGGTCGCCGATGCGGAGGTGTCGTCGTCCGCGCCGACCGCGGGATGCGCCACCCGATGGCAGGCGAGATCCCACGCACAGGCGGGGTCGGCGCGATTCCAGAGCAGCCCGAGCGTCCCGTCGGCGACGAGTGCGCGGGCGATCTCGGCCGCCGCCGTATCCCGGTCGAACCAGTGGAACGCCTGCGCGACGCTGACGACATCGACGGAACCGTCCGGCACGGGGATGCTCTCCGCGGTCCCCGGCCGCGCCTCGACGGTCGGCAGCGTCCGGGCGAGGACGGCGAGCATCGGCGCGGAAGGCTCGACGGCGATCACCCGCGCCGCACGCTCGACGAGCAGGCTGGTGAACTTGCCGGTGCCGGCGCCGAGGTCGAGCGCCGTGGCCACCGGCGCCGGAACGATGATGTCGGCCGCACGCTCCGGGAAGCCCGGTCGGTAGCGGTCGTACTCCTCGCCGATGCCTTCGAACGATCGCGCGCGTGTCACATCCACCATGTCTCGACGCTAACAGCAGTCGTTGCCGCAGACGGTCGCGGTGCGGTCAGTCGTCGGTCGGCGCGTCCGGAAGCAGATCGGGGCGGCGCAGCCGCGTGCGGACGAGCTGCTGCTCGCGCCGCCATGCCGCGATCGCCCCGTGGTTGCCGCTGAGGAGCACATCCGGTACCGCACGGTCACGCCAGACGGAGGGCTTCGTGTACGACGGGTACTCGAGGAGTCCGTCCTCGTGCGACTCCTCGACCAGGCTCGCCGGATTGCCGACGACCCCGGGGATGAGACGGCCGATGGCCTCGATCATCGCCATCGTCGCGACCTCGCCGCCGTTGAGCACGTAGTCGCCGAGGCTCAGCAGCCGCACCTCGCCACGCTCGGCGGCGTACTCGAAGACGCGCTCGTCGATGCCCTCGTAGCGCCCGCAGCCGAACACGAGGTGGTCGCGCCCCGCGAGCTCCCGCGCGGTCGCCTGGGTGAAGACCTCGCCTGCCGGCGACGGGAAGATGATGGTCGGCGGCGCGGCGGTATCCGCGGTGAGCTCGTCGAGGGCGAGCCCCCACGGCTCGGGCTTCATGACCATGCCCGCTCCTCCGCCGTACGGAGTGTCGTCGACGGTGCGATGCCGGTCGTGCGTCCAGTCGCGAAGATCATGCACCTGGAGGTCGAGCAGACCCGAGCCGCGGGCCTTGCCGAGCAGGGAGAGCGTCAGTCCGTCGAAGTACGAGGGGAAGATGGAGACGACGTCGATGCGCACGGGGGAACCGTATCAGCGGTCACTCGGCAGCGTCGGAGGCGGTGGTCTCGTCCTCCGACTCGGGAAGCTCCTCGAAGAGCCCGGCGGGAGGGGTGACGATGACCCGTCCGGCCGCGACGTCGACGGTGGGGACGATGGCCTCGACGAACGGGACCATCACCTCGTCCGTGCTCCCGCCCGACGACGGCTTCACGATCAGGAGGTCATGCGCCGGCAGGTGCTCGACGCGGATCACGCGGCCGACGACGACCTCGTCCCGCACGACGTCCAGGCCGACGAGCTGGTGGTCGAACCAGGCGTTGTCCTCGGTCTCGTCCTCGTCCTGGTCCATCCAGAGGATGGCGCGGACGAGGCTCTCGGCGGCGGTGCGATCGTCCACGTCCTCGAAGAAGACGACGGGGTTGCCGTTCATCACGCGGTATTCGCGGACGACGATCTCCTTGCCGTGCCACGGAGATGCCTCTGGCACCTGCAACGTGAACGCGGCCCCGGGGACGAAGCGCCGCTCCGGATTGTCGGTGTAGAGCTCGAGCTTCAGCGCGCCCTTGAGCCCATGAGCCTTGACCAGGCGCCCGACGCGCAGCTGGTTACGGCCTTGGGTGCGGTCCTGCGACACCACGTCAGTCGTCCGCGACATCGACGCGGACACGACGCCCGTCGGCGAGTGCACTCACGAGGGTGCGCAGGGCCTTGGCCGTGCGGCCGCCGCGCCCGATCACGCGTCCACGGTCGTCGGGGTGCACACGCACCTCGAGCAGGTCGCCACGGGGCGACGAGGATTCGTGGATGCGCACATCTTCGGGGTGATCGACGATCCCCTTGACGATGTGTTCGAGCGCGGCGGCGAGCACGATGGATTACTCGGCGTCGGCGGCGGAAGCCTCAGCGGCCTCCGCGTCGGCGTCAGCGGCGGGGGCCTCCGCAGCGGGGGCCTCCTCCTTCTTCTCCGCCTTGGGCTTCACGACGGACTTCTTGGAGGCGTCGGCCTCGAAGGCGGCCTTCGGCTCGGCGACCTTGAGGGTGGACTTGGCGTCCTTGTCACCCTTGAAGGTGCCCCAGTCGCCCGTGATCTTGAGGATGGCGGTGACCTGCTCGGTCGGCTGCGCGCCGACGGAGAGCCAGTACTGCGCACGCTCGGAGTCGACCTCGATGAAGGAGGGCTCCTCCGTGGGGTGGTACTTGCCGATCTCCTCGATCACACGACCGTCGCGCTTGGTGCGCGAGTCGGCGACGACGATGCGGTAGTACGGCGCGCGGATCTTGCCCATGCGCTTGAGACGAATCTTGACAGCCACGATTCTCCTGAATGGTGTGGAAGGAAACGAACCGGTCGCCTGGAGCGTGGGGTGCACACCCGGCGGAAGCTCAAATGAGGAGGACGAGTGCTGGATAGAGGGTCGAGCACGTCGTCCGACCCTCTATTCTGCCAGATGCGCGCGCCGGGCGCGAAACCCGGCGACACGGCGTTGCGGAGTCGGCCCTGGGCCGTGTCAGACTGTCCCCGTGCAGCTCGACTTCGCCGCTTCGGCCCGCTCCACCGTCGGTCTCGAGTGGGAGATCATGCTCGCCGATCCCGAGACCGGTGATCTCGTCGGTCGCGCACCGGAGCTCCTCGCCGCGCTGGAGGCGGAGAGCGAGGACGAGCGCCACACCGTCACCGGCGAGCTGCTCACGAACACCATCGAGGTGACCAGCGGGATCGGCGATTCCGTCGCGCACGCCGTCGATGACATCGCGAACGCGATCGCGGCGGTGCGGTCGGCCACCGATCCGGCCGGTATCGAGCTGCTCTCCGCCGGAAGCCACCCCTTCGCCCAGTGGTACGACCAGTCGGTGACAGACAAGACCCGCTATCACAGCCTCATCGAGCGCACCCAGTGGTGGGGGCGCAACATGATGATCTGGGGCATCCACGTGCACGTGGGCGTCGACGAGCAGCGCAAGGTCTTCCCCATCATCAACGCGCTGTCGGCGTATCTTCCCCATCTCCAGGCCCTGTCGGCGTCCAGTCCGTTCTGGGCCGGGGAGCGCACGGGGTACGCCTCCAACCGCGCGCTCGTCTTCCAGCAGCTGCCGACGGCGGGCTTGCCCTGGCCGCTCCGGGACTGGTCGGAGTTCGAGCGGTACCTCGACGACATGGTCCGCACCGGTGTGATGGCCGACGCCACCGAGGTGCGCTGGGACATCCGCCCCGCTCCGCGCTGGGGCACGATCGAGGTCCGCGCGTGCGACGGCCTCTCGACGCTGTCCGAGATGGCCGCGGTCGCCGCGCTCGTGCAGGTCCTCGTCGAGCACTTCTCCCGACTTCTCGACGAAGGCGCGGCGCTGCCCGATCTTCCGGCCTGGTTCCACCGCGAGAACAAGTGGCGCGCGGCCCGATACGGTCTGGACGCGCGCGTCATCGTCGACACGATCGGCACGCAGCGCCCCGTTCGCGAGCACCTCACCGAGAAGATCGAGGAACTGGCCCCGGTCGCCGTCGAGCTCGGGTGCGTCCGGGAGTTCGGCAGCATCGCGTCGATCCTCGACGGAGGGGCGAGCTATGCGCGTCAGCTCGCGGTCGCCGACGCCACGGACGGCGATCTCCGCGCCGTGGTCCAGCACCTCATCCGGGAGTTCCGGACCGGACCGCAGTCGTCGATCGAAGGCGAGTGACGCGGACGCGACTCAGTCCTCGACGAGTCGACGTGCGAGACCCTCGTCGAGCACCACATCCGTGATCAGCTCGGCGGCGATCGCCGCCCGCAGACTCGCGAGCTTGGGCACACCCGAGACGACGCACACGCGGCGCGGCACCCTCCGGAGCCGGTCGAGTCCCGGCCCCGTCGCCCGCGCGTTGAGCCGGATGTCGCGCCAGGAGCCGTCGGCACGGAAGAAGACCGTCGCCACGTCACCGATCGCATGGTCCTCCCGCAGACTGCGGTAGTCCTCCCGCCCAAGGTAACCGCCGACGTAGACGCGGCTGGGCACCTCCGCCGCCGGAGACCCGAGGCTGAACACGGCGATGTCCATCTTCGCCTGCAGATCGAGCACGCGGCGGGTGCTGCGCTCGCGCCACATAGCCTCCCGGGTGGCGGGGTCGTCGAAGAATGCGGGCACGGGGAACTGCTGCACCTGCGCACCGAACGCGCTGCCGAAGCGCTGCAGGATGTCGCTGGAGTACTCCACACCGCTGGTCTGGGTGTTCCCGGCGCCGTTGAGCTGCACGAACGTCGTGTTGTGCGTCTCCTTCTGGGTGAGACCGCGACTGACCGCGCTGATCGTCGATCCCCACGCCACGCCGACGATCATGTTGGAGTCGACGAACTGGGACAGGAGGCGTCCTGCGGTCAGCGCCACGCGCTCCAGTCGCTCGACCTCGCTCACGATCTCCGCCATCGGCACGACGTGCGCCACCACGCGGTGCCGATCCCTGATGCGCTGCTCGAGCATTCCCAGACGCTCCAGGGGGGAGTTGATCCGGATGTCGACGAGGCCGCTCTCCCGCGCGAAGCTGAGCAACCGCGACACGGACGACCGGGAGGTGCCGAGCTCCTGCGCGATGACCTCCATGGTCTTGTCCTGCATGTAGTACAGCTGCGCGGCCGTGAGCGCGGCGATCAGCTTCCCGTCGCGCGACGGTGCTCCGGATCCCGCCATGATGACCTCCTCTCCCTCGATCCTTGCACATATGTGCAGCCAGCTTGCGCGCGGCGTCACGGAGGTCGATGCTGGTGGCAAGCAAGGAAGAGAGGGTCGATGATGATCGATTCCACCCACACGTCCCCGGAGCGGGACGCGGTCCGCGCGCTCCGGGAATCCGGGCGCACCAGCGTCCTCGTCATCGGCGGCGGCATCAACGGCATCTCGACGTTCCGTGATCTGGCCCTGCAGGGTGTGGACGTCGTCCTGGTCGAACGCGGCGACTTCGCCTCCGGTGCCTCCGCGGCCTCGAGCCACATGATCCACGGCGGCATCCGCTACCTCGAGAACGGCGAGTTCCGCCTCGTCCGGGAGTCGGTGGAAGAGCGCAACGGCCTGCTCAAGATCGCCCCGCACTACGTCAAGCCGCTGCAGACGACGATCCCGATCTACTCCACGTTCTCGGGGATCCTCTCCGCTCCCCTCCGGTTCCTCACGCACAAGAGCGGGAAGCCGAAGGAGCGCGGCGCCTTCCTCATCAAGGTCGGCCTCACCATCTACGACACGTTCTCCCGCGACGGCGGCACCGTGCCCCGCCACCGCTTCCTCGGACGCAAGAAGTCCCTTGCCGAGCTGCCGTCGATGGACCCGAAGATCAAGTACACGGCCACGTACTACGACGCCTCGATGCACGATCCGGAGCGCCTGGCGCTCGACGTGCTGCAGGACGGCCGCGCGAGCCACCCGGGTGCGGTGGCTCTCAACTACGTCGAGGCGATCGGCCGCGACGGCGAGCAGATCACCCTCCGTGATCGCGAGAGCGGCACCGAGTTCACCGTGACCGCGGATGTCGTCGTGAACGCCTCCGGCCCGTGGACCGACCTCACGAACGACGCGCTCGGCACCGACACCCATTTCATGGGCGGCACCAAGGGCTCGCACATCGTGCTCGACCACCCGGAGCTGCTCGAGGCGACGCGAGGTCGCGAGATCTTCTTCGAGCACTCCGACGGCCGTATCGTGCTGATCTACCCGCTCAAGGGGCGCGTCCTCGTGGGCACCACCGACATCGACGCCGACCCGCGCGAGGTGCCGGTGTGCACGGAGGAGGAGATCGACTACTTCTTCGACCTCATCCACCACGTGTTCCCGTCGATCTCGGTGACCCGCGAGCAGATCGTCTACAACTTCTCCGGCATCCGGCCGCTCCCCCGCCACGAGGACACCGCTCCCGGATTCGTCTCGCGCGACTACCGCGTCGAGGTCGACCGCAAGGGCGCCGTCCCGCTGGTGAGCCTCGTGGGCGGCAAGTGGACCACGTTCCGCGCCCTGGGAGAGTCGCTCTCCGACACCGTGCTCGGCCTCCTCGGCCGCACGCGCACCGTCTCCACGGCCGGACGCGCGATCGGCGGCGGACGCGAGTTCCCGCGCACCGAGAAGGCGAAGCGGATCTGGATCCAGGAGAACCTCGCCGGCGCCGGCGCTCGGGCCGATCAGCTCCTCGCCCGTTACGGCACCGGAGCGGCGGCCGTCTGGGCGTTCGTCGAGCAGGGGGACGACGCCCCCCTCGCCGGCGGCGACCTGTCGACCCGTGAGCTGGAGTGGATGGTCAACGAGGAGATGGTCGCCCGTCTCGAGGACGTCATCCTCCGCCGCACCAGCATCGCCTTCACCGGTGGAGCGCAGGCAGAAGTCCTCGACGAGATCGCCGACGCCCTGGCACCGCTCCTCGGATGGGACCGAGAGCGTCACGACGCCGAGGTGGAGCAGACGCGCCTGCTGCTGAACGAGCGACACGGACTCGACATCCCGTCCCGCACCCGCGGCTGACGGGGCCCCGACCACCGCGCCCTCCTCGCGGTGCTACCCCATAAGGGGTCGGGGCAGAGGGGCCCCGACCCGCAAGAAAGGTCAACGAAGACATGACTGACGTCAATCTCGGTCTCTACTTCCTCTCGGAGCTCGTCGGCACAGCGATGCTGGTCCTGCTCGGCTGCGGTGTGGTGGCGAACGTCGCTCTGGCGAAGAACAAGGGCTTCGGCGGCGGCTTCCTGATGGTCAACTGGGGATGGGGTCTCGCGGTGTTCGCGGGTGTGCTCGTCTCGGCGTACTCCGGTGCCATCCTGAACCCGGCCGTCGGTATCGGCCTCTGGGTGCAGAACCTGCTGGATCCCGCCAAGGGCATCGACTTCACGATGTTCCTCACCGCGACCGGGGCGGAACTCCTCGGCGCGATCATCGGTGCCATCGTCGTCTGGCTCGCCTACAAGCAGCACTTCGACCAGGAGCCGGAGGCCGCCAACAAGCTCGGCGTCTTCTCCACCGGCCCCGCCATCCGCTCGTACGGCTGGAACCTCGTCACGGAGATCATCGGCACCTTCGTCCTCGTCTTCGTCATCTTCGCGTTCGCGGACTACGGCGACATCGAGGTCGGCACGCCCGGTGGCCTCGGCCCGCTCACCGCTCTTCCGGTCGCCCTGCTGGTGGTCGCGATCGGTGCATCGCTCGGTGGTCCGACCGGATACGCCATCAACCCGGCGCGTGACCTCGGTCCCCGCATCGCCCACGCGATCCTCCCGATCCAGGGCAAGGGTTCCAGCGACTGGTCCTACTCGTGGGTGCCCGTCGTCGGTCCGCTCATCGGTGGTGTCATCGCCGCCCTCGCCGCCCCCGGCCTTCTCAGCCTCGCCGGCTGATCCCCCTCAACCGCTCGGGAATTCAAAGGAGAACACATGGCTGACTACATCATCGCGATCGACCAGGGCACCACGTCGAGCCGCGCGATCATCTTCGACAAGAAGGGCAGCATCGTCGCCACCGGTCAGAAGGAGCACGAGCAGATCCTTCCCAAGGCCGGCTGGGTCGAGCACGACGCCGCCGAGATCTGGCGCAATGTCCAGGAGGTGATCGGTCTGGCCCTCGGTCGCGCCGATCTCACCCGCCACGACATCGCCGCCGTGGGCATCACGAATCAGCGCGAGACCGCGGTCGTGTGGGACAAGACCACGGGCAAGCCGGTCTACAACGCCATCGTCTGGCAGGACACCCGCACGCAGGAGATCGTCAACCGCCTCGCGGGCGACGAGGGCGTCGACCGGTTCAAGTCGATCGTCGGGCTCCCCCTGGCGACGTACTTCTCCGGCACCAAGATCACCTGGATCCTGGAGAACGTCGAAGGCGCTCGCGAGAAGGCCGAGGCCGGAGACCTGCTCTTCGGCACGACCGACTCCTGGGTCCTGTGGAACCTCACGGGCGGCATCGATGGCGGCGTGCACGCGACCGACGTCACCAACGCCTCGCGCACGATGTTCATGGACCTCGAGACGCTGGAATGGCGCGACGACATCCTCGAGGCGTTCGGCGTGCCGCGCTCGATGATGCCGGAGATCCGCTCCTCCTCCGAGGTCTACGGCGCCGCCGAGAGCTCGTCGCTGCTGCGCGAGACACCGATCGCCGGCATCCTCGGCGACCAGCAGGCGGCGACATTCGGCCAGGCCGCGTTCCAGAAGGGCGAGAGCAAGAACACCTACGGCACGGGCTGCTTCCTCATCTTCAACACGGGCGAGGAGATCGTCCGCTCGAAGAACGGACTGCTCACCACCGTCGGCTACAAGCTCGGCGACCAGCCCACGCACTACGCGCTGGAGGGGTCGATCGCGGTCACCGGCTCGCTCATCCAGTGGCTGCGCGACCAGCTCGGCATCATCTCCTCCGCCCCTGAGGTCGAGGAGCTGGCCGAGAAGGTCGAGGACAACGGCGGCGTGTACATCGTCCCCGCGTTCTCGGGTCTCTTCGCCCCGTATTGGCGTCCGGACGCCCGTGGCGCGATCGTCGGCCTCACCCGCTACGCGAACAAGAACCACATCGCGCGCGCCGCCCTGGAGGCCGTGGCCTTCCAGACCCGTGACGTGCTCGACGCGGTCAACGCGGACGCCGGAGTGGACCTCAGCGAGCTCAAGGTCGACGGCGGCATGGTCGCCAACGACGCGCTCATGCAGTTCCAGGCCGACATCCTCGGTGTCCCGGTCGTGCGTCCGGTCGTGGCGGAGACCACGGCGCTCGGTGCGGCCTACGCGGCCGGTCTCGCGGTCGGCTTCTGGAGCGGTCTCGACGACCTGTCCGCGAACTGGCAGGAGGACCGCCGCTGGGAGCCCTCGCTCGACGCGGATGAGCGCGACCGTCAGCTGCGCCTGTGGCGCAAGGCCGTCACCAAGTCGATGGACTGGGTCGACGACGACGTGCGCTGATCACCGCATGACGAGGCGGGTCCGGGTTCTTCCCGGGCCCGCTTCGTCGTCTCCGGGCCGCCATCCGCCCGTTCACCTGCACGATCCGAATACGGTTGCCCACCCGTTCCGGCGGTTCCATCGTGCATCCGTTCTGGGGTCGTGCAGCCGGAACAGGGTCTCAGGAGGCTGCCGCGACGATGTCGAGGAACGCGCGCGCGGCGCTGCGCGGCGCCGCGGCGTCCCAGGCCAAGTGCTCGACACGGACCGGGCCATCCTGGACCGCCACCGTGTCGACGACCTCCCGGTACCCCCGCACCACCCCGGGCGCCAGCAGGGTGACGGCGAGGCCCGCAGCGACCAGACCGATCAGACTCGCGGCCGTGTCGGATTCGAAAGCCACATCACGCCGCACCCGCGCGGCCAGGAATGCCGCGTCGCTCTGCGCTCGCCCCGACGTGCCGGCGGGGAAGTCGGCGAACGCGGAGTCCGCGAGGTCGCTCAGCTGCACCTCCCTCGCCCGGCGCAGCTCATTCCCGCGGGGCACCACGGCCACCAGCGGTTCCCGGGACAGCGCGCGGGAGGCGACCCCCTCGGGCTCCACGCCCTCCCGGAGCCCGAGGAATGCGGCGTCAAGATCGCCCTGACGAATCGCCGCCACGAGCGCATCGCTGTTCCCCTCACGGAGCTCCACGCGGGCGGCTGGATGCGCGGCGCGATAGGCCACGAGGAGCGCCGGGACGTCGACAGCGCACACCGTGGGGATGACGCCCAGTCGCAACGTGCCCACCACCTTCCCGCTCGCCGCCGCCGCATCCTCCCGGGCCTGGTCTGCGGCGCGGACCGCCAGACGCGCGGGGCGGAGGAACGCCTCTCCGGCCTCGGTCGCGCGGACGCTGCGACTGGTGCGCGCGAACAGCCGCACGCCCAACTCGCGTTCGAGAGCGGCGACCTGGTGGCTGAGCGCCGACTGCGTGACATGACAGCGCTCCGCCGCGCGGGTGAACGAACCGGTGTCCGCCACAGCGACGACATACCGCAGGTGCTGGAGCTCCATCCACTCATGATCTCGCTTCATAGATCGTGTGACAAGAATGCGTTGGACTCATACCCCGGATGCGCGCACCCTGGAGACATGAACCGCCTCACCCTCACCCTCGTCACGGCTCTCGCCCCCGCGGCGTGGGGTACGACGTACCTGGTGACGACGGAGCTGCTCCCCGCCGGACATCCGCTCCTCGCCGGCCTCCTCCGCTCGCTTCCTGCGGGTCTCCTCGCGGTGCTGCTGGCCCGCCGTCTGCCGCACGGGTCCTGGTGGGGCAAGGTGCTCGTGCTCGGGGCCCTGAACATCGGCGCGTTCTTCCCGCTGCTGTTCCTTGCGGCCGAACGCCTCCCCGGTGGGGTTGCCGCCGCCGTCGCCGGAGCGCAGCCGCTGATCGTGCTAGGACTCGGAGCGCTCGTGCTCGGGGAACGTGTCCGACCGGTATCCGCCGCCGCCGCCGTCGCCGGGGCAGCGGGGGTCGCCCTCGTCGTCCTCGGCCCTGCCGCCGCGCTGGACTTCTGGGGCCTCGTCGCGGCTCTCGGCGGCGTGACCGCCACCGGCCTCGGGATGATCCTCACCAAGCGCTGGGGCCGCCCCTCCGGCGTCGGTCCCGTGGCCTACGCGGGGTGGCAGCTCACGGCGGGAGGGCTGTTGCTTCTCCCCCTCACCTTCGTTGTCGAGGGCCCGCCTCCTGCTCTCGACGCGGATGCGCTCCTCGGCTACCTCTGGCTCGCGACAGCGGGAGGGATCATCGCCTACACGCTCTGGTTCCGCGGTATCCAGCGCCTGCCCGTGATCGTGCCGGGCCTCCTCGCACTGCTCTCGCCGATCGTCGCGACGCTGCTCGGCGTGCTCATCGCCGGCGAGAGCTTCACCCCGGTCCAGGTGGCGGGCATCCTGATCACGCTCGCCGCCCTCGTCGGCGGGCAGTTCGCGGCGCGGCCGCGAGAGACGCAGACCACCGCGGTCGAGCAATCGGTCGCGCCGGTGGCGGTGCGCTGACTCCCGAGCCGCTCAGCCCTTGCCGAACAGCTTCTGGATCTCGGCGAGGTCGGCCTCCGACGGTGCCTCCGCTCCCCCGCCGAGGCCGAAGCCCGAGCCGGTGGGTGCCGTGGAAGCCGCGAGGCCGGCGTTCTCCGCAGCGCGCTTCGCCGGGTTGCCGGAGCGGGAGCGGTTTCCGCCGCCGCCCTTGCCCTTCTTGCCGCGCTTCGACGAGGCCCCGGGCTTGCCCATTCCGGGCACCGGACCCATGCCCGGGATGTTCGGCGTGCCGCCACGAGCGACGGTCTTCATCATCTTCGCGGCCTGCTCGAAGCGCTGCACGAGCTGGTTGACGTCGGTGACGGTCATGCCGGAGCCGCGCGCGATGCGCAGACGACGGGAACCGTTGAGGATCTTGGGGTTGCGACGCTCGACCGGCGTCATGGAGCGGATGATGGCCTCGGTGCGGTCGATCTCGCGCTCGTCGAAGTCCTCGAGCTGCTGCTTCATCTGCCCCATGCCCGGGAGCATCCCGAGCATCTTCTTCATCGAGCCCATCTTCTTCATCTGCTGAAGCTGCTCGAGGAAGTCCTCCAGGGTGAAGGCCTCGTTCGCGAGCTTCTCGGCGACCTTGCGCGCCTCGTCCTCGTCGAACGCCTGCTGCGCCTGCTCGATGAGGGTGAGGATGTCACCGAGGTCGAGGATGCGGCTGGCCATACGATCGGGGTGGAACGGCTCGAGGTCCTCCAGCCGCTCGCCCGTCGAGGCGAAGATGATCGGACGCCCCGTGACCGAGGCGACCGAGAGCGCCGCTCCGCCTCGGGCGTCGCCGTCGAGCTTCGAGAGGACGACGCCGGTGAAGTCCACTCCCTCCTGGAAGGCCTTAGCGGTGTTGACCGCGTCCTGACCGATCATCGCGTCGATGACGAAGAGCACCTCGTCCGGGTCGACGGCCTTGCGGATGTCGGCGGCCTGCTTCATGAGCTCGGCGTCGACGCCGAGGCGGCCGGCGGTGTCGATGATGACCACGTCGTGCTGCTGGCGGCGGGCGTGCTCGACGCCGTCGCGCGACACCTTGACGGGATCGCCGACGCCGTTGCCCGGCTCGGGCGCGTACACCGTGGCTCCGGCCTGCTCGGCGACCACCTGGAGCTGGTTCACCGCGTTCGGGCGCTGGAGGTCGGCGGCGACGAGCAGAGGCGTGTGCCCTTCTCCTTCGAGCTGCTTGGCCAGCTTTCCGGCGAACGTCGTCTTTCCCGAGCCCTGAAGGCCCGCGAGCATGATCACGGTCGGTGCGGTCTTGGCGAACTGCAGGCGCCGCTGCTCCCCGCCGAGGATCTGGACCAGCTCCTCGTTGACGATCTGCACCACCTGCTGCGCGGGGTTCAGCGCCTTGTTGACCTCGTCGCCGAGAGCGCGCTCGCGCACCTTGGCGGTGAAGTCCTTGACGACCGCGAGCGCGACGTCGGCGTCGAGCAGAGCACGACGGATCTCGCGCACCGTGCCGTCGACGTCGGCGGCGGTGAGCTTTCCCTTCGTGCGCAGGTTGCGGAAGGTGTCGGTGAGCCGATCGGAGAGCGTGCCAAAGGTAGCCATGGTGCCTACGATTCTACGCGAGCGGAGCCTCCACGCTCAGCGCGGCACGGAGCAGCGTCTTGGCCCGCTGGTGACGCCCCCGGACCGTGGACGCGGGGACCCCGAGCAGTGCGGCCGCATCGGTCAGGCTGAATCCGTCCCAGTGCACCAGGCGGATGACCTCCGCGAGGTCGGGATCCAGGCGGGCGATGGCGTCGCGCACCTCCGCGCCCCCGTCCGCCGGCGGTGCCTGCAGCCGGGATCCCTCTCCCTCTCCCCGCACCCGTTCGTGCAGGGCGCGCCGACGCCTCTCACTGCGGGCGTGGTTGAGCAGGGTCTTGCGAGCGACTCCGAACAGCCACATCCGCGCCCGTTCGGGGTCGTCGGGCAGATGCCGGACGCGCCGCCAGGCGACGACCATCGTCTCGCCGAGCAGGTCGCCGGCGTCATCCGCCCCGACCCGACGCGCGAGGTAGGCCAGGAGATCCGGGGCGCACGCCTCGAACGCGCCGATCAGCGCCGCGTCGTCGGCACGGCTGCTCACTCGCCGCTCCAGGCTTCGTCGTCGCAATGCACCTGGGAGTGGGAGTCGGCTCCGGGGATCGGACCGAACCCGTGCTCCTCGAGTTCGGCGTGGAGCGCCTCGTTCAACGCGCCCTCATGAGCCATCCAGGCGCGGGTGTCCGCCGCATTCTGATCCGTCGTCGGAACACCCGCGGCCTCGTCGCCCTGCTCGAGCATCCGCAGTTGGCCGTCCACGTAGGGCGCGGCCTCCGCCTCCACATCCGCCGAGGTGAACCATTGATCGATCACACGATCGACATCGGCCTGGATCAGCGGGCTGTGCGTGTCCAGGCGGCTGAAGCGGATCTCGCACTCTCCCCAGGTCGGCGCGGTGAACCGGTAGCTCCGCGCGGGATCCTCGAGGCCGTCGCCCCAGAGCCAGTCGGAGGAGGCGGTGGCCACCCCGGCGCCGCCCACCAGGACCACCGCCGTGACCGCGGCGATCACACCGCGCGACCGGAGGCGGGGCCGAGCGCGCCCACGGGACGCGTCGATCATCGCCCGCAGCTCGTGTCCAGCGAGGGCGGGGGTGGGCGGCGCCGAGCCGTCCAGCAGGTCGTCCAGCGGATCCGTGGTCATGGTGTCCTCCTCGTCAGGGATGCCTTCATCACTGACGTGTCCGGCCGACACCGATCCGTCCGCGCGTCACTCCCCCCAGGGCAGATCGTGCACGCGGGCGAGCGCCTCGCGGAGGACGGACTCGGGTGTGCCGCGGCCTGCCCCCTCCTCGGCCCAGACGCGCAGGGCGGACAGGACGGCGGCCGCCTGCGCCGCTCCCAGCACGTCCGCACGCATCACATCGATACCCGCCGCGCACGCCGCACGGGAGACCGCGGCGGCGAGGCGGGCCAGACGGACACCCGTCTCCCGCACCAGCTCCACCTCGAGCGCCATGGCCTCCGCATTCCGCAGCGCCAACGCCAACGGATCCGGGGCGAAATCGTCCACGATCCCCTGCAGGATCCCGCGCACCCGCGCCCCCGTGGCCTCGCGGCCGAGGTCGTCCAGCGCGGCGATCGCGACGCCGATGCGCTCGTCGATGCCGGACCACAGCACGTCGCTCTTCGACGTGAAGTAATTGAAGAAGCTCGACCGGCTGACCCCCGCCCGCTGGGTGATGTCGGCGATGGAGGTGGCCTCGTACCCGCGCTCCAGGAAGAGCTCGCAGGCGGCCTCGGCGAGGGTCTCGCGCGAGGAAGCCTTCGGGCGGCCGGCGCGACCAGTCCGGTTCATGACTTCACGGTACCGCGCGGGACGCCGCGGCCCGGACGAGGATGTATTGTTGGACGCAATCCATGTATTCGAGGGAAGCGACGACGCATGCTCGACATCCTCACTCCCGGCTTCATGCCGACCCCCGTCCCCTATGAAGAGGGCTGGGCCCTGCAGCGCCGCGTGCACGCGGACGTGGTCTCCGGCGCCCGCCCGGACACCCTCATCCTGCTCGAGCACGCGGCCGTGTACACCGCGGGGAAGCGCACGGAGGATCACGAGCGCCCCCAGGACGGGACCCCGGTCATCGACGTCGACCGGGGCGGGAAGATCACCTGGCATGGGCCGGGGCAACTCGTCGGCTACCCGATCTTCCGGCTGCCGGAGCCGATGGACGTGGTCGCGCACGTGCGGCGTCTGGAGCGGATCCTCATCGAGGTGCTGCGCCCGTTCGGGGTCGACGGTCACCAGGTCGAGGGGCGGAGCGGGGTGTGGGTGCGTCGACCGCTGTCGGAGGACAAGGTGGCCGCGATCGGTGTGCGCGTGCAGCAGGGCGTGACCATGCACGGCTTCGCCATCAACTGCGACAACAGCCTCGCACCCTTCCGCGACATCATCCCCTGCGGCATCACCGACGCCGGCGTGACCACGGTGAGCGAGGTGTCCGGCCGCGTGGTCGGCCCGCTCGACCTCGTCGACGCCGTGCAGGACGCCTTCCGCACCGCCCACGCACCCGACCTGACAGGAGTCCCGGCATGACCGCCGCACCCGAGGGGCGCAAGCTCCTCCGCCTCGAGATCCGCAACGCCGAGACCCCGATCGAGCGCAAGCCCGAGTGGATCAAGACCAAGGCCAAGATGGGGCCGGAGTACTCGGCGCTGCATTCCCTGGTGAAGAGCGAGGACCTGCACACTGTGTGCCAGGAGGCCGGCTGCCCGAACATCTACGAGTGCTGGGAAGACCGCGAGGCGACCTTCCTCATCGGCGGGTCGCAGTGCACGCGCCGCTGCGACTTCTGCCAGATCGACACCGGCAAGCCCGCCGACTACGACACCGACGAGCCACGACGCGTCGCCGAGAGCGTGCAGCGGATGAACCTCCGCTACGCGACCGTGACGAGCGTGGCCCGCGACGATCTCCCCGACACCGGAGCCTGGCTCAATGCCGAGACGGTGCGGAAGATCCACGAGCTCAACCCGAACACCGGAGTGGAGCTGCTGGCGAACGAGCACAACGCCGACCCCGCCTTCCTCGGCCAGATCTTCGATGCACGCCCCGAGGTGTTCGCGCACAACGTGGAGACCGTGCCCCGCATCTTCAAGCGCATCCGCCCCGCGTTCCGCTACGAGCGCTCGCTGAACGTGCTCACGCAGGCTCGCGATGCCGGACTCATCACGAAGTCGAACCTCATCCTCGGCATGGGCGAGGAGCCGGAGGAGGTCGTCCAGGCGCTGCAGGACCTCCACGACGCCGGCTGCGACATCATCACCATCACCCAGTACCTCCGCCCGACGCCGCGGCACCTTCCGGTCTCCCGGTGGGTGAAGCCCGCCGAGTTCGTCGAGTTCAAGGAGGAGGCGGAGCGGATCGGCTTCCTCGGGGTGCTCGCCGGTCCTCTCGTGCGCTCCTCGTACCGCGCCGGGCGGCTCTGGGCGCAGTCGATGACCTCGAAGGGACGGGAGATCCCCGCTCATCTCGCGCACATCGCGGACAGCGCCGACCTCGGGTTCGCGCAGGCCGTCTGACGGGCGGCGGTCAGTCGGCGCTCATCACCGACTGCACGCTGCCGTCGGAACCGAGGTTCACGAGCAGCACGTCGTCGGTGGCGCTGTCATCGAGCGCGTACTCCAGGACGACGAACGGCTCGGAGCCGCCGTGCTCGTCCGCGAGGATCGTCATGCTCATCAGGCGCAGCGACCGGATGATGTCCACGGCCGCGTCCCCGGACACGTCGATGAGGACGTCGGGGAGGTCGTCGCCGAACACCTCCTGCTGCTGCAGGATGTACTCGGTCACCTCACTCGTGCGGTCGTCCACCTCTGCGAGCATTCCGCGGCGCGCGGTCGCGTCCACGTTCTCCAGACCGGCGATGAGTCCGGCGGCGATGTCGAGGGCGTCGGCGGAGACGTCGTCCTGGTCCGGAGCCGTCAGGTCCACGGTCACGCTCTGGTCGCCGAGCTCGACCGTCTCCGACCAGAAGATCGAGCCGTCGGGGCCCGACGACAGCAGTCCGAAGTAGTCGTGTTCGATCGCCATAACGCTATGAAACCAGCCTGGTGCTCGGGGCGGAAGCCCTGTGTCAGCCGACCAGCGCCTGCACGAACACGTGCGGCGTGAAACCGGTCAGATCGTCGATGCCCTCGCCCTGTCCGAGGAGTTTGACCGGGATGCCCGTCCGCTCCTGCACGGCGAGCACGAAGCCGCCCTTGGCCGAGCCGTCGAGCTTGGTGAGCACGAGCCCCGTCACTCCCGCGTGCTGCAGGAAGGTCTCCGCCTGCATCACCCCGTTCTGCCCCGTCGTGGCGTCGAGGACGAGGAGCACCTCGCTGATCGGGGCCTGCTTCTCGACGACGCGGCGGATCTTGCCCAGCTCGTCCATGAGACCGCCCTTGGTGTGCAGCCGCCCCGCCGTGTCGATGATCGCGATCTCCATGCCCTCGCGCTTGGCGTATTCGACGGTCTGGAAGGCGACGGAGGCCGGGTCCTGCCCCTCCTGCTGCGGGCGGACGATCGCCGCTCCCCCGCGCTGGGCCCAGGTGGCGAGCTGGTCGACGGCGGCCGCACGGAAGGTGTCGGCAGCCCCCACCACCACGCTCCGCTGGTAGCCGCGAAGGAACTTCGTGAACTTCCCGATCGTCGTCGTCTTGCCCACGCCGTTCACACCCACGACGAGGACCACGGCGGGCCGCTCGGTGAGCTTCAGAGTGGTGTCGAACTTCGCGAAGTGCTCCTCCAGGGTCTCCCGCAGCATGCGCTGAAGGTCCTTGGGGTCGGTGGTGCGGTACTTCGCGACCTTGTCGCGCAGTTCTTCGACGATGCGCTCGCTGATGTCGGGGCCGAAGTCCGCCGTGATGAGCGCCGTCTCCAGGTCTTCCCACGTCGTCTCGTCGATGGTGGGCTTCACGAACATGCCGCGCAGCGCGCGACCGAGAGACCAGGACTTCTCTGCCATGCGTCCAGCCTACGGGTAGCATCCAGGGATGCACCGCGCGCCGCTCCCGCACCGGGTGTTCCTGCACGGTGCCGGGAGACGCGGCACCACCGCGTGGCCCTCGCAGGATCCGGAGTCGGGGACCTTCCTCAGCTTCCCTCAGGACTCGAACATCGAAGCGCAGGCGCGCTCTCTCGTCGAGGGAGAGCGTGACCGGACGCCGCTCGTGTTCGCGCACTCGATCGGCGCGGTGACCGCCGTCCGCGCCGTCGCCGACGGCCTGCGGTCTCCGGCCTTGTCCTCGTCGAGCCCGCCCTGTACGACATCGCCCGCGGTGAAGCTCCGATCGAGCGGCAT
Source organism: Microbacterium meiriae (assembly GCF_040686935.1). NCBI lineage: Bacteria > Bacillati > Actinomycetota > Actinomycetes > Micrococcales > Microbacteriaceae > Microbacterium > Microbacterium meiriae. The sequence continues at coordinate 632,008 of NZ_JBFBMF010000002.1, forward strand.
ATCGCGGTGGTGACGGAGGCACGGGCGAGGGTGAGGCAGGGCGACCTCTTCGGCTTCTGGTCCATCCTGCGCCCGCTCATGTTCGGAGGCCCGTCCGCCCGGGAGCGCTGGGAGGACGAGCGCGTGGTCGCGCAGCGGTGGGCGACCACGAACCTCCCCTGGGGTCACGGCATCCGGGAGCGTTGTCTCGCCGGCGTGCCGACCCTCGTGGTCACCGGCGGATGGAACGAGGAGTACGAGATCATCGCCAGCAGGCTCGTCGACGTCGGAGCCGACCACATGATGCTCCCCGGCTACGCTCACCGCCCCGCACGACCATCCCGACTTCCCGACTGTGATCACGGGCTTCGAACGCTCCCTCGCGATCTGACCCGGCCCCGTCCGTCCGGTCCCAGCGTCGGAGACCGCGGGCGACACGCCGGATCCGACCATCGACACGCCGGATGAGGGCCACGATCTCCGCAGTTGTGCCCGCCGAGGGAGGGCGGCAGGACTCAGACGGCGGCGGCGGCGCGGTCGCCGACGCGCTGACCCACCACGGCCGAGACGCCGTCCTGACGCATCGACACGCCGTAGAGCGCGTCGGCGATCTCCATCGTCCGCTTCTGGTGCGTGATGACGAGGAGCTGGGAGCTCTCCCGCAGCTGCTCGAAGACGGTGAGGAGCCGGCCCAGGTTCGCGTCATCAAGGGCGGCCTCGACCTCGTCGAGGATGTAGAACGGGCTGGGACGCGCCTTGAAGATCGCCACCAGGAGCGCCACCGCGGCCAGCGACCGCTCTCCGCCGGACAGCAGCGACAGCCGCTCGATCTTCTTCCCGACGGGACGGACCGAGACCTCGATCCCCGTCGTCAGCATGTTGTCCGGATCGGTCAGCGAGATGCTGCCGGTGCCGCCGGGGAACAGCAGCGGGAAGACCTGGCCGAAGGCCTCCTTGGTGTCCTCGAACGCGCTGGCGAAGATCGTCTGCATGCGCTCGTCGAGGTCGGCGATGATGGTCAGCAGATCCTGCCGGGTCTGTGTCAGGTCCGTGAGCTGCGTGGTGAGGAACGCGTGACGCTGCTCCAGGGCGGCGAACTCCTCCAGCGCCAGCGGGTTGACCCGCCCGAGCTGCGCGAGCTTCCGCTCCGCGTCCGCGAGACGCCGCTGCTGGATGCGGCGGTCGAACGGGATCGCGGTGTCGTCGAGCAGCTCGCCATCGGCCGGCTCCGCCCCGGGATCCCGCGGCACGAGCTGGTCCGGCCCGTACTCGGCGACGAGCACGTCCTCGTCGAGCGCGAGTTCCGAGGACACGCGCTCCAACAGGCTGTTCAGGTGGAGCTTCTTCTCGTGGATCTGCAGTTCCAGGCCGTGCACGCTCTCCGTGAGCCCGGCCAGGCGCTCGCGCAGCGACGACTCCTGGGCACGCAGCGCGACGAGCTCCTCGTTCTGCGCCGACCGGGCGGCTTCCGCCTCCGCGAGCGCCACGCGGGCTTCGGTGACGGAGCGGTCGAGGGAGTCGAGGATGCGCGGCAGCTCGTCCACGACTCCGGATGCCGCCTCGCGCTGCGCCCGGCGGATGACGGCGCGTCGGGCGGCCTCTGCCGCGGCGTCCCGCTCCTGCTCGCGCTGCCGCTCCAACGCGGTCACCCGGGACTGCGCCGCCCGGACCCGCTCCCGCAGGGTCTCGACCTCCAGACGAGCCCGGACCTCGCCCTCGCGGGCGCTCTCCAGTGCCTCCAACAGACCGTCGCGCGCCGAGGCGTCGAGCACCGGACGCGGCGCGGCGACCGCGGCATCGAGCTCCGCCTTCGCCGCCTCCGCCTTCGCCTCCGCGTCGGCCACGGCGGCCTGCGCCTGGGCGAGTCCGGTCTCCAGGCGATCGCATTCGGCGACAGCGGCCTCGTGACGCACGGTCACCTTGTTGAGCTGCTCCGCGTGCGTCGCGAGGGCGGCGTCGTGCTCGCGCAACGCGCGCAGCGCGTCCTTCGCCTGACGCCGCGTCTCCTCCACGGCCTCGTCGGCGTCGATACGCGCCTCGCGGAGGGAGTCGACGACGATCTGGATCTCGGTGAGCCGCTCGGTCGCGGCGTCCCGCTCCGCCGCGAGTTCGAGGCGCGAACGCTCCCCTCCGGAACCCGTGCGCAGGGTCTGAGCGGTGATGACGTCGCCGCCGGTGGTCACGATCGTGGTCGAGGTGTCGCCTCTCGCGTCGAGAACGCGCCGCGCGGCACGCGCCGCATCGAGGTCGTCGGCGATGAGAACGTGCGCCAGGATGCCGAGGATCCCGTCCGGCGCGGTCACCGTCTCCGTCGCGGCGATCACGCCGTCGACGGCCGGGGGTGTCGGCTGCTCCCTCGGGGCATCGGCGACCACGAAGTCGACCACGCCCCGGCGGCGCTCTGCGGCCTCCGCCGCGAGGATGAACGCATCCTCCGCGGAACCGACCAGCACACCCTCGGCCAGCGGACCGAGGACGGCCGCGATCGCGGCTTCGTATCCCGCCCGCACCTGCACGGCATCACCGACGAGACCGCGGACCCCTGGACCCCCCTCGGCGACGATCTCGGCGGCGCCTCCCGACAGCGACAGGGCACTGCTCAGGGCGGCGGCCTTCGCGGTGAGGGCGTCGACCTCGCGCTCGGCCGCATGCAGCCGCTCGCGCAGGCTCTCGCGTTCCGCCTCCGCCGCCGTCGCCGCACGCTGGGCGCTCTCGTAGGCGGCGGCATACTCGACGGCCGTGCCCTCGGGAGCTTCCGCCTCGTCGATCGCCTCCAGGGCCTCTTCGGCCTCGCGTCGTCGGGCGTGCGCGGCCTCCAGCGCGTTCTCCTGGCGCAGCACCGCGCCGCGGACCGCGGCCAACGCCGAGGCGGCCGCATCGGCGTTCCCGCGGAGAGAGGAGAGCCGCATGTCGTACTCGGAGACGAGCGCGCTCTGCTCCGCGATGTCCACGTCGAGCGTGTCGAGCTCGGCGCGGGCGTTCACGACCTCGCGACTCGCCGCAGCCGCGGCGTCCTGCGCATCGCCGAGGCCGGATGAGATCGTCTCGATGTCCTCCTTCGCCTCGTCGATCGTCGCCTGTGTGACGGTCACCGCGGTCACGGCCGCGTCGTCCTCCTCGGACCCGAGGAGCGCGAGGCGCTGGTTGGCGAGCGTGTAGAGCCCGCGCACCCGCTCCTGCACCTGCTCGAGCCCGAAGGCGACGCTGCGCGCCTCGTCGACGGCGATCGAGTTCTGGTTCTTCTCCAGTCGAGCGATCCCGGCGCGCACGGTCTCGGCCTGGTCGGACAGCACCAGGCGCTCGGTGTGCCGCTCCTGCTCGGTCCGGGTGTGATCGGCGAGGGCTGTGCGCAGCGCCACGACGTCGTCGGCGAACAGTCGGGCCTTGGCATCGCGCACGACGGCGGCGATGGTCTGCGCCTCGCGCGCGATCTCGGCCTGGCGGCCGAGCGGCTTGAGCTGGCGGCGGATCTCCCCCGCGAGATCGCTCAGACGCGTGAGGTTGGCCTCCATCGCGTCGAGCTTGCGCAGCGTCTTCTCCTTGCGCCGACGGTGCTTGAGGATGCCCGCCGCCTCCTCGATGAAGCCGCGTCGATCCTCCGGCGAGGCCTGGAGCACCGTGTCGAGCCGTCCCTGACCCACGATGACGTGCATCTCGCGGCCGAGGCCGGAGTCGCTGAGCAGCTCTTGCACATCGAGGAGACGGCAGCCCTCCCCGTTGATGGCGTATTCGCTGGAGCCGTTGCGGAACAGCGTGCGGCTGATGGTCACCTCGGCGTATTCGATGGGCAGCGCGCCGTCCGCATTGTCGATGGTGAGCTGTACCTCGGCACGCCCGAGGGGGCCGCGGGTCGACGTGCCGGCGAAGATGACGTCCTCCATCTTCCCGCCGCGGAGCGTCTTCGCTCCCTGCTCCCCCATCACCCAGGCGAGGGCGTCGACGACGTTGGACTTGCCGGAGCCGTTCGGTCCGACGATGCACGTGACGCCGGGCTCGAACACGAAGGTCGTCGGCTGTGCGAACGACTTGAACCCCTTGAGCGTCAGGCTCTTCAGGTGCATGGGGCGACCGCTCGTCCGGGGAGATTCACGCCGCTACGCTACCGGAATCCCGCGGAACGGCCGGTATCCCGCGCGGTCGTCACGGACCCCGGCTCGATCACGACACGCCGGTGCTAGCACGAAATGCTTGACGATCTCCTGTGAGTTTCGCTACGGTGGCCTCCGGATCGCCACACGAAAGGAGGTTACCGATGATGATCACTCAGCACACCGCAGAGGTCTTTGGCCTCGCCGCGCCTGCGCACTCTGCGCCGCGCCACGCGGCATCGGTGACCGCCGGCGTCCGTCACGGCTCGCTCGGCTAGAACCGCAGCCTGGGAACGCAGACCCGATCCGGGTCTTCTCCCGCCTGTCCTGTCGCGTCCCACCCTCTGATCCCCTCGGATCATGGATCCCCGCCTCCGGCCTCCGCATTCCGCGGCTCCACAGGCGCTGCTCTCGTCCGCACCCGTCGCGGCCGACGACTCGGTCCTGACGTGGTGCTTCCGCACCCCATCCATCCCTTTCGAAGGAACCACCGTGAACATCACGCTGTCACGCAGTACCACCCATCCGCCCGATACCGAGGACCGCGAGGTCCTCCAGATCCCCCGCGACGACGAGCTGCGTCAGCTCGGCATCGCGGACCGCCTCTCGCTCCGGATCGGCCTCTGGCTGTTCCAGCGGGCGCAGCGGCCTCGGCGTCCGCGCCGGTCGTGGACCGTCGATCCCGGCGACCTGTTCCTCGTCGGAGAGCAGCGTCACCGCTCGGCTGCGGAGGCGCACGCCCTCCTCATGCACGACATGCAGCGCGGGATGCGCTGACCGGGCGATGACGACCGCATCGACGCCGACCCGGCGTCCGTCCGTACACCTGCGGACGGGCGCCGGGTCACCCGGCACCTCCTCCTCCCTCCGACACGAAGGACCCGACATGACGACCGCCGCACTGACGATCACGCCGCTGATCGTCCCGGCCACCCTCGCCGATGCGAACGCCGCGGACTTCCGCGCCTACGGCGACCTCAATCGACAGATCTGCGACGAGCAGGTCGGCCTCCCCGACCTCGCCCCTGACGCCGCGCAGATGCTGCCCAACTGGCAGGACGACTCCGATGCGCTGGACCTCGGATTCGTGGCGCGCGAGGGGGACGACATCATCGGCATGGTGACGGTGTCCTTCGCACAGGAGGAGGACGCGCACGCCGCCGAGCTCGACCTCCTCGTCCCGGCCGCCCACACCGGGCGCGGTGTCGAGGACGCGCTGCTCGACCGCGCCGAGACCGAGGCCAGGGAGCGCGGCCGGAGCGTCCTGCAGATCTGGACCCTCCACCGCCCCGAGGAGGCCGACCGCATGCTCCAGCCGCGCACGGGATGGGGGCGCATCCCGGCGACAGCGCTGAGCGACGTCGTCGAAGCCCGCGGCTTCACGCTGGAGCAGGTGGAGCGCAACAGCGAGCTCGACCTGCGTGCCGACCCGGAGCCCCTGCGCCGCGCGTTGGGCGCGGCGCTCACGGCGGCGGGTCCGGACTACCGCGTGGTCGAGTGGGAGCTGCCCACCCCGCCGGAGTTCCGCGACGGATACGCCGCGGTGCTCGCCCGACTGTCGACCGACGCCCCCAGTGGCGACATGGACTTCGTCGCCGAGGTCTACGACGCCGATCGGGTCGTCCGCCGCGATGCTCGTCTCACGGGCGCCGGCCAGACGGTGTCCGTGGTCGCCGTGAAGCATGTCCCGTCCGGCACCCTCGTCGCGTACAACGAGCTGCTGATCGGTGCGGAGAAGACCGGGACCACCCACCAGTTCGGGACGCTGGTCGCCAAGGACCACCGCGGCCATCGCCTCGGAACGATCGTGAAGTGCGCCAACCTCCTGCGGTGGCGGGAGCTCGTCCCGGATTCGGACGTGGTCTCCACGTTCAACGCCGAGGAGAACCGGCCGATGCTCGACATCAACGAGGCGATCGGCTTCGTCCCCGTGTCGTACGCGGGCGCGTGGCAGAAGAAGATCTGAGGACGAGCGGCAGCCGTCATCCTCCCGGATGACGGCTGCCGCTCAGCTTCATCCGCCTGACCGACGACACCGGCACAGGTCTCCGGCGAGGCTGGGAACATGAACACTCCCGTGATCGAAGCCCACGCCCTCGTGAAGACCTACGGCGTCACACACGCCCTCGCCGGAGTCGACCTCACCGTGCACCGCGGCGAATCCGTCGCCATCATGGGAGCGTCGGGGTCGGGCAAGACCACACTCCTGCACGTGCTGGCGGGCATCACCGCCCCGGACAGCGGGCGCGTGGTCTTCCACCCGTCCACCGGAACGCCCATCGAGGTGACCGCGCTCGGCGAGGCGGCGCGCTCCCGGCTGCGTCGCGAGCGATTCGGGTTCGTCTTCCAGCAGGGACTGCTGATCCCCGAGCTGACGGCAGTGGAGAACGTCGCGCTCGCCTCGATGATCAACGGTGTCGCCAAGAAGGACGCCCTCCCCCACGCGGCGTCGTGGCTCGCGGCACTGGGTCTCGGCGGCATGGAGGAACGGCGCATCGGCGAGCTGTCGGGAGGACAGGCCCAGCGCGTGGCCATCGCCAGAGCCCAGGCGACGGGTGCGGACCTCGTCTTCGCCGACGAGCCGACCGGCGCTCTGGATTCGCACACCTCCGCCGAGGTCATGGACGCTCTCCTCTGGTCCACGACCGGGCAGGGCCGCACCCTCATCGTCGTCACGCACGACGCCGACGTCGCCGCACGCTGCACGCGCACCGTCGCCGTCCGGGACGGCCGCATCCTCGGCTCGGCGGTGAACGCATGAATCTCTCCGTCCTCGGCCTGCTCCTGCGTCCGGCTCCCGGACAGCGCAGCGTCCTCGCGCTGCCGATCGTCGCCTTCGCGGTGGTCACGACCCTGGTCCTCACCGTCGTCGGCGGGGCCCAGGCCTTCTGGACCTGGACCGACGACGAGGCTGTTCTCTATCAGGGCCTCGCCGCCATCGCTCTCGTCCTGCTTGTCGTGCCGCTGACCTCGCTCGGCGGCGCCGCCGCCCGGCTCTCGGCACGGCGCCGCGACGAGCGCCTCTCGACTCTTCGTCTGCTCGGCGTGACGCCCGGCGGGGTGACGACGGCAACCGTCGTCGAATCCGTCCTGGTCGCTGCGGCCGGCGCCGTCATCGGTATCGCGGGTCACCTGGCCCTGAGTCCGCTCATCGGTCTGATACCGTTCCGCGGCGAGCCGCTCGGCCTGGCTGCGGTCGTTCTCTCCCCGGTGATGATCGCCGCCGTCGTGGGCGGCGTCCTGCTGCTCGCCGCGGGCAGCGCCGTCGTGGGGCTGCGTCGGGTCGTGATCTCGCCGCTCGGCGTCCGCACGCGCACGGCGCCGACGAGCGTGCACTGGATCCGCGCCGTCATCGCGGTCGCGGGCATCGCCATCGCGTTCGTGCTCATCAAGGTCTTCCCGATGATCGGCGGAGTCGTGGCGACGATCGCCGTGCTCGCGGCGATGTTCGCCCTCGCGCTGAGCGTCCTCAATCTGCTCGGTCCGTGGGTGCTGAAGGTCTCGGCGGGGCGCCAGCTCCGGCGGGCGGAGCGCCCGGAGCGGCTGCTCGCCGCTCGCCTCGTTCTCGACTCTCCGAAAGCAGCCTGGCGTCAGGTCGGCGGCATCGCGATGGCGAGCTTCATGGCCGTCTTCGCGGGCACCGGCGTCGCGCTCCTCGACACGATCGGGGCGAGCGACGATCCGTCCAGCATTGCGCTCGCGGAGGACATCCGCACCGGGCTCATCATCACCCTCATCGGGTCGTTCCTCATGGTTGCCGCCTCCGTCGGTGTGAATCAGGCCTCGGATGTGCTCGACAAGAGCGACCTGCACCGGAGCCTGCACCACCTGGGTATGCCCGTCGAGACCGTGGACCGCGCGCGCCGTCGCGCGATCATGTCGCCGCTGCTCGTCACGGCGGTGGGATCCGGGCTGTGCGCTGCGGTGCTCGTGTTCCCGCTGGTGGGGATCGCGCTGATCGTCGCGCCCCTCTCGCTGATGACGATCGCGACCGTCGTCGCCGTCGGCATCGGAGTCGTGTGGGCGAGCACCTGGGCGACCCGTCCGCTGCTGGATCGTGCTTTCGCCCCGGCGTGAGACGGTGGCGGGCCGGGTGCATCCGGCCCGCCACGCGCGCGGGGTCAGGGGCGGATGAGAACCTTCAGACTCCGTCGCTCATCCATGTCGCGGTATCCGGCCGGCACGCCGTCCAGGTCGGTGACCGCATCGAACACCCGACCGGGCTCGATCGTCCCATCGAGAATGTCGGGCAGCAACTCCTCGATGTAGGCGCGGACCGGTGCCGGACCTCCCGCGAGTCGGATGTTGTGGCGGAACAGGCTCCCGAATCCGATCGGGGCCTCCTCGTACTGGGGCACCCCGACGCGGCTGACCACCCCGCCGGGGCGGACGACGCCGAGCGCCTGGTGATAGGCGGGCATATGGCCGACCGCCTCGAGCACCGCGTGAGTGCCGAGTCCACCGGTGAGATCGCGCACGCGGGCGATGCCCTCCTCGCCTCTCTCCGCGACCACGGCCGTGGCACCGAAGTCTCGCCCGAGGTCCGTCCGATCCTGATGCCGGCCCATGAGGATGATCTGCTCAGCGCCCAATCGCTTCGCGGACAGGACCGCCATCAGGCCGACAGCGCCGTCACCGATCACGGTGACGCTCTGTCCCGGCCGGACATCGGCCATCCGCGCAGCGTGGTAGCCCGTGCCGAACACGTCTGCCAGCGTCAGCAGCGAGGGCATCAGCGCCGAGTCCTCGGGCACGGGGAGCTTGACGAGCGTTCCATCGGCCAGCGGCACGCGCACGGCTTCGGCCTGTCCGCCCTCGTCGGGGATCCCGTCCCAGAATGCTGCCTCGTGGTGGAGGCACGATGTCTGGAGGTTCTCGCGGCAGAGGACGCAGACGTTGTCCGAGATGGCGAATGGCGAGACGACGAGGTCGCCCTTCCGAAGTGTGGCGACGTCCGCCCCGACCTCCTCGACGACGCCGATGAGCTCGTGACCCATGCGGGCTGGGCCGTCGGCCGCGGACATCGAGTGATACGGGTGGAGGTCGGAGCCGCAGATGCACGAGGCCGTGATCCGGACGAGGGCGTCCGTCGGATGCCGGAGGGTCGAGTCGGGAACGGTCTCGACGCGGACATCGCCCGCCTGGTACATGAGAGTGGCACGCATGATGGTTCTCCTTGATTCGGTGAGGGGTTTCAGGGGGTCGGGCGCGGGGCGGCCGTTCGGGCGCGGGACGTCAGGGCGAGGCCGATCGCAGGGATCAGGGTGAGGACGACGATGCCGGTTCCGACCACGGTCGACGCGGTGAGTCCGAGTCCGCCCCCGATGGCAGCTCCCGCGAGTGCCGTGCCCAGCGCGGTTCCCGCATTGAACGCGGCGACTGTGAGTCCGGAGCCGAGCGTCGCTGCACGGCCCGCGTACCCGACGGCCAAGTGGATGAGCACGGTGTTCGCACTGAGCCCGAAGAGTCCGAGCAGCACGACGAGTATCACGGTGATCACCGGTGCACCGGCGGTGATCGTCATCGCGAGCAGCACCAGGGTGGTCACGGTCGGCACCGCGATGGTGACCGCATGCGGACGGCGGTCGCCCAACCGCCCGGCGACCAGGGTACCGAGGAACGACCCCACGCCGAAACCGGTCAGCACGAGGGGCACGAACATGCCGGGGATCCCGGCGACGTCGGTGAGGAGCGGGACCAGGAACGAGTACACGGCGAGCACACCACCACAGGTCGTCAAGCAGGCGAGCAGCACAGCCCAGAGTCGGCCGGAGCGTAGTGCGGAGAGAGCATCGCGCACGTTCAGCCGGCCGGCCTGGGCATGCGGCGCGGGCACGAACCGTGCCACCAGCAGGGCAGCGACCGCTGACGCCGCGGCGAGAGCCCAGAAGGTTCCACGCCAGCCGACCTGATGCGCGAGGAACGCGCCGAGCGGAACGCCGAGGACGGTGGCGAGCGAACCGCCGGCGCCGACCACCCCGATGGCGCGCGATCGCAGCGCGCTCCCTGCGGCATCACCGGCCACGACCGCGGACACGGCCCAGAATGCCCCCGTCGCCAGTGCAGTGAGGAACCGCGCGACCATCAGGATGTCCATCTCCGAACTCACCGCGACGATGACGTGACCCACGAAGAACACCGACAGTGCCGCGAGGAGCGTATGCTTCCGCGACAGTCGCAGGGTGAGCAGCGTCATCGTCGGCGCGCCCACGACCATGCCGATCGCGAAGACCGTGATGAGCGACGAGGCCACCGGAAGGGACACACCGAGGTCGGAAGCCACATCCGGGAGGATCCCGGCGACGATGAACTCCGTCGTGAGCATCAGGAAGGTGCCGAGAGCGAGGATGTACACCACGAGCGGCAGCCTCCCGGATCCTGTGTCGCTCTCGGCAGACGGGCCGATCTCGGTCGGGCGTGCTCGTGTCGGCATCGGGTTCTCCTGGGTCGTCAGGTGCGGTACTTCTCCATTCCACCGCCGTTCCACCGGCACACGAAGGTCGCATCTATCCGGGTACAAACTCCACCCCCTTCCGGTCCCATCCCGCTCGTATGGTGGACCCATGGACAACCGTGCCGACATCCGGGATTTCCTCGCCAGCCGGCGGGCGAAGCTGACCCCGGCGCAGGTCGGCCTGCCCACCAGCGCTCGACGCCGCGTCCCGGGTCTCCGCCGCGAAGAGGTCGCCGTACTCGCGGGCGTCAGCACGGAGTGGTACACCCGTCTGGAGAAGGGGCACATCGCCGGCGTCTCCTCCGACGTGCTCGACGCGGTCGCCGAGGCCCTCCGTCTGGACGACGACGAGCGCACCTACCTCCTCGACCTCGCTCAGGCCGCCAAGCCTGCGCACCGGCGGCCCGCGCGACGCCGGGAGGCTCCTCTCCCCCCGCACGTCCTGTGGATGCTGGACTCCGTCACCCTGTCCGCGGCGTTCGTGCGCAACGGCCGCCTCGACGTCATCGGGTCGAACGCGTTGGGGCGCGCATTGCATGCGCCGATGTTCGAAAGCGCGACGGCCGTGGACGGTGTGGTGAACTTCGCCCGCTTCCACTTCCTCGATGAGGCCTCGAGGGACTTCTTCGTGGACTGGGAATCCGGAGCCGCCGCGACCGTCGCCCTGCTGCGCGCGGAGGCCGGCCGCGATCCGCAGGACAAGGGACTCCGGGAGCTCATCGGCGAGCTGTCGACGACCAGTCCGGAGTTCAGTGGCTTCTGGGCCGCCCACGACATCCGCATCCGCCACGAAGGCACGAAGCGCCTGCAACATCCGCACGTCGGTCTTATGGAGCTGACGTATCAGTCCGTCCTTCTCCCCGCCGGCACGCGGACGCGCAACGACCTCTCCTTCTACACGGCTGAGCCGGGCAGCGCCGATGAGGAGAGGATGCGGCTGCTCAGCAGCTGGGCAGCGTCCGCGCGCGAAGAGGCTCCGCAGGGGCGCTCCGGCCGTTCCTGACCGGGTCAGCGTCTCCGCTGGCAGCGCGGGCAGAAGTGCGAGGAGCGGTTCATGAACGCGGCACGGGTGATCGGCGTGCCGCAGCGCGGACAGGGCTTCCCCCCGCGACCGTAGGCGTTCAGGGAGTGCGCGAAGTACCCGGCCTGCCCGTTGACGTTGACGTACTGGGCGTCGAAGCTCGTGCCGCCCTCGGCGAGAGCCTTCTGCAGGACCGACCGCACTTCCGCGAGCAGGCGATTCACGGCTCGGGTCGGCAGAGCGTCGGCCGGTGTCTCCGGATGGATGCGGGCCGCCCACAGCGACTCGTCGGCGTAGATGTTGCCGATCCCGCTCACCACGCCCTGGTCCAGCAGCACCCGCTTGATCGCGCTGTGCCGCCGGGCGAGAGCGGCCCGGAAGACCCGGTCGTCGAAGAACGGGTCGAGCGGGTCGCGAGCGATGTGCGCGACCTGTGTCGGTATGCGGGAGGGGCCGTCGGCGATGAGAGCGTCGACGGCAAGGGAGCCGAAAGTCCGCTGATCCGCGAACACGATCGCGAGCTCGCCGTGTCGGGGATGCTCGATCCCGAGGCGGACGCGCTCGTGGCGCTCGGTCGGCGCGTCCGGCGCGCGGAGCAGTATCTGGCCGCTCATGCCCAGATGCGCGATCAGAGCGGAGTCGCCATCGTCCACGGGGAGCCAGAGGAACTTGCCCCGCCGCGCGGCCGCGGTGAAGCGGCCACCCTCCAGACGCTGGACGAAGTCCGCGGCTCCGGCGGTGTGCCGGGTGAGGGCGCGTTCGTCGAAGACGCTGACGCCCGTGATGACGGCGTCCACCGCGGCCGGGGCGAGGCCCGAGCGGACGACCTCGACCTCGGGGAGCTCAGGCACGTTCGCTGAGGGTGCGCCAGGCGCTGAGTGCCGCCGCCATCTCCGCCGTCTTCTTGCTGCTGCCGGCACCCGTCATGCGAACGTCGCCGACGGCGACGGTCGCGGTGAAGCGCCGGTCGTGGTCGGGGCCGCTGGCCTCGACCGAGTACTGCGGCGGCGTGGCGCCGAGGCGTGCCGCGAGCTCCTGCAGGCTGGTCTTCGGGTCCATCGCCGCGCCGTACCGCTCGGGGTCGGCGAGCAACGGCTCGGTCAGACGCAGGACGAGCGCCGTCGCGGCCTCGGGCCCGGCGGACAGGTAGGTGGCGCCGATGACGGCCTCCATGGTGTCCGCGAGGATCGAGTCCTTGTCGCGGCCACCGGTCTGCTCCTCACCGCGTCCGAGCAGCAGGTGACTGCCCAGATCGATGCCGCGAGCGACCTCCGCCAGGGCGACCGTCGACACGACGCTCGCACGACGCTTCGCCAGCTCCCCCTCGTCGAGCTCGGGGTGCCGCGTGAACAGCATGACCGTGACGGCCTGCCCCAGCACCGAGTCGCCGAGGAACTCGAGACGCTCGTTGTGCGGGATGCCGCCGTGCTCGTACGCGTAGGAACGGTGGGTGAGGGCCAACTCCAGAAGCTCCGCGTCGATATCGACGCGGAGCTTGTCTGGGAGAGGCCTCGTCCCCCCGGGGACCTCCGTCACGGTTCGCGACTCAGACGTCGGCGACCTTGCGGCCCTTGTACTCGAGGAAGAGCTCGGTGCCCTGCGAGTCGGTGACGACCTTCGCCTGGTGCGGACGGCTGTAGACGACCTTGCCGTTCTCGATGGTCTTGACGAGCGCGGGGGCCTCCGCCTTCCACTGCGCGCGGCGCGAGCGGGTGTTCGAACGGGAGACCTTGCGCTTCGGGGGGTTACCAGCCATGACTAGCTCTCTTCTTTCTCGGCGGCACCGCGTTCTGCCGTGCCGTCCTGGTCTGTGATCTGCTGGAGCGCGCTCCACCGAGGATCGATGGGAGCGGCCTGCTCCGTTCCGGTGCTCTCGGTCAGCCTCTCGCCTGTGACCGGGTCGAGCCCGAGGCAATCCGGCTGACACACCGGCTGAAAAGGAAGGACCAAAACGGCCGCATCCCTGACGAGAGTTTCAAGATCCACGTGGTCGTCTTGAACCTCGAAGTCAGTTTCTTCCTCACCAGGATACGCGAAAAGCTCCTGGAACTCGACTTCGACGGGCCGGGCGATGTCGGTGAGGCATCGACCGCACACGCCGACGTACTCGCCCTCCGCCTCTCCGGTGACGAGGATGCCCTCGTGGACGGACTCCAGGCGCACGTCGAGATCGAGCTCCGAGCCCGCTTCGAAGGAGACGATGCCCTCCCCCCACTGCTCCGTCAGGGGCACCGAGAAGGAGTGCTCGCGCATCTCCCCCGGGCGCCGGACGATGTCACGGACGGGGAGGACGAAAGGGCTGTTGAGTCGGGAACGCACCCCGCCATGCTACCCGGGTCACCGGAGAGGAGGGCCGGGAGACCGCCGGGAGCGGGACGCGGATCAGATCCCGCGCGCGCCGGTGTCGAGGAACGAGGCGACGGCCGGCGGCACGAACGGCGACACGTCTCCACCGAGGCTCGCGACCTGCCGCACCAGGGAGCTCGAGACCATCGCATGCGCGGGGTCGGGGAGCAGGAAGACGGTCTCGATGTCGGCGAGGTGCCGGTTGACGATCGCCATCGGCGACTCGTACGCCACGTCGACCTGCGAGCGGATCCCCTTCACGAGCACGCCGGCGTTCACATCGCGTGCGTAGTCGACGAGCAGACCCATGCTCCAGGACCCGATGACGATGTCGCCCGCCATGCCGTCCTCGGCGATCGAGCGCTCCAGGAGTGCCAGCCGCTGCGCGATCGGCAGCATCGCCTCTTTGCCCGGGTTGTGCACGACGAGCACGTGCAGCTCGTCGTAGAGGGCGGCCGCACGCCGGATCACGTCGAGGTGACCCAAGGTCGGCGGATCGAAGGAACCCGGGACGACGGCGATCCGGCTGCTCATGGCATCCAGCCTAGGGCACCCGGAACGGCGATCAGTTCTTCGCGAGCGCCGCGCGATCCTCGTCGGTGACGCGCCGTCCGATGGCCTCCCGGAGCCCGGGATGCGCCGCCAGCTCGGGGTCGATGGCGAGGATGTCCTCCGCGAGCTCGCGAGCCCGGGTGATGAGGGCGGCGTCCTTGACGACGCGCAGCAGCTTGAGGGACGACCGCACGCCGGCCTGTGCCGCGCCCAGCACGTCGCCTTCGCCGCGCAGTTCGAGATCGACCTCGGCCAGCGCGAAGCCGTCGAGCGTGGCGGCGACCGCATCGACCCGCTCGCGGGCCACGGATCCCGCCTCGGCCTCGGTGACGAGAAGACAGAGTCCCGGAACCCCTCCTCGGCCCACCCGACCGCGGAGCTGGTGCAGCTGGGAGACCCCGAAGCGGTCCGCGTCCAGCACGATCATCGTCGAGGCGTTGGGGACGTCCACGCCCACCTCGATCACGGTCGTCGCGAGGAGGAGGTCGATCTCCCCGCGGGCGAAGGCCTGCATGACGGCGTCCTTCTCCTCGGAGGGCATCTTCCCGTGGAGCACCGCCCGCCGGAGCCCGCCGAGGGTCGGATGGGTGGCCAAGGCCTCGTCGAGCTGGACCACGCCCCAGCGGGGGCCCTTGCCGCCCTCGGGGGCGAGCAGCGCCTGCTCCCCCGCCTCGGCCGTCTTCGCCGCGGTGTCGATGGCCGCGCAGACGGCGAACACCTGCCGACCCTGCGCGATCTCCTCCGCTGCCCGTTCCCACACCCGGTTGAACCAGCCGGGATGCTCGGCCAACGGCGCGACGTACGACTCGATGCCGGCGCGGCCGGCCGGCATCGTGCGGATGACCGAGGTGTCGAGGTCGCCGAAGACCGTCATCGCGACCGTGCGCGGGATGGGCGTCGCCGTGAGGACGAGCGCGTGCGGGCTGGACCCCTTCGCACGCAGCGCCTCCCGCTGCTCGACCCCGAACCGATGCTGCTCGTCGACCACGACCAGCCCGAGGTCGGCGAACGTGGTCTTCTCCCCGAGGAGCGCGTGGGTGCCGACCACGATGAGCGCTTGCCCGGAGGCGACGCGCAGCGCGGCCTTGCGACGGTCGGCAGCCGGCATCTGCCCCGTGAGCAGGGTCGGCATCAGCAGGGGGGCGAGCTGCGGACCGAGCATCTTCGTGATCGAACGCAGATGCTGCCCCGCGAGGACCTCCGTCGGCGCGATCAGGGCAGCCTGTCCCCCGCTCTCGGCGACCTGCAGCATCGCCCGCAGGGCCACCAGCGTCTTTCCGGAACCGACCTCGCCCTGCACCAGTCGGTTCATCGGCCAGGAACCGACGAGGTCATCTGCGATCTGCGCACCGACCGTCTCCTGGTCGGGCGTGAGCGTATAGGGCAGGGCGGCGTCGAAGCGTTCCAGGAGGCCGCCTGGGGTCGCCGGCCGCGAGGTGGCGGCCAGGGCGCGCACCGCGTCGCGCTGCTGGAGCAGGGCCGTCTGCAGGGTCAGCGCCTCGTGCATGCGCAATGTGCGCACCGCGGGATCGATGTCGTTGCGGGAGCGCGGGCGGTGGATCGCCTCCAGCGCCTCCCGCGCCGTCAGCAGCTCCTCGCGGGTGCGGATCTCCGGGGTCAGCGGGTCCGGCACGGTCGGGAGGTCGTCCAGGACACGACCGACGAGCCGGGCGATCTGCCACGTCTGGATCGCGGAGGTGGCGGGGTAGATCGGGATCGGCACGGCTGCCCTGGCATCGGCACGCCGCCGCGCCGCGTCCTCGTCGTCGAACAGTTCGTACTCCGGGTGGGCGAACTGGGTCATCCCGTTGAACTCGCCGACCTTGCCGGAGAACACGCCACGGCGTCCGACCGCCAGATCCTTGGAGCGCCATTCCGCTGCGCCGACGTTCTTCGCGAAGAAGGTCAGCGACATGCGCCCGACGCCGTCGCCGATGACGACGTCGACCATGGCTCCCGGCCGGTTGCGCATCCGACGGAAGCTCGACGAGAGGACCTCCGCCACGATGGTGACGGTCTCCCCGATGGGGAGGTCGCGGATGGGGGTGAGCTCGCCGGGGTCGGCGTACCGACGCGGATAGTGCGCGAGCAGGTCGCCGACGGTCTGCATGCCGAAGGCGCGGTCGAGCGTCTTGGCCGACGCCGCACCGAGGGCCTCCTCCAGCGAGGATTCGAGCGTGAGCGACATGCTCCGAGTCTAGGGAACCGCACGGACACGACCGCCCGTGGCCTGTCGTATCGTGAACGGGTGACGAGGATCATCGCCGGAACGGCACGCGGCACCCGGCTCGACGTCCCCGGTGCCGGGACACGGCCGACGAGCGATCGCGTGCGCGAGTCGCTGTTCGGCGCCCTGGAGTCGCTCGACGCGATCGCGGGTGCCAGGGTGCTCGACCTCTACGCGGGCTCCGGCGCGCTCGGGCTCGAGGCCCTGAGCCGCGGAGCCCGAAGCGCCGACCTCGTGGAGCGCAACCGGCAGGCGGCAGCCGTCGTACGCCGCAACGTCGCGGCAGTGACGAAGGCGTCCGGCGCCGCGTCCGCGCAGGTCCAGGAGGCGACCGTCCGGGCGTTCCTCGGTCGGGCGACCGGACCGTACGACCTCGTTTTCACCGATCCGCCGTACGACATCGACGACGAGGCGATGGACGGTGACCTGGCCGCCCTCGCTCCACTGCTCAGCGACGACGCCGTCGTGGTCGTCGAGCGTGCCCGCCGTTCCCCGACCCCCGACTTCACGGCGGCCGGGCTCCGCGTGTTCCGCGAGAAGACCTACGGCGACACCACCCTCTGGTGGGCCGAGCCGGACCGCGACGAGCCGGCGTCCGCGGCCGTTCAGCCGGAGACGGAGTCCCAGTCCCGGTAGGGATCCCAGCCGCTGACATCCACAGGACGGTCGTCGCAGAGCAGGTCCTCGTCGCCGCGCGACCGCACGACACCGATCGCGCGGAACCCCGGCGGCAGCACGCCGTTCGGGAACGTCGCGAGCAGCGCATGGTCCTCACCGCCCGCGAGCGCCCGCTCCGGGTTCGCACCGAGCGCCGCGCCGTCCAGCGCGAGGGTGACGCCGGAGGCCTCCGCAAGGCGACGCGCATCGAGGGCGAGGCCGTCCGAGACGTCCATCATCGCGGTCGCGCCGGCGGCCGCCGCGGCGACGCCGAGGCCGATGGGCGGTGATGGTCGCAGCTGTGCGGCGACCGCGGCGCTCTCCCCCGCCGCGAGGGCCGCAGGATCGACCGGCACCGGCGTCTCGCTGTCCCGGAAGCGTCCGAACAGCACCGCCAGTCCGTGCGCGGCATGGCCCAGCTCCCCCGCCACGGCGACGACGTCGCCCGGCCGCGCCCCCGCCCTGGTCACCGGCGGGCGGCCTTCGAGGTCGCCCAGTGCCGTCACGGCGACCGTGAGCACCTCGGACACCGTGAGGTCGCCGCCGACGACCGCGCACCCGGGGGCCAGCGCCGCGCAGGCCTCGCGGAAGCCGTCAGCCAGGCGCTCCACGAAGGACAACCGGAGCTCACGCGGCACGGCGAGAGACACGAGAAGGGCGGTGGGACGCGCGCCCATGGCGGCGATGTCGGCGAGGTTGACCGCCGCCGCCTTCCACCCGAGGTCGTAGCCGCTCGTCCAGGCGAGGCGGAAGTCCGGCCCGTGCACGAGGGTGTCGGTCGTCGCGACGACGGAGGCGGAGGGAGCCGCGATGACGGCGGCGTCGTCACCCGGCCCGAGGAGCGTGTGCGCGCCGGGCGCGGTGCGCTGGAGGATGGCGCGGAGGATGCGGCTCTCCGAGAGATCTCCCAGGCGCGGATCGTCGGAGTCGGGTCGGGAGGGCATGTCGTCAAAGGTAGCCTGGATGCATGCTTCGTTCCCGCCGCCTCGCTGCCGTCGCGGGGTCGATCGCCCTCGCCGCCGGACTCGCCGGATGCTCCACCACCGTGCACCTCGAGCCCGCGGAGGACGCGAACGACCCGGCCTGCGCGAACGTCTCCGTGCTCCTGCCGGACGCCGTCGGCGGCTACGAGCGGGTGTGGACCGACGCGCAGGCGACAGGCGCATGGGGCGATCCCACGGTCGTCCTGCGTTGCGGCGTGGAGCCCCCCGCCCCGTCCGACCTCGTCTGCACCACCCTCGGCGGCGTCGACTGGTTGGTGCTGGAGCAGGAGGACGAGCGCCAGCGCCTCGTCACCTACGGTCGGGAGCCGGCCATCGAGGTCATCATCCGCCGTGGCGAGCAGGTCGACTTCCAGTCGATCGTCGACAGCCTCTCGTCGAACATCCAGTCCGGACTCGCACCGGCCACCGCGCAGTGCACGGACCGGGTGGAGTTCCCCGCGAGCTGAGCGCCCGCAGGGGACGCCGATGTCAGCGGCGCAGACCCGCCTCGACCAGCTCGGTGATGAGATCGCCGTAGCTCAGCCCTGAGGCGACCCAGCACTTCGGGAACATCGAGATGGGCGTGAATCCGGGCATGGTGTTGAGCTCGTTGACGACGAGCTCGCCGTCCGGGGTGAGGAACATGTCGACGCGGGCGAGGCCACGACCGTCCACCGCCTGGAAGGCACGCACGCCGGCCTCCTGGACGGCCGCCACCTCCGCCTCGCTCAGCTCCGCGGGGCACACCACATCGACGCCGTCGCCACCGAGGTACTTGCCCTCGAAGTCATAGAAGCCGCGGTCGGTCAGCACGATCTCCCCCGGAAGGGAGGCGCGGACGCCGTCGGCGGTCTCCAGGACCGCGACCTCGATCTCCCGCCCGGTGATCCCGGCCTCGATGAGGACCTTGTCGTCCTCGGCGAAGGCGATGGCGAGGGCGGCGTCGAGCTCCTCCGGAGCCGTCACCTTCGAGACGCCGACGCTCGATCCGGCGCGCGCCGGCTTGACGAAGACGGGCAGGCCGAGCTCGACGGCACGGCGGCGCACGACCGCAGGGTCGACGTCCCACTCGCGGCGGCGCACGGTCACGCCCGGTGCCACCGAGATACCGGCGGCCCGCAGCGCGATCTTCATGAAGTGCTTGTCCATGCACAGCGCCGAGTCGAGCACGCCGCCGCCGGCGTACGGCACCTCGAGCGTGTCGAAGTAGCCCTGGATGGTGCCGTCCTCGCCGTGGGGTCCGTGCAGGATCGGCAGGACCACGTCGATCTCGCCCAGCCCCTCGGTCGCGCCGCCAGGGTGCACCACGCGCAGAGTGCGGTCGCCGCCGGGCTCCGGCCAGAGCACCCGGGTGCCGTTGTCCACGACCTCGGGCAGGTGCGCGGCGTCCAGCGGGAACTTCGCCGGGTCGTCGTCCTCCAGGACGAAGGCGCCGTCGCGGGTGATCCCCACCGGGATCACGGCATACCTGTCACGATCGATCGCGCCCAGCACTCCCCCCGCCGTTGCGGAACTGATCGAATGCTCGCTGGAGCGCCCTCCGAAGAGCACCACCACCGTCTGCTTGTCCATGGTTGGTCCTCTCCCCCTGCGGGGTGTCGTCGTCCGTCGTCAGATGCGGGGCGATGTCCCGGGGATCCATCTTGCCGTCGAGCACCATCTTCACCTGCTCCACGATCGGCATGTGCACATCGGCTTCGCGGGCGAGCTGCAGCACGGGGGCGACCGAGGCCAGACCCTCCGCGGTCTGCTGCATCTGCTTCACCACATCCTGGAAGCTGTATCCCTGTCCGAGCAGCCGCCCGGCCGTGTTGTTGCGGCTCAGCGGCGACTGACACGTCGCGATGAGGTCGCCGAGCCCCGCCAGTCCCTGCAGGGTCTCCGGCTGGGCACCGTTCGCCACCGCGAAGTCGGTCATCTCGACGAGGCCGCGGGTGATGATCGAGGCCTTCGTGTTCTCGCCGTAGCCCACGCCGTCGACGATCCCGATGGCGACGGCGATGAGGTTCTTGAGCACCCCGCCGAACTCCGTGCCGATGACGTCGGTGTTCACGAACGTGCGGAAGTAGGAGTTGCGCGCGGCGCGGGCCACGACGTCCGCCGTCTCCTGGCTGCGCGACGAGATCACGGCCGCGGTCGGCTGCTCCCGCGCGATCTCCAGCGCGAGGTTGGGACCGGAGGCGACGGCGACCCGGTCGGGATCGCACTGCAGCTCCTGCTGGATCACCTGGCTCATGCGCAGTCCGGTGCCACGCTCGACGCCCTTCATGAGGCTGACGATCTTCGCGTCGCCCGAAGCGATCAGCGGGCGCAGCGCCTTGAGGTTCTCCCGCAGCGACTGACTCGGCACGGACAGGTACACCTGGTCGACGCCCTCGAGGGCGGTCGCCAGTTCATGCGTGGCCGCCATCGTGCGGGGCAGGTTGATGCCGGGCAGGTAGCGCGAGTTGCGCTTCGCCTCATGGATCTCGTGCGCCAGCTCCGCACGGCGCGCCCACATCGTCACGTGGGCGCCGCCGTCGGCGAGGATCTTGCCGAACGTGGTGCCCCAGCTGCCGGCGCCGATCACGGCGACGCGGGGTCCGGCCGGCGCGGTTCTCTTAGGGGTCAAGGCGTCCGGTCTCCTTCTGGCCGTGGCTCGCCGGATTCCAGCGCTCCGCGGGGGCCTTCTCGCCGCGCACCTGTTCCAGCAGCGCGGTGATCGCGTTCATGAGGCGGTTGGTGGCCTCCGTCAGCGCCGCCGGCTCGCCGGCGCGACCGCGGAGGTCGGACACGTCGACGGGGTCGCCGATGATCACGGTGACGGGCTTCCGGAGCGGCCAGAGGCTGAGCCCCTTCTGGTAGCGGCCCATGATCGCCTGCGTGCCCCACTGGGCCATCGGGATCAGCGGGATGCCGTCGGCGAGGGCGAGCCGCACCGCTCCCGACTTGCCGCGCATCGGCCACATGTCGGGGTCTCGGGTGAGCGTGCCCTCCGGGTACACGATGACACCGCGACCGTGCTCCACGAGAGCCGCCGACTGGGCCATCGTCTGCTTCGCGGAGGACGCCGAGGACGTGCGCGCGACCGGGATCATCCCCGTCTTGCGCAGGAACCATCCGAGGACGGGCACCCGGAAGAGGCTCTCCTTGGCCATGAACCGCGGGGCGCGCCCGATCCGCCAGACCGCCATGGCGACGATCAGCGGATCGAACTCCGAGTAGTGGTTCGGCGCGAGGACGAATGAGCCCTCGCGCGGCAGCTTCTCCGCACCGACGATCCGGATCTTCGCGATCAGCGACACCACCGGGACGACGATCGCCGCGAGCGGCCAGAAGACGCTCGGACGCGTCTTCTCCGGAGACCGGGACGCCATCGGGCTCACCGGATGACGTCGAAGTCGGCGCCGAGCGCGTCGAGCTTGGCGAGGAACTTCTCGTATCCGCGGCTCAGGATGTCGACCCCCGACACCTTCGACTCGCCCGTGGCCGTCAGCGCCGCGATCACGTGGCTGTAGCCGCCGCGCAGATCGGGGACGACGATGTCGGCGCCGTGGAGCGGCGTCGGGCCCGTGATGACGGCGGCCTGCTCCAGGTCACGACGCGGCACGCGCCGCGGGCCGTCCTGCAGCCCGCGCGGGTGCACGACGATGTCGGCGCCCATCTTGACGAGCGCCTCGGTGAAGCCCATGCGGTTCTCGTACACGGTCTCGTGCACGACGGAGCGGCCGTGCGCCTGGGTGAGCGCGACCACGAGCGGCTGCTGCCAGTCGGTCATGAAGCCGGGGTGCACGTCGGTCTCGATCACGACCGGCTTGATGTCGCCGTCGCGACGGAAGAGGATGCCGTCCTCCTGGATGTCGAACCAGCCGCCCGCCTTCCGGAAGACGTTGAGGAAGGTGAGCATCTCCTGCTGCTTCGCGCCGCCGACGAAGATCTCGCCGTCGGTGGCCAGAGCGGCCGAGGCCCACGAGGCCGCCTCGTTGCGATCGAAGATCGACCGGTGGTCGTAGCCGCGGAGCTTCTCGACGCCCTCGATGAGGATGACGCGGTTGGGCTCGTAGGAGATGATCGCGCCCATCTTCTGCAGGACGGCGATGAGGTCCATGATCTCGGGCTCGATCGCCGCGTTGCGCAGCTCGGTGATGCCCTCCGCCCGTACAGCGGTGAGGAGCACCTGCTCCGTGGCGCCGACGCTCGGGTACGGGAGGTGGATGTTGGCACCGTGCAGACGGGCCCCGCCGGTCGAGAGGCGGATACCGCTGGGGAGCTTCTCGACGATCGCGCCGAACTTCCGCAGCGCGTCCAGGTGGAAGTCGATCGGCCGGTCGCCGATGCGGCAGCCGCCGAGGTCGGGGATGAACGCCTGGCCGAGGCGGTGCAGGAGCGGACCGCAGAACAGGATCGGGATCCGGGAGGCGCCCGCATGCGCGTCGATCTCCTCGAAGTGGGCCGACTCGACGTCGCTGGGGTCGAACACCAGGGAGCCGGGCTCGTCACCCTCCGACACGCGGACGCCGTGCACCTCGAGCAGCGAGCGCACCACGGCGACGTCGCTGATGGCCGGCACGTCGCGCAGGACGCTCGTGGTCTCCCCGAGCAGAGACGCGACCATCGCCTTGGTGGCGAGGTTCTTCGCGCCCTTGACGTCGACGCGTCCGCGCAGCGGACGGCCTCCGCGGATGGCGAGGACGTCTCCGGTCAGCGCGGGGACGTCGTCGGAGAGAGCGTCGCGCACGGGTGTCGTCATTCGGGGCCTCACTTCATTCATCGGGGGCGGGGTTACCCCTGGCTCCCCCGCCCCCTCCGTCTCACTGGACGGGAAGGGTCCGCGGCCGCCACGACTCGCGACGGGCCTCGAACTGCGCGATCTTGTCTTCGTTGCGCAGCGTGAGCCCGATGTCATCGAGCCCTTCGAGGAGCCGCCATCTAGTGTAATCGTCGATCCCGATGTCGGCCTGGAAGCCGGCCTCCGCGCCCCCGGTCGGGTCGCCGATGGAGGCGGTGCGCGCCTCGAGGTCGACCGTCATCCGCGCGCCGGGATCGGCGTCCATGACGGCCCAGAACCGCTCCAGATCCGCCTCCGAGATGGTCGCGGCGAGGAGTCCCTGCTTGCCCGCGTTCCCGCGGAAGATGTCGGCGAAGCGGGGGCTCAGCACGACCTTGAAGCCGAAGTCGCGGAGCGCCCACACGGCGTGCTCACGGCTGGAACCCGTACCGAAATCGGGTCCGGCGACGAGGACGGACGCCCCCTGGTACGGCGCCTGGTTGAGCACGAACCCGGGGTCCTGCCGCCAGCCGTGGAACAGCGCGTCCTCGAAGCCGGTCTTGGTGACGCGCTTGAGGAACACCGCAGGGATGATCTGGTCGGTGTCGACGTTCGACCGCTTCAGCGGCGCAGCGATGCCCGTGTGGGTGATGAACTTCTCCATGGTCAGGCCTCCAGGTCGCTCGGGCTGGACAGGGTGCCGCGGATGGCTGTCGCCGCCGCGACGAGCGGGGACACGAGGTGCGTGCGGCCCCCCTTGCCCTGGCGCCCTTCGAAGTTGCGGTTCGAGGTGGACGCGCAGCGCTCCCCCGGGGCGAGCTGATCGGGGTTCATGCCCAGGCACATCGAGCACCCCGCGAAGCGCCACTCCGCCCCGAAGTCCTTGATGACCCGGTCCAGGCCCTCGGCCTCGGCCTCCAGTCGCACGCGGGCTGAGCCGGGAACGACCATCACCCGCACACCGTCGGCCTTCTTCTTGCCCTGGATGATGGAGGCGAAGGCGCGGAGGTCCTCGATGCGGCTGTTCGTGCACGAGCCCATGAACACCGCGTCGACCGGGACCTCCTTGAGGGGGGTACCCGGCGTCAGGTCCATGTATTCCAGCGCACGCTCGGCGGCTGCCCGCTCGTTGGGGTCGGCGATCTCCGCGGGGTTCGGCACCGCGGCGGAGAGCGAGCTGCCCTGCCCGGGGTTCGTCCCCCACGTCACGAACGGCTCCAGCTCGTCGGCGTCGATGAAGACCTCGGCGTCGAAGGTGGCACCTTCATCGGTCGGCAGGGTGCGCCAGTAGGCGACCGCGTCGTCCCAGTCCTGCCCCTTCGGCGCGTGCGGACGCCCCTCGAGGTAGGCGAAGGTCGTCTCGTCCGGAGCCACCATGCCGGCGCGCGCACCGGCTTCGATCGACATGTTGCAGATCGTCATGCGGCCCTCCATGGAGAGCGCGCGGATCGCGCTGCCGCGGTACTCGAGCACGTAGCCCTGACCGCCGCCGGTGCCGATCTTGGCGATCACGGCGAGGATGATGTCCTTCGCGGTGACGCCGGGACGCAGCGTGCCCTCGACGGTGATCGCCATCGTCTTGAACGGCTTCAACGGCAGGGTCTGGGTCGCCATGACGTGCTCGACCTCGCTGGTGCCGATGCCGAACGCCATCGCGCCGAACGCGCCGTGCGTCGAGGTGTGCGAGTCGCCGCAGACCACGGTGATCCCGGGCATGGTGAGGCCGAGCTGCGGGCCGACGACGTGCACGATGCCCTGCTCCGCGTCCCCCAGCGAGTGCAGGCGCACGCCGAACTCGGCGGCGTTGCGGCGCAGCGTCTCGATCTGCGTGCGGCTGGTGAGATCGGCGATGGGCTTGTCGATCTCCCACGTCGGCGTGTTGTGGTCCTCCGTGGCGATCGTCAGGTCGAGCCGGCGGAGCGGCCGCCCCTCGCTGCGGAGGCCGTCGAAGGCCTGCGGGCTGGTGACCTCGTGCACGAGATGCAGGTCGATGTAGATGAGGTCGGGCTGGCCGTCCTCGCCCTTGACGACGAGGTGGTCGTCCCAGACCTTCTCGGCGAGCGTCCTGGGGCGTGCGGAATCCGCACCGGCGGTGGTGGTCATGGCGTGTCTCCTGTGGATGGCGGTTCGGCCCACGATGGACTCCGCGACGAGGAGGGGCTCAGATCGAGGTCTCGCCGCGGCCGCTAAGAAGGAGCACGGTCCGCATGACGTCAGGTTACCACCGCTCGGACACGCCGAGACACGCCGTGACACTCTGTTGCTCACCCGATCGACCGAGAGGCCCCGCATGACCGTCGACACCGCCCGCTTCGCCACCCGCGCCGTCCACGCCGCGAGAGGCCGGGCCGCTGCCGCCTCCCGCGTGACGCCGATCTACCTGACGGCCGGTTTCGAGTTCGACGACTTCGATCACGCCGCCGACCACTTCGGCACCGGTACCGGATTCGGGTACACGCGCACCGGGAACCCCACGGTGCACGCGGTGGAGCGGCAGCTGGCGAGCCTGGAATCCGGTGCGGACGCCGTACTCGTGGCCAGTGGACAGGCCGCCGTGACGACCGCCCTGCTCTCGGTCGTGGGGGCGGGCGATCACATCGTCTCCTCGACCCACATCTACGAGGGCACCCGCGGGCTGTTCCTGGACAACCTCGCCAGACTCGGCATCGAGACGACGTTCGTGGACGACATCGCGGACCCGGACGCCTGGCGCGACGCCGTGCGCCCGACGACCAGGGCGCTGTTCGCGGAATCGCTCGCGAACGCGCGGAACGACATCCTCGACGTCGCGGCGGTGAGCGCGGTGGCCGACGAGATCGCCGTTCCGCTGATCGTCGACAACACCCTGGCCACCCCGGCTCTCCTCCGGCCGCTGGAGCACGGCGCGGCCATCGTGGTGCACTCGGCGTCGAAGTTCCTCGCGGGTCAGGGCGCGGTTCTCGGCGGCGTGGTGATCGACGACGGCCGGTTCGATGCCGACCGCGCCGGGCATAACGCCCCGCACCTCGTGCTGCCGGGGCGCGGTGGTGTCCCCAGCGTCTTCGCCCGACACGGCGGCCGCGCGCGCATCGGCTACGCCAGGGAGTCGGTGGCTCCGCGGTTCGGTGCCTCGCCCTCGCCCCTCAACGCGTTCCTGATCGGCCAGGGCACCGAGACGCTCGGCCTGCGCGTGGAGCGCCAGTCGCAGAACGCCCTCGCCGTCGCACGCTGGCTCGCCGCGCATGACGCCGTGGAGAGCGTGGACTACGTCGGCCTGCCCACGCACCCGCACCACGAGACCGCGGTGCGCTACCTCGACGGCGGCTTCGGCTCGATCTTCACCTTCACCCTGCGCGGCGGCCTGCCCGCGGCCCGTCGCTTCGTGGAAGAGGTGTCGGTCTTCACGCACATGACCCACATCGGCGACGTGCGGTCGCTCGTGCTGCACCCGGGCACCACCAGCCATGCGCAGCGCACCGACGAGGAGCGCCGGATCCTCGGTGTGGGCCCCGGCACGCTCCGACTGTCGATCGGCATCGAGGACGTCGACGACCTGATCGGGGATCTGGCGCGGGTGCTCGAGAGCGTCAGGGAGACGGTGGCATGAGCCGCCTGCAGCACTTCGGGTGGTTCCTCGCCCGGGGCTTCGGCCCTCAGGGGTGGGGCTATCCGTCCCTGGACTGGGACTACGACTGGACGCGACCGGAGATCTACCAGGAAGCCGCGCGCACCCTCGAGCAGGCCGGATTCGACCTCGTGATCGTCGAGGACAGCCCCTCCCTCGGCTCGGCGGAGACGATCGATCTGCGCGTGCGTCACGCGTTCGGCGGCCCGAAGCACGATCCCCTCCTGCTCGCCCCGTACCTCTTCCAGGCGACCCGTCATCTCGGAGTGGTGCCGACCGTGAATCCGGCGGCCTCGCTGCCGTACACGTCGGCGCGCCAGTTCGCGACGCTGCAGCATCTGAGCAAGCACCGGCTCGGCCTCAACGTGGTCACCGACACCGGCAGCGCCCGTCACTTCTCCGCGGCCCCGCAGCTCGGCCACGACGAGGCGTACGACCGTGCCGAGGAATGGCTCGCCGGCATCCGCGCGCTCTGGCGGAGCTGGGACGAGGGCGCCCTGGTCGCCGATCCCGCCTCCGGCGTCTATGCGGACGGCACCCGCATGCGCCCGGTGCAGCACCGCGGGGCGCACTACGACTTCGACGGCCCCTTGAACGCCGTGCCCTTCACGGACGGAGAGCCGGCCATCGTCTCCCCCGGCGGCTCGGGGCGCGGCCTGGCGTTCGCGGGTGCCAACTCGGACGTCCAGCTCGCGCTCGCACAGCTGCACGAGAAGGCGGTACGGGAGTATCGGCAGCGCGTGCACGACGCCGCGATCGCCCGGGGACGCCGTGCCGAGGACGTCAAGATCCTCTTCGCGATCCAGCCCGTGATCACGGCGTCCGCCGAGGAGGCCGACCGGATCGTGGCCGCCTCCGCACACCCGGACGACGCCGCACTCGCGAAGATCGCCCGGAAGCAGTCGAGTGATCTGGAGACCGATCTCACGGCCCTCGATCTGGACCGTCCCCTCGACCCTTCGGTCTTCGGAGCCCATGTCTCCCGCGGGAGCATCCAGCGGCTGATCGGCGACCGCGGAGAGGATGCCCCGCTCCGCGCGCACCTCACCGCACTCGCCCGCACCGGCCGGCTGCACGACCGCAGCGGTTTCGTGGGCACCGCAGAGGAGTTCGCCGATCTCGTCGAGGAGCTCGGTGAGTGGGGCAACGACGGCGTGCTGCTCTGGGGCGACTTCCACCCCGTGACCCTGCACCGCACGCTCGACGAGCTGGTGCCGATCCTCCGCCGCCGCGGGCTGCTCCGGCGCGAGTACGCGGACGGCGGCCTGCAGGCCAACCTGCAGGCGTTCTGACCCGCTCCGCGCGGACTCAGTCTCCGACGTGAGCGACGCGCTTCTCCGCGCGCTTCTCCCTGGACGACGCGATCAGGCTCGCGATCGTCGCGACCGTCATCGACACGAGGATCACGCCGAGCGACACCATGTTGTCGATGTCGGGCACCCACTCCACGTGCTCGCCGCCGTTGATGAACGGGAGCTCGTTGACGTGCAGCGCGTGCAGGATCAGCTTGATGCCGATGAACCCGAGGATGACGGCGATGCCGTAGTGCAGGTAGCGGAGGCGGTCCAGGAGGTCGCCGAGGAGGAAGTAGAGCTGGCGCAGCCCCATGAGGGCGAAGATGTTCGCGGCGAAGACGAGGAAGCCGTTGGTCGTGATCTCGAAGATCGCGGGGATCGAGTCGATCGCGAAGATGAGGTCCGTGACGCCGATCGTGATGAACACGATGATCATCGGCGTCCACATCCGCTTCCCGTCGACGGTCGTGCGGATCTTCGAGCCGTCGTAGGTCTCGCTGATGTCGATCCGGCGGCGGAGCAGCCGGACGATGAAGTTCTCGCGCTTGACGTCGTCCTCGTGCTCACCCTCCGGCATCGCCTGACGGATGGCCGTGTAGACGAGGAAGGCGCCGAACAGGTAGAAGATCGGCGAGAAGTTCTCGATGATCGTCACGCCCACGAGGATGAAGAGCCCGCGCAGCACCAGCGCGATGATGATCCCGACCATCAGGACCTGCTGCTGCAGACGTCGCGGCACCGCGAACTGCGCCATGATCAGCACGAAGAC
Organism: Microbacterium meiriae; assembly: GCF_040686935.1. Taxonomy (NCBI): domain Bacteria; kingdom Bacillati; phylum Actinomycetota; class Actinomycetes; order Micrococcales; family Microbacteriaceae; genus Microbacterium; species Microbacterium meiriae. The sequence goes on from NZ_JBFBMF010000002.1 coordinate 660,730, forward strand.
GAACAGGTTGTCGACGGAGAGGCTGTACTCCAGCGCCCACCCGGTGATGAAGTCCCCGGCGTTCTGCCATCCGCCCACATTGCCCAGCAGCACCGCGAAGAGCAGCGCGAGGCCCACGTAGAACACGACCCACAGCGTCGACTCCTTGGTGGAGGGGATGTGCGGGCGCAGCCGGATGAGGAGCAGGTCGCCGATCAGGATGATCGTGAGGACGACCATCGACGTGATCTCGAACCAGACGGGGATGTCCACGGGCGCTGTGCACCTTTCGCGAGGGGTCGGGAATGAGTCGAAAGTCTCTCCCCCGCAGATGTGCGGCGCGCGCCCGGAGCAGCGGTGTCGATGCTCGTGATGACGTTACGCGCGGATTCGGGATACTCCCTCTCGCCCGGGCCATGCTACCGGAGGTGGGAGCCGCGCGGACGAGGAAGTCCCCACCCGCTGCGGATCCGAGGCCGTGCTGAGACGATGGGTCATCCGCCGACACTCTCGAGGGAGAGACACCGAACGGAACCAGGATGCCCGCGCAGACGAGTGACCAGCGATGGGCCGCCCAGGCGGCGGCCGGCGATCAGAGCGCCTTCCGCGCGCTGTACCGCGCCCACGTGCGCCCCGTGTACTGGATCGCCCACGGGATCCTGGGCTCCCCCGCCGACGCGGAGGACGTGGCGCAGGAGACCTTCGTGGTCGCCTGGCGGAAGCTTCCGGATCTGGAGCTGCAGGGAGAGTCGATCCTCCCCTGGCTCGCGACGATCTGCCGCTTCCAGTCCGCGAACCGGCTGCGCCAGCGCCGTCGCGACCAGGCGCACACGACGGACGCGGCGGACGATCAGCTCCCGGACGTCGTCAGCGTCGAGGAGCAGGTGATCACGGCGGCGCTCGCCGCGAGGATCGCCGCGGAGGTGGGCACCCTGAGCGAGCTCGACCGGGAGATCTTCCGGCTGTGCGCGTCCGAGGGCTACGCGTACCAGGCCGCCGCCGACGAGCTCGGCGTGACGCACGCCGTCGTCCGGAACCGTCTCTCACGCGTGCGCACCCAGCTGCGCGGCGCCGTCAAGGAAGTGAGGGACGCATGAACCACCAGACCCCGCAGGAGAGCCTCCCGCCACTGTCGGACGCGACCGTCGCCCGGATCGAGGAGGCCGTCTTCACCGAGATCCGCAGCGAGCGGCGCCCGCTGTCTCCGCGAACCGAACACGCCCGGAACCGTCGACGCCGATGGCTCACCGCCGGAGGGATCGCGGCGGCCTTCGTCGTCGGGGTCCTGGTGACCCCGCCGATCCTCGGCGCCGTCGGAGGCGGCGGCTCGTCCGTATCCACAGCGGACGGCACCGCGGGCTGGTCGACCGACGAGGCGGGCTCGGCCGTGCCGGACCGCGCCGTCGAAGGGGCGCCCCTTCCCGGCACCGTCGGATCGGACGCCGCGGCGTCTGCCGAGGACGCCCGTGACATCGTCGCCACCGCCCAGGCGTCGGTGCAGGTGCAGGACATCGCCGACGCCGCATCCGCCATCGGCGATCTCGCCGTCGAGCACGGCGGCTACGTCGAGAGCACCGAGGTCGGCCGAGCGGTCTCGTCGGATGCCCCCGCCGAGCCGGCTCCCGCGGATTCCGGGTACGGCTGGATCACGATCCGCGTCCCCGCCGACGATCTGACCACGGTGATCGCCGCCCTCGGCGACACCGGTGAGGTGCTGTCGTCCTCCGTCACGAAGCAGGACGTCACCGCCACGGCGATCGACCTCCGCGCCCGCGTGGAGTCGACCCGTGCGTCGGTGCAGCGGCTCACGGAGCTCATGGGGCAGTCGGGCACTGTCGCCGATCTCATCGAGGCGGAAGTCGCGCTCACCGATCGCCAGGCGCAGCTCGAGTCGTACGAACAGCAGCTCGCCGCGCTGGAGGACCAGGTGGCCCTGTCGTCGCTCACCGTGGAGCTGTCCCGCAGCGGCACCACGGCGTCGGCAGACCCCGCCGGCTTCGGCGACGGTCTGCTGGCCGGGTGGAACGGGCTCGTGGTCTCACTCAACGCCCTGGTGATCGCGGTCGGCTTCCTCCTCCCCTGGCTCGCGGTGGTCGCTGTCGTCGTGCTGGTCGTCTGGCTCCTCCGCCGTGGCCGGCGGAAGCGGCGGGCGCCCGCAGCTCCGCCCGTCCGGGAGGATTAGCGGGAACCGCGCTTTTCCGCGGTATACAAGAACTCTTGTGCGCATCCGGGTCGCTGCTTAGCCTTCGGAGCGTGGAAGACATCTCCGTGATCACCGCCGTGCATCACCCGCTGCGGCGCCGCATCTACGACTATCTGCTGCTGTACGGCGCCTCGCAGGTGACCGCCCTCGCCCGTGCGCTCGACAGCCAGGTCGGCAGCATCAGCCATCACCTCCGGATGCTCGAGCGAGCCGGGATCGTCGAGCGTGCCGCCGATCCGACCGGCGACCGGCGCACGAGCTGGTGGACCGTCGCCCGGCGCGGCCTCACCTGGTCGGTGGAGGACTTCGTCGACTCCCCCGCCGATGCCCTTCTCGCCCGGGAAGCACAGCGGCAGGGCATCCGCATGCAGATCGACCGCCTCCAGCGCTGGCACCGACGCCGAGGGGAGCCCGCCGTCGCGGCCTACGACGCTTCCAACACGGAGACCACCGCGTGGGCGACCCCGGAGGAACTGCGCGACCTCTCCGCGCGCGTGCTGGACGTGGTGCGGGACTGGCAGGCCTCGATCGACGAAGGCGACGGCCAGGCGCGCACGCCCGTCTTCTTCTTCGCCCACGCGTTCCCCACGGAGCCGTGATGACCGCGCTCACCCCGCCCCTCGAGCTCACCAGTCCTCCTCCGTTCCGGCGTGACCGGATGGTGCACGCGTGGATCGGCGTGAAGGCTCTGTCCGACGCCGGCGACACCGTGTGGACGATCGCGTTGGCGTGGACCGCCGTGCAGATCGCCTCCCCCGCCGTCGCCGGACTCATCGTCGCCGCCGGCACGGTTCCGCGCGCAATGGTGCTGCTCTTCGGCGGGGTCATCGCGGATCGCGCCGACGCCCGCCGGGTGATGATCGTCTGCAATGCGGTGCGTGTGGGGGTGCTCGTCGCCGCCGCCGTGTGGACGGTCTCGCATGCGCCCACCGTGCCCGTCCTGCTCGCCGCCGCCGTGGCGTTCGGGGTGTGCGACGCGTTCTACGAACCCTCCGCCGGCACCATCGGGCGACAGCTGGTACGCACCGACGATCTCCCCTCCTACGCGGCCGTCATCCAGACGGCGTCGCGCCTCGGCACGATGGGGGGCGCCGCGCTGGGCGGCCTGCTCGTCGCCCAAGCCGGTCTCGCGGGGAGCGCATCCGCGAACGCGGTGACCTTCGCCCTGGTCGTCGGGTTCCTGGCGATCGTCCTGCGCCCGCGGTTCCGGCTCGCCCGGGCCCCGCGCACCTCGTCCCTGCGCGCGATCGGCGCGGCGTTCGCCCACCTCGGAGCGAACCACACGACGCGCACTCTCGTCGTCGCCCTCTCCGGACTCAATCTCGCCGTGGGCCCCGCCATCGGCATCGGCCTGGCTCTGCGGGCGCACGACGAGGGTTGGGGGGCTCCCGCGGTCGGCCTCTTCGAGGGCCTCCTCGGCCTCGGCGCCGCCGTGGGAGCTGCCGCGGTCGCGAGATGGCGGCCGCGCCACGAGGCGCGGAGCGGGTTCGGCGCGCTCCTCGTCCAGGGAGCGGGAATCGTCGCGCTCGGGTTCGGCCCCGTCTGGACGGTGGCCGTCGCCGCCACCGTCGTCGGCGCCACCGCGGGCTACGCCTCCGTGCTGCTGAGCGCGACCTTCGCCGCGACGGTGGACACCGCCTTCCTCGGTCGGATGGGGTCCCTCACCCGGCTCGGCGACGACTGCCTGATGCCGCTCGCGATGGCGGGCTTCGGCGCGCTCGCGACCGTCACCGCCGTCTGGGTGCCGTTCGTCGTGGCCGGTGGTGCGATGACGGCGCTCATGCTCGTGCCGCTCCGGGCTCGCGCGTTCCGGACCCTGTCGCTGCGCGCGGATGACTGACGCGCACGCCCGGGAACGGCGAAAGCCCCCCGGGGAACCGGAGGGCTTTCGTCGTGTTGTGTGACCCCAGCGGGATTCGAACCCGCGTTACCGCCGTGAGAGGGCGGCGTACTAGGCCGCTATACGATGGGGCCGTTTGCGGAACTTTTCCGTTCCGCGACAACCGTTCAAGTATGCCACGGCGATTCTCACTGCGCCAAATCGAGGCCAGTCCACCCGAGATCCCGGGCGTGGCGCGCCGATTTCCGTTTGCCGCAGACCCCGGGAAGGAGTTGACTCGTCTCATGCGCGTCACCAAGTTCGAACATGCCACCCTCCGCCTGGACCAGAACGACGACACCCTCCTGATCGATCCGGGATCCTTCACAGCCCCGCTGCACGACCTCAGCGGATTGGTCGCCATCGTGCTCACGCACGAGCACCCCGACCACTGGACGCCGGAGCACCTCGACCGGATCCTCCGCGCGGCCCCCGGGACCCCGATCTTCGGGCCGGAGGGCGTGGCGAAGGCGGCGGAGGGCTACGAGGTCACGGTCGTCTCCCCCGGCGACACCGTGGAGGTCGGCGCCTTCACTCTGCGCTTCTTCGGTGGCACGCACGCGGTGATCCACTCCTCGATCCCGACGATCGACAACGTGGGCGTGCTCGTCAACGACACGTTCTACTACCCCGGCGACTCGTATGCGGTGCCGGAAGGCGTCGAGGTCGGCACCCTCGCCGCGCCGCTCGGAGCCCCGTGGCTCAAGATCGGGGACGCCATCGACTACGTCCTGGCCGTGAAGCCCCGACGCGCGTTCGGCACGCACGACATGACCCTGTCCGTGATCGGCAAGAACATGCACCGGCAGCGGCTGCAGTGGGCGACCGAGCAGGGCGGCGGCGAGTTCCTCGTGCTCGAGCCCGGCGACACCATCGATCTGTGAGCGGACCACGCCGCCTCCTGCCCGCCCCGACCCCGCGACTCGCATTCCGGGAGATGATCGCGGACGATCTCGGCGACATGGCGGCGCTCCTGGGTGATCCGGAGGTCATGGCGTACTACCCCGCGCCCAAGTCGCGAGCGGAAGCCGCCGAGTGGATCGGGCGGATGCAGCAGCGCTACCGCGAGGACGGCCACGGTCTCTGGATCATCGAGACGCACGACGGCGAGTTCCTCGGCGACTGCGGCCTCACCTGGCAGTCGGTGAACGGCGCTCCCGTGCTCGAAGTCGGCTACCACGTCCGCGTCGATCGCCAGCGCCGAGGCTATGCCACCGAGGCCGCACGCGCCTGTGTCGACCTCGTCGCGCGGACCTTCGCTCCCACGCTCCTCACCGCCATCATCCACCCCGCGAACGAGGCGTCCCGCGGTGTGGCGGAGAAGCTCGGCATGACCCACATCGATGACGATCGCGCCCATCCGTGGATCGTGCGCACGGTGATGGGCATGACCGTGGAACGCGTGCCCGACAGCCCGTCCTGACAGCCGGCCAGGATACCGGGGAACTCTTGCTCCTGCCGTGCCCGGCTGCTGTACTGGGCCCTTGTAACGTGTTACCTGTCACGAAAGGAACAATCCTCATGATGATGACCGGAGTTCACCAGAGCAGGAAAAGGATCGGGCTCGCCCTCGCCGGCGTCGCCCTCGTCGCGTCCGGCATCGTCGGCACCCCCGCGACGACGGCGTGGGCGGACGGCGATTCCGGCGACCGCGACGAACGCGCCAGCTCACGGATCATCGGAGGCACGGCAGTGCCGAACGACGCCTATCCGTTCATGGCGTCCCTCCAGTTCGCCGGCGAGGCCTTCTGCGGCGGCTCGCTGGTGGCGCCGCGCGTCGTGATGAGCGCCGCGCATTGCGTCACCGGCGCCGATCCCCTCAGCGGGCTCCCGGTGCCGGACGTGGACGGAGTGACCGTCACGGTCGGCCGCACCGTGCTGTCCGACGGCAGTCAGGGTCAGGATCGCGGTCTCGCCGGCGCGGAAGCCGGTGGCCCGGTCATCGTCCACCCTCGCTACCTCCAAGGGGACGAGGCCTACGATCTCGCCTTCGTGACGCTCGACCGCCCGATCTCGGGGATCGTGCCCGTGAAGCTGCCCACCAAGGGGACGGATGCCCTCCTTCGTCCCGGACAGTCGGCGACGGTCATCGGCTGGGGCAACACCGACACCGCCCTCGGGAACTTCCCGGACCGTCTCCGTCAGGTCCAGGTGCCCATGCTCGCGACGGAGGAGTGTGAACTCGCCTACGACTCCTTTCGACCGGGGGTGAACATGTGCGCCGGTGTCGTCGGCAAGGACTCCTGTCAGGGGGACAGCGGCGGGCCGCTGTTCCGCCGACCACCGGCTCGCGACACCGCGTACCAGATCGGCATCGTGTCCTACGGGGACGGCTGCGGTGAGCAGGGCGCCCCCGGGGTGTACGTGTCGCTGAGTTCTGCAGATCTCTGGGACACGCTGGCAGAGTCCCCTGAGGGCAAGGCCACCGCGAAGAGCCTGAGGCGCTGACCGCTGCCGGAATCGCTGTCGGTCAGCCCTGAGCGCCACGCACCCGCAGGTCACGCGCGAGGTGGTCGCGCTGCTCGATGAGGAGTCGTCGCAGCGCCGCCGGGGCCTCGGGGTTGACCGAGAGCCACGCATCGACGAGATCCAGCGACGAACGGGCGGGGAACAGCCCGATCACCAGCCGACGAGCGATCTCGATGCTCCGGTCCGTCCACGCGGTCCCGATCCGCGCGAAGTACTCCTCGTCGTAGGACTCGATGAGGTCACGGCGGCCACCGGCGCGGAAGCCGCCGATCTCGGCATCGAGGTGGTCGTTCGTCAGCGACTGGTCTTCCCACGCGGCGGTCCAGGCGGCCGCGCGTACCGCCGCGTCGGGGACGGAGGCGCGGGCGCGGCGGGCGGCGGTGCGTCCGTCGCCGGTGTCGTCCCTCTCCTCCTCGGCCGCGATGTCCGAGGCGTCGGCGTGACCGGTCGTGACGAGGGCCGTGAGGAGCTGCCAGCGCAGATCGGGATCCACGACGAGTCCGTCCGGCACGTCGCCGTCGAGCAGGGCCCGGACCTCCGCGTGGTGGACGTCATCGAACGCCGAGGCGGCGGCCAGCGCACGCGCCCAGGAGAGCTGGGAGTCGCTGGCGGCGTCCGCCTGCTGCAGTGCCGCCCACGTCGTCTCGGTCCAGGCGCGCTGCTCCGCGGCGCGTCGGTCGTCGGAAACGAAGTGCCGCAGCGCGAACGCGGCGTCGAGCAGCGCCGCAGCCAGCAGACCGCCGTTCGACTCCCGCGGTGCGTGCGCGCGCACGATCGCGACGAAACGGGCGGCATCGAGCTCGCCGTCTCGGGTGGCGTTCCACAACGACGACCACACGAGCGCCCGGGCGAGCGGGTCCTCGATGTCCGAGAGGGATTCCTCGACGGTGCGGAGCGACCGCTCGTCCAGGCGCGCCTTCGCGTAGGTGAGGTCGTCGTCGTTGAGCAACACGAGATCAGCCTCGGGGAGCTCGATCTCGACCCGCTCCCCGATCAGATCCAGCTCCCGCTGCTCCCGACGCACGATCCGGCCGTCCACGCGGTCGTACAGTCCGATCCGCAGGCGGTGCGGACGGACGTCGTCCTGGACGAGGTGCTGTGCGCCGTCGGCGTCGGTCTCCACCCAGATGGTCGAGACGCCCGTCGTCTGCAGCCAGGCGCCCGCCCAATCGGTCATGTCCCTGCCGGACACCGCGCTGAGCTCGACGAGGAAGTCGTCGAGGGTGGTGTTGCCGAACGCGTTGGCCGCGAAGTACCGCCGGGCGCCTTCGAAGAACGCCTCGTCGCCCACGAACGCGACGAGCTGCTTCAGCACCGAGGCGCCCTTGGCGTAGGTGATGCCGTCGAAGTTCAGCTTCGCGGCCTCCAGGTCGGGGATGTCGGCGACGATGGGGTGCGTCGTCGGCAGCTGGTCCTGCTGATAGGCCCAGGCCTTGCGCCGCATGGCGAACGTCACCCACGCGTCGTGGAACCGGGTGGCTACCGCCGAGGCGTGCGATCCCATGTAGTCGGCGAAGGACTCCTTGAGCCAGAGGTCGTCCCACCACGTCATCGTGACGAGGTCGCCGAACCACATGTGCGCCATCTCGTGCAGGATCGTGTTGGCCCTGCCTGCCCGCTGCGCCTCGGTGGCAGCACCACGCGAGAGGTAGCCTTCCGTGAAGGTGACCAGGCCGGGGTTCTCCATCGCGCCGAGGTTGTACTCGGGGACGAAGATCTGGTCGTACTTGCCCCACGGGTAGGGATAGGCGAAGGCGTCGGTGAAGAAGTCGAGCCCCTGCCGGGTGACCTCGAGGATCTCGTCGGCCTCGAGGTGCTCGACGAGCGAGCGGCGGACGAGCACGCCGAGGGCCACTCGCTGCTCGTCTCTGGTCCACTCCCCGTCGACACGGGCGTACGGGCCGGCCGCGACCGCCGTGATGTAGCTCGAGATCGGCAGCGTGGGGGCGAACTGCACGCGCTGGACGCCGACGCCGAGGTCGACGTGGGCCGGCGACTGGTTCGAGAGCACCTCCCACCCGGACGGCGCGTCGATGACGAAGGTGTACTCCGCCTTCATGTCCGGCTGCTCGAAGCAGGCCATCACGCGACGGGAGTCCGCGGGCTCGTACTGCGTGTAGAGGTAGGTGCGGTCGTCAGCCGGGTCGTGGAACCGGTGCAGGCCCTCCCCCGACCGGCTGTAGGCGCCGACCGCTTCGATGCGCACGACGTTCGACGCCGCGAGGTCGTCGATCGTGAGGCGCGCCCCGTCGTAGACGACGTCCCGCTCCTCCCCGTTCACCTCGACGCGCCGGACCTCCTCGCCGATGAAGTCCAGCCACGTGCTCTGGACCGTCGCATCGAACTCCAGGACCGTCGTCGTCGGGAAGCCCGTGCGCGCCCGCTCCGGGGCTCCGGTCAGGTCCAGCTCGACGCGGATGCGGTGCAGGGTGATCGCGGCGGATCGCGCCGCGGTCTCCTCACGGGTCAGGTTCGCGGTGTGCATCCCTCCATCCTGGCATCTTCCCGAGGTCAGCTGGGGAGCTCCCGCGGCCTCATCCGCGCCGCCCGGCACCGCGCCGGTTGACCTTCCGCGACGTCTCGGGCCCGCCCAGCAGCCGCCGGATCGCCGTCTCCGGGGTCACATCGAGGTCGAGCGTCCTCCCCCGGCCGTACTGCCGGAACACCCGAGGGTCGATGTAGCTGTTGCGGGCGACGGCAGTCGTGTTGCCCAGGGCGGTCGCCGCCGCCTGCACCGCGAGGCGCTCGGCCTGGTTCCGCTGTCCGCGGCGGTCGAGGACGCCGATGCGGGCCAGGGCGTCTGCGGCGATGATCGTGCCGTGGAGGGTGCGGAAGTCCTTGGCGGAGAAGCTGGCCCCCAGCACGTCCTTGAGGTACGTGTTGACCTCGGCGGGCGTGATCTTCACCCGCCGCCGGCCTTTCCGGTAGGCCAGGAGGAAGGCGGTGGAGGCGCCGCTCGCGAAGTCGGTGAGGGCTTCGGCGAGGGATTCGTCGGTGATCTCGATCGCGGCGGTCTGTCCGCTCTTCGCCGGGAAGGACAGGGCGACATCGCCGCCGTCGATGCGGACGTCGCGGCGGCGGAGCGTGGTCAGGCCGCGGCTGCCGTGGCGCGCCAGGTAGCGTTCCGAACCGATCCGCAGCGCGGCGTCGTCGAGCAGGCGGAAGGCGATCGCGAGGGCTCGCTCCTTCGTCTGGCCGTCCTCCTTGAGAGCCTTGGTGACCTGCGCGCGGGCGCTGGGCAGGGCCGCGGCGAGGTCCAGTGCGCGGACGAACTTGCGACGGTCGCGGGAGACACGCCAGAGCGGGTGGTAGAGGTACTGCTTACGACCGGCGGTGTCGATCCCCACGGCCTGGATGTGCGCGAGCGGGTCGGCCGCGATCCACACGTCCTGCCACGCCGGCGGGATCACCAGGTCGCTGATGCGTTCGCGATCCGCCTCGGGCGCAGGCTCCCCCATCGGATCGACGTACCGGAACCCCGAGCTCGTCCGCTTCCGCGTGAAGCCCGGGTCCTGACCGGGTACCACTCGCACCAGTCGCGCCATGCGTCTCTCCTCCCGCCGTGCAGCTCCTCCGAGTGTGGAGTGACCCCGGTCTCGGCGGGAAGGGAGTGGCGTCTCACCCCGCCGGCGTGCTATCCGCGTCGGCGTCCTTCGCGAAGACCGCCCGCATGTGGTCGCTGGTGAGGAAGTCAGCGATGCCGATCATGATCAGGCTGAAGACGATCTGCTCGGTGACCATCCAGACGGGATAGAGACCGGGGATCGCCGCCATGACGAGCGTGATGACCGGGAAGATCTGCGCGAACAGCCGCAGTCGGAGGTAGGCCCAACGCCATCCGCGGCGCGCACCAGGGCGACCACGACAGCGCCCACCCCGAGCACCAGCTCGGCGACGAGGAGCCAGAGGATCCAGGTGAAGGCACGGAGCGTCCTGGGGTGAGTGCGGCCGGCGTCGCTGATCAGTACGCCGGCCTGCCGCCCACCCGCGATCCGGTCGAGACGGAGGAAGAGCGGTTCGAGGGCCATGCTCGGAGCCTAGACCGGCGGCGTCCGCTCGACCTCGTCCGTTCGATGGACCTCGACGCTGCCGTTGGCCGCTTCCGGGAGCACCCGCTCCAGCACCATCGCCAGCACACCGACGGCGAGACTGCCCGCGACCATGACCGCGATGAACCACCCGCTGACGCCGACGCCGAGGAGCACCCCTGCGACGAGCGGGCCGAGGATCGCTCCGCCCTGGAAAGCGGCGGAGTTGAGGGCGTTGTAGCGGCCGCGGGTGCGGTCGGTCGCGAGATCGTTGTAGATGGCGGGGATCGTCGGCTGCATCATGGTCTCCCCGAACGCGAAGACGCCCATGAACGCGATCACCGCGATCGCGGCCGTGACCGAGTCGGGGAGCAGACCCGCGGCACCGAGCATGACCCAGGAGACGGCCCAGATGAGCGCCATGACCTGCATGACCCTGGTGCGGCGGCGACCGTTGATGAGGCGGAGGACGGCGAACTGCAGCAGCACGATGACAGCCGTGTTCACCGCGAACGAGATGCCGACCACGGCGGTCGACACCTGCGCGATCTGACGGGCGTAGGCGGGGAAGCCCGCCTCGATCTGTCCGTACCCGATGAAAACGGAGAAGAAGGTCAGCAGCGTCATCCACAGCACCGCCGGCCGACGGAGGATCTCCCGGTAGCCGCCCTCGGTGGTGACCGCCGGGTCGGGCTCCGCCTGCGTGCGCACGTGCCGGAGCGGACCCAGGAGCAGTGCCAGCGGGATGAGGCTCGTGGCCGCGTCGATGAGGAAGATCGTGGTGAAGGTCGCCGGCTCCGTCACGTCGACGAAGAAGCCGCCGATGATGCCGCCCACGCCGATGCCGAGGTTGACGAGGGCGAAGTTCACGCCGAAGTACTGCTGACGGACCTCGCCGTCGACCACCGAGGCGATGAGCGCGTTGAAGCCGGGCCAGGAGACCCCGAAGTTCACCCCGATGAGCACGACCGCGACGGTCGCGACGGCGGGATGCGTGGCGTAGGCGAGGAGCGTGCACCCCGCGATCATCGAGAGCAGTCCCACGATCAGCACACGGCGGGCGCCGAAGCGGTCGATGAGCGTACCGCCGGGGCCCGTGACGACGAGCCCCGTGATCGCGATGAGGCTCATGAGCGCCCCAGAGAACCCGAGGTCGAAGCCGCGCACCTCATGGAGGTAGATGATCGTGAACGGCAGCGTCATCCCCCGCCCGAGCGTCTGGATCGCCACGGTCGACAGCAGCCAGCGCCCCTCGGTGGGCAACGCGTTCCAGAAAGACCTCATACCGATCACCTCGTCATTGTTCCAGGAGCCGCGGACATCGGATGACCGCCGGGCTCCCGGGAGCAAAGCCGATATTCTGCGAACATGCCCGTGTCGTTCGATGACTTCCGCTCCGCCCTGCTCCACGCACCGACCCGTGAGGCCTGGGGCCTCGTGCTCACCGATGCCGAGGCGCAGCAGGTCGCCGTGGACGAGCAGGCGAGCCGGGCCTGGTACGACTACTGGCTCGCCACCACGGCGCCGGCGACGCCCGCCCCCGCGGCGGCAGGGCTCGGCGGACACGAACTCCCCATCGCCGCAGCGCCCGGGTTCGCTGCGGCGCCGCCGCCGGCACCGGCCGCGGCCGCGCAGGGACCCGTCTCCTCCGGTGGGCCGGAGATCGCGTTCCCCGCTTCGGAGAGCACCGGGAGGAAGAGCCGGGTCGGCCTCTGGGTGACGCTGGGCATCGTAGGCGCGCTGCTGCTGATCGCCGCGATCGTCACGGTGTTCGCGTTCACGACCGCACGCCACTGGACCAAGGTCGACGTGCCGGAGAAGCCCGAGACCTTCCACAGCGAGGAGTACGAGACCGGCAAGTACCTCTTCGCCGACGACGGCGTGAGCCCGTGCGCGGTGGACCAGGACTGGACGGACTGCATCGGCCTCATGGAGGCCGAGTACGCGGGCGCCTGCGCCGGGGTCGACCTCGTCCCCACCGCCGCGGATCTGTGCGCGCAGCACCGCGCCGAGATCGACCGGATGATCGCGGAGGACGCGGACGGGATGTACGTGGCCTCCCTCGGCGATTTCGGACACCTCACCCGGACGCCCGAGACGGCGACGCGCCAGGTCTCGAACGACGATGCCGAGCCGGCCGTCACGCACGAGGCCGTGTGCTATCTGGGGTTCCTGGGAGAGTGCGAGTAGCGCTTCACCATCCGCGGGTCTCGCCGGGGAGGCCGACCGAGCGTATCGTCGGGCACAGACCTGATCGGGTCGGGGACGAGGTGTCGACATGTGTCGGTGGCTGGCGTATGTGGGAGAACCGCTGCACCCGTCGGAGGTGATCCTCGACGCGCGACATTCGCTCGTGGCGCAGTCCCTGGACTCGCCACTCGGCGCGGAGACCGTGAACGGGGACGGGTTCGGCCTCGGCTGGTATCCGGTGTCGAACCGTGAGGACTCGGGGCAGCCGCCGGGGCCCGCGCTGTTCCGGAGCATGGAGCCCGCCTGGAACGATCTGAACCTGCGCGAGATCTCCCGCATGATCCGCAGCCCGCTGTTCTTCAGCCATGTGAGAGCCGCCGCCGGGCCGCCGGTCCAGCAGACCAACTGCCACCCGTTCCGGCACGCGAACTGGCTCTTCATGCACAACGGCGGCCTGACGGACTTCCTGACGGTGAAACGCGACCTCACTCTCGCCGTCGATCCCTCCCTCTACCCGGAGATCCAGGGCACCACCGACTCCGAGGTGCTGTTCCACCTCGCCCTGACACTCGGCCTGCAGGACGATCCGATCGCGGGGATGCGGGCGGCCATCCGGGAGGCCGAGCGAGTGGGCCACGAGCATGGCATCCGCTTCCCGGTGCAGGGCACCTTCGCGGTGTCCGACGGCACCACCGTGTGGGCGATCCGCTATTCGACCGCCGGACGCTCCCGCTCCCTCTTCCACTCCACCGACATCGAGACTCTTCGTCGGATGTACCCCGATGCGGAACGTCTTCGCATCTTCGGTCGCCGGGCGCACGTGATCGTCTCCGAGCCGCTGAACGATCTGCCCGGTGCGTTCGAAGAGGTCCCCGAATCCACGGTCTCGATCCTCGACGAGGCGGGCTACCGGTACGAGCCCTTCCTCGAAGCTGCGTGAGCACTGAGGTTCCCGCCGGGGAAACGAGAAAACCCCCGCCGGAGCGGGGGTTTTCGAAGTGCTGGGGTACCTGGACTCGAACCAAGAACAACTGAACCAGAATCAGCCGTGTTGCCAATTACACCATACCCCAAGGGCGAAACCGGAGCCTCGCACCGAGAGTCAAGCTTACCCGAGCGGCGACCGATCACCAAAACCACCGGTGCCGTGTCGCCGCTCGGGCGCGTCGCGGATCAGTTCGCGAGGAACGCCGAGAGCGCGCGCAAGCGGCGCAGCGACTCGTCCTTGCCCAGCAGCTCCATCGACTCGAACAGGGGCGGCGAGACGCGGCGGCCGGTGATGGCCACACGCGGCGGCCCGTAGGCGACGCGCGGCTTGAGCTCGAAGTTCTCCACGAGCGCCGTCGACAGCACCTCCTGGATCTTCTCCGGGGTGAAGTCCGTGACCGGCTCCAGGGCGGTGACGCAGGCGTCCAGCACCGCGGCCGCGTTGGCCGGCAGACCCTTGAGCGCGTCCGCGTCGTACGACACCTCGTCGCGGAACAGGAAGCCGAGCATGCCCGGGACCTCGCCCAGCAGCTGCACGCGCTCCTGCACCAGCGGCGCCGCGCGGAAGGCGAGGACGAGCTGCTCGTGGGTCGGCTCGTCGAACAGACCGGCAGCGGCGAGGTACGGCACCGTGCGCTCGGCGAAGTCCGTCACGTCGAGCATGCGGATGTGGTCGCCGTTGATCGACTCGGCCTTCTTCTGGTCGAATCGGGCGGGGTTCGGGTTCACGTTCTCGATGTCGAACGCGGCGATGAACTCGTCGAGCGAGAACACGTCGCGGTCCGGGCCGATCGACCAGCCCAGGAGCGCGAGGTAGTTCAGGAGGCCCTCGTGGATGAAGCCGCGCTCCCGGTGCAGGAACAGATCGGCCTGCGGGTCGCGCTTGGAGAGCTTCTTGTTGCCGGTCTCCCCCAGCACGAGCGGCATGTGGGCGAACCGCGGCACGAATGTCGTCACACCCGCGTCGATGAGAGCGGCGTAGAGCGAGAGCTGGCGCGCGGTGGACGGCATGAGGTCTTCGCCGCGGAGGACATGGGTGATGCCCATCAGCGCGTCGTCGACGGGGTTCACGAACGTGTACAGCGGCACGCCGTTGGGGCGCACGACGACGAAGTCCGGGAAGGAGCCGGCGGGGAAGGTGACCTCGCCGCGGATCAGGTCCACGTACGTGAGGTCCTCGTCCGGCACGCGCAGGCGGAGGGCGGGCTGCCGGCCCTCGGCGCGGAAGGCGGCCTTCTGCTCGTCGGTGAGGTCACGGTCGAAGTTGTCGTAGCCGAGCTGCTTCGCGCGGCCGTTGGCCTGGTTGCGGGCGTCGATCTCCTCGGCCGTCGAGTAGCTCTCGTAGAGCGCACCGGTCGCGAGGAGCTTGTCGATCACCTCGCGGTAGATGTCGTGCCGCTCGGACTGCCGGTACGGGGCGTGCGGGCCGCCGACCTCGACACCCTCGTCCCAGTCGATCTTCAGCCACGTGAGCGCGTCGACGAGCTGGCGGAAGCTCTCCTCGCTGTCGCGTGCGGCGTCGGTGTCCTCGATGCGGAACACCATCTTCCCGCCGTTGTGACGGGCATATGCCCAGTTGTACAGAGCCGTGCGGACCATGCCGACGTGCGGCAGCCCCGTCGGAGAGGGGCAGAAGCGGACGCGGACGTCGGCGCCGGCGGCGGTCGTGGTGAGGGGGTGCGGAGTAGCCATAGCCCTTCGATTCTACGGGTGCGGGCGGGTCAGCCCCGGCGCGAGACCGCCACCGCCGCGCGGTGCTCCAGGGGCAGCACTGTTCCCACCCGATGCGCCGCGACCGTCTCCTCGAACCCCGCGCGGAACCGGCGGCGCTCGGCCGTGGAGAGCAGGGCGTACTGGGCGCCGGCGCCGGCCACGCCCCCTTCGACGGAGGTCCACAGCGCGCCGGGGTCGGCCTCCCACGTCCAGGTGTGCTCGGTGACCACGACCTCCGGGAGCCCGGCCTCGATGAGCACGTCCGCGAAGCCGTCCGGGGTGCGTGCGAAGTCCTCTTCGGCGGGGAGCCTCTCCCCCGCGTACGGCGGCAACCCCGCGCGTTCGACGACCTCCGCCCAGAACCACGACGGGGAACGGGTCCAGATCGTCGCGGCGACCGGACCACGCGCGACCCGACCCAGCTCGCGGGCGGCGATCCGCGGGGAGGAGACGTGGTTCAGCACGAAGTTCGCCACGGCGGCATCGAAGGACCCGTCGCCGAAGGGCAGCGTCGGCAGCCCGCCCTCGACGATGCGCAGCGTCGGGTGCTCCCGGTGGGCGACGGCACGCATCGTCGGCTCGGGCTCGCAGGCTGTGACGTCCCATCCCCGGCGTGCGAAGCGGGACGCGAGACGGCCTTCCCCCGCGCCGACGTCCAGCAGGCCACGACCCTTCGCCGGGCCGAGTGCGGCGGTGAGAGGCTCGAAGGTCCCGGCGCACAGGGCGGCGTACGAAGCGGCATAGGCCTCTCCGACGCCGTCCCAGGCCTTCACCGCGCGCTGCTCCGGGTGAGCGGTGACAGCGCGACGATCGCGAGGACGAGCACCGAGGCCGCGATGCCGAGCCCGGCGTACTGGAAGTTCGACAGCACGATGCCGGCGAGGACGGACCCGGCGGCGGCGGACAGGCTCATCAGCGAGTCGCTGCGTCCCTGACGACGAGTGCGCACCTCGGGCGCGGAGGCTTCGGTGAGCAGCGCGGCACCGGCGACCGTCGCGGCACTCCAGCCGAGGCCGAGGAGAATGAGGGCGACCATGACGCCCCACGCCTCGGTGCCCGCGAAGACGGCGAAGGCCAGGGCGCCGCCGAGCAGAGCCTGCCCGAGCAGCACCACGCGCAGCCGCCCCCAGCGGTCGGCCAGCACGCCGAACACCGGCGAGAGCGCGTACATGCCGCCGACGTGCAGCGCGATGGTGATGCCGACGAGCGCTGAGACGTCCGCCGGTGTCGCCGCCGCACCGTGAGCGCCGTGGGCCATGTGCGAGAGATGCACCGGGGTCATCGCCATGACCGACGCCATCACCACGTGCGACCCCGCGATGGCGAAGATCGCGTAGCGGGCCACGCGCGGGCGGTCCGCCACGACGGCGCTCGTCGTCGCGGCGGCGGCCTGAGCGAGTCGCTGCGCGGCCAGCAGCGGATCGGGGCGGAGGGCGACGAGGTAGAGCGCGAGCGCCGCGCACTGCGCGACGAACGAGAAGACGTAGGAACCCGTCTGCGGAGGCATCCCGATCGCCTGTCCGACGATCTCCCCCGGGCCGAGCAGCAGCGGTCCCGCCACGCCGCCGATCGTGGTGGACCAGACGACGATCGAGAGGTCACGCCCGCGGTGCTGCGGCGCCGCGAGGTCCGTGGCCGCGAACCGGGATTGCAGGTTGCCCGCGTTCCCCGCACCGATCAGCAGGATGCCGACGAGCAGGAGCGGGAAGACGCGCACCGACGCCGCGAGGATCACCACGGCGATGCCGACGAGGGCGAAGAGATTGCCGAGGGTGAGGGCGCGGCGGCGTCCGAGCCGTGCGGCCATCCGGGCGAGCGGGATCGCGCAGAGCGCGGCGCCCAGGGTCACCGATGCCGTCGCGAGCCCGGAGAGCGCGTCGCTGCCGGAGATGTCCGCGGCGAGCAGCGCACCGAGCGACACGGTGGCGCCGAAGGCGATGCCGCCCAGCACCTGCCCCAGCGACAGCACGAGCACGGTGCGGCGCTGGACCGCCTGCTGCTGCGTCGCCGTGAGGGCGACGTCGGTCATGACGCGGGAGCGGCGTCGCGCACGGGGTTGCGCAGGATGCCGAGTCCGGAGATCTCCACCTCGACGGTGTCGCCCGCCTCGAACGTGCCGACGCCCGCGGGTGTCCCCGTCATGATGACGTCGCCCGGAAGGAGCGTGAACACCGCGGAGGCGTACTCGATGATCGCGGCGACCGAGTGGATCATGTCGGTGAGCGGCGCGTGCTGGCGAACCTCGCCGTTGACCCGCGTCTCGATCGTGGCCTGCGCGGGGTCGAAGTCCGTCTCGATCACGGGTCCGAGCGGGCAGAACGTGTCGAAGCCCTTCGCCCGCGACCACTGCCCGTCTTTGCGCTGCAGGTCGCGTGCGGTGACGTCGTTGCCGATCGTGTAGCCGAGCACGTGGTCGAGGGCGTTCTCCGCCTTCACGTTCTTCGCGATCCGTCCGATCACGACCACGAGCTCGCCCTCGTACTCCGTGCGCTCGGACAGCGCGGTGGGACGCACGATCGCGTCATCCGGGCCGATCACGGCGGTGTTCGGCTTGAGGAACAGCAGCGGCTCCTCGGGGGCCACTCCGCCCATCTCGGCGGCGTGATCGTGGTAGTTCTTGCCGACGCACACGACCTTGGAGCGCGGGATGACGGGCGCGAGCAGCGTGACCTCGGTCAGCGGGACGCGGGCGCCGGTGGTCTCGTACCCGGAGAACATCGGGTCCCCGGCGAGGACCACGAGCTCGCGGTCGTCGATGATCCCGTACATGATGGCGTCGTCGTGGCTGAACCGGGCGATCTTCATGCCTCCAGCCTAGATCCCCCTCTTTGTCGTCGAGACCCCGGTTTGTCGTCGAGACCCCAGTTCGCTTGCGCGGGAGAGGCAGGGTCTCGACGGAAGCCCAGGGCCCCGGTGGAACTCAACCGGGAGGACGGATGCCGAACGCGGCGAGCCGTCGTCCGAGATCCTCGGGGGTGCGGATGTGCCGGGAGCCCCAGCGCACCACCCGCCAGCCGGTCACCCCGCGGATCTCGTCCTCGCGGTGCTTCTCCGCCATCACCGCATCGGCCGCCGTGGGCATCGTCCGCAGCTCCGCATCCCGGTACTTGTCCTCCCCGTCGAACTCTCCGAAGGCCCGGGACCGCGGGAACCCGAAG
Organism: Microbacterium meiriae; assembly: GCF_040686935.1. NCBI lineage: Bacteria > Bacillati > Actinomycetota > Actinomycetes > Micrococcales > Microbacteriaceae > Microbacterium > Microbacterium meiriae. Next base: position 679,336 of record NZ_JBFBMF010000002.1, read on the forward strand.
TCGGCGAAGTACCGCGCGCCGTCGGAGCCCACGAGGGGGACCTGCAGATCGATGTCTCGGAACCCGAGTCGATGCAACTGGAGGCGGCTCACGCTCTCGCCGGGAAGCTTGGCTCGCCCATCCGCGAAGACTCCGATCCATCGCGCGCGCCGCACGCCCCGAAGCCCGGGCGCACACAGGCCTTCGACTTCGGCCCGCCAGGCGGCGACGGCATCCGGGTCGACCTCATGCCCGTCGACCGAGACCATCCGTAGGGCCGCATCACCCGCAGCGACGACGGCCTCCGGTCGCAGCAGTCGGGCGAGATCGAACACGGTGCGGGCCAGCGACGTGCACCGGAGCCCGTGCCGCCGGACGACATCCCCCTCGTCGAGCATCATCTGGTGTCGGACGACCCCGGCCTCGGTCCTGGTGTGCCGACGGCTGCGGATCGCGGTGTGCACGTCGTCCCGGATCGGCCCCACGAGCGGCAGCCCCCAGAGCGCGGCGGCGGAGAGGTGCGAGAACACCGGGCCCCCACCGGGACTGGCTCGACGGACGGCGCACACCCGCACGAGCTGCCGCCCCTCCGGCCACAGCTCGTCCCAGACCTCCGCGTCGACATACGCCCCGCGGTGCACGCGCCGTAGCCTGCCGTGCGCGACCGCCGCCGCCAGCTCTCGTTCCGTGACGCCCGCGTCGAGGACCTCCTCCCGCGACCGCACGAGATCCCAGGCTTCAGAGAACGAGAGGCGCCGCGACATCCCCTCACTCTCCCCCGCTCACCCTCTCCTCCCCCCGTTCTCCACACCCCCCACCCCCCTCTTCCCACTCCCCCCGCACTGTGCAGGAACGCCCCCGGCGCGCGAGACCCCGGTTACACGCCGAGACCCCGCCTACCACGCGTCGACACGGCGGGGTGTCGGCGGGAAGACGGGGTCTCGGGGAATGGAATCAGGCGTCGAGGCGGAGGAGCCAGCCGTGCTTGTCCTCGCGGCGGCCGTACTGGATGTCGGTGAGCTCCTCGCGGAGCGACAGCGCCAGCTCGCCCAGCGGCTGCGGCTCGTCGAAGCCCTCGCCCACGAGCGCGCCGATCGGTGTCACGACCGCGGCCGTGCCACAGGCGAACACCTCGACGATGTCGCCGGAGGCCACACCCTCGCGCCACTCGTCGATCGAGATCGGTCGCTTCTCGACCGTGTAGCCGCGGTCCTCGGCGAGCTGCAGCAACGAATCCCGCGTGATGCCCTCGAGGATGCTGTCGGACTCCGGCGTGACGATGCGGCCGTCCTTGAAGACGAACACGACGTTCATGCCACCGAGCTCCTCGACGTCGCGGTTCTCGTTGAGGAACACGACCTGGTCGCAGCCCTTCGCGCTGGCCTCGGCCTGCGGCAGGAGGCTGGAGGCGTAGTTGCCCCCCGTCTTCGCCTTGCCGGTGCCACCGCGGCCGGCGCGGGCGTAGTCCTCGGAGAGCCAGATCCGGACCGGCTTCACGCCCCCGGTGAAGTAGGCGCCGGCGGGGCTGGCGATCACGTAGTAGGCGACCTTCTGCGCGGCCCGCACGCCGAGGAAGGCCTCCTTGGCGAACATGAACGGACGCAGGTACAGGCTCTGGTCGGCACCGGACGGCACCCACCGGCCGTCGACGGCGATGAGCTCCCGCAGCGACTGGATGAAGTACTCCGTCGGCAGCTCCGGCAGCGCGAGGCGGCGGGCACTGGCCTGCAGGCGCGCGGCGTTGCGGTCGGGGCGGAAGGTGTGGATCGAGCCGTCGGCGTGCCGGTAGGCCTTGATGCCCTCGAAGATCTCCTGCGCGTAATGCAGCACAGAGGCGGCGGGGTCGAGCGGGATCGGACCGTAGGGCTGCACGCGCGGACGGTGCCAGCCGCCCTTGGCCGACCAGCAGATGTCGACCATGTGGTCGGTGAAGACGACCCCGAAACCGGGGTTCTCCAGCACTTCGGCTACGCGTGCCGGCGAGGCCGCGTTCAGGTTCTTCGTCACGGCGAACTCCAGGGGAGCCACGCTCGTCTCGGCGTCGATCGTCGTCATGTCGTCATCCAATCCTCGTGGGGTGGGCGCATCCTCGCGCCCTGTCAGCCTACGCCCGCCGTTCAGAGACGGGCAGTGATCGCGGAGCCGATCTCCGCGGTGGTGCGGGCACCGCTGCGGGCGGCGATGTCCGCCTCGACCGCGGCGCTCACACGCGCCGACTCGGCCGTCAGGCCGAGGTGGTCGAGCAGCAGCGCGATGGAGAGGATCGCGGCGGTCGGGTCGGCCTTCTGCTGACCCGCGATGTCCGGAGCCGAGCCGTGCACGGGCTCGAACATCGACGGGAAGGCGCCATCGGGGTTGATGTTCCCCGAGGCGGCGAGGCCGATGCCGCCCGTGACGGCGCCGGCGAGGTCGGTGAGGATGTCACCGAAGAGATTGTCCGTCACGATCACGTCGAAGCGCGAGGGATCGGTGACCAGGAAGATGGTGGCGGCATCGACGTGCAGATAGTCGACGGCGACGTCGGGGTGCTCGGCGGCGACCTCGTTCACGATGCGCTGCCAGATCGCGCCGGCGTGCACGAGCACGTTGGTCTTGTGCACGAGGGTGAGCTTCTGACGGCGGCGCTCCGCGAGGGCGAACGCATAGCGGACGACCCGCTCGACGCCGAACGCCGTGTTCACGGAGGTCTCGTTCGCGACCTCCTGCGGCGTCCCCTTCCGGATCGCTCCGCCGTTGCCGACGTAGGGACCCTCCGTCCCCTCGCGGACGACGACGAAGTCGACCTCGCCCGGGTCGGACAGCGGACCGGGAGCTCCGGTGAAGAGCTTCGAGGGGCGCAGGTTCACATAGTGGTCGAGAGTGAACCGGAGCTTCAGCAGCAGTCCGCGCTCGATGTTCGCGTCCTTCAGTCGCGGGTCGCCCGGCGTCCCGCCGACCGCGCCGAGAAGGATCGCGTCGTGGGCGGCGATCGCGGCGAGGTCGTCGTCCGTGAGCGTGTCGCCCGTCTCGAGGTACCGGTCGGCACCGAGCGAGAAGCGGGTCTTGTCGAACGTCACGTCGCTGTCGGCCGTGACGGCGTCGAGCACCTTCTCCGCCTCGGCGATGACTTCGGGACCGATGCCGTCACCCGGGATGACGGCCAGCTTCACGACACGCGACATGAGACTCCTTGCGCACTGCACGGGGGTGGACCGGCCGCGGCGCGACCGCGGGTCGAACGGGCCGGTCCCCCCAGCGTAGTGGTCAGTGCGTGGGTGCCTTGCGCAGTGTGACGGCCGCGATGACCGCCGCGACGACGACGAGGCCCGCCCCGATGAGCGAGGTCACGGTGACGCCGGAGCCGAACGCGTCGGCCGCTGCCTGCCACAGGGCGTCGCCGAGCGCGGTCGGGAGCTCGTGGGCGGCGGTGTACGCGCCGGCCAGCGTCTCCTGCGCAGCGCGGGCCACCTCGGCCGGAAGCCCCTCGGGCAGCACCAGCGCGCCGCGGTAGAACGCGGTGATGATGCCGCCGAGGATCGCGGTCCCCAGCACGGCGCCGAGCTCGTACGCCGTCTCGGACACCGCGCTCGCGGCACCGGCCTTCGCCGCGGGGGCGCTGGACAGGATGAGCTCGTTCGAGATGGTCTCGGCCGCGCCGATGCCGATGCCGAGGACGACGAAGGCGAGGATGAGCGGCGCCACGCCGTGCTCGTGCGTCGTGAAGGCGACGATGAGGTACCCCGCGACGGAGAACACCAGCGCCGCTGGGATGAGCACGTGCGGCGGCACCCGCCGCGAGATCGGCACCACCGTGAGTCCGGCGACGATCATCGCCGCCATCCCCGGCACGAGCGCGAGGCCCGCGACCATCGGCGAGAGCCCCAGCACGAGCTGCAGGTGCTGCGAGACGAAGTACAGGAACCCGACGAGGGCCACGACGCTGAGCAGGTTCACCAGGATCGCCCCCGAGAACGACCCGCGGCGGAACAGCGCCATGTCGAGCATCGGGGTGTCGGCGCGGAGCTGACGGCGCACGAACAGCGCCCCCATCACGAGACCCAGCAGGGCCCATCCTCCGGCGTACAGCGACGGGCCGTCGACCGCGAAGGACTTGATCGCGTAGACGACCGGGATCATCGCGGCCATCGAGAGCACGATGCTGAGCGGGTCGATGCGGCCGGGGTTCGGGTCACGGCTCTCCGGCACGAGCAGCGGCGCGGCGATGAGCAGCGGGATGAGGACGGGGACGGCGATGAGGAACACCGAGCCCCACGAGAAGTGCTCGAGGAGGAAGCCGCCGACGATGGGGCCGAGCGCGGATCCGGCGGAGAACGCAGACGCCCAGACCGCGATGGCCATGCGGCGCTGGTCGCGGTTCTGGAAGATCGACCGCAGCAGCGAGAGAGTCGAGGGCATGAGCATGGCGCCGAAGAAGCCGAGCAGGGCGCGCGCCGCGATGAGAAGGCCCGCGGTCGGCGCGAAGGCGGCCAGAGCGGAGACCACGGCGAACCCCGTGGCTCCGATGAGGAGCAGGCGGCGGCGCCCGAAGCGATCGCCCAGCGTCCCCATGGTCACCAGGAGTCCGGCGAGCACGAGCGGGTAGACGTCGATGATCCAGAGCTGCTCGGCCCCGCTCGGCGCGAGCGAGATCGAGATCTCGGGCAGCGCGAAGCTCAGCACCGTGTTGTCCACCGACACCAGCAGCACCGGGAGCATGAGGACGACGAGCGCCGCCCACCCCCGAGCCCCGACGCGGGGAGCTTCCGTCTCTGTCGTCGGGATCGACGCAGTACGGGTCATGGAACACCTTTCCTTCCTGTGGACTGCTCGTTACTAAACCGTCCGGCTGGTATAGTAACAGATGCAGCCCTCCCGATCCCGCTCAGAGGATGACAGATGCCCCGCCCTCCCCTCGCCCGTGAGAAGGTCCTCGACGCCTTCGAGGCGATCCTCATCGACGACGGCGAACGCGCCGCGACGCTCGAGGCCACGGCGAAGGCCGCCGGCGTGTCGAAGGGCGGCCTGCTCTACCACTTCCGCTCCAAGGACGACCTGGAGACCGGGCTCCTGGAGCGCCTGGACCACCTGACCACCCTCGACCTGGAGCGCATGCGCGCCGCCGAGGAGGGCCCCGTCGCGTACTACGTGCGGACCTCGGTGATGGAGGACGACGCCCTCGATCGGGCGCTCATCGCCACGACTCGGCTGGCCCAGGGCGGCTCTACCGCCGCGTCCGACATGCTCCGGGATACCCGGCGTCGCTGGGCGGAGACGATCCGTCCGCACGTCCGCGACACCGCCAGCCTCGACCTCGTGATGCTCGTGAGCGACGGCCTCTACTTCAACAACTCGCTCGACGTGCACGGGCCGGAGCGCCTGGTCCCGCGCAGCGACGAGCTCGCCGATCTCATCGCCCTCGTGTTGCGCGCCACCGCCTGACGCCGGACAAGGCTGCGGGTACGGAGAAGGGCGGGAGCCTCGCGCTCCCGCCCTTCTCCCCCGCTCTGCGGTGTCAGACCTCGGTGATCTCGATCGGACGGAAGAGGTCGGCGTCGATGGCACCGCGCACGTCGTCCAGCAGCTCCTCGGACACGGGCGAGTCGAGCGTCAGCACGCTGAGCGCCTGATCGCCCGCCGCGAGCCGCGAGATCTGCATGCCGGCGATGTTGATCCCGGCCTCGCCGAACTTCTGCCCGTAGACGGCGACGATGCCGGGGCGGTCGGTGTAGAGCATCACGACGTGGTGCTTCTCGATCGGCAGCTCCAGGGCGTGGTCGTTGATGCCGACGAGCTTCTCGGCCTGCTTCGGTCCGGTCAGCGTGCCCGACACCGAGAGCTGCGATCCGTCGGACAGCGCCCCCGTGAGGGTGATGACGTTCCGGTACTCCTCGCTCACGTCGTCCTTGAGCAGGCGCACCGCGATACCGCGCTGCTCCGCCAGGAGGGGCGCGTTCACGTACGACACGGTCTCGCTCACGATGTTCGTGAAGACACCCTTGAGGGCCGCGAGCTTGAGCACGCTCACGTCGTAGTCGTTGAGCTCGCCGTGCACCTCGACGTCGAGGCTCGTGAGCGGCGACGTGGCCAGTGCGGCGAAGATCTGACCGAGCTTCTCCACGAGCGAGATGCCGGGACGCACGTACGGGTCGATGACGCCGCCCGCGACGTTGACCGCATCCGGGACGAGGTCACCGCCGAGCGCGAGCCGCACCGAGCGCGCGACCGAGACGCCGGCCTTCTCCTGTGCCTCTTCCGTGCTCGCACCGAGGTGCGGCGTGACGACGACGTTCGGGAGGTCGAGCAGGGCACGGGCGCTGCCACCCTCGGCTGGGGGCTCGGAGGTGAAGACGTCCAGGCCCGCCCCGGCGATCTCGCCGGCGACGAGCGCCTCGTGCAGCGCCTCCTCGTCGATGAGTCCACCGCGGGCGACGTTCACGACGAAGGCGGTCGGCTTCATGGCGGCGAACTGCTCGGCGCCGATCATGCCCGTCGTCTCCGGGGTCTTGGGCATGTGGATCGTGAGGAAGTCGGCTTCGGCGACGAGCTCGTCGAGCGAGAGGAGCTGCACGCCGAGCTGCTGGGCGCGCGCCGAGGTGACGTAGGGGTCGTACGCGACGACGCGCATGTCGAAGGCGGCCAGGCGGGCGGCGACGAGAGCGCCGATCCGGCCGAGGCCGACGATGCCGACGGTCTTCTCGAAGAGCTCGGCGCCGGTGAAGGAGCTGCGCTTCCACTGGCCGGCGGACAGCGAGGCGTGCGCGGCCGGGATCCGGCGGGCGAGGCTGAGGATGTGGCCGACCGTCAGCTCGGCGGCGGAGACGATGTTCGACGTCGGGGCGTTGACGACCATGACGCCGGCCGCGGTCGCAGCCTTGATGTCGACGTTGTCGAGGCCGACACCGGCCCGCGCGACGACCTTGAGCTTCGGCGCGTGCGACAGCGCCTCCTCGTCGATGCGGGTCGCGGAGCGGATGAGCACCGCGTCCGACTCCGCGAGGGCGGCGAAGAGCGCCTCGCGATCGGTGCCGTCGACGTGGCGGACGTCGAAGTCGGGGCCGAGCGCCTCGATCGTGGCGGGAGAGAGTACTTCGGCGATGAGCACGACAGGCTTCGGCACAGTGGATCCTTCGGGGCAGCGCGACAGGCGGGAGGGGCCGATGCGCCGCACACCGTCGGGGGCGCGATCGCGACAACTCTACCGGAGCCCCGGGGGCGCTCCGTGCCGTGTGACGGCGCGACGGATCCGGCTCAGGCGCTGGGCAGCGTCAGACTCAGCGCGAGCAGGCTCATCCAGAACACCGCGACGATCCCGAGTCCGGCGAGGAACGTCAGGGCGAGCTCGCCCACCCGCCGCCGCCGGCCGATCGCGAAGGCGAACCCGAACACGATGACGGGGAACACGACACCGAACAGCAGCGTCGCCCATCCGGTGCCGGTGAGGCCGGTCTGGGCCATGGTGATGAGGTGCGCGACCGCGTTCCACACCGCATACGCGTAGAAGAGCCCGGCGAGGGCGATGACGGTCCACACGAGCCAGCGCGGCGAACCGGTCGCCACGGCGGACGGTGTCTTCGGAGCGGTCATGCGCCGATCACCCCCACGGTCACGAACGGCCACGGCACGAGCAGCACGACGCCGGCCAGGAGCACGGCGGCGCGGATCCAGGAGGCCCGGCCCCGCGTCAGCACCCACGTCGCGAGGAACCAGAGCGCGGGGGCGGCGATCGCCAGCACGAACCAGGGCAGGAACATGAAATCCGCGACGAGGAACGAGGCGAGCGGCTGCAGGCGGAGACCGCCGGCGATCCACCCCACGGTGTAGAGCAGGTAGACGCCCCCGACGACGCCGACGAGGACCAGCATCGCATTGCTGAGACCGGAGGGCGCTGCGGTCTCCTCGTCCCCCGACGCGGGTGCGGACGCCGAGGGTGCGACGGCCTCGGCCGGCGTCGGTTCCGGAGCAGCAGGCGTGGAACGCCGTGCGGCGTCCCAGGGGCGCTGCTCCGCGCTGTCGTCGCCGTCCCAGCTCAGGGCGTCGTCCGAATCGGATGTCATCTCTCCAGAGTAGGACACCCCGACCACTAGGCTCGGGGATGCCTCGGCGGGGTCGTCGGGGACTTTCGGGGGAAAGGACAACCATGGCCGAGAACGAGCAGACGTCTTCCGCCGCGCCGCCTCGGTCCACGACCGGCGAACCGCCCGCGGGCTGGACGCCGAGCCCGGAGGCCAAGGCCTCCGCGACGCGCTTCCGCATCATCGCCGCGGTCCTCTGGGCGCTCGCGATCGCGGGCGAGGCCGTCGGCATCTTCTGGCTCCTGCGCCAGCGCGAGTTCGTCGACGAGGGCGGCGCGCTGCTCCGCGATCCGGACACCGGCCTCCTGGAAGAGCAGGGAGCGACGGCGCAGTTCCCGCAGTGGGCGTTCATCGCCCTGCTCGTCCTGCTGGTCGTGATCGCGGCGCTGTCGATCATCGGCTCGATCCTGTGGAAGAAGGCCAACACCCTCGACCCGGCGCGGCGCGCGGACAAGACGCGGTTCTTCATCCAGAACCAGCTCGGCGCGATCATCGCGGTCGTGGCCTTCCTCCCCCTGGTCATCCTCATCTTCCTGAACAAGGACATGGACAAGGGGCAGAAGGCGACCGCCGGCATCGTCGGCATCGTCCTGGCTGTCCTCGCCGCGATCGTCGGGACGAGCTTCGCCCCGCCGTCCGTGGAGCAGTACACCGCAGACCAGTCGGCCGTGATCCAGCTCCTCGGGGCCGATGAGGTCGTGTGGGTCGACGGCGGCAAGGTCTACCACGTCTGCGACGAGGTGCCCGCGATCCAGACCGGCAGCGAGATCCGCACCGGCACCACCTCCGAGGCCATCGAGGCGGGGAAGATCCGGCTCACCCTGCAGTTCGCGTCCGAGCTGCGCACCTGCGGCCTGGCGGTACCCGAGAACGCCGACGAGATCACCGAGGCCCTCCGCGCGATCCAGGCCGGTCAGGTCGACACGCCTCTGCCCGCTCCCGTCTGGGCCGACCCGACGGACGCACCCATCGAGATCCAGGACGCCCCGGCCGACGAAGGCTGACGTCAGGAGGCGCTCAGGGCCTCGACGAGACGGTCCTCCGCCGAGGCGAGGTGGGCGCGCAGCACCGCGGCGGCGCGCTCCGCGCCCCCGGTGGCGACAGCCTCGAGCATCTCCGCGTGCTGCGCGGCGATGAGTTCGGCATCGAGGAGACGCCGCCCCTGCACCTGCGCCATGCACAGCCGCACCTCGTCCAGCACGCTCCGGTACATGCGGCTGGTCCGCTCGCTGCCCAGGGCGTCGATGAGCGCCGTGTGGAAACGGAGGTCGGGATCGACCGTCGCGGGATCGGGGCCAGGTGCCATCGCCTGCAGCTCGGCGTTCGCCGCCACGGCGGCCGCCGGCACGGCGGCGCTCTCCGCGAGCTCGCGCAGTGCCGCGCTCTCCAGCCGGATCCGCGTGCGGTAGACGTCGCGGACGGTCTCCGCCTCGATGCCGACCACGCGCGCGGTGCGATGGGCCGTCCGCACGAGCAGTCCGCTGGCCACCAGCTGCTCGATGGCCGCTTTGGCGCTGGGACGGGCGACGCCGTAGGTCTGGGAGACGGCCGCCTCGGTCAGAGGCTCCCCCGAGCGGATCTCGCCGGAGAGGATCCGGCTGCGCAGCTGTCCGGTCACGGCGTCGACCACGCCGACCACGCCAAGGGGGCGCTCCGCGATCGAGGTCATGCGGAACAGTCTAGTGAGGCGTCCGTCGTTCAGTACACTTGTCAGACAATCTTCGAGCGGAGCAGAGGAGCACCGTGCCCACCACTCTCGACCACCCCCTCGATCCCGCACTGCTGGGGCCCGAGACGCAGGTCCACGCCCGATCCATCGACCGCTTCGCCCGCGCCCACGACGCCTCGCATTACCTGCTCGTCCCGGACGCGGTGCTGTCCCCCGCGGACGCCGAGGGCGTCGCCCGCGCGTTCTCGGCGGTCCGGGCGGCCGGGCGCACGCTCACGTTCCGCTCCGGCGGCACCAGCCTCTCCGGACAGGGCATCAGCGGCGATATCCTCGTCGACACGCGCAGCCACTTCCGCGACATCCACATCGAGGACGACGGCGCCGCGGTCAGGGTCGGCCCCGGGGCCACCGTCCGGCAGGTGAACACGCGGCTGGCCCGGTATCGCCGCAAGCTCGGGCCGGATCCGGCCAGCGAGATCGCCTGCACGATCGGCGGCGTCGTCGCGAACAACTCCAGCGGCATGGCCTGCGGCATCACGGAGAACTCGTACCAGACGATCACCTCGATGGTCGTCGTGCTGCCCAGCGGCACCGTCCTGGACACCGGACGCGCGGACGCCGCGGACGTGCTCCGCGCCGCGGAACCCGCCCTGTTCGCCGGGCTGTCGTCGCTCCGGGAGCGTCTGCTCGCCTCGCCCGGGAACGTCGCGTTCCTGCGGCAGCAGTTCTCGATGAAGAACACGATGGGCTACGGCCTGAACGCCCTGCTCGACTTCGACGACCCGGTGCAGATCCTGGAGCACCTCCTCATCGGATCGGAAGGGACCCTCGGCTTCGTCGCGGAGGCCCGTTTCCGCACCATCGAGGTGCGCCCCGCGATCGCCACCGGTCTGCTCGTCTTCGAGACGCTGTCGGCGGCGATGACCGCGCTCCCCGCTCTCACGGAGCTCGGACTCGCGACGATCGAGCTCCTGGACGCCGCCTCACTGCGCGTCGCCCAGGGCCTGAGCGACGTCCCGGCCGCGATCTCCGAGATCGACGTCCAGGGCCACGCCGCCCTCCTGGTCGAGGTGCACGCCGTGGATGACGACGCCCTCGCCGTCGCGAGCGCATCAGCGCAGGCGCACTTCGATGCCCTCCCCCTCGCCGTCGCCCCACGCCTGACGACCGATGCCGCCGAGCGCGCCGCACTGTGGCACGTCCGCAAGGGCCTCTACACCGCTGTCGCCGGGGCGCGGCCGTCCGGGACGACCGCGCTCCTCGAGGACATCGTCGTCCCCGTCCCCCGCCTGCTGGCCACGTGCGAACGACTGATCGAGCTGTTCGCGGAGCACGGCTACGAGGGCTCCGTGATCTTCGGGCACGCGAAGGACGGGAACGTCCACTTCCTGCTCAACGAGCGCTTCGACGACCCCGAGAGCGTGGCGCGATACCGCCGCTTCACGGACGACCTCGTCGAGCTCGTCCTCGCGCAGGAGGGATCCCTCAAGGCCGAGCACGGTACCGGACGCATCATGGCGCCGTTCGTGCGGCGTCAGTACGGCGACGAGCTCACCGACATGATGTGGGAGATCAAGCGGCTGTTCGATCCGGACGGGATCCTCAACCCCGGCGTCGTGCTCTCCGACGACCCGGACTCCTATCTGCAGGATCTGAAGCGCGTGCCCACGGTGGAGCGCGAGGTGGACCGCTGCGTGGAGTGCGGCTACTGCGAGCCTACGTGCCCAAGCAAGAGCATCACGCTCACCCCGCGGCAGCGCATCGTGCTGCGCCGGGACATGGCCTGGGCCGAGGAGCAGGGCGACACGGCGCTGCTGCGGGACCTCCGCGCGGACTACGACTACGACGGCGTGCAGACCTGCGCGGTCGACGGCATGTGCGGCGTCGCGTGTCCGGTGGACATCAACACCGGCGACCTCGTACGCCGCCTCCGGGCCGAGCAGGAGAACGCCGTGGAGGGTGCAGCCTGGGGAACGGCGGCGAAGCACTGGAGCACCGTCACGCGCGCCGGCGGCGTCGCCCTCACGGTCGCCGATGCTCTCCCCGTCCCGCTCGTGCGCGGCGCGACGCGGGTCGGGCGCGCGGTGCTCGGCGCCGACACCGTCCCCCTCTACGACGGCGGCCTCCCCCGCGGCGGCACGGCGCCGCCTCGACCGGTCTCGCCTCCCGACGCCCAGGCCGTCTTCTTCGGCGCCTGCATCGGCACGATGTTCGGTCCGGAGGACGAGGGTCCCGGCTCCCGCGACGCCCTGCGCGCCCTGCTCGACCGCGCCGGGATCCCCGTCGTGGTCCCGGAGGAGAACGGCGGGCTCTGCTGCGGGACGCCGTGGAAGTCCAAGGGACACCTCGACGGCTATCGCCTCATGTCCGACCGGGTGCTGGCCTCGCTCTGGGACGCCAGCCGCCACGGGGAGCTCCCGGTCGTCTGCGACGCGGCCTCCTGCACCGAGGGCCTCCACGTCATGCTCACCCAGGCCGTCGCCGCCCATCCGGAGTACGTCGGTCTGCGCATCGAGGACGCCACCACGTTCGTCGCGCGGGAGGTGCTGCCGCGCCTCTCCGTCGATGCGAAGCTCCCCTCGATCGCCGTGCACCCGACCTGTTCGACGACCGCGCTCGGCGCGACCGGGGCGCTGACGGCGATCGCCGCCGCCGTCGCCGACGAGGTCTTCGTGCCCGACGGCTGGGGCTGCTGCGCGTTCGCCGGTGACCGCGGCATGCTCCACCCCGAGCTCACCGCGAGCGCGACAGCCCAGGAATCGGCCGAAGTCTCCGCGGCCGATACGGCCCGCGGCGGCTTCGACGCCTTCGTGTCGGCCAACCGCACGTGCGAGATCGGCATGACCCGCGCCACCGGCCGCCCGTACCGCCACGTGATCGAGGTTCTCGAGGAGCGCACGCGCCCCTAGTCCAGCGCAGAAGGGCCCCCGTCGGATCCGACGGGGGCCCTTCTGCGGAGCCTGTGTCAGGCGCCGTGCGCGGTGAGCACGGCGACCGGAGCCTCGCGGAGACCGGCCGGGATCACGATGCGGGCCGAGCCGCCGTCTGCGGACACCTCCGCCGGGGTCCCGTCGGCCCACGACAGCGCAGCGGCCGCGAGCTCGGACGGCAGCTCGAACTCGCCGTCCGCCGGGTCGAGCGCATGCACGTGCACCGCGTCCGTCGAGGTGGTGTAGCGGCGAGGGGCTCCGGTCCGCTCCCCCATCCGCGTCCAGGGCCGGGTGCCGTAGATCGCCCCGCCGTTCACGGCCAGCCAGCTGCCGAGCTCCTGCATCGCCGTCCGCTGCAGCGCCGGAATGGATCCGTCCGCCGCGGGGCCGACGTTGATGAGCAGGTTGCCGTTCTTCGCGACGACGTCGACGAGGAGCCGGATCAGGGCCGCGCCGGAGAGCGAGTGGCGCTCGTCCTCCGCCTGGTTGAACCCGAACGAGTAGCCGAGCCCGCGGGTCGACTCCCACGGCTCGGGGATGATGTCCGGGATGTCCGTGTATTCGCGGGTGAGGAACCCGTGGTACGGCACACCCCAGCGGTCGTTGACCACACCGTCCGGGACGGCGTCGAAGTACCGCTGCAGGAGTGCGGCCACGGCGTACTCCTCCGTGCCCTTGCCGCCGTCCGGCCACTCGATGTCGTTCCAGAGCACGTCGGGCGCGAACCGCTCCACGAGCTCCTCGAGCTGGGCGGCGGCGTACCGGGAGAAGTGGGCGTCGTTACGACGGAACCGGAACAGGTCGGTGTCCGACTCGATCGGCGGGAAGTCGCTGACGTGCCAGTCGAGCGCTCCGGAGTAGTACACGCCGAACTTGGCTCCCGCCCGCCGCGTGGCGTCGTGGAACTCGGAGATGAGGTCACGGCGAGGGCCGCGCGCGACGGCGTTGAATCCGGTCGTGGCGGTGTCCCACAGACAGAACCCCTCGTGGTGCTTGGTCGTGGGCACGACATAGCGCGCTCCGGCCGCGACGAGTTCACCGACGAAGGCCTCGGCATCGAAGGCGTCGGCGTCCCACTGGTCGGCGAGGTCCTCGTACGAGGTCCCAGGACCGTAGGTGCGCTGGTGGCGCTCCCACGTCGGGCTGCCCGGGATGCGCACCGTGTTGCCGTACCACTCCGCGTACTGGTGCCACGCATAGGCATCCTCGGTGGGGATGTTCACGCCCTCCCCGTGCTGCACGGCCCACGCCGGCACGGAGTACAGCCCCCAGTGCACGAAGAAGCCGAGCTTGGCGTCGCGGTACCAGTCCGGCACGCCGTTCGCGGGGTAGACCGGGGACGCCGCACCGAAGTCGGGGCCGGTGCGCTTCTCGAAGTTCATCATGATGCCGTGTCCTCCTCGTCGGCCCCGCGGCGCACGACCACCGCGGTCAGATCGGGGTCGCCTGTCGTGTCGAACGGGAACACCCCGGGGCGCAGGCGATGGTGTCCGAGGCGGAGCAGGTCCTGGTCCACCCCGCCCGGGGTGAGCGCCAGCGTCCATCCCGCTGCCAGCTCGTACAGCTCCGGCTCCAGGTAGCCGATCTTCACGACCACGATGTCGGCCGTCGTCGGCTCGAGCCCCAGCATCCGGAAGTCGGAGAGGTGGTGGAAGGGCTTGCGGCGCTCGGTCAGGATGGCGTGCAGCCCGCCGACCGCGAGCACCACCTGGGTGCCGGCGTCCGGGTCGCCGTCGGTGACGGAGAACACCGTGCCGGTGATCTCGACCGGTCCGTGGGGCCCGGAATCGACCGCAGCTCCGGCTGACAGCGTGACCGTCGCACCGACGCCCGCCTCCACGGCTTCGGCGACGGCCCGCGGATCGAAGATCGAGGCGACCAGCGTCGTGTGCGTGCCGTCGGTGAGCTCGGGTCGCTGCAGCAGGTGGGCGAGGGTCCAGGTCACATCGCCCGCTCCCCCGGCCGTCGGGTTGTCCCCGGAGTCGGAGATCACGTACGGATGCGGGGCACCGGGGGCCAGCGCCTCCTCCAGCGTGTCGTCGAGGCTTCCCGTCTTCGCGACGAAGACGAAGTCCTTCCGTGCCTCCCAGAACATCCGGGCCACGCGCTCCGCCTCACGGGCGATGACCTCCCTGTCGTCCCCGGTGACCACGACGTACGCCTGGCAGCGCGGCTCGTCGGCCCATGCGTAGCCGATCCACACCGACGCGTCCACGACGCCCGGCAGCGCCTCGATCTCGGGGAGCTCGGCATAGATGCTCCGCGCGGGCTCCAACCGCGTGCTGGTCTTCTCCCCCGGCAGCAGCACCGGTACGGGCACCCAGGCGGTGAAGGGCCGCCGCGCCTGCACGTCGCCGCCGTGCGGTCCCCGGAGACGATCGAGCAGGTTCCACACCGCCCGCTCCTTCGTGTTCAGCCAGTCCTCATGCGGCGCCATCCGATAGCAGGTGAGCAGATCGACCGCATCGCGCAGGGTCTCCGAGACGTTCCCGTGCAGATCCATCGATGTGGAGACGAGGGTGTCCGGGCCGAGGGCCTCGCGCACCGCGAGGGCCAGATCCCCCTCGGCATCGTCCATCCCGACGACGCTCATCGCGCCGTGGATGTCGAAGAAGAATCCGTCGAACGGCCCCTGCGTGCGGATTCCCTCGACGATCGCGTCCTTCATCCGGCGGTAGGTGTCCGGGTCCACGGCACCGCCGGGCAGCGAACGGCCGTGCGTGAGCGGGACCCACTCCGCCGCCTCGGCGAGCTCGCGTCGGGCGTCGAGGAACGGGTAGTACGCCCGCAGTGCATCGCCGGTGCGGATCGTGAAGGCCTCGTCCCCGGAGATATGCGGGGAGAAGGTGCTCGACTCGATGGAGATGCCGCCGATGCCGATCCGGGGCCGCGAGAGCCCGCCCTCGGCGAGCGGCGGCAGCGGACCCATCCAGATCTCGTGGGCTTCCGGGCGTGCGGTCACGGTGGTGTTCTCCTCTGCGGTCGCAGTCGTGGTCAGGAAACGGGGGCGAGGGCGCGTCGTGCGCTCTCGATGGCGCCGAGCGCGACGGCGTCGGCTCCGAGGACGGCGGGGACGACGCGCAGCGCGATGCCCGACACCGGGGCATCGGTACCGAGCGTCCGCTCGATCGACGGCTCCAGGAGGTCCCAGGCGGCCGTGACCCCGCCGCCGACGATGGCGATCGGCAGGTCGAGGAGCGTCGCGGCACTGGCGCAGGCGAGAGCGAGCGCCCGTCCGGCGGCGTCGAACACGGCGCGGGCGTCGGCGTCGCCGTCCCGGGCGGCCTCCGCGACCTCCCTGGCATCGTGCACCGGACGACCGGTGCGCTCCTCGAACCGCCGGGCGATCGACGTCCCGGACGCCAGGGTCTCCAGGTGACCGGTCTGCCCGCAGGTGCAGACGAGGTCGCTGTAACCGGGCGTGTGCCCGATCTCGCCGGCCGCGCCGTGGGGGCCGTGGTGCAGCTCCCCGCCGATGACCAGCGCGCCGCCGACGCCCGTGCCGAGCATCACACCGAGCACATCGGGAACGCTCGGACCCGCCGCGGCGGCTTCTCCGAGGAGGAAGGCGTTCACGTCGTTCTCGACCCGCACCGGGACGCCGACGCGCTGCGCCAGCTCCGGGCCGAGCGGGAAGCCCGCCCAGTCTGCGAACAGGGCGGATGCGGCACGGATGGTTCCGCTCTCATGGTCGATGACGCCTGCGGCACCCACCCCTACCGCGGCGACGGCGACACCGGCCTCGGCCGCCAGCCGCGCGACGAGGCCGGCCGCGGCGTCCGCCATGGCCGAGCCGCCGACGCTCGCGGGCGCCGGGACGCTTCCGCGTGCGAGGACGTCTCCGAAGGCGTCCACGACGAGGGCCGCGATCTTCGTGCCCCCGATGTCCACCCCCGCCAGCGCGAAGTCGGACTCGGGGCTCGTGGTCGTTCGTCGAGGGTCGTCCGTCTGCTGCCCGACCGCGCTCATCGTCCGCCCAGTCCGGCCATCGCGATGCCCTTGACCAGGTGCTTCTGCAGCACGATCACGAGCAGGGTGGTCGGGATCATCGAGATGATCGCGGCGGCCATCTGCAGGTCCCACCGGGTGCCGGTGAGACCGGCGAAGCTCGCCAGACCGACCGGCAGCGTGCCGTGCGCGTTGTAGTCGACCGTGACGATGAGGGGCCAGAGGTAGCTGTTCCAGAAGGACAGGAACGTGAAGACCGCGAGTACCGCGACCGCGGACTTCGACAGCGGCAGGATGATCTGCAGGAAGGACCGGACAGGGCCGGCGCCGTCGACACGGGCCGCCTCCTCCAGCTCGTAGGGGATGCCGCGGAAGAACTGCCGCATCAGGAACGTGCCGAAGGCGCCGAACGCGAAGGGCAGGATGAGCGCCTGATAGGTGTCGACCCAGTTGAACCACTGCATGACCTGGAACATGGGGATGACGAGCACCTCGGCGGGCACCATGAGCGTGGCCAGGAAGAGGACGAAGACCGCGTCGCGGCCCTTCCACCGCAGGCGCCCGAACGCGTATCCGGCGGTCGTGGACACCACGAGCACGACCAGGGTGCCGCCGATCGCCACGATGAACGAGTTCATGATGTACGTGAGGAACGGTCCGTAGGCGAAGACGTCGACGAAGTTGCTCCAGCGGAGCTCGGAGCCCACGAGCGTCGGCGGCATCGAGAACATCTCGGAGTTCGGCTTGAGGGCCGAGAAGAAGGCGTAGACGAGCGGCGCGATGAAGATGAGCGCCGCGACGTAGATGGTGACGTGCGCGAGGATCAGTCGTGCGCGCGCGCCCGGCGTGGTCGCCGCACCGCGCGCCTTCTCCCGCTCGCGCTGACGCCGCGGGGCGGTGCCGGTGGGCCGGACGAGGGTCTCAGTGCTCATAGTGCACCCACTTCTTCTGTGCGGCGAACTGGATGCCCGTGATCGCGATGATGATCGCGAACAGGATCCACGCGGCGGCGGCGGCGAGTCCGAGATCGCCGAAGGTGAAGCCCTGCTCCCAGATGTACATCACGAGGGGCTTGGTGGCGTTGCCGGGGCCGCCTCCGGTGAGCATCTGCGGCTGGACGAAGACCTGGAGCGAGGTGATCATCGTCATGATCGTCGCGAAGAAGATCGACGGCGAGATCATCGGGACGATGATGCTCCACACACGCCGGATGCCCTGTGCGCCATCGATACTGGCCGCTTCCAGGACGCTCTCCGGGAGCTGTTCGAGGGCGGCGGAGAAGATCAGCATGTTGTAGCCGAGTCCCTGCCAGACGCTCATCACGACGACCATGATCATCGCCCAGTTGGGGTCGGCGAGGAAGTTCGGCAGCTCGATGCCGAACCAGGTGACCGAGAGGCCGTTGAAGAGCCCCTGCGGCTGCAGCATCATCTTCCACACCAGGACGTTCGCGACCATCGGGGTCACGACGGGGATGAAGAAGAGGACGCGCAGGGCACCCCGGCCGCGGATGCGGGGACCGAGGCCGAGGGCGAGCACGAGCGAGAGAGCGACGCTCAACGGCACGTACAGCAGCGTGTACACGGCCGAGTTGCGCAGCGCAGGCCAGAAGTCCGGGCTGCTGGTGAACAGCTTGACGTAGTTGTCCACCCCGTTGAAGGTGCGTTCGCCGAAGGTCGGCCAGTCGAAGACGCTCATCACGATCGAGAGCCCCACGGGCACGATCGTGAACAGGGCGAGGCCCACCAGGGCTGGGCTTGCGAAACCCAGCGCCTGGCGGCCCTCGACCTTGGCGAGCGATCCTCGACGTCTCGTCGTGATCGTCATCTCGTTGTCTTTCTCTGTTACTGCTGTGCGGGCCGGATCCGGCTCACTCGCCGAACTGCGCCTGGGCGTTCGACAGCAGCTCCTCCATCGTCATCTGGCCGTTGTAGACGCTGACGAGGTTGGGCTGGATGTAGCTGTCGAGCTTCTGCCAGTTCTTGGTCATGTACAGCGGCACCGTGTCACCGAACGCGGCCTCGAACACCGACTGGACCTGGTCGCGGTACTGCTCGTCGATCGACTCGAAGTACAGCGGCTGCGACGAGATGCGGGCCGGGTAGGAGCGGCCGGACGACGCGATGTAGTCCTGCGCGTCCTCGCCGACGAGGGAGCCGAGCACCTTCAGCGCGGCCTCCGGGTTCTTGCAGTTCTCGGCGATGCCGTAGCCGGAGCCGAGGATGGGACCGGGGTTGCCGTCCACGCCCGCGGGCAGCGGCACCATCCCGGCGGCGAAGCCGGACTCGTTGTTGAGGTAGCTGACGGCGTTCCAGGTGCCGTCGACGGCCATGGCCGCGTTGCCACCCGTGTACTGGTTCTCGCCCCAGCCGGTGTCGGAGGCGGAGGCGACCGGAGCCGCGACCTTCTTCTCCGTGACCAGGCCGGCGTACCAGGACGCGGCGTCGACGAAGTCCTCGTCGTCGATGTGCAGCGTGCCGTCCTCGGAGGCGGGCTGCGTGGCGGAGTACGCGATCGGCATCGACATCCACTGGTAGCCGCCCATGCCCATGCCGAACCCGTACTTGCCGTCCTTCGTGGCGTCGGCGGCGATCGTGTCGAAGTCGTCGAACGTCCAGCCGATCTCCGGCGTGGCGGCACCGGCGGCGCTGAGCATGTCCTGGTTGTAGTAGACGAGCATCGTGGCGACGTCGAACGGCACGCCGTAGACCTTGCCCTCGAAGCTGAGGATGCCGTCGGCGCTCGGGTTGAACTCCGACCAGTCGATGCCCGCGGTCTTGAGATCCTCGTCGCTGAGCTCGCGGAAGCCGGCCGTGTAGCCGCCGAGCTGCGCGCCGCTCATGCCGGTGATGCACGCCATGTTGCCGCTGGCCATGTTGGTCGTGAGCTTGGTGAAGAAGTCGCTCCACGGCGACGTCTGCAGCTTGATCTTGATGTCCGGGTTCTGCTTCTGCGCGAACTCGATCTGCGCCTCCAGCGCATCGACGTCCGACTCGCTGCCGGCCCACATGTCCACCACGATGGTGTCGCCGTCGGCCGAGCCCCCGGATCCCCCGCTGCTCGCACAGCCGGTCATCGCCACGGCCACGCCCGCGACAGCGGCGACAGCCCCCACACGCAACTTCTTCATTGAATGCCTCCTGAGAAGGGATAGGTTATTTCGAGACTCGAACTAACCAATTAGGATTTCGTATGAAGTTACGCTGTCATAGTTCGCAAGGTGCCGCAAGCTGAACATCCGATGTTTATAGGGTGGTGATAATTCGTCACTCGCCTGAAACACGCGGCACCCCCGCTACGCTGACGATGCCTCGAGACGAAGGGCCTTCATGACGAACCCCGCCGACACCACCGTCGACGACCCGCACACGCGGCGCATCCTCGACTTCGTCGCCCGCGGACAGGCGCGCTCCCGCTCCGAACTCGCCTCCGCCCTCGGCGTGGCCGCGTCGACGGTCGGCCTGCGCGTACAGGCGCTCCTCGATGCCGGCGTGCTGGAGGAGGCGGGGGCCGGCACCTCCCGCGGCGGACGACGGCCGCGCGTGCTGCGGATCGCGGGCGACGGCATCGTGCTGTCCGCCGATCTCGGCGGACGCCATGCCCGCATCGGCCGGCACGACCTCAGCGGCGGCCTGCTCCGCTCGGAGACCATCGCGATCGACGTCGCGGACGGCCCGGAAGCGACGCTCGAGAGAGTGTCGGAGGTCTTCGAGCGCCTGCTCGCCGAGACACGGGTCCACGCGATCGGCGTGAGCCTGCCCGGCCCCGTCGACGTCGCGACCGGCTCCGTGGATCAGCCCTCGCGGATGCCGGGGTGGCCCGGGTTCCGCGTCGGCGAGCACCTCGCGGAGCGCCACGGCGTCCCCGTCGTCGTCGACAACGACGCCAACCTCGCCGCCCTCGGCGAGCACCGTCGCCAGCTCGGGCACACCCAGCACAGCATCACCGTCAAGGCGGGCACCGCGATCGGCAGCGGGATCATCGTGGACGGGCACATCCATCGGGGAGCGACCGCCGCAGCCG
The DNA here is from genome assembly GCF_040686935.1 of Microbacterium meiriae. NCBI lineage: Bacteria > Bacillati > Actinomycetota > Actinomycetes > Micrococcales > Microbacteriaceae > Microbacterium > Microbacterium meiriae. Next base: position 699,936 of record NZ_JBFBMF010000002.1, read on the forward strand.
GCGACATCACGCACACGCGGATCGACGGCAGCGGCGACATCCCCTGCTCCTGCGGCAACACCGGCTGCCTGGAGACCGTGGCCAGCGGCGCGAGCCTCGTCCGCCAGATGCGCGAGCGGGGCAACACCGACGTCCGCACCACGGCCGACGTGCTGACACTGGCACGGGACGCGGACCCGCTGGCGACGACGCTCGTCCGCACCGCCGGGACCCACCTGGGTCAGGCACTGTCCGGGGTCGTGAACTTCTTCAACCCGCACGCCCTGTTCCTCACCGGGAGCATGAGCGCCTCCGAGCCGTTCATCGCCGCGGTGCGCAGCCGGGTCTACGAGGCCTGCCACCCGCTCGCGACCCAGCGCCTGCGGATCGAGGCCGCGGCCACCGGCGCGGACGCGATCCTGCACGGCGCCGCCCGCCTCGCGCTCGAGGGCATGGACATCCCGGTGGCGACGGCCTGAGCCGCCGCCACCGTCAGCCTCACTCCCCCGTGAGGCGCAGTTCGATGACCGGCATCAGCACGTCGGGACGCCGCACCGGGAGGTGCACCGTGAGCGTCCCCTCGGCCTCGCCCGCCGGCGTCATCAGGTCGGCCTGCTGGTCCGGGTCGCTGACGCTCGTACGCAGCCAGGAGCCGTCGTTCAGCAGGCGCGCATACGAGACCTTGCCCGCAAGACCGGGCAGATGCACGAAGCCCAGCGGCCAGCTGAACAGGCTCAGGTAGAGCCGGTCGCCGCGGAGCGTGTACACGCCCTCACGGGGCGGCGTGAACGGCGCGTGACCGGCCCCGATCACGGCGCGGTCGTGCAGGCGCATCCACTCCCCGATCTCGGCGAGGGTCTCCGCATCCCGGGGCGCGATCGCCCCACGCCCGTCCGGGCCGATGTTCAGGAGCATGTTGCCGCCCATCGACACCGAGTCGACGAGCATCTGCGCGAGCAGCACCGGCGACTTCTGGTCGGTGTTGTCCCGGTGGTACCCCCAGGAGCCGTTGAGGGTCTGGCATGCCTCCCACACGAGGGGCACGCCGTCGCGGACGATGGGAGCCGTCGGCTGATACTGCTCGGGCGTCACGAAGTCCGCGGGGATGCCGAGCCGGTCGTTGACGAGCATCTCCGGCTGCAGCTCCCGACACAGCGCGAGCAGCGCCTCGGCGTCCCAGTCCTGCGGCCCCTTCCCCTCCCAGCCGTCCTTGGACTCGGGATAGGTGAAGTCGAAGAACAGGTAGTCGATGTCGCCGTACCCGGTGAGCAGCTCGCGGACCTGACCGTGCAGGTACTCACGGTAGCGGGCCATGTCGCGCCCCTCGTTCAGGGCGTGCGCGTTCTCGTCGTCGCGTCGCGGGTGGTTCCAGTCCACCGTGAAGTCGGGGTGATGCCAGTCGATGACCGAGTGGTAGAGGCCGACCCGGATCCCCTCGGCACGGAGGGCGTCGACGTACTCGCGCACCAGGTCGCGCCCGACCGCCGCGACGGAGGTGAAGTCGGTCAGCTTCGAGTCCCAGAGGCAGAAGCCGTCGTGGTGCTTCGTCGTGAGCACGACGTAGCCCATCCCCGTCTCCTTGGCGGTCTTCGCCAGCGCCGCGGCATCGAAGAGGTCGGGATCGAAGTTGTCGAAGTACGGGCGGTACTCCTCGTCGGTGAGGCGTTCGTAGTTCTGCACCCACTCGTGCCGCGCGGCCCCGCTGTAGAGGCCGAAGTGGACGAACATGCCGAAGCGGGCGTCATCAAACCATTCCTGTCGCATGCGTCCATCCTGGCACAGACATCGGATGTCTGCGCCGCTGAATGCCGTACGGAACGCCGAACGGGCGCCCCCGGAGGGACGCCCGTTCGTTCGCGAGTCGAATCAGCGCGCGGCGCTGCCGTCGACGTAGTCCTCGTCCTGCTGCTTCCAGGCGAAGAGCGAACGCAGCTCCTTGCCGGTCGCCTCGATGGGGTGCTGCTCCTCCTTGGCGCGGAGAGCGAGGAACTCCTCGGCCCCGTTGTCCTGGTCCTCGATGAAGCGCTTCGCGAACGCGCCGGACTGGATGTCGGACAGGACGCCCTTCATGCTCTCCTTGACGCGCTCGTCGATCACGCGCGGGCCGGACACGTAGTCGCCGAACTCGGCGGTGTCGGAGATCGACCAGCGCTGCTTGGCGATGCCGCCCTCCCACATGAGGTCGACGATGAGCTTGAGCTCGTGCAGCACCTCGAAGTAGGCGATCTGCGGCTGGTAGCCCGCCTCGACGAGGGTCTCGAAGCCGGCCTGCACCAGGTGGCTCATGCCACCGCAGAGCACGGCCTGCTCGCCGAAGAGGTCGGTCTCGGTCTCCTCGGTGAAGGTCGTCTTGATGACGCCGGCACGGGTGCCGCCGATGGCCTTCGCGTACGACAGCGCGAGGTCCCAGGCCTGGCCGGAGGCGTCACGCTCGACGGCGATGATGTCGGGGATGCCGCGGCCGGCGACGAACTCGCGACGCACGGTGTGGCCGGGAGCCTTCGGCGCGACGAGGATCACGTCGACGCCCTCGGGCGCGTCGATGTAGCCGAAGCGGATGTTGAAGCCGTGCGCGAAGGCCAGGGTCTTGCCCGCCGTCAGGTTCGGGGCGATGGACTCGCTGTAGATCGTGCGCTGGTGCTGGTCCGGCGCGAGGATCATGATGACGTCGGCCCACTCGGTCGCCTCGGCGACGGTCTTCACGGGGAAGCCGGCCTCCTCGGCCTTCGCGGCGGACTTCGAGCCCTCCTTGAGGGCGATCGCGACCTCGACACCCGAGTCGCGCAGGTTCTGGGCGTGGGCGTGGCCCTGCGAGCCGTAGCCGACGATCGCGACCTTCTTGCCCTGGATCAGGGACAGGTCGGCGTCGTCGTCGTAGAAGATCTCGGTGCTCACTGGTTTCTCTCCTTGGTTGTGGTTGTGCGGGACGCGCGGTCCCAGAGTCTGTCGAAGGGTCAGCCGCGCAGGACGCGCTCGGTGATGCTCTTGCCGCCGCGGCCGATCGCGAGGAGGCCGGACTGGGCGATCTCCTTGATGCCGAAGGGCTCCAGAGCGCGCAGCAGCGCCTCGACCTTGCCCTTGTCGCCGGTGACCTCGATGACGAGGGCGTCGGCGGCGTAGTCGACGACCGACGCGCGGAAGAGGTTGACGACCTCAATCACGTTCGAGCGGCTGGCGTTGTCCGTGCGCACCTTCACGAGCATGTGCTCGCGCTGCACGGACGACGCCGGGTCGAGCTCGACGATCTTGATGACGTTGATCAGCTTGTTGAGCTGCTTGGTCACCTGCTCGAGCGGCAGTTCCTCCACGTCGACGACGACCGTGATGCGGGAGATCCCCGGCACCTCGGTCACGCCGACGGCGAGGGAGTCGATGTTGAAGCCGCGGCGCGCGAACAGGCCGGCGACGCGGGTCAGAAGGCCGGGGGTGTTCTCCACCAGCAGGCTCAGGACGTGGGTCGACATGGCTCAGTCCTCCTCGTCGAACGCGGGCGCGTGGTCGCGCGCGTACTGGACATAGCTGTTGCTGACCCCCTGCGGCACCATCGGCCACACCATGGAGTCGGCGCTCACCACGAAGTCGATCACCACGGGGCGGTCGTTCGTCTCCAGCGCGAGCTGGATGGCGGCGTCGACCTCCTCCTCCTTCTCCACGCGGATCGCGAGGCACCCGTATGCCTCCGCGAGCTTCACGAAGTCGGGGATGCGGATCGTGCCGTGTCCGGTGTTCAGGTCGGTGTTGGAGTGGCGGCCGTCGTAGAACAGCGTCTGCCACTGCCGGACCATGCCCAGCGACGAGTTGTTGATGATCGCGACCTTGATCGGGATGTTGTTGATCGCGCAGGTGGCGAGCTCCTGATTGGTCATCTGGAAGCAGCCGTCGCCGTCGATCGCCCAGACCTGGCGCTCCGGCTCGGCGACCTTCGCTCCCATGGCCGCCGGCACCGAGTAGCCCATCGTGCCCGCACCGCCGGAGTTCAGCCAGGCGTTCGGACGCTCGTATTTGATGAACTGCGCGGCCCACATCTGGTGCTGCCCCACACCGGAGGCGAAGATGCCCTCCGGTCCGGTGAGCTCGCCGATGCGCTGGATCACGTACTGGGGCGCGAGCAGGCCGTCGGTCGTCGGCGCGTACCCGAGGGGGAACTCGTTCCGGAGGCCGTCGAGGTACGACCACCACTCCTCGATGTCGGGCTTGGTGTCGGCCGTCGCTCCGCGGAAGGCCGCGTCGAGATCGGTGAGCACGTCGCGCACGTCTCCGACGATCGGCACGTCGGCCGTGCGGATCTTGGAGATCTCCGCCGGGTCGATGTCGACGTGCACCACCTTCGCGTGCGGCGCGAACAGTGCCGCCTTGCCCGTGACGCGGTCGTCGAACCGTGCGCCCAGCGAGACGAGGAGGTCGGCCTCCTGCAGCGCCAGCACGGCGGGGACCGTGCCGTGCATGCCCGGCATTCCCAGGTGCTGCGGATGCGAGTCGGGGAAAGCGCCTCGCGCCATCAGCGTCGTGACGACGGGCGCACCGGTCGACTCGGCCAGTTCGAGCAGCTCGGCCGCGGCCCGGCCGCGGACGACACCGCCGCCCACGTACAGCACCGGCTTCTTCGCCTCCGCGAGGAGCGCGGCCGCCGCCTGGATCTGCTTGCCGTGCGCCTTCGTCACCGGGCGGTACCCGGGGAGCTCGATCTTCGGCGGCCACACGAAGGGCGCGGTCGCCTGCTGCGCATCCTTGGTGATGTCCACCAGTACGGGACCGGGGCGACCGGTGCCGGCGATCTCATAGGCAGCCGCGATGGCGCCGGGGATGTCCGCGGCGTCCTTCACGAGGAACGAGTGCTTCGTGATCGGCATCGTGATCCCCACGATGTCGGCCTCCTGGAACGCATCCGTGCCCATCAGCGTCGAGAACACCTGACCGGTGATCGCGAGCAGCGGCACCGAGTCCATGTAGGCGTCCGCGATCGCCGTGACGAGGTTGGTCGCCCCGGGGCCCGAGGTGGCGATGCACACGCCGACCTTGCCGGATGCGGAGGCGTATCCCTCGGCCGCGTGGCCCGCGCCCTGCTCGTGCCGCACGAGGATGTGACGCAGCTGCGACGCATCCATCAGCGGGTCGTAGACCGGGAGGATCGCTCCACCGGGAAGGCCGAAGACGTCCGTGACACCGAGAAGCTCGAGCGAGCGGACGACGGCCTCCGCACCGGTGATCTCCGGAGCGGATGGACGGGCGGGCGGCCTCGGCACGGCCGAGACGGAGTCAGCAGTCATGACTTTCCTTCTGATGAACTGTGCGGGACACCGGCGCTCCGATCGAGCGGTTCCTGAGCCGGTCGATGGATCAGCCGGTCGTCGCTCCCTCGGCGGCGGACCGCACGAGGCGCGAGTACTTGGCAAGAACGCCTCGGGTGTAGCGCGGGGGAAGCGGCTCCCAGCCAGAGCGGCGGGAGGCGAGCTCCGCCTCGTCGACGAGTAGGTCGAGAGAGCGAGCTGCGATATCGACCCGTATCAGATCACCATCGCGCACGAAGGCGATGGGACCTGCGTCCACCGCTTCGGGTGCTATATGTCCGATGCACAGGCCGGTTGTGCCGCCTGAGAATCGTCCGTCCGTCAAGAGTAGTACATCTTTTCCGAGCCCCGCGCCCTTGATGGCCGCGGTGATGGCGAGCATCTCGCGCATACCCGGTCCGCCCTTGGGGCCCTCGTACCGGATGACGATGACCGTCCCCGGCTCGATGGTCCCCTCGGCGACCGCGTCCATGGCGGCGCGCTCGCGCTCGAAGACCCGCGCGGGACCCTCGAAGACGGCCGCGTCGAAGCCGGCGGTCTTGACCACGGCACCCTCCGGAGCGAGCGACCCGTGCAGGATCGTCAGGCCGCCCGTGGCGTGGATGGGGTTGTCGAACGTGTGGATGACCTCGCCGTCGATCGGCTGCGGGTCGAGCTCGGCGAGGTTCTCGGCGAGCGTCTTGCCGGTGACGGTGAGCGCGTCGCCGTGCAGCAGCCCTTCGTCGAGCATCGCCTTCATGATGACGGGGATGCCGCCGTGCCGGTCGACGTCGTTCATGACGTACTTGCCGAACGGCTTCATGTCGGCCACATGCGGGACCTTGTCGCCGATGCGGTTGAAGTCGTGCAGGCTCAGCTCGACCTCGGCCTCCCGGGCGATCGCGAGGAGGTGGAGCACGACGTTGGTCGAGCCGCCGAGGGCCATCGCGAGAGCGATCGCGTTCTCGAACGCCTCCTTGGTCAGGATGTCGCGCGTCGTGATGCCCTGACGGAGCAGGTTGACGACGGCCTCGCCCGACCGGTGCGCGAAGTAGTCGCGGCGGCGGTCGGCAGCGGGCGGCGCGGCGGAGCCCGGCAGGCTGAGCCCGAGCGCCTCGGCGACGGAGGCCATCGTGTTGGCCGTGTACATGCCGCCGCACGCGCCCTCACCGGGAGCGATGGCGCACTCGATGCGCTTGAGGTCCTCCTCGCTCATGAGGCCAGCGCGGCAGGCGCCGACCGCCTCGAACGAGTCGATGATCGTGACGTCCTTCTCGGTGCCGTCGGAGAGCTTGACCCAGCCCGGCGCGATCGACCCGGCGTAGAGGAAGACGCTGGAGAGGTCGAGGCGCGCGCTGGCCATGAGCATGCCGGGGATCGACTTGTCGCAGCCCGCGAGCAGGACGGAGCCGTCGAGGCGCTCGGCCATCATCACGGTCTCGACCGAGTCGGCGATGACCTCGCGCGACACGAGCGAGAAGTGCATCCCCTCGTGGCCCATCGAGATGCCGTCCGAGACGGAGATGGTGCCGAACTGCAGCGGGTAGCCGCCGCCGGAGTGCACGCCCTCCTTCGCCCCCTGCGCCAACCGGTCGAGGCTCAGGTTGCAGGGTGTGATCTCGTTCCAGCTGGACGCGATGCCGATCTGCGGCTTGTCCCAGTCGGCGTCCCCCATCCCGACCGCGCGGAGCATGCCGCGGGAGGTCGTGGCCTCGATGCCGTCGGTGACGACGCGACTGCGGGGCTTGATGTCGATGGGCGCGCTGGTGGAGGGATCATGCGAGGACATGACGAGAGTCTATTCCTGCGCGACGGCCCTCTCGTTCGCGAGCGTCTCCAGAAGCGCGGCGATCTGTTGTGGAGAGTCCACACGGAGGGTCGCGGCGCTCTCCCCCGGTCCGACGCGCACACCGAGGTCGCCCTCCTGCAGCACACGCATCGCATCCTCGTCGGTCACGTCGTCACCGGCGAAGAGGATGCCCGTCGCGTCGAAGCGCTCCCGAAGGGCGATCATCGCGGCGTCCTTGCCCTCGTTCCGCGACGAGAACTCCAGCACCCGGTGGCCGGCGCGCCGGCGCCACTGTGGGAAGCGCTCGGCGACGAGGGCGTCGATCTCGGCGAAGACCCTCTCCTCCGTCTCCCGGTCCGCGCGCCGGGTGTGCACGCCCATGCCGAAGGTCTTCGGCTCCAGTTCCGCGCCCTCGTAGCGGTCGATGATCGGCTGCGCGGCGGCCCACAGCTCCTCGCGCGCCCCGGGCTCGGTCGTGTCCCCCGGGGCGTCGGCGGCACCCTCTCCGGGGAACCAGTACTGAGCGCCGTGGGAGCCGGCGAGGACGACCACGGAGTCCTCGGTGTGCTCGGTGATCTCTCTGAGGTCGTGCATGCTGCGACCGGAGACGTAGGCGACGAGCGTGTCGGGCATCGCCGCGAGACGGGCCATCTGCACGGCGACCTCCGGCAGCGCCCGCGCGGCCATCGGGTCCACGACGAGCGGGGACGCGGTGCCGTCGAAGTCGAGGGCCACGACCAAGCGCGGCGTCGTCGCGAGGGCGGTGAGGTCGGCGTCGGCGGTTCCGGGGATCCAGGGGCGCGTCACGGTGTCTCCGATCGAGAAGAAGAAGGGTGTGCAGGGAGTGCGGTCAGCGGCGGCGGACGTCGGCCAGAGCGTCGAGGAAGGATGACGACCAGGCGTTCACATCGTTGTCCAGCACCCGGCGGCGGAGGGAGCGCATGCGCCGCGCCTGCTCGGCGGGGGACATCTCCACCGCCTCCATGATCGCGTCCTTGAGGCCCGCGATGTCGTGCGGGTTGACGCGCACGGCCTGGCGGAGCTCGTCCGCCGCGCCGGTGAACTCGCTGAGCACGAGGACGCCGCGGTTGTCGGTCCGGGTGGCCACGTACTCCTTCGCCACCAGGTTCATGCCGTCACGCAGCGCTGTCACGAGCATGACGTCGGCCGCGAGGTACAGAGCGACCATCTCCTCGCGCGGGTACCCCTGGTGGAGGTAGCGGATGGCGGAGTGACCGACCGTGTCGTGGTCGCCGTTGATGCGGGCCACCGCGAGCTCGATCTCGTCCCGGAGGTGCGCGTAGGCGTCCACCCGCTCCCGGCTCGGGCTCGCCACCTGGATGAGGGTGACGTCCTCCACGTCCAGGCGACCGTCTTCGAGGAGCTCGCCGTATGCCTTGATCCGGTGCCCGATGCCCTTGGTGTAGTCCAGGCGGTCGACGCCGAGGAGGATGCGCTTGGGGTTGCCGAGGCTGGCGCGGATCTCCGCGGCCCGCGCCCTGACGTCTTCGCGGGCGGCGAGTTCGAGGTACGGGGCGGTGTCGATGGAGATCGGGAAGGCCTTGGCGATGGCCGTCCGCGAGCCCCCCTCATCCGGGACCGCGATGCTCGACCCCTTCACCTCGTAGCGCAGCCGGCGCCGGACCGCGGTGAGGAAGTAGGTCGCGTCCTGCGCCCGCTGGAAGCCGATGACGTCGGCGCCGAGCAGTCCGCGCAGCACCTGGTCCCGCCAGGGAAGCTGGGCATAGAGGCCGTGGGCCGGGAAGGGGATGTGGTGGAAGTAGCCGATCGTGACGTCGGGGCGCAGCTCGCGGACCATCTGCGGCACCAGCTGGAGTTGATAGTCGTGCACCCAGACGGTGCCGTCCTGCGCCGCCGCGGCCGCTGCCGCCTCCGCGAAGCGACGGTTCACCCGCACGTAGGCGTCCCACCACTCGCGGTGATACTGCGGCGGCGCGATGACGTCGTGGTACAGCGGCCAGATCGTGTCGTTGGCGAAGCCCTCGTAGTAGTCGGCGACCTCGTCGGAGCTCAACGCCACCGGGATCAGGTGGATGCCGTCGGCATCGAAGGCCTCGAGCTCCACGTCGGGCTGGCCCGGCCAGCCGACCCAGGCACCGTGTACACGGCGCATCATGGGCTCGAGCGCGGCGACGAGGCCGCCGGGCGACGTCCGCCACGTCTCCTCGCCGTCGGGGCCCACGACCCGGTCCACCGGGAGGCGGTTGGCGACGACGACGAAATCAGCAGCGGTCACAGGGGCACTCCTCGGTCCAGTAGCTTCCAACCTATCGAGGATGCGCGCCGACCGCCGGTCCTCCCTCAGGCCTTGACAGCGGACGCCGCGCGGTGCACACCGCTGAGAGCCCAGTTCCCGAGGCCCGCCGCGAACGCGATGCCGGCCGCGATCATCGGGAGGACGAGCGCAGCGGAGGTGCCGAGGCTCTCCGCGATCTCCCCCGCCACCGCGGCGCCGATCGACTGACCGACGATCACGCCGGAGCCGAGCATCGTCATCACCGTCGCCGACCGGCCACGCGGGCTTCGAGCGGCTCCGAAGCTGTACTGGGTGACGAGGGTCGGACCGATGCCGATGCCCATGATGGCCAGGGCCAGCATCATGCCCCCCGGGGAGTCGACGATGCCGAGGAGCAGCGATCCGGCGAGCAGGATCCCCGAGAACACGAGCCAGCGCGCGCGCAGGGAGAACCGGACGGGGAGCCAGGCGACGCCGAGGGCGAGCACCGCGGAGCCGACGCCCATCACGCCGTACAGCAGCCCCGCCTGCTCCGGGGCTCCGAGGTCGGCCATGAACGAGGTGAGCGAGGTGAGCATGGTGCCGAAGAAGATCCCGACGCCGAGGATGCCGAGGACGACGATGAGGAGCTGCGGACGGAACAGCTCGGACACGGCGGACGGTGCCCGACCGTCGTCGGTGCGGTCCTGGGAGACGTGCCGCCCGCTCGGGTGCAGGGCGAAGGCTCCGACGAACACCAGGGTCAGCGCGGCGGCCCCGACCAGCGGGGCCCACGGCGCGAGCGCCGAGGCGAGCACACCCACGAGGAAGGGCCCGAAGACGAAGACGGTCTCGTCCGCGGCCGACTCGTACGCCATCGTGCCGGAGACGGTGCGCGCGCGGCGCTCCGCGGGCATCCGCTCGCCGATGATCGTCACCAGCCGGGAGCGCGAGAGCGGCGCCACCTGGGGCGCGGTCGCGCCGATGCCGATCGCGGCGAGGAGCACGAACCCGTCAGCGGCCGGGCCGTAGACGACCGCCGTGAAGAGCAGGAGCATCGCCGCGTTGCCCACGGCGAGCGCGAGGAGGACCGTGCGCTGACCGAAGCGGTCGGCGGCGGCGCCCAGGAGCGGTCCGAAGCAGGCGGTACCGAGACCGACCGCAGCCGAAGTGAGTCCGCCGAGGGAGAGCGACCCCCGCGCCGACACGACGACGGTGAGGACGCCGACCACCATCATGGCGAACGGCAGTCGCGCGATGAACGCGATGAGGAAGTACGGCAGCCCGGCGAGGCGGAAGAGGCTCGGCTCGGCGGTGTCAGGCGTGGTGCTGGTGTGTGTCATGGCTCTCGCGCGTCGATGACGCGTGTCGGGTGCCGCCGCTGTCCGCCGGAGACGCCGACGGCCGGTAGATACACGGTTTCTGCGGCCGCGGGTGAACCGCGACCCTCCCATGATATCCGGTGGCCCTGGACGGACGCCCTGCCAGCCTCTCCCCCGGCTTGTCAAGGCTCCGGCCCCCGCGCCCCGGCTGCGGGTACCGTAGGGGCATGCGCTACCTCTTCAGCACCGGACTCGTCGCCGCGATCTCGGCTGGGATCTCGCTGCTGCGCGGCACCCGCAATGAACCCATCACCTGGCGCTCGCTCCTGTCGTGGGTGAGCTGGGGCATCACGATGGCGCTCGCGGTCGGCGCGGTCGTCGACATGCGCCGCGAACGCCACGGCGTGCCGGTGGACGCCGACTCCCCGCAGTCGGTGAAGAAGTCCAAGAAGGCGCAGCGTCTGCAGTTCCGTTCGCAGAAGGCCCTCGCCGATGCGCAGGGGCACGCCCAGGACAAGCGGTCCTGACGCACCCCCGCGCCTCCCGCGTCAACGGGTGAGGATCAGCGCCTCGCCCTGACCGCCGCCGCCGCACAGGCCGACCGCCGCGGTTCCGCCACCCCGGCGGGCCAGCTCGTGCGCGACGTGCACCACGAGACGGTTGCCGGAGGCGCCGATCGGATGACCGATCGCGATGCCGCCGCCGTGCACGTTGACGATGTCGCCGTGCAGCCCGAGCTCGGTCTGCGAGCGGGCGACCACGGCCCCGAACGCCTCGTTGATCTCCACGAGATCGAGGTCCTGCGGGGTGATCCCCTGTTTCCGGCACGCCTGCTCGATCGCCCGCGCCGGCTGCGCCTGGAGCGAGTTGTCCGGGCCGGCGGTCTGGCCGCTCGCCCCGACGGTCACGAGCACCGGCCAGCCTTTGGCCTCGGCCGTCCCGCGCGTCGTGACGACCACGGCGGAGGCGCCGTCCGAGATCTGGGACGAGTTGCCTGCGGTGATCGACCCACCCTCGGCGAAGGCGGCACGCAGTCCCGCGAGGGTCTCCACCGTGGTCTCGGGGCGCACCCCCTCGTCTCGGGTCACCCGCACGGGCTCGCCCCGACGCTGCGGCACCTCGACGGCGACGATCTCGGCATCCAGCACCCCGCTCTCCTGGGCGGCGGCGGCCCGCTGATGCGAGAGCGCCGCCACCTGGTCCTGCATCTCTCTGGTGAGCTCGTATCGCGCGTTGTGCCGTTCCGTCGACGCGCCCATGCTCTCCCGGTCGTAGGCGTCCGTCAGCCCGTCGTAGGCCATGTGGTCGAGGACCTCGACGGTGCCGTAGGTCCAGCCGTCGCGCGATCCCATGAGCAGGTGCGGCGCGCGGGTCATGGACTCCATGCCGGCGGCGACGACCACCTCGGCGTCCCCGGTCCGGATCATGCGCGCCGCGTCGATCACCGCGGTGAGCCCGGACAGGCACACCTTGTTCACGGAGTGCGCGGGCACGTCCCAGCCGATCCCTGCGCCGATCGCCGCCTGACGGGCGGCGTTCTGCCCGGATCCGGCGGCGAGCACCTGTCCCACGATCACCGCGTCGACGTCTGCCGGATCCACTCCCCCCTGCTCCAGCACGCCGCGGATCGCGAACGATCCGAGCTGCGGCGCGGTGAAGGCGGCGAGCTGTCCTTTCAGCCGGCCCTGCGGGGTGCGCGCCGCGGCGACGATGACGACATCGTTCTCACTCATTGCTCTCGGTCCTTCCGTTCTCCAGTTCCGGGGCGAGGCGGAGGGGCGGCTCGGTGGCCTCCCGTACCTGCTGCACAGTGACATCGGGCGCAACCTCGACCAGCACGAGGCCCTCCCGCGTCACGTCGATCACCGCGAGGTCCGTGATGATCCGGTCCACGACGCCGCGACCGGTCAGCGGCAGCGTGCAGGCGTCGACGATCTTCGCCGAGCCGTCCTTGGCGACGTGCTCCATCAGCACGATCACCCGTCCGGCGCCGTGCACGAGGTCCATGGCGCCCCCGGGGCCCTTGACCATCTTGCCCGGGATCATCCAGTTCGCGAGGTCGCCGGAGGCGGAGACCTGCATCGCCCCGAGGATGGCGGCATCGATCTTCCCGCCGCGGATCATGCCGAAGCTGAGGGCGGAGTCGAAGAACGCCGCTCCGGGGAGCGTGGTCACCGTCTCCTTCCCCGCGTTGATGAGATCCGGGTCGACCTCGTCCTCCCGCGGGTAGGGCCCGACCCCGAGGATGCCGTTCTCCGACTGCAGCACCACGGTCACGTCGGACGGGACGTGGTTCGGGACGAGCGTGGGCAGGCCGATGCCGAGGTTCACGTACGCGCCGTCCGGGAGCTCGACCGCAGCGCGCGCGGCCATCTGATCTCTGGTGAGCGCCATGTCAGGCTCCTTCCGCGGCGACGGTCCGCCGCTCGATGCGCTTGGGGATGTCCTCGCCGACCTCGACGATCCGGTGCACGAAGACCCCGGGCAGGTGGATCGTGTCCGGATCCAGCTCCCCCGGTCCCACGAGCCGTTCCACCTGCGCGATGCACACGCGTCCGGCCATCGCGGCGAGCGGGTTGAAGTTCCGGGCTGCCTTCCGGAACACGAGGTTGCCGTGCCGGTCGCCGCGCGCCGCATGCACCAGGGCGAAGTCGGTGGTGATGGCCTCCTCCAGCACGAACTCGCGGGGCTCGCCGTGCACCGCGAACGTGCGCACGTCCTTGGGCGGTGAGCCCACCGCGATCGATCCGTCGGGGTGATACCGGCGAGGCAGGCCCCCGTCGGCCACCTGGGTGCCGACGCCCGTCTGGGTGTAGAACGCGGCGATCCCGGATCCTCCCGCTCGCAGCTTCTCGGCGAGCGTGCCCTGCGGCGTCAGCTCCAGCTCGAGCTCCCCGGACAGGAACTGCCGCTCGAACTCCTTGTTCTCCCCCACGTACGACGAGGTCATCTTGCGGATGCGTTGCGCGGCGAGCAGCACGCCGAGCCCCCAGTCGTCCACCCCGCAGTTGTTGCTCACCACGCTGAGGTCGGTCGTGCCCTGCGCGAGAAGCGCTTCGATGAGGGCGATCGGGTTGCCGGAGAGCCCGAAGCCTCCGACCGCGAGTGAGGCGCCGTCCGGGATATCGGCGACTGCGGCGGCAGCGGACTCCCATTGCTTGTCGATCACGTCTGCTCCTTCGGTTCCGTGTCCTCTCCAGCCTCCCGCCCCGGCGGAGTCACGGCCAGCGCCCTCTTGCGATGTGGACGCCCGCGCCACTAGCGTCCACGATGTGGACACTGCGACGAACCCCGTCCCCGGCACTCAGGCTGTCGCGCGGGCGGCGCGGCTCCTGCGACTGGTGACGGCCGCCGGCACCGACGGCGCCACCCTGCAGGAACTCGCCGGCAGCGCCGGTCTCTCCCGCCCCACGACGCATCGCCTGCTCAGTGCTCTGCGCGTGGAGGGGCTCGTGGACCGGGACGCCGACAGCACCCGCTGGATGCCGGGACCCGAACTGTTCCTCATGGGATCCGCGGCCGCGGCCCGGTACGACGTGACGGCCCTGGCCCGGGACATCGTGCGGTCGCTCGCCGTGAAGACCGAGGAGAGCGCATTCTTCTCCGTCCGGCGCGCCGACGAGACGGTCTGCCTGCTGCGGGAAGAGGGCTCGTTCCCCATCCGCTCGTTCGTGCTGAGCGAGGGGGTGCGCTTCCCGCTCGGCGTGGCGAGCGCCGGCCTCGCGATCCTCGCCTTCCTCCCCGACCATGATGTGGATGCCTATCTGGAGCGCCATCCTGAGCTCGTCGAGAACTGGGGGCGTGCTCATGGCGAGCGCCCGCTGCGGAAGCGCCTCGCCGAGACGAAGGAACGCGGGTTCGCCGTCAACCCCGGCCTGATCGTCGAGGGGAGCTGGGGCCTCGGCGCGGCGGTGTTCGACCGTGCAGGGCGCCCGGAATGGGCGCTCAGCCTCACCGGCGTCGCCTTCCGCTTCGGCCCGGAGCGTCAGGCCGAGCTGGGCCGAATCCTCCTCGCCCACGCCCATCAGCTCTCGGCGAGGATCGCCCACGCCCGGCGGTGACCTCGATACATATCAATAGGTATATACTTTCTGGTATGAATCGCTCGGAGGTCATCCCGTCGCTCGTCCTGTCGGGGTACGCGCTGGGTCGCATCGCCGCCCAGGACGCGGGGAACGACGCCCCCGCGGCGCAGTGGCGGGTGCTCAGCCTGCTCGATCAGTCCGGTCCCCGCCGTGTCGGCGAGCTCGCCGCAGCAGCTCGCACCACGCAGCCCGGGATGACCCGGCTGCTCGGCACGCTCGAACGCGAGGGTCTCGTGCATCGCTCCCCCGATGCCGACGACTCCCGTGCCACCGTCGTCGCCGTGACCCGGGACGGGACGGCGGCCCTGACTGCCTGGCGCTCCGAGTTCCGGGAGACGATCGCGCCGCGGTTCGCCGACCTCGACGACGATGACTGGCACGCCCTCACCCGTGCGGCAGAGATCCTCGCCGCCCGCACCTCCGCAGACCGGACAGGAGAGATCCGTTGAACACCGCCCCCGCATCCCGCACCCCATCGGTCTGGAAGCAGCCCGCCCAGGTGTGGGCCGTCGCCTTCGCGTGCGTCGTCGCCTTCATGGGGATCGGCCTCGTCGATCCGATCCTCCCGGCGATCGCAGAGTCCCTCGAAGCGACGCCGGTCGAGACGGAGCTCCTGTTCACCAGCTACCTCCTGGTCACCGGCCTCGCGATGCTCGTCACGAGCTGGATCTCCAGCCGGATCGGCGCGAAGGCCACGCTCCTGGTCGGACTCGGACTGATCGTGGTGTTCGCCTTCCTCTGTGCGATCAGCGGCAGCGTCGACGCCGTCATCGGATTCCGGGCCGGCTGGGGTCTGGGCAACGCGCTGTTCATCTCGACTGCGCTGGCCACCATCGTCGGCGCGGCATCCGGCGGCAGCAGTGCGGCGATCGTGCTGTACGAGGCTGCTCTCGGCCTCGGCATCGCCGTGGGCCCGCTGCTCGGCGGCATCCTCGGCGAGCAGAGCTGGCGCGGACCGTTCTTCGGCGTCGTCGCCCTGATGGCCATCGCGTTCATCGCCGTCCTGGTGCTGCTGCGAGGGCCGGGCGAGAAGCGCACCCCCGTGAAGTTCTCCGCCCCCTTCACCGCCCTGCGCCGTCCCGCTCTCGCGATCCTCGCCGTGGCCGCCCTGTTCTACAACATCGGCTTCTTCGTGCTGCTGGCGTTCTCGCCGTTCCCCCTGGGCTTCGGGGCCATGGGCATCGGCCTGACGTTCTTCGGCTGGGGCGTCGCCCTCGCGGTCACCAGCGTGTGGGTCGCGCCCGTGCTGATGCGCCGGATGCCGAGGACCCACGTCATCCTCACCGTGTTGCCGCTGCTCGCCGTCGACCTCGTCGTCGCGGGGCTGGTGGTCGCCGAACCTGCCGCTCTCGTCGTGTGCATCATCGTGGGCGGCCTGCTCCTCGGCGTCATGAACACCGTGCTGACCGAAGCCGTGATGGAGGCGACCGACCTCCCCCGCTCCGTCGCCTCCTCGGCCTACTCCGCGGTCCGCTTCCTCGGCGGCGCGATGGCCCCGCCGATCGCGGCGCTCCTGTGGCACCTGTTCAGCGCGACCGTGCCGTACCTCTTCGCCGCCGCCGCCGTCCTTCTGGCAGCGCTGACGATCCTCCTCGGCCGGAAGGTCCTCGCGCACATCGACGACGAACCTACCGACGCGACCGCGGAGGACGCGGCGGCGATCCTCGTCGGTGACGCCGGCTGACACGCTCGACTACCGTGGGGGGCATGAGCGACCCCTCTCCCCTCCCCGAGCGCAGCCGACGGGTGCAGGAGCACCTCCTTGCGGCCGGTGTCGAGACCGAGATCCGGGTCCTGCCGGACTCGGCACGCACCGCTGCGGAGGCGGCCGCCGCCATCGACTGCGACGTCGCCGCGATCGCCAACAGTCTCGTCTTCCTCGCCGACGGCCGCCCCGTCCTCGTCATGACCAGCGGCGGGCACCGGGCGGATCTCGCCGTTCTCGCGCGGAGCATCGGGGCGCGTGCGGTGGCCATGGCGCCGCCCGCCGACGTCCGTGAGGCCACGGGACAGGCGATCGGCGGAGTGGCGCCCGTCGGCCATCCCGCACCCCTCCCCACCTTCATCGACAGCGCCCTGCAGCAGCACGACGCGATCTGGGCGGCGGCGGGCCATCCGCACACCGTCATGCCGCTGACCTTCGCCCAGCTGTCGAGCCTCACCGCCGGCACGGTGATCGAAGTCGACTGATCCCGGATGTCCGCGCCATGCCCCATGATGGAGGCGATACCGGCCGCCGTCGGGTGACCGGCGACAGGGAGGCGATGACATGTGCGGGCGATTCGCGAACGACGCGACGACGGACGAGCTGATCCGGGAGTTCGTCGCCGAGGGCGGCCGACCGGAGGACTGGTGGAAGTCCTGGCACGGCGCCTACTCGATCGCGCCCACCGAGAGCGCCCCCATCGTCCGGGACCGGGGTGAGGGCCGCATCCTCGAACTCGTGCGGTGGGACTGGCAGAGTCCCCCCAACCGTCCCCAGCGCGCCCCGCTGATCAATGCACGGATGGAGAAGCTCGCCGCCGGATTCTGGGCGCCGGCGTTCTCCGCAGCTCGCTGCCTCGTGCCCATGCGCGGGTACTTCGAGTGGACGGGCGAGAAGGGCCACAAGACGCCGCACTTCCTGCACGGGGACGGCTTGCTCGCCGCTGCCGGCCTCACCTGGTCGATGGAGCACGAGGGCGAGAAGGTGCGCTGCTTCGTCGTCGTCACCAGGGAGGCGCGCGACGCCGGCGGCGAGGTCCACGACCGGATGCCCGCCTTCCTGACCCCCGACACCTGGGACGCCTGGCTCACGCCGGAGAAGCTCACCGGGCAGACCAAGTTGGACACGCTGGCAATGCTCGATCACACCTCCGCCGACGTCGCGGCGACGCTCCGCGGCCACGTCGTGGACCGCAAGGTGAGCAACACCCGCACCGTCGACCCGTCCGATCCCACGCTTCTCGATCCGGTGGCCTGAAACGAGGAGACACGCGACGACGCACGACACCCCGGTCCGGTAGGAGAATGGGCAGAAGTGTGAAACGCTGAGCACACCCCACACCAGCGGTCATCGCGTCCGCGCCTCTTGGCACAGGTTCCCGTGGCGAGAAGGGAATCTTGCAATGGGCAAGTTCATCTACGAGAACAGCGTCAAGGTCGATATCGAAGACCGCGCTCTCACTCACATCCAGCTGGTCATGACCGCGAAGCTCCGCCGTGGCGAGCCTTTCGGCTTCACGTGGAAGGACGACGTCAGCATGGGCGGCGGCCGGACGACGGTCTGGATCCATGCCGGCAGCTCACTCGTGTACAAGTACCACGGCAGCCGGCAGCCCAGCGTGAACCGCGCCTGGATCGAGGCTCTCGCATTCACAGCGAACGCCCCGAGCGGGCTGTATCTCGTCCCCGAGCCCGCGGATCAGCAGCAGCCGGACGAGCGCGAGAGCGCTCTCACGCGCTCCTAACACGCCGACGGAGCGGGTTCAACCCCCCTTCGTATCGGTCCTGTCCCTTCGTACCGTGGAGCCATGGGGAACCATACGGGAATGACGACGACGCACATCGAGATCGATGGGCACGACTTCCTCCTGCCTCGCAGCACGGACGTCGCGGACCTCATGTCTCGGATCGAAGCGGCCGCCCGCTCGCAACCGACCTTCGTCGACTTGGCGACGGGCGATGCGCTGACGAGCGTGCTCATCACCGCCCAATCCCGGGTGATCGTCTACCTGATCCGCGAGGACACGGGGCAGGATGCCCCCATCGACGTCCGTTCGACGCTCGACTGGGATCTCTGAGGAGAACGGCCCGCTCGTAGACTGGACCGATGCTCGTCGCTCTCATCCGCCCCCGAGGATCCATGACCGTCGACGTCACCGGGACATCCCTCGAAGACGTCCACACCCAGCTCGATGCTCATCGTGAGCCGGGGTACGCGCTCACGTCCGCCCCGGTGCGCATGCTCAAGGGCGAGGCGAAGATGGAGGCGACGGGAACGTTCCATCGCATCGACGGCGTCGAGCAAATCGAGGCCGACGACATGGCAGGCATCGAGGCCAAAGTGCCCGAGGGCTGGCAGTTGCTGTCGGTCCGCCGCGCCTGACGCGCGACCCGCCCACCCGAGCGCACGTCTACGATCCCGCGTCGCGCAGGTCGACCCGCACGCTCCGTGCGGGCTCGAAAATGCTCCTGCCCGAGCCCGCAGAGGTGCGGTTTCGATCCCGCTAAGAGCGCCCTGGCGGCCGGCATGGACGCGACCGTGGATGCGGCGAGCGTCTCGTTCGTACAGGCAAAAGAAAAAGCCTCGGAGATGGCGAGATCTCTGAGGCTTATTCCGTGCACCCCCAGGGACTTGAACCCTGAACCCACTGATTAAGAGTCAGTTGCTCTGCCGATTGAGCTAGAGGTGCGTGGCCCGGGATAACCCCGACCGAGGAATTACATTACCAGCGGTTGGCGTTGAGACGAAATCCACGGCGACCCGGGCGTGGCTCGGGCGTTTCGCCCGCCGATCCTGGCCGATGGTCTCTGCGGCTGCGTCGATGACGGCGACTATTCTGAGAGCGTGACCGCCACTTCCGACGCCGCTGACCTGCGCGCCGATCTCCAGCTCGCCCTTCGCCTTGCCGACGCCGCAGACGCGCAGTCGCTCCCCCGGTTCGACGCTGCCGATCTGGAGATCTCCACGAAGGCGGATCACTCGCACGTGACCGACGCCGACCTCGCCACGGAACGCGCTATCCGCCGAGTCCTCGAAGACGAACGACCCGACGACGGCATCTTCGGCGAGGAGTTCGGCGCCCAGGGCAGCACCGCGCGGCAGTGGATCATCGACCCGATCGACGGTACGGCGAACTTCCTCCGGGGCGTCCCGCTGTGGGGCACGATGATCGCTCTCGCGATCGACGGTGTGCCGCGGGTCGGCGTGGTCAGCATGCCGGCGCTCGGTCGACGGTGGTGGGCGGCGACGGGACACGGCGCCTGGACCGTCGATGACCGCACGGAGCGACGTCTCGCCACCTCCTCCGTCTCGGCGCTGGATGAGGCCAGCGTGAGTTTCCAGAGCATCGCACAGTGGCGCGACGCCGGGCAGCTGGACGCCCTGCTGCGTCTGAGCGAGCACGTCTGGCGCGATCGGGCGTACGGCGATGTCTATGCGTACATGCTCCTGGCCGAGGGGCGATTGGAAGCCGTCGCCGAGTTCGATGTGAAGGAATACGACATCGCCGCCGCCGTGGCCATCGTGAACGAGGCGGGTGGGCGCATGACGGCTTTCGACGGTTCCGAGACGATCTCGGCGCGCTCGACACTCGCCACCAACGGCATCCTTCACGACGACTTCCTCCGTCTTCTGCACGACTGATACCCCGAGGCACCATGAACCCCCGACGACTCGCGGCTCTGACCGGCTTCGTACTGATCGGGGCGCTCCTCACGGCGTGTACCGACGACGGCACACCCGACCCGTCGCCCTCGCAGGAGCCCACGTCCGCCGCGGGTGACGCCGGGGCGACGCCGGCGGCCACGGATGAGCTGACGTGCGAGTCGATGATCTCGGAGGGCACGGTCGCCGCCCTCACCGAAGCCGGATGGACCGCCGAGCCGCGGGAATTCCGCGTCGGCGGCGTCGAGCTCTCCGAGGGACTCCTGTGCTTCTGGGCGGACTTCACCGTCCCGTCCGATCACGGTCAGATGTACGGCTGGTCTGCGCTCTCCCCCGCCGACGCCGAACGGGCGCGGGAGGGCCTCGAGGACGAGGGGTGGCGGAGCGAGGAGAGCGCCCAGGGCGTCTACGTCACGGAGGACCCTCAGTACGCGATGAGCACCGACGAGGACGGCTATGGCATGACCTACCTCTTCGGCGACGGCTGGGTGAAGGTCGCCGACACCAAACAGGGGCTGCTCCTGGTCGAAGGCCGGGACTGAGCAGCGCACCATCCCGACGACGTTGTCAAGCGTCTGGGATCGGCGCTGCCAAGAGAGCATGCTGGAGGTATTC
The DNA here is from genome assembly GCF_040686935.1 of Microbacterium meiriae. Lineage (NCBI taxonomy): Bacteria > Bacillati > Actinomycetota > Actinomycetes > Micrococcales > Microbacteriaceae > Microbacterium > Microbacterium meiriae. The sequence continues at coordinate 720,597 of NZ_JBFBMF010000002.1, forward strand.
GTCGAGGAAAGGAACGCGCATGGCTAACGACAGCGACCGCAACGACATCAGCACCGAGCCCTCCCCCGGCCCGGAGGAGAACGACAACCTCGGCGCCGAGGACAACAAGGGCGAGCCGCGCACGGTTCCGCCCATGGATGGGTCCGACGATGACGGGGACGACGTCCTCGCGGAGGATCCGGACCGCTCGCACTGAGCCTGTCGAACACAGGAGCCCCGCCTCATGACGAGGCGGGGCTCCTGTCGTCTCGTCCGGGCGTCGACCCCTGGACGATCTCGTCGACGAGGTGGATCCCCCCGGTCGAGTTGGCCGACTGCATCAGATCCTCGATCCACTGCGGATTCAGTTTCGGCGGCTCCCGCCCTTCGAACGTGAAGCGCAGCGGGATCGCCGGATGCAGCCAGATCGTGGAGCGACCGTAGGACTCTCCCTCGGGGTGGGTCCAGGACACCGTGAAGCTCTCGTTGCGTCGGAGCTTCGTCGCGATCACGACCTTGAGGTGCGCGAGCGCTCGGTCTTCGATGTGGAGCTGGCTCGTGCCGTCGTACATGATGAACCCCATGTGCGAATGGTAGGCCCGTGCTCCATCCCTCACCAGAGGCAGTCAGGTCCTCTGGGGGTTCATGGCCGCCGAGATCTGAGCGCGAGCATGTCTGTATGAGCGCCCACCGCTGAGTGACGTCCCCCGAAGAGGGGACAGACGGCTCCTGGCATACGTCGATACTCTGGCCGGATCAGGGGACTCGTGCGAGATGCGAGAGGTGCGAGCGTCGATGGCCGGTCACGCCGATCATCGCCCGGCGCTCATGATCGGAAGGACTTCTCATGACGATCGATGTCGTTGCGGAGCCGCTGGTGGCAGCAGTCCGCGAGGCGTGGGCCAGGGCGCGGGGAACGATCCTCGTGCCCTCGGGATTCCAGCTGACGGAGGTGACGGTCGATGCCGGATCGTTGACTGCTCAGGTGGCCGACCCCGCCGGCTCGCGATTCGGCATGCGCGTGGCGCTTCCGAATGCCGCGCGGTGGGAGGGTCGTGTCCAGGGCGGAGAGGGGACATCAGAGCACTGGGCGCTGTGGAGCGTCATCGTCCCCCTCATGGAGGAGCTGGAGACGGACGCCGCACACCGCTTCCCTCCGGACGCCGACGGCGTCCGCTGGGTGACCTCATAGGAGAAGCCCCGGTGTCCCGGACGAGAGTCCGAGCCACCGGGGCTTCTTTCTGGTGACAGCGACCTGGTGGAGCTGGGGGGAATCGAACCCCCGTCCAACGCTGAGTCTCCACGCCTTCTCCGGGCGCAGTCTGTGGAAGCGTTCTGCTCGGCTCCGACCTTTGTCACAGACACCTAAGTCGACGAGCCCAGCCTGGGAAGAGTCCCACGTGACGTCCAGACGCCGTCACGCAGCAAGATTCCTAGATGACGCCAGGATCCGTATCGGAATCACATACGGTCTGACGGACTATCGGGCTCGCTTAGGCAGCGAGGGCGAAGTCGTTGCGCTTGGTTTCGGCAACTATTGTTTTGCAGAGAGCGTTTACGAGATAACTCTGCATCCTCGGCCCGCTTCTCGTGGATTCACAGGCGCTGTCGAAACCGATCAGCCCCGTGGTCCTTCTCTCGAAGGAGCCGCTGTCACACTGTGGAATTGTCACTCCCGGGCGACGAGCACCCGAGCATCTCAGACTACAACGTTCGCGCCTCGGCCGCCATTCCCCGCCGCCGATGCCCGTCGCGTAGAGTCGGCCCATGAGCGATGTGACAGTCACCGTCCGCGGCGAACACGAGGCGCGTCTGTCGCCGGAACGGGCGACCATCCGCGTCACGGTGCGCGCAGAGGGTCCGGAGCGCGCGACCGTCGTCGACCACGTCCTGCGTCTGACCGAACCCGTCCGCAGCAGCATCGTGGGACGTGTGGATGCCGGCACCGCCCTCGACTGGAGCAGCACGCGACTCTCGGTGCGTGCCGAGCGCCCGTGGAACGCCGAGGGGAAGCGTCTCGCCCCGGTGTACTACGCGAGCATCGACGTGACCGCGACCTTCGCGGAGGCCTCGGAGCTTTCCCTCTGGATCTCCGACATCTCCGCGTGGGACGGTGTCGAGATCGGTTGGGTCGACTGGCATCTCACCCCGGAGACCCGCGTCCGCGTGGAACGAGAGGTCGCCGCACAGGCCGTCGGCGTGGCCGTGACGAGGGCCGAGGCCTACGCCGCTGCTCTCGGTCTCGCCCAGGTGACTCCCGTGGAGATCGCTGACACCGGCCTGCTCTCCTCCACGACGCCGGCGCCGGGCGCTCCGCTCGGGAAGGCACGCGACGCCGTCGCCTTCGCGGCCGATGCCGCCCCGGCCATGGAGTACGAGCCGCAGGATATCGTGCTCACGGCAACCGTCGAGGCGCGGTTCCTCGCTCGCTGACCCGCGCCCTCAGTCGGCGACGACGAAGGGGGCGAGGTCGGCGGCGAGGCGCTCCGACACGTGCGCGTGGACGGCGGTACCCGCCTCCTCGTGCTCGACCGACAGCAGCATCCCGGTCTCGTGGATCGCGGCGACAAGGTCTCCACGGTCGTAAGGGATCACGGCGTGGAGCTCGACCGCGGGCTTCGGCAGGGCCTCCTCGATCGCTGCACGGAGTTCGGCGATGCCCTCACCCGACCGCGACGACACGAAGTGCGCCCGCGGCTCCAGGCCGCGGAGAACCAGCCGCTCGTCTTCGGGGATCAGATCGGCCTTGTTGAAGACGACGAGCTCCGGCATGTCACGCACACCGACGTCGCCCATCACGTCACGCACGGTCTGCAGCTGTCCGGCCGGATCGGGGTGCGAGCCGTCGACCACGTGGAGGACGACGTCTGCGTCCCCGACCTCCTCCAGCGTCGAACGGAAGGCTTCGACGAGCTGGTGCGGCAGGTTGCGCACGAAGCCGACGGTGTCGGTCAGCGTGTACACGCGGCCGTCCTCGGTCTCCGAGCGCCGCACGGTCGCGTCGAGGGTGGCGAACAGCGCGTTCTCCACGAGGACGCCCGCGCTCGTCAGCGCATTGAGCAGACTGGACTTTCCGGCGTTCGTGTATCCGGCGATGGCGACAGACGGGATCGTGTTCCGCTTGCGCTCGGCGCGCTTCGCCTCGCGCGCCGGGGCGAAGTCGCGGATCTGCTTGCGCAGCAGCGCCATCTTCGTCCGGATGCGTCGACGGTCGAGCTCGATCTTCGTCTCACCAGGACCGCGCGAACCCATACCGGCGCCGCCGGCGCCGACCTGTCCACCGGCCTGACGGCTCATCGATTCACCCCAGCCACGCAGGCGCGGCAGCAGGTACTCGAGCTGTGCGAGCTCGACCTGGGCCTTGCCCTCCCGGCTTTTGGCATGCTGGCTGAAGATGTCGAGGATCACGGTGGTCCGGTCGATCACCTTGACCTTCACGACGTCCTCGAGCGCTCGACGCTGGCTGGGCGCCAGCTCGGTGTCGGCGATGACGGTGTCGGCGCCGACCGCCGCGACGATGTCCTTCAGCTCCTGGGCCTTGCCTCGCCCGAGGTAGGTGGCGGCATCCGGGTGCGGGCGGCGCTGCAGCACGCCGTCGAGCACGACCGCGCCCGCTGTCTCCGCGAGCGCCGCGAGTTCGCGCAGCGAATTCTCCGCGTCCTCCTGGGCACCCTGCGGGTACACCCCGACGAGCACGACGTTCTCCAGCCGGAGCTGGCGGTACTCGACCTCGGTGACGTCCTCGAGTTCCGTGGACAGACCACCCACGCGCCGCAGCGCGTGCCGATCTTCGAGGTCCCACTGTTCGCCGTCGGCCGTCGAATGCGCGGCCGTCGCTTCGTCCTGGAGTGCCTGCGCGGCGCCGAACGTGCGCACCTCGGAGCGCTTCTCTGCGTTCGCCAGCACGCGGTCGACCGTCTGGTCGTCGGTGGAGGGTGTCTTCGTCTCCGTCATCCGTTCCTGTCTCTGGTTTCCTCGCGAGCCTTAACCTTAGCCCGCGCTGTCCGGTACGCTCACCGTATGGGGTCCGACCACTATTTCACTGCGGCCCCGGCTAGCCCCGAGAACCTGCGCAAGATCCGCGTATCCCTTGCAGGCCGTGAGCTCGAAGTGACCACCGCGAGTGGTGTCTTCAGCCCGGATCGACTCGACGCCGGCACCGCAGTGCTCCTCGCCAACATGCCTCCCGTTCCTCCCGGAGGTCATCTTCTCGACCTCGGGAGCGGGTGGGGGCCGATCTCCCTGTCGATGGCACTGGCCTCGCCGCACGCGACCGTCTGGGCGGTGGACGTGAACGAGCGGGCCTTGGATCTCGTACGTCGCAACGCGGCTGCCCTCGGCCTCACCAATATCAACGCCTCCCTGCCCGAAGATGTTCCCGACGACGTGACCTTCCGCACGATCCGGTCCAATCCGCCGATCCGCGTCGGGAAGAACGAACTGCACGGCCTGCTGGAGAAGTGGATCCCGCGGCTCGACGAACGCAGTGACGCGTGGCTCGTCGTCCAGCGCAACCTCGGCGCCGACTCTCTGCAGCGCTGGATCGCGGCGACCTTCCACCCCGGTTTCAGCGTCTTCCGCACGGCGACAGGCAAGGGCTACCGCATCCTCAAGGTGAGGAAGCACGGGACGCCGCCGACGGAACCGATCGACGTCGTCTGAGACTCCCCCTCGCCGCCTCAGACCAGATCGACTTCGCCCTGGTAGACGAGCTGAGCAGGTCCGGACAGCGCGACGTGCTCCCCATCCTCGGCGGGGAACATCCGGACTCCGAGCGTGCCACCCGGGACCTCGACCTTCCAGTTGTCAGGGGCCTCGGCACCGGCCCAGTAGCGCACCGCGAGTGCGGTGGCGGCCACGCCCGTGCCGCAGCTCAGGGTCTCGCCGACGCCCCGTTCGAACACACGCATCCGCACGTGGCCGACGCCGTCGCGCACGAGGGGCTCGCCGGGCACCACGAACTCGACGTTCGCCCCGGCGGCCGGAGCCGGTTCCAGCTCAGGCGTGCGGGTGAGTTCCAGCAGGCCGAGCTCCGCGTCGGAGGCGAGCGCCACCACGACGTGCGGGTTCCCGACGTCGATGCCCAGTCCGGGCCGGGTCACGGTCAGCCCGTCCGCGCGCACCAGCGGGTCGACGCGAGACAGGCGCCACGCGCCCAGGTCGACCTGGTAACCGCTCACGCTGCGCGTGACGTCACGGACGCCAGCCCTGGTGCCGATGGAGAGCGTACTGCCGGCCTCGATGTCGGCGAGACCGGAGCGCACGAGGTAGTGCGCGAAGACCCGGATCCCGTTGCCGCACATCTCGGCGACCGAGCCGTCCGCGTTGCGGTAGTCCATGAACCACTCGGCATCCGGCTCCTCCGCCAGGGCCGCTGCCCCCTCCGCGATCGCGGACGAACGCACGACTCGGAGAACGCCGTCGGCCCCGATGCCGAAATGGCGATCGCAGAGCACCGCGACCTGCTCCGCGGTCAGCTCCAGCTGGCCGTCGGGGTCGGCGATGATGATGAAGTCGTTGCCGGTACCGTGCCCCTTGGTGAATGCGACCATGGGACCAGTCTAGGGAGCCGTCGAGCCGGCGCTCCGCCCCGCGACGCGGTAACGCCCGCAGAGGAAGCTGCGGTTGCGGGCCACCTCGATCAGATCCAGGTCGAGACGCCGGGGCAACAGTGGGGCACCGCCCCCGAGGGTCACCGGGGCGTATTGCACCCAGACCTCGTCCAGGAGGCCCGCGTCTGCAAACTGTCCTGCCACGTCTCCCCCGCCGACGACCCAGAGGTCCTTTCCTTCCGCCGCATCGTGCATCGCGGCATGGACGTCGGCGATTGCCGCGCTCGTCACACGGACGTCCGCCCCGGTCGGCACGGCGAGCTCACGATGCGAGAGCACCCACGTGGGCTGCTCATACGCCCACCGGCCCTCCTCGTGGCGCATGACCCATTCGTACGTCGATGACCCCATCACGAGCGCCCCGATACTCTTCTCGAACGCCGGATACGCCATGGGACCTTCCATGTCGATGTCCTGCGTCAGAAGCCAATCCAATGAATGCTCCGTCGTGGCGATGTACCCGTCAAGGCTGGACGCGGTGAAGTAATGAGTAGCCATGTGCGCATCGTCGCACGGGCCACCGACATCAGGTCAGGCTGCCAGCAGGTCGGCGACGGCCACCGGCGGCGCCATCCATTCGAGCTCCGGGTAGCGCTTGAACCACGACACCTGACGACGCGCGTAGCGCCGGGTGAGTGCCTGCGTCTCCGCGATCGCCTCCTCGGCGGTGGAGCGTCCCTCCAGCTGTGCGAGCGCCTGCGCGTACCCGATGGCCCGGGGAGCCGTCGTCCCGCGCTCCAGACCCTCGTCGCGCAGCCGCGCGACCTCGGCCACGAGGCCGTGCTCCCACATCCGCCGGACACGAGCATCCAGTCGGGCGACGAGATCGGAGCGATCCACGTGCAGACCGATCAGCCGGGTGCGCGGATGCCAGAGCGTCGGCTTCTCGGGCAGTGTCGCGCCGTGCGTCGCGCTCCCCTGTTCGACGACTTCGAGAGCACGGATCACTCGTCTGCCGTTGCGCGGGTCCACCCGGGCTGCGGCTTCCGGATCGCGCACACGCAGCCGCTGGAGGAGGGCATCGACGCCATCCCGATCCAGCTCCTGCTCCAGACGCTCGCGGATCACGGGGTCTCGAGGCGGGAAGTGGAACTCGTAGACGACACTGGACACGTAGAGTCCGGATCCGCCGACGAGGATGGCGTCGCCGCCCCCCGCGTGAATCCTCTGCACGGCCTCGCGTGCGAGCGGCTGATACCAGGCCACAGCGGCATCCTGCGTCACCTCTCGCACGTCGAAGAGATGGTGCGGAATGCCGCGTCGTTCGGAGACGGGCAGCTTGGCCGTTCCGATGTCCATGCCGCGGTAGAGCTGCATCGCATCCGCGTTGACGATCTCCGCCGGGTTGCCGCGACGCCGGAGCTCCTCGGCGAGATCGAGCGCCAGATCGCTCTTCCCGGTACCTGTCGCGCCGACGACGGCCCAGAGCCGAGGTGTGGTCACACTCCGACGCGGAGAGTCGGCAGGCCGAGGGAGACGGCGCGCGGTGCCCCGTCGCTCGGAGCCGGCACGGCGCACGACTCCGCCTGTCCCCGATCCCAGGCATCTCCACCGCGCGTACGGCGGATGCGCAGCGGCGCGCCGGTCGGATCGTCGGCGAGGAGGTGGAACGGTGCGGCGTGGGTCACCCTCACGGTGACGACGTCACCCGGACGCGGCAGCTCCGAACCCGGGGTCACCTCGAAGTGCACGAGCCGGTTGTCCTGAGCCCGTCCGGTCAGTCGACGGGTCGCCGTGTCCTTCTTGCCTTCACCCGTGGAGACGAGCACCTCGACCTCCCGGCCGACCTGCTTCTGGTTCTCCTCCAGCGAGATGTGCTCCTGGAGCGCGATCAGCCGGTCGTAGCGGGCCTGCACGACCTCCTTGGGCACCTGATCCGGCATGGTGGCCGCGGGGGTCCCTTCGCGGATCGAGTACTGGAAGGTGAAGGCTCCGGAGAATCGGGACTGCTCGACGACGCGCATCGTGTCCTCGAAGTCCTCCTCGGTCTCGCCGGGGAAGCCCACGATGATGTCGGTCGTGATGGCCGCGTGCGGGATGCGTTCCCGAACGCGGTCCAGGATGCCGAGGAAGCGCTCGCTGCGGTACGAGCGCCGCATCGCCTTGAGGATCCGATCGCTTCCGGACTGCAGCGGCATGTGGAGCTGCGGCATGACCGCGGGGGTCTCCGCCATCGCGTCGATCACGTCGTCGGTGAAGGCAGCGGGGTGCGGGCTCGTGAAGCGGATGCGCTCGAGGCCCTCGATCTCACCGGCGGCACGGAGAAGCTTGCCGAACGCCTGACGGTCCCCGAACTCCACCCCGTAGGAGTTGACGTTCTGCCCGAGGAGTGTGACCTCGATGGCGCCGTCCTCGACGAGAAGACGGATCTCGTTGAGGATGTCGCCCGGTCGACGGTCCTTCTCCTTGCCGCGGAGACTGGGGACGATGCAGAACGTGCAGGTGTTGTTGCAGCCGACGGAGATCGACACCCAGCCGCTGTGCGCCGAGTCGCGCTTGGTGGGGAGCGTCGAGGGGAACACCTCGAGGGATTCGAGGATCTCGAACTCCGCGTCGCCGTTGTGACGGGCGCGCTCGAGCAGACCGGGCAAGGAGCCCATGTTGTGGGTACCGAAGACCACGTCGACCCAGGGTGCCTTGTCGAGCACGGCCTGCTTGTCCATCTGCGCGAGGCAGCCGCCGACCGCGATCTGCATACCGGCCTTGCGCCGCTTCACGGCAGCTAGATGGCCGAGCGTTCCGTAGAGCTTGCCGGCAGCGTTGTCCCGCACGGCGCAGGTGTTGATGATCACCACATCGGCCTCGGTTCCGGCGTCGGCACGGATGTAGCCGGCACTCTCCAGAGACCCTGACAGGCGCTCGGAGTCGTGCACGTTCATCTGACAACCGAACGTGCGCACTTCGTACGATCGCTGGCGCCCGTCATCGTCGACGGCCGCTGACGACGCGCTGATGATCGTCGGTTCGCTGCGGGGGATAGTCATGATGTTCCCATTGTACGAGCGTCACCGAGAGGCGACCGCGTGCGGTTGTCAGTCGGAATCCACGAACCGGACGCCGGAGACGCCGCTACCGAAAGACGCCTCCCGCAGCGCCGTCTTCGCGGCGTTCATGGCGACGGAACCGGCGTATCCGCGGCGCGACAGCTGCCCGACCAATCGCCGTAGTGCCGCGTCGGGATCGAGGCGGCTCATCGAGCGCGCTTTGGTCCGTGCGAACTCCAGCGCCCGCTCCGCGTCATCGTCCGGGAGCTCGTCGAGAGCGGCATCGATGACCTCGCGAGGGATGCCCCGCTGTGCCAGCGCCCGGGACAGCGCGACCCGGCCCTGGCCCTTGCGCTCGACCCCGGCCGTGACGAGGAGCTCGGCGAGTACCACATCGTCGAGATAGCCTCGCCGCATGAAGTCGTCGATGACGTCTTCGATCGCGTCTGCGGCGAGCCCATGGCCCTTCAGCACCAGCCGCGCTTCGGAGACGGACAGCGATCGCGTACGGAGCTTCCGCACCAACGACTCCTCCGCCGTGGTGCGGACCTCCTCCGCGGAGGGCGCGCTCTCGCCGGCCTCTCCCCCACCGTCCGACCGGGACGTGTCACCCACTGCACGCAGCCTGGTGTTCTTCGCACCCGCGGTCCCGCGTGCGGGATGACCTGCGCTGGGAGAACCGTCGTCGTCAGCAGTCCGCTTCCCCGCTGTCGCGGGATCGTCCCAGGTCGACCGCCAGAGTCCCGCAGCGTCCGTAGACGGCGCCGACCGGCCGTGCCGCCCGGGCGACGCGCCGCTCGCACCGCCATCCGCCGGGCGCTCGGCACGCGCGGGGCCGCCGAAGAGAGGGATGATGGGGGCGATCCGCTCGGAATCGCCCCCACGCTGATCACTCATCAGGCCGGGCGACGCTCGGCCAGCTCATCAGCACCCGGAGCCGCGGCCGGGCCGCCGATACCGAGCTTCTGCTTGATCTGGCTCTCGATCGCCAACGCGATGTCCGCGTTGTTGAGCAGGAACGTCCGCGCGTTCTCCTTGCCCTGGCCCAGCTGATCGCCGTCGTAGGTGTACCACGACCCGGACTTCTTGACGATGCCGTGCTCGACGCCGAAGTCGATCAGGCTGCCCTCGCGGGAGATGCCGACGCCGTAGAGGATGTCGAACTCCGCCTGCTTGAAGGGCGGGGCCATCTTGTTCTTCACGACCTTGACCCTGGTGCGGTTTCCGACGGCGTCGGTTCCGTCCTTCAGCGTCTCGATACGACGGATGTCCATGCGGACCGACGCGTAGAACTTCAGCGCCTTACCACCGGCGGTGGTCTCGGGAGAACCGAAGAAGACGCCGATCTTCTCGCGCAGCTGGTTGATGAAGATCATGGTGGTGTTGGTCTGGTTCAGCCCACCGGTGAGCTTACGAAGGGCCTGCGACATGAGTCGCGCCTGCAGACCCACGTGCGAGTCGCCCATCTCGCCCTCGATCTCGGCACGGGGCACGAGCGCTGCCACCGAGTCGATGACGATGAGGTCGATGGCTCCGGAGCGCACCAGCATGTCGGCGATCTCCAGCGCCTGCTCACCCGTGTCGGGCTGCGAGACGAGAAGGGCGTCGATGTCGACGCCGAGCTTCGCGGCGTAGTCGGGGTCGAGGGCGTGCTCTGCGTCGATGAACGCCGCGATGCCGCCGGCCCGCTGGGCGTTCGCGATGGCGTGCAGCGTCAGCGTCGTCTTACCCGAGGACTCCGGGCCGTAGATCTCGACGATGCGTCCACGCGGCAGACCTCCCACGCCGAGAGCGACGTCGAGGGCGATGGAGCCGGTGGGGATGACGGCCACAGGGGCGCGCTCATCGCTGCCCAGCCGCATGACCGAGCCCTTTCCGAACTGGCGGTCGATCTGAGCGAGGGCTGTCTCGAGGGACTTCTCGCGGTCGGCGGGTGATGGCATGGTGTGCTCCTTCTGCGCGTGTGCTGCCGCCTGTAGGCTGTCGCGGCTCTTCCGGCTGGAAGGAACTCTCCGACAAGGCGTATGGCTTTTCAGCCTGGCCCTCACGGTACGGCGGGCCTCCGACATTCGGTCGCAGGAGCCGGGGATCGTGGGGATCAGATCCGTCTGACCACTTGTGCAGAAGACTACGCCCGCTTCGAACAGATTTTCGACACCACGCCGGGATCGGCGTGTCGGACATCCGCACACCGGGACGTGACCGTCATCGCCCTCGCGGCTCCAGGCGCCCGACGCCGTGACGGCGCGACTCCGGGACGTCCATGTCCGCGCAGAGCGCCAACCAGATGTCCCGCGGCGGCACCCCGGCGTCGAGCGCTTCGAGCGCGGTGCGCCCGGCCATCCCGGACAGCACGAGGTCGTTCACCAGAGACGATGCTCGGGCGTGGAACTCGGCATCGACGGCGCGCAGGAACTCACTGCGTCGCATAGAGGGGATCTCCGAGACTCAGCGGAGCGAGAGCTCGGGTTCCACGGACGCGACCAGGTCGTCCGGAACGACGTCCGGGAAGACCTGGATACCCTCGAGGACCGAGATGCGATCCCCGACCTCGCGCATGATCGTGGAGATGGGGACGTCGAGCGCCTCCGCCACCGAGGCGAGGATCTCGCTCGAGGCCTCCTTCTGACCGCGCTCGACCTCACTGAGGTAACCGAGAGCGACCGAAGCCTTGCTCGCGACCTGGCGGAGCGTCCGCCCCTTCTGCAGACGGAAGTCCCTCAGCACGTCGCCGATCTCCTGTCGTACAAGAATCATCGGAACCTCCTCCGCAGTTCGTGAATCGAGATCTCCCTCGAAGAGACGGCCAGTCTAGTCCTCCTGGCTTGCACAGAATCTACCCTTGCACTCTGTGGTTTGAATGTGAGCACATCCGTATCAACATGACGCTGCACGTCCCTATTCCCGCAGTGCGGCGGCCATCACGTCGAGGACGGCCGCGACCGTCTGCGCCCGCACCGCGTCGCGGTCGCCTCCGAAGCGGAACTGTTCGGAGCGGCTCAAGGTCGGCGTCACCACTCCGATGTGGACGGTACCCACAGGCTGGCCGTCCGGGGACTCCGGCCCCGCGATCCCGGTGGTGGACACTCCGACGTCGGCCGGGCGCCCGTCGACAGCGACAGCCTCACGCACACCGGCCGCCATCTGCCGCGCGACCTCCGGGTGCACCGGCCCGTATCGTTCCAGAAGCTCGGCATCGACCGCGAGCAGGGTGTGCTTGACCGGGGTCGCGTAGGCGACGACGCCGCCGAGAAGCACCGCCGAGGCGCCGGAGACCGCGACGAGCGCCGCAGACACCGCCCCGCCGGTGAGGGACTCCGCGACGCCGAGCGTCCAGCCCCGCCCCCGCAGAGCGTCCAGAGCCTCGGCCGGCGTCGTGCCGCTCATCGGCTCTGACGCGCGCCGCGCACCTGCGCGACGATGTAGTCGATCCCGCTGACGACGGTGAGCACGAGCACGATGACCATGAGGACGGTCGTCACGACGGTCCACGGGCCGAGCCCGATGAACACGTGCAGCGGCAGGAGAGCCCAGCCGAGGGCGACGCCCTGGAACGCCGTCTTGATCTTGCCCATCCAGGCGGCCGCGACAACGTGCTCGCTCGCGACGACCAGCCGATGGATGGTGATCCCCCACTCGCGGACGAGGATGATCACGACGATCCACCAGGAGACCTCGCCCAGGATCGCCAACCCGACGAATCCCGCGCCGGTGAGGAGCTTGTCCGCGATCGGGTCCCAGAGCTTGCCGAAGTCGCTGACGATGTCGTACCGGCGGGCGAGATAGCCGTCGACCCAGTCGGTGGAGATGGCCACGATGAAGAGGATGGCCGCGATCCAGCGCACGATGAGGTCGGTGAGACCGTATGTCCCGCCGACGAGCAGGAGGACGAAGAACACCACGGCGAGCGGGATGCGCGCCACGGTGATGGCATTGGGGAGCTGTCGGGGAATCGCCATCAGTCGCGTCCCGTCAGGCCCCAGGCGTCTTCGTCGCCCTCCGCTTCGACGACCGGCAGGCCGTCGTACTGCGCCTCGAGCGGATCGCGTCCGGCCGGTGGCGCCGCGGCGGCGGGCGCAGCCGGTGCCGCGGGAGCCGACGGCACGTCCTCGCCACGGAGCTTCGCCATGACCTGCGGCAGCTGCTCGGGGGTCGCGAGCACATCCCGGGCCTTCGACCCCTCCGAGGGGCCGACGACCTCTCGCGACTCGAGGAGATCCATCAGGCGTCCGGCCTTGGCGAACCCGACCCGCAGCTTGCGCTGCAGCATCGACGTCGATCCGAACTGCGAGGAGACGATGAGCTCGGCCGCCGCGAGCAGGAGCTCGAGGTCGTCGCCGATGTCCTCGTCGACCTCCTTCTTCTTCGCCGGCTCCATCGCCTCCTGGACGTCTGCACGGTACTCGGGACGCGCCTGACGCGTGACGTGCTTGACGACCGCGTCGATCTCCTTCTCGTCGACCCACGCACCCTGCAGTCGGAACGGCTTCGACGAGCCCATGGGCGAGAAGAGCGCATCACCCTGTCCGATGAGCTTGTCGGCGCCGGGGCTGTCGAGGATCACGCGGCTGTCGGTGACGCTCGTCACCGCGAACGCGAGACGGGACGGCACGTTCGCCTTGATGAGGCCGGTGACCACGTCGACGCTCGGGCGCTGCGTGGCGAGCACCAGGTGGATGCCGGAGGCACGGGCGAGCTGCGTGATGCGGACGATCGAGTCCTCGACGTCCCGCGGCGCGACCATCATGAGGTCCGCGAGCTCGTCGACCACGACGAGGAGGTACGGGTACGGCTTGAGCACGCGCTCGCTGCCCGGGGGCACCTCCACCTCCCCCGCTCGCACGGCGCGGTTGAAGTCGTCGATGTGGCGGAAGCCGAACGACGCGAGGTCGTCGTACCGCATGTCCATCTCCTTCACGACCCACTGCAGCGCCTCTGCGGCCTTCTTCGGGTTCGTGATGATGGGGGTGATCAGGTGCGGGACACCCGCGTAGCTGGTGAGCTCCACGCGCTTCGGGTCGATGAGGACCATGCGCACGTCGGAGGGGCGGGCCCGCATGAGGAGGCTCGTGATCATCGAGTTCACGAAGCTCGACTTACCGGACCCCGTCGAGCCCGCCACCAGGAGGTGCGGCATCTTCGCGAGGTTGGCGACGACGAAGTTGCCGCCCACGTCCTTGCCGACGCCGATCGTGAGCGGGTGCGTGCTCTTCTGCGCTGCACCCGAGCGCAGCACGTCGCCGAGGGCGACCGTCTCGCGGTCGGTGTTCGGGATCTCGATGCCGATCGCACTCTTGCCGGGGATCGGCGAGAGGATGCGCACGTCGTTGGAGGCGACGGCATAGGCGAAGTTGTTGCTCAGCTGCAGGATCTTCTCGACCTTGACGCCGTGGCCGACCTCCACCTCGTACTGCGTGACCGTCGGGCCGCGGGAGAAGCCGGTGACCTTGGCATCGACCTTGAACTGGTCCAGGACGCTGGTGATCTGCTCGACGATGCGGTCGTTCGCCTCGGACCGCGCGACCGAGGGCGGACCCTCGGACAGCACTCCCGGCGACGGGAGGATGTACGGGGCCACCGGCGCCTGCGGACCGCGGTCGCCGGGTCCCTCAGTGCCGAACCCGTCGAGCCCGGGGAGCTCCGGCATCTCGCCGGTGTCGGACTCATCGTCCAGCAGCGCGGTCGTCTGCTGCTCCGCGAGCGTGTCGGTGACGGAGCGGACGTCGCTCAGCACCTCGGTCGCGGCATCGTACGGGTTCGCCACCGTCACCGCCTGGTCGTACGCCGGGGTGGCCTCCGTGGTGGACAGGAGCGCCGTGATGTCGTCGGACGCGAGCGTGCCCTCGTCAGGATCTTCCTCGCGGCCGGTCTTGTTGCGCCGCCACCAGGGCAGCACGTCCGGGTCGTCGACCTTGTCGGCCTCGTCGACCGTGGCCGAGGCGTCCTTCGCCGGCTTCTCCGGGCGCTCGGCGTCGAACATCCAGGCGTAGAGGTCTCCGAGCCGCGCACCGATGCGGTTCGGCGGTGTCTTCGTGAGGATCAGGATGCTGAGGGCGGCGAGGAGCCCGAGGACGATGTAGGCGGGGATGTCGGTGAGGTACGTGAGCGGCTGCCCCACAAGCCAGCCGAGCAGACCGCCGGACTCGCTCAGCGCGGGCATGCCCTGGTTGGGGTGGGGACGGGGACCGGCGACGTGGAAGATCCCCGCGAGGGCGAGGACGAACATGCCGAAGCCGATCCCGATGCGGCCGTTGTCGTGCACCGACGACGGGTGCCGGAACAGCCAGCCCGCCAAGAGCAGCAGAAGCACGGGCATGATGAACGCCACGCGGCCCACGAAGAGGCCCACGGAGTAGGCACTGATGTTCGACGCGACCTCGTTGCCGATGAAGAACCACTCGTTGACGGCACCGAGGGCCGCCAGGATGACCAGGAGCAACGGGAATCCGTCCCTCCGGTCGTCCTTCTGCAGCGTCTCCGGTCCGAATGCGCGGAAGAGTCCGCCGACGCCGTGCGCGAGCCCGGTCCAGGCGCGCGCGGCGACAGACGGCTTGTCCGCCTCATCGATGTACTTCTTGGGGGCGGGCTGCGCCTTGGGAGCCGCCTGCCGCTTGGGGCGCGACGGCGCGCTCGTCGAGGCGCGCTCGGTCTTGGTGCTGCTCCTGGCCATGCCTCCACGGTACGACCCGCGACCGACATCTCCGCGTCACCACGCGGAATTCGCCGATACGGCGCGCGACAGCACGCCGTATCGGAGGGTCAGGCCTCGATGACGAGAGGCACGATCATCGGACGGCGGCGCAGCTTCTGGTTCACCCAACGACCGATCGTCCGGCGGACGACCTGGGACAGCGCATGCGTGTCACGCACCCCGTTGCCCGACGCCTCCTTGAGCGCGGCGACGATCTTCGGCGCGACGTCGTCGAAGACCGCGTCGTCCTCCGCCACACCTCGGGCGTGGATCTCGGGACCCGAGATGATGCGTCCGGTCGTGGCGTCCACGACGACGATGACCGAGATGAAGCCCTCTTCTCCGAGGATGCGGCGGTCCTTGAGGTCGGCATCGGTGATCTCGCCGACGGTCGAGCCGTCGACGTAGACGAAGCCGAGGTCGAGTTGGCCCGCGACCTTCGCGATGCCGCCCTTGAGGTCGATCACGGTGCCGTTCGAGGCGATGATCGTGTTGTCCTCCGGCACCCCGGTGTCCTGTGCAAGCTTGGCATTGGCGATGAGGTGCCGGTACTCGCCGTGGACCGGCAGGACGTTCTTCGGCTTGAGGATGTTGTAGCAGTAGATGAGCTCACCCGCGGCGGCGTGTCCGGAGACATGCACCTTCGCGTTCGCCTTGTGCACGACGTTGGCGCCGAGCTTGGTCAAGCCGTCGATGACACGGTAGACCGCGTTCTCGTTGCCCGGGATGAGGCTGGAGGCGAGGATGACGGTGTCGCCCTCGCTGATCTCGATCGCGTGGTCCATGTTCGCCATCCGGCTCAGCACGGCCATCGGCTCGCCCTGCGACCCTGTCGACATGTAGACGATCTGCTCGTCCGGGAGGTCGCGTGCCTTCTTGAAGTCGATCAGCACGCCTGACGGCACCTTCAGATAGCCGAGCTGCTCGGCGATCGTCATGTTCCGCACCATGCTGCGTCCGAGGAACGCGACGCGGCGCCCGTTGGCGTGTGCGGCATCGATCACCTGCTGCACGCGATGGACGTGGCTGGAGAAGCTCGCGACGATGACGCGACGCGGCGCCTTCGCGATGACCTGGTCGAGCACGGGGCCGATGGAGCGTTCCGTCGGGGTGAAACCGGGAACGTCGGCGTTGGTCGAGTCGACGAGGAACAGGTCGACGCCCTCTTCCCCGAGGCGGGCGAACGCGCGCAGGTCGGTGATCCGGCCGTCCAGCGGCAGCTGGTCCATCTTGAAGTCGCCGGTGGCGAGGACCATGCCGGCAGGGGTGCGGATGGCCACGGCCAAGGCGTCCGGGATGGAGTGGTTGACCGCGACGAACTCCAGGTCGAACGGACCGACCCGCTCCTCCTGGCCCTCCTTCACGGTGAGGGTGAAAGCCTTGATGCGGTGCTCCTTGAGCTTCGCCTCGACCAGCGCGAGCGTGAGCCCGGAGCCGATCAGGGGGATGTCACTCTTCAGACGCAGGAGGTAGGGCACGGCACCGATGTGGTCCTCGTGACCGTGTGTGAGCACCACGCCGACGATGTCATCGAGGCGATCACGGATCGGCTCGAAGTCCGGGAGGATCAGGTCGACCCCCGGCTGGTGCTCCTCCGGGAAGAGCACGCCGCAGTCGACGATCAGGATCTTCCCGTCGTACTCGAACATGGTCATGTTGCGACCGATCTCCCCCAGACCGCCGATCGGGATGACCCGGAGCGTCCCTTCGTCGAGAGCGGACGGTTCGGCCAGGGGAATGGACATGCTGTCTCCTCAGTCGGACACTCCACGCGTCCGTTCGTTCATGGTGACGCGGCTCAGCGCGTCGTGCCGTGCACCTTCGGCAGGGCGCCGCCCGCGGCCGCGTTGCGGTCGGGCCGGAAGTTCGAGAAGTCCGCCCCCGGCACGCCGCTGACGAGGTCGAGCTCGTCCTCGATGAGGGCGGCCTCCCACTCTTCCGGGCCGACGAGGGGAAGGCGGACGCGCGGGCTGGAGATGCGACCCAGCCCGTGCAGGATGTACTTCGCGGCGACGGTGCCGGGGACGTGCGTCATGACAGCGCGGACCAGCGGCTCCAGGCGCTTGTGCTCCGCAGTCGCCGTGGCGAGGTCGCCGCGGTTCACGGCGTCGATGATCGTGCGGTAGGGCGCGGACGCCACGTTCGCGGTCACGCCGATGAGGCCGGTCGCGCCGATCGACAGGTGCGGCAGCACATTCGCGTCATCACCGGAGAAGTACATGAGGTCGGTCTGATTGAGCACGCGGCTCACCTCGGAGAAGTCGCCCTTGGCGTCTTTCACCGCGAGGATGTTCGGGTGCTTGGCGAGCCGGAGGATCGTCTCGTACTTGATCGGCACACCGGTGCGCCCGGGGATGTCGTACAGGATGACCGGCAGATCGGTCGCGTCGGCGACGAGCCGGAAGTGGGTGAGGATGCCGGCCTGCGTCGGCTTGTTGTAGTACGGCGTGACGATCATGATGCCGTCGGCGCCGGCCTTCTCGCTGGCCTTGTACAGCTCGATGGCGTGCGCGGTCTCGTTCGATCCGCCGCCCGTGATGATCTTCGCCCGGCCGGCGGAGACGGACTTCCCGACCTCGACGAGCTTGAGCTTCTCGGGGTCCGTCAGGGTCGAGGTCTCGCCGGTCGTTCCCGTCACGACGATGCCGTCCGCGCCTGCGGTGATCACGTCATCGATGTGCTTCTCGACGGCGGGCCAGTCGACTTCGCCGTCGGCCGTCATCGGAGTGACGAGCGCGACGAGAACCTGTCCGAAAGGGTTGCCCGAGTGCGTCATGCGTCCAGCGTATCGGGTCGGATGCCGCTGCCGCGGACGGTGACGGGAACCGTCAGACCCGACCACGACGGGCGACCGCCGCGGTGAGGGACCGAGGCAGCACCTTCGTCACGGCGACGACGGCCTTGTAACGCAGCGAGGGGATGGACACGGACTTCCCGCGCGCGGCGTCCCGGAGGCCTTCGCGCACGACGTCTCGGGCATCGAGCCACAGGAACGACGGCACGCCCTCCTCGCCGACCGCGAGACCCATCCGCTCGTGGAACGACGTGTGCGTGAAGCCGGGGCAGAGCGCGGTGACGCTCACACCGTCCGGACCGTAGGCCGTGTTCGCCCAGCGGCTGAAGTCGATGAGCCAGGCCTTGCACGCGGAGTACGTCGATCGGGAGATGAAACCGGCGACCGAGGCGACGTTGATGATCCGGCCTCCCCGCCCCCGCATGGTCTGCAGGGCCGCGTGCATGAGGCGCATGGAGGCCTCAACGTGCAGGCGCAGATGCCGCACCTCGTCCTCGATGTCATTGTCGGCGAACTGCAGCGGCAGCCCGAAGCCGGCGTTGTTCACGAGCAGGTCGATCGGGTCGTCCCGGTCACGGAGCCGAGCCGCGACGCGTTCGACGCCGTCCTCCTCGGACAGGTCGGCCGGAAGCACCTCGACGGCCACTCCCCACTCGCCGCGCAGCTCCGTCGCAAGAGCCGACAGCGACTCCTCCGAGCGGGCCACGAGCACGAGATCGGCGCGCCGACGAGCCAGCTGACGGGCGAACTCGGCTCCCAGCCCGGCGCTGGCTCCGGTGATCAGTGCGGTGGGCATCAGCGCTCGTACCTCACGAAGCGATACCGGACGCCGGTACGGGACGTCAGCCAGTCCCCCTCGTCGACCACGCGCCACCCGGTCTTGGGCGGAGCGAACGTGTCGCCGGCGACCTCGAGGTCGAGCTCGGTGACCTCGAGCCGGTCAGCGTCGGCGATCACCTGACGGAAGATCTCCGCCCCGCCGATGATCCACACCTTCTCCTGGCCGCGGACGGCCTCGGACACCGTCGCCGCACGGCGGGCGCCGTCGGCCGCCCAGTCCTGCTGGCGGGTCACGACGATGTTGTCGCGCCCGGGGAGCGGCCGGAACCGTTCCGGCAGCGAATCCCAGGTCTTCCGTCCCATGACGACAGGTGCGCCCTGCGTGGTCGCCTTGAAGTGCGCCAGGTCCTCCGGCACATACCAGGGCATACCGCCCTCAGCACCGATCACGCCTCCGGCGGCCTCGGCCCAGATGAGTCCCACCCAGGTCATACCGCCACCGCCGCCCGGATCGGTGCGTGGTGCTGGTAGTCCTCGACGACGAAGTCCTCGAACCGGTAGTCGAAGATCGAGTCCGGCTTCCGCGCGAACCGCAGGGTCGGGTACGGGTAGGCCTCTCGCGTGAGCTGCTCGCGCACCTGCTCGACGTGGTTGTCGTAGACGTGGCAGTCCCCGCCGGTCCAGACGAAGTCGCCCGGCTCCAGCCCCACCTGCTGCGCGATCATCATCGTCAGCAACGCGTAGGAGGCGATGTTGAAGGGCACGCCGAGGAACATGTCCGCGCTGCGCTGGTAGAGCTGACAGGAGAGCTTGCCGTCGGCGACGTAGAACTGGAACAGCGCGTGGCACGGTGCGAGGGCCATGTCCGGGATGTCCGCGGGGTTCCAGGCGGACACGAGAAGGCGCCGCGAGTCCGGTGACCGCCGGATCTGCTCGATGACCTCGGCCAGCTGATCGATGCTGCCGCCGTCGGGAGTCGGCCAGGACCGCCACTGGACGCCGTACACCGGGCCGAGGTCGCCGTCCTCGTCCGCCCACTCGTCCCAAATCGAGACGCCGTTCTCCTGCAGCCAGCGGACATTGGAATCGCCGCGCAGGAACCAGAGCAGCTCATACGCGATGGACTTGAAGTGGACGCGCTTCGTGGTGATGAGCGGGAAGCCCTCCGCGAGATCGAAGCGGATCTGCCGCCCGAACACGCTCGTGGTCCCGGTCCCTGTGCGATCGCTCTTGTGCGTGCCCGTCTCGAGCACGTCGCGGAGCAGGTCTTCGTACGGAGTCGGGACAGCGGCGCTCATGGTTGTCAGGATACCCGCCTCGGTCGCCCCGAAGGCGGTGTCATCGGCGCGATGCTCTCGTCACGGATGGACACATCGCGGCGCCCCTGGTCCTCCGGCCGTACGCTCGACGTGTGTCCCCCGCACTCGCCCTCGCCGCCGTGGCCGCGCTTCTCGCACTCGCCACCCTCGTCGGTCTCGCGCTTCGTCGGCGTGAGGGTCGTCGACGCAACGGCGGCGACCTGAGGTTCGAGCCGGCGGATGCGGCGGGCGCAGCCTTCGGCGCGAGCGCGACCCTCGTGCAGTTCAGCACCGAGATGTGCACCCGGTGTCCGCAGGTGCGCCGGCTGCTCGGCGCGTACGCTGCCGAGACGACAGGGCTCGCACACATCGAGGTCGACCTCACGCACCGACCCGACCTCTCCGCCCGGTACCGGGTGTTGCAGACCCCCACCACGTTCCTCGTCGACGCCTCGGGTGTCGTCCGAGCCCGATTCGGGGGCGTGCCCGCCCGGGATGCCCTGGCCACAGCCGTCGCCACCCTCGTCTGAAGCGCAGTCTGGAGAACCCGATGACGACATCCGCTGGGATCGACCCGCGAGGCCCCCGTTTCGCCGCCGCGATCACCGCATTCCTCCTCGCCGTTGCGACGTTCCTCGCACTCATCGGCATCTCCACGACTCCCGCCGGCGCAGAGCGCGCCGGCTGGTTCGCCGTCCAGCCGCAGAGCGGCTCCGTCTTCGTACCGGGGGGCGCGTGGGCACTGCCCTCAGTAGAGCCCGTCGCGCGCGTGCTCGACCCGGGCTTCCTCCTTGCGACGCTGATCGCGCTGCTGTTCCTCTGGGGAGTGGTCTCGCCGGCCACCGCACCGTGGGGCGTGCTCTACCGCCGCCTCGTCCGTCCGCGCCTGGCGCCGCCCGTCGAACTGGAGGATCCTCGTCCCCCGCGGTTCGCCCAAGGCGTGGGCCTCGTCGTGGTGGGGCTCGGCCTCCTGCTCCACCTCGCCGGCGTGCCGTGGGCCCTTCCGATCGCCACCGCCGCGGCGTTCCTCGCCGCTTTCCTCAACGCCGTGTTCGCATTCTGCCTCGGCTGCCAGCTCTACCTGCTGCTGCAGCGCGTCGGACTGACCGGGAGAACGCGCCGCACCGCGTGATCCCGGTTCCCGGCGGCCGTCTCGCTCGGTAGGCTGGCGACCAAGCGACGCCGCTCCCCCGGTGGCGTCAGAACCGGAGGAACCATGCCCGTCACCAGTGAAGCCGCCGCCACCTGGACCGGATCGCTCACGGAGGGTTCCGGCACGGTCGCCTTCTCCTCCTCGCATCTGGGGACGTTCCCGATCGACTGGAAGTCCCGCAGCGAGGGCAGCGACACCACCACGACGCCGGAAGAGCTCATCGCCGCGGCCCACGCCTCCTGCTTCAGCATGGCGCTCTCGCACGCCCTCGCCGAGAACGGCACCCCGCCGGAGCGCGTCGACACCAGCGCCTCGGTCACTTTCAAGCCAGGCGTCGGCATCACCGGCAGCCACCTCAACGTCAACGCCACGGTTCCGGGTCTGACTCCGGAGAAGTTCCAGGAGATCGCCGAGGGCGCCAAGACCGGGTGCCCGGTGTCCCAGGCTCTCGCAGGCATCGAGATCACCCTCGAGGCGACGCTCGCCTGAGCTCCGCGGACGTCAGGCGCGGGACAGGCTGATCGCCTGCCGGATGCTCGCCCTGGCGTCCTTCCTGCGCCCCGCGGCATCCTGCACGACGCCGAGCCGGTAGCGCGCACGCCAATCCGTGGGCGCCGCCTCCGCTTCCGCCGTGTAGCGCGCGACGAGCGCGTCCGCGTCCTTCCTGGCGATGCGGCCACTGGGCGTGAGCTCGGTCTCGACCGGCGGCATTCCGCCCTCGGCGTCGAGCAGACGCCCCAGACGATCCGCTCCGAAACCGAAGAGCATCTCGCGAACCAGGGCCCATCCGCCGACGGGGGCGAGCACGAGGAGGGTGACGCCCATCCCGATGGAGACCGGCGTCCCGACGGCCAGGAACATGACCGCGAGCCAGCCCGCGACCGCGAGGTACAGCAGGAGGGCCGCCGCCATCAGTGCGACGCCGATCCGCGACATCACGAGCGGATGCCGATGTCGAGCATGTTCTCCAGACCGACCACGACTCCGGACGCGCTGGCCGCATACGGCACAGCCAGCCGGATCCCCGGCGCGTAGGCCAGCGCCGCGTCGGTGGTGTCATGCGTGAACGTGAGCGACTCCCCCGGCCCGGACAGGATCACCTCCTGCTTCGCGATCACCCCGGGCCGCCGGAGGGAGTGGATGGGCACGCTGCCGACCTGCTGCCCCCGCGCGCGCTGATCCGCATGCGGGGCGCTGACGGGGCCCTGGGACGCCCTCGCGGCGGCGATCAACTCCGCCGTGCGGACGGCGGTACCGCTCGGGGAGTCGACCTTGGTCTCCCGATGCGCCTCGACGATCTCCGCAGAGCCGAAGTACGGGGCGGCGGCCGCGGCGAGGGCCGAACCGAGCACGGAGCCGAGGGAGAAGTTGGGGATGAAGACCGCTCCGGTGTCAGCGGCCTCGACCAGCGGCCGCACGAGCGCGATCCGCTCGGCCGACCAGCCGGAGGTGGCGACGAGGATGTTGAGGCCGTGCTCGACGGCGGTGCGGACCACATCGATGCTGATCTGCGGAGTGGACGCGTCGATCACGAGGTCCGCTCCCGCGAGCTCCGAAAGGTCACTCGCCGAGGTCAGCACCCGGCTCACCTCGAAGCCTTCCAGCTCGCCGATCACCGCGCCGATGATCGTTCCGAGCTTTCCGGTCCCGCCGACGAGGGCTACCTTCGTGGTCATGCGTCCAGTCTATTTTCCGGGCGTCGAGCGGAGGCCGCGGCGCGCGGATACGGTGATCACACCAACAGCGCGTCGGGAATCCCCGTCCGCAACTCCATCGGGAGGTGGCCGGTGTCGTTGTGCGTGAGCAGGGTCCACGGCCGACCCTGCTTCTGGGCGATCACCGTCAGTCCGCAGTGCGACTGGTTCAGCGTCATCCACCGCCAGTCGGGTGCGGCGAGCACCTCGCGCACGAACCACGAGATCACGAAGTTGTGTGTGATGAGCACCTCGTGCACGTCTCCGGTCTTACGCACGAGGAACTCGTTGACGGCGTCGGACATCTGGGCGCGACCGGCCTCGATCTCGGCTTCGGTCACCGAGCCGAAGAAGGGTTCGAACACCGCCGGGGTCTCCTCTGTCATCCCCGTGGGGACGCAGTCGAACAGCAGAGCGGACGGTGCGGGGTCCACGGACGGGAGGCGACCGGCGATCGATCTCGCCGTCTCGGCTGCGCGGAGCAGCGGCGAATGCCACACGGCGTCGAGCGGGAGCCCGGACAGCCGATCCGCGATCAGCTCCGCCTGCCGCTGGCCGCGCGGCGAAAGGGGTCCGTCGGCGAGACCGTGCTCGGCATCCTGATGTTCACCGTGTCTGACCAGATATATGTAGTGCGTCACAACTCGCTCGCTCGCCTCATCGCCAGCATCCGCCGGTCTTCCTCTTCCACCCTATGTCACGGGCAGCGGAAGCTCAGGCGCCCGCGCGGGTGAGGTCGGCCACCTGCGCCCGGGACAGCGTCACACCGGCGCCCTGCATGAGCTCGTCGACATGGTCGGTCGCGAACGTGTTCACGATCGGCGCGGCGACCGTGCGCTGCGCGAGCAGCCAGGCGATGGACACAGCGGCCACCGGCACTGCCAGTTCGGCGGCCACCTGATCCAGCGCGCGCAGCACCTTCGTACCGCGGCGGTTGAGATTCCCTCGCAACTGCTCTCCGCGGACGCCTCGTGACGCGAGCGCCTTGGTGCGGTGGCGCCCGGACAGGAACCCGTGCTCCAGGGCATGGGACGGCGTGACCGCGAGGTTCTGCGCGCCGGCCACGAGCCGCAGATCACCTTCGAACGGCTGCCGCCGCACGAGGTTGTAAGGCGTGTCGATCACGGTGATCCGCGGGTACCCTGCGGACGCGAGGATGCGGGCCTCCACCAGCCGCTCCGGGGTGAAGCCGTACGCGCCGAGCGCGCCGATCTTCCCAGCCTCGACGAGCCACTCGACCGTGGCCAGCGTGTCCTCGAGGTTGGTGGTCGCATCCAGCGTGGCGTCCAGGTACAACACGTCGATGCGCTCGACGCCGAGCCGGGTGAGCGACCCCTCGACGGCGCGGACGAGGTTGACCGACCCCAGACCGGGGTTGTCGGCATGCGCTCCGATGCGGACGCTGAGGACGACGCGCTCCCGTTGGTCGCGCGACCGCAGCCACTGCCCGAGGATGTGCTCGCTCCGACCGCCGGAGAATCCGTCCGCCGTATGGATGGCGTTGCCGCCGAACTCCACGTAGCGATCGAGGATGCCGTGGCTCGTCTCGAGGTCGACGTTCCAGCCGAACTCCGCGGCGCCGAGCATCAACGGGAACGTCTCGTATCCGGTCTCGCCGATGGCGGTGCGGATGGACTCCCCCACACCGGGGCCGACGATGGGGATCGGGGCGGAGGGATGATCCTCGTGCTCGAGCGCGACGCGTTCCGCGTCGGGACCTGCGCCTACGCCGAACAACCGCATACTCTCACCCCCGCTGCGATCGGCTGGACCGATCGACATCACTGCTTCTCCGGCACCCCCCGGTGCGTACTTCGAGGGTATGCGACGTGCGCGAGCGTCCCGGCCAATCCGGGGAACGGCGCGCAAACTTCCCATAACGTTTCGATCACGGATCAGACGACGGAACCCGAGCCCCTCCCGACGGAGGGACCCGGGTTCCGTGTCGACCGTGTCCTACTCGGCGGCGGCGTCCTCGGCCGGAGCCTCGTCCGCGGCGGGTGCGTCGTCGAGCACGGGCTCGAGCGACAGCTTGCCGCGGTCGTCGATCTTCGTGATCTTGACGAGGATCTTCTGGCCGACGGAGAGCACGTCCTCGACGTTCTCCACACGCTTGCCACCGGCGAGCTTGCGCACCTCGGTGACGTGCAGCAGGCCGTCCTTGCCCGGCAGCAGCGAGATGAAGGCGCCGAAGGTGGCGATCTTCACGACGGTGCCGAGGAACTGCTCGCCGACCTCCGGGTTGGTCGGGTTGGCGATCGCGTTGACCTGGGCGCGGGCGGCCTCGGCCGAGGGGCCATCGGTCGCGCCGATGTAGACGGTGCCGTCCTCCTCGATGGAGATCTGCGCACCGGTCTCGTCCTGGATCGCGTTGATCGTCTTGCCCTTCGGGCCGATCAGCTCACCGATCTTGTCGACCGGGATCTGGACGCTGATGACGCGTGGCGCAGTGGGCGCCATCTCGTCGGGCGCGTCGATCGCGGCGTTGAGGACGTTGAGGATGGTCAGACGAGCATCCTTGGCCTGGGTCAGCGCGCCCGCGAGCACCGACGACGGGATGCCGTCGAGCTTCGTGTCGAGCTGGATGGCGGTGACGAACTCGCTGGTACCGGCGACCTTGAAGTCCATGTCACCCAGCGCGTCCTCGGCACCCAGGATGTCGGTCAGCGCCGCGTACCGGGTCTCGCCGTTCACCTCGTCGGAGACCAGACCCATCGCGATGCCGGCGACGGGAGCGCGCAGCGGCACACCCGCGTTCAGCAGCGACAGGGTCGAGGCGCACACCGAACCCATCGACGTGGAGCCGTTGGAGCTGAGCGCCTCGGACACCTGACGGATCGCGTACGGGAACTCCTCGCGGCTCGGCAGCACCGGCACGAGCGCGCGCTCGGCGAGGAAGCCGTGCCCGATCTCGCGACGCTTCGGCGAACCCACGCGGCCGGTCTCACCGGTCGAGTAGGGCGGGAAGTTGTAGTGGTGCATGTAGCGCTTGCTCGTCGTGGGCGACAGCGAGTCGATCTGCTGCTCCATCTTGAGCATGTTCAGCGTGGTGACGCCCAGGATCTGGGTCTCGCCGCGCTGGAAGATCGCGGAGCCGTGCACGCGCGGGATGACCTGCACCTCGGCGTCGAGCGGACGGATGTCCGCCAGGCCGCGGCCGTCGATGCGGGTGCCCTCGGTGAGGATGCGACCGCGGACGATCTTCTTCGTGACGGACTTGTACGCCGCGGAGAACTCCAGCGGTGCCGCAGCCGGGAGCGAGCCCGCCTCGGTGGCCTCGATGAGCTCGGCCTTGACGCGATCCTTGATCGCGTCGTCGGCGTTCTGACGCTCGGTCTTGTCGGCGATCTGGTACACGTCGCTCAGCTCGGCGAAGGCACGCTCGGACACGAAGTCATAGACCTCGTCGCTGTACGCGGGGAAGACCGGGTAGACGCCCGGCTCCTTCGACGCGGTGGCGGCGAGCTCGGCCTGCGCCTTGACGAGCTGGGCGATGAACGGCTTCGAGGCCTCGAGGCCCTGGGCCACGATGGTCTCGTCGGGCTTGGTGGCGCCGGCCTTGATCAGGTTCCAGCTGCCCTCGGTCGCCTCGGCCTCGACCATCATGATCGCGACGTCTTCGGAGCCGTCGGCCTTGGTGACCACGCGACCGGCGACGATCAGGTCGAACACGGCCTCGGACACCTGCTCGGCGGTCGGGAACGCGACCCACTGGTCCTCGTGCTGGCCGTGACCGGGGATGAACGCGAGGCGCACACCGGCGACGGGGCCCGAGAACGGCAGACCCGAGATCTGCGTCGACGCGGAGGCGGCGTTGATCGCGAGGGCGTCGTAGAACTCGCCCGGGGCGATCGAGAGGACCGTGATGACGATCTGGACCTCGTTGCGCAGACCGTCGACGAACGACGGACGCAGCGGACGGTCGATCAGACGGCAGACCAGGATCGCCTCGGTCGAGGGGCGACCCTCACGACGGAAGAACGAGCCGGGGATCTTGCCGGCGGCGTAGGAGCGCTCCTCGACGTCGACCGTCAGCGGGAAGAAGTCGAAGCCCTCACGCGGGTGCTTGCCCGCGCTCGTGGCCGAGAGCAGCATGGTCTCGCCGTCCAGGTAGGCGGCGACGGCGCCCTGAGCCTGCTGCGCGAGGCGGCCGGTCTCGAAGCGGATGGTGCGGGTGCCGAAGCGGCCGTTGTCGAGAACGGCCTCGGTGGCGGTGATTTCAGGACCTTCCAAGAGGTCTCTCCTTCTTTGTTTAGACTCGCGAATCCGTGTGACGCGCGAGCATGTTCAAAGGAGCGGAACGGAAGGGTTCGGGCGCGCGGGCACTCCCGCGAATCTCGCCTGCGCTGGCCACCAGTAGAAAGCCACCCGACGTGTGCCGAGGAACCCACCACAGGGGACCAGCTTCTCCGCCGATCGCTCCATGAGTCGATATGAAATTGTCGGATGACCGGGGTCACCCTCGACCACACTACCAGCGTGCGCCCTCAGTCCCGAGGGTTCCCCACGCGGTTCGGTCGCGACACCGCACCGTCACCCGACGTTCACCGCGCGTCCGCCGGGGCGAGGGACGGGTCCGCTGTGCTGGACGCATGCGGATGTCGGTGATCGGTTGCGGGTATCTGGGAGCGGTGCACGCTGCGGCGATGGCCTCGCTCGGTCACGACGTCGTGGGCATCGACGTGGACGAGCGCAAGGTGGCCGACCTCGCCGCAGGCGCCGCGCCCTTCTTCGAGCCGGGCCTCGACGAGCTCCTCGACGCGGGGCTGCGATCCGGGCGGTTGCGCTTCGCCTCGGATGCGGCGGCCGCTTCCGGAGCGGATGTGCACTTCCTCGCCGTCGGCACCCCGCAGTCCGCCTCCGGTCCCGCGGCCGACCTCCGCTACATCGACGCGGCGATCGACGGGCTGCTCCCCCACCTGCGGCCGGGCGCGGTGGTGGCCGGGAAGTCGACGGTCCCCGTGGGCACGGCCGCGCGCCTCGCCCGTCGGATCGAGCAGACCGGGGCGACGCTCGCCTGGAACCCCGAGTTCCTCCGGGAAGGCTGGGCCGTCCACGACACGCTCACCCCCGACCGCCTGGTGGTGGGGGCGGATGACACCCCCGAGGGTGCCGCCGCCGTCGACCTGCTCCGCCGCGTATTTGCCGCGGCGATCGATGCGGGCTCCCCGTTCCTGGTCACGGACCTCGCCACCGCGGAGCTCGTCAAGGGTGCCGCCAACGCCTTCCTCGCGACGAAGATCTCCTTCATCAACGCCATGGCCGAGGTCGCCGAAGCGGCCGGTGCCGACGTCACCCTCCTCGCCGAAGCCCTCGGCCATGACTCACGCATCGGCCGCCGCTATCTCGGCTCCGGGATCGGGTTCGGAGGCGGCTGCCTCCCGAAGGACATCCGCGCGTTCGCCGTCCGCGCCGAGGAGCTCGGCCGCGGCGAGGCCGTCGCCTTCCTGCACGAGGTGGACGCCATCAATCTCCGCCGGCGTGATCGCGCCGTGCGTCTGGTCGTCGATGCCCTGGACGGCCTGGTCTTCGGGCGGAGGATCGCCGTGCTCGGCGCGGCCTTCAAACCCTTCAGCGACGACGTCCGCGATTCTCCCGCGCTGGAGGTGGCCGTGCGGCTGCGCGGACTCGGCGCGGATGTCGTGGTGACGGACCCGGCGGCGATCGAGAACGCCCGTGCGCGGCATCCGCAGCTCGGATACACGTCGTCCAGGGATGAGGCCCTGCGGGACGCGGACGCCGTCGTCGTCGTCACGGAGTGGGACGAGTACCGCCGCGAGCTCAGTCCGCAGCACGCCGGCGGGCTCGTGCGGGGCCGGATCGTGATCGACGGACGGAACTGTCTGGACGCTGCCGCCTGGCGAGCCGCCGGCTGGACGTACCGCGGGATGGGGCGACGCTGAGGGCTGCCGTCCCTCAGACCACACTGGCGTCACGCTCGACGGAGGAGCGCCCCACGTAGACGTAGTCGTCGTGCTTCGCCCGACGGCCGTCTCCCGCGGCACGGCCGTGGAGTCGCCGCCACACCCACGGCAGCGCGTGCCGCCGCCACCAGGCCGCGCGGCCGATCGGCTCGTTCTCGTGCAGGGCCGCATCCAGCAGTCCGAGCGCGTCCGCGTGCGGCACTCCGAGCACCTCGGCGACCCGATAGGCGAGGAAGCGGTGTCCGCGACTGCTGAGGTGCACCAGGTCCTCACCCCAGTGCTGCCGCTCCGCCAGCACCGGATGCAGATCCGTGTCGATGAGGATCGCACCGGTCCGCGCCGCGATCCCCGCGAGGGCCGTGGCGAAGGCGGAGAAGCGCCGGGTGTACAGCGCCGCCGCGCGTCGGTCCGGGAGGAACGGGGTGACCAGGACCACGTCGGCGCCGGTCGCGCGCACTCGCCGCACGGCGGCCTCCAGACTCGCGGCGAGCGCCGGCACGGCGGCACGGTGCTTCACGAGATCGTTGGCGCCCACCAGCACGGTGACCAGATCGGGTCGGAGCTCCAGTGCGCGCTCCAGTTGCGGGCCGCACACGTCGGCCACGCGCTTCGAGCGGACCGCGAGGTTGGCGTAATGGAGGCCGCCCCGCGCGGCGAGGAGCAGGGCGAGCCGGTCCGCCCACCCGCGGAGTGCACCGTCCGGCCCGGGGTCGCACAGTCCCTCGGTCAAGGAGTCGCCGAGCGCGACCACCCGCCGCCACCGTCGCGACGGGGCGGGCGCGGCCGGTTCCGGTCGGACGAGGCGGCGAGCGCGCAGACGGCTGTCCACGGCGTGCAGCGCCCGCGCCTCCTCGAAGTGCTCCAGGAGCTGATCCCCGAGGTGTTCCCAGCTTCGTCCCTGCACAGCGCTCCGGCCCGCTTCACCGAACGCTCGGCGGGTCTGCTCGTCCCCGGCGAGAGCGGTCACGCGTCGGCGGAGGTCGGCGAGGTCCCCGGGGCGGTAGAGCCAGCCGTCCACGCCGGCCCTCACCAGATCGAGCGGCCCTCCGCGACCGGTGGCGACCACGGGCACCCCGCTCGCGTGGGCCTCCTGCAGCGTCTGGCCGAACGTCTCGCTCTCTCCCGGATGCACGAACACGTCGAAGGAGGCCAGCGCGGTGGCGAGCGCATCCCCGTCGAGCCTCCCGAGGAACAGAGCGTCGGGAAGCTGTTCCTGCAGCCGGTCCCGCCGTGGCCCGTCGCCGACGATGACCAGACGGGCGCCGGGGATGCCGTGCAGCGCGGCGAGATCCTCCACCTGCTTCTCGGCGGCGAGGCGTCCGACGTAGCCGATGACGATCCTCGCTCCCCATTCCGCTCGGAGCGCGTCGCTGCGCCGGGAGGGGTGGAAGCGCTCCGCGTCCACCCCTCTCCCCCAGGATCGGAGTCGGTCGACGCCGAGGCGACCGAGCTGGTGCGCGGATTCGGAGGACGGCGTGAGCGTGAGGGTCGCTCGCCGGTGGAGCCGTGCGATGTGGGCGTGGGCCATGCCGGTGGTCGCGGCGACGCGATACCTCTCCGTGTATGCGGCCACATCGGTCTGGTAGGCCGCGACCGTCCCGATGCCGCCGCGTTCTGCGGCGAGCAGCCCGCGCCACCCGAGGGCGAACGGCGACGCGAGGTGGACGACATCGGGGCGGAAGCGGCCGAGCTCCGTTCCGATCCGACGGGTCGTCGCCGCGCCGACGCGGACATCCCGGTATCCGGGGAGCGGCACGCTGCGGATCGCCGTGACGGGGGCACCGTGCAACCGCTCCGGGATGCCCGTGGCGGCGGGAGCGAGCACACAGGCCTCGTGCCCTCGGCGCTCCAGATGGCGGAGGATCTGCATCACGGATCCGGTCACGCCGTTCATGTGCGGAAGGAAGGACTCGGTGACGATCGCGACTCTCACCCCCTCAGGATGACGGTGCACCTCGCCCCCGCTGCGAGAAACCGGCGTCGAGCACCGGATGTTCACCGGATGCTGGATCACGGGTCACCGGCTATCCGCGCGTTGGTTCCCGTTCACCGTCTCGGGGCAGGGTGGCGGGGTGTCGACAGACCTGCTCGCTGACGTCCTCGCCGGTCCCTGGAGCCTGGCCGCGATGAGCCTGCTCGTGCTCGGGGACGCGTTCTTCGTCGTCGTCCCCGGGGAGATCGCCGTGACAGCCCTCGGCGCGGTCGCGATGACGACCGGAACGCCGGCGCTCTGGGCGGTGGTGCTCTGCGCGGCGGGGGCGGCAGCGCTCGGTGACGCCTGCTGCTATCTGATCGGGTGCGTCGTCGGCACCGAGCGCTGGGGCTGGATGAGAGGCCGCCGCATGCGGCGGGCCCTCGGCTGGGCACGCGACCGGCTGGACCGCGGCACGGCCACGGTGCTGTTCACCGCTCGTTTCGTCCCGTTCGCCCGGCTCGCCGTGAACCTCGTGGCGGGCGCCTCCCGGATCCACCCGCCCCGCTATCTGGCTCTCGTGACGCTCGCCGCGACCGGGTGGGCGGCATACCAGGCCGCCATCGGCGCGCTCGTCGCCGCGGTGCTGCCCGGCGGCCCCCTCGTCGCGGTCCCGGTGTCGGTCGCCCTGGCCGTCGGTATCGGGCTCGGGGTCGACCGGCTCACGCGAGGGCGGGAGCGGTGACACTCGCCGCTGCTCCTCCTGTGCCCTAGGCTCGGGAGCATGAGCACCGAAGAAGGCGCCGGCTCCTCCTCGGAGGACATGAAGCGCAAGTTCAAGGAAGCGCTCGAGAAGAAGAACGCGCACCACCGGCAGGGCGAGGCCCACCTCGACGGCGATTCCGCCGTGCACGCCGCCAACGCCCCGCAGACGCGGCGCGAGTTCCGACGCAAGAGCGGTTGACCGTGCGGATGCGGGAGCCGGTCCACGGCTCCCGCATCCCTCTCCGCAGACACGGACATGCCCCGCGCCGAAAGGCGCGGGGCATGTCGCTCTCGAGAGGCTCCCTGTCACTCTCCGGCGAGACCGCCGAGCATGTGGCCGAACGAGCGCCCCTCACCCAGGTAGGTCGCGGGATCGAAAGGGTCGACGACGGTGGCCGCCTCCCGGCGCGCGACCGCCTCGGCGAGTTCCCTCGCCCCCTTCTCGACGCGCTTCGCCAACGGTGCGACATCGTCTCCGGCGCCGCCCCAGTCGCTCGACGCCGCGAAGACCCCTGTGGAGACGGCCTCGGCGTGCAGGTAGGCGAACAGCGGACGGATCGCGTAGTCGATCGCGAGCGAGTGCCGCGGTGTCCCCGCGTTCGCCCCGATCAGCACGGGCTTCCCCGTGAGCGCGTCCGGGTCGAGCACATCGATGAACGACTTGAACAACCCGGAGTAGCTCGTGGAGAAGATCGGCGTCACCGCGATCAGCGCGTCGGCCGAGACGACGGTGTTGATCGCCGTCTCGAGTGCAGGCGGCGCGAAGCCGGTCAGCATGTTGTTCGTGATGTCGTGCGCGTGGTCGCGCAGCTCGATCACGTCGACCGTGGCCTCGATGTCGCGCTCCGCGAGCGCCTTCACGGTCTCCGCCGCCAGTCGGTCGGCGAGCATCCGGGTGGACGACGGGTTGGAGAGACCCGCCGAGACGACGGCGATGCGACGCGTGGTCATGTCAGGCCTCCTTCCGGCCGAGTCCGAACGCGGCTCCCGCGGGAGCCGGCGTGTCCTGGTAGGGCGAGTCCCCGGTGAGGTTGTCGCCGCGGTTCGCGCCGGGACGCGCCTGCCGGGTGGGTCCGTCTCCGTAGGTCGCCTGCACGCGCGCGGCGTGGGTCGGCGCGTCGGGCACCGTGGACGGGCGGTCCTTCGCCAGCTCCTTGCGGAGCACCGGCACGACCTCGGAACCGAGGATGTCCAGCTGCTCGAGCACCGTCTTCAGAGGCAGGCCGGCGTGGTCGATGAGGAACAGCTGACGCTGGTAGTCGCCGTAGTGCTCGCGCATCGCCGCGTACCGGTCGATCACCTGCTGCGGCGATCCCACCGTCAGCGGGGTCATCTCGGTGAAGTCCTCCATGCTGGGACCGTGACCGTAGACCGGGGCGTTGTCGAAGTACGGGCGGAACTGGTTCACCGCGTCCTGCGACTTCGCCGCCATGAACACCTGGCCGCCGAGACCGACGATCGCCTGCTCCCGCGTGCCGTGACCGTAGTGCTCGAAGCGCTGACGGTACAGCTCGATGAGGCGCTGGTAGTGCTCCTTCGGCCAGAAGATGTTGTTCGCGAAGAACCCGTCACCGTAGTAGGCGGCCTGCTCGGCGATCTCCGGTGTGCGGATGGAGCCGTGCCACACGAACGGCGCGATGCCGTCGAGGGGACGCGGTGTCGAGGTGAAGCCCTGCAGCGGGGTGCGGAACTTGCCCTCCCAGTCCACGACGTCCTCGCGCCACAGCTTGTGCAGGAGCGCGTAGTTCTCGATCGCCAGCGGAAGCCCCTGGCGGATGTCCTGGCCGAACCAGGGGTACACCGGTCCGGTGTTGCCGCGACCGAGCATGAGGTCCATGCGGCCGTCCGAGACGTGCTGCAGCATCGCGTACTCCTCCGCGATGCGCACCGGGTCGTTCGTCGTGATCAGCGTCGTCGAGGTCGAGACGATGAGCCGCTCGGTCTGTGCGGCGAGCGCGGCGAGGAACGTGGTGGGACTGGACGACCAGAACGGCGGGTTGTGGTGCTCGCCGATCGCGAAGACGTCGAGTCCGACCTCCTCGGCATGCGTCGCGATGGCCAGCGTCGCCTTGATCCGCTCCTGCTCGCTGGGGGTGACTCCCGTGGTGGGGTCGCGGGTGATGTCGCTGACCGACATGATGCCGAACTGCATCGCCTGCGCGCCTGACTGCTCGCTCATGATTGCTCCGTGTTCTCCGAATCGGATGCTCGACATCCGGTTCTATTCATTTGAATGTAATTGGGTCAACGCGTGCAGGGCAACTTTATTCCCGGCCGGTAGCCTCGGAGAATGAGCACCACCGGAGTCGGGACGACGGGGTCCAGCACAGGGCCGGTCGACCGCAAACGCCGACGCGTGCCCTTCTGGGACAACGCGCGTTACGCCTGCATCGTCCTCGTGGTCCTGGGGCACGCGATCCAGCGCCTCATCTACGACTCGGACATCGCCTTCGCCCTCTACCTGGCGCTGTACGCCTTCCACATGCCGGCGTTCGCGATCATCTCGGGCTACTTCTCCAAATCGGGCTCCCCCACCCGGACGCAGATGGCCCGCGTCATCACCGACATCATCCTCCCCTACGTCATCTTCGAGGCCCTCTGGACGCTCACCAAGTGGCTCGTGGAGGGAGAGACCACCCCGAACCCCACTCAGCCCAGCTGGACGCTCTGGTTCCTGCTCGCGCTCGGGATCTTCCGCCTCGTCCTCCCCTACCTCGCCCTGCTGCGCTGGCCGTTGCTGTGGACGGTGGTCATCTCCGTCGGCGCGGGCTATCTCCCGAACGTCGACAGCACCTTCTCGCTCTCGCGCACCCTCGGCCTGCTGCCCTTCTTCGCCCTCGGCTGGTGGCTCAGGGAGCGGAACATCGTCGACCGCCTGCGCCTCCTCGACTTCCGACCGTGGTGGGTCCGGATCACCGCCGTCGCCGTCCTCGGCACCGCCGGGTGGGCGGCGTGGAACTGGCTCCCCGTCTGGCAGGCCACCGATCTGCGGCATTGGCTGTTCTACGAGGCCTCCTACTCCGACCTCGTCGGGGACCAGTGGTGGGCGGGCGGCATCCGTTTCGCGCTCCTGCTCCTCGCCGTCGTCCTCTGCGCCGCATTCTTCGTCCTCATCCCCCGCGGGTCCTACTGGTGGACCACCTTCGGCCAGTACACGATGTACGTCTATCTGCTGCACTCGTTCGTGCTCTACCCGTTCCGGGAGAGCGGCGTGCTGCGCGACCTCGAGCCGACCTGGTTCTGGCTCCCTGCGGTCACGGCACTCTCGGTGGTCCTCGCACTGCTGCTCGCGACCACGCCCGTGCGGCGGGTGTTCCGTCCGCTCGTGGAGCCGCGGCCGCGGTGGCTGTTCGCCGATCCCGAGCTCGCGTCGCGCGAAGGCCGCCGCAACGATCCGACCGGATCCCGGCGTCCGCGATGACAGCCGCCCACCCCGCGTCCGAGGTCAGGGATCGGCTCGTCGCCATCGCCGAGTCCCAGGGTTTCGCCGCGCACGGGCTCCACGTGCGCATCGGCGAGGACACCGCAGGTCACCGCTGGGCACCCGACGTCCGGGAGGACGTGCACTCGATCGCGAAGGGCGTCTGCGTGCTGGCCACGGCCCTCGCCGCCGACGACGGACTGATCCGCCTGGACGACACCGTCGCCACCCTCCTCCCGGACCACGAGCTCGGCGACGGTGTCGCTCAGGTCACCCTGCGTCACCTGCTGTCGATGTCGAGCGGCATCGACCTTCCGTGGTCCGAGACACTGATGACGGACTGGCCGGATCTGGCCCGCGAGTTCCTGCGACGGCCCTCGCGCGGGCGTGTGTTCCAGTACTCCAACGCGAGCACCTATACCGCGATGACCGCCCTCGCGACCCGCGTGGGCGACATCGGCGACTACCTCTCGACGCGCCTCTTCGCCCCGCTCGGCATCGAGGACGTGGTCTGGTCGCGATGCCCGAACGGACGCATCGAGGCGGGTGGCGGCCTGCCGCTCCGCACCGAGGAGGTCGCGCGCCTGGGGCTGCTCATCCGCGATCGCGGCTCCTGGCAGGGTCGTCGACTGGTCGCCCCGGAGTGGATCGACGCCATGCACGAGGACGGCGTCGTCGCGGGCGTCAACCCGGGCTACGACCGCTATGCGCTCGCGGGCTGGCAGGGTCCGGGGCGGGCGTGGCGGCTGCACGGGGCCCACGGCCAGCTGCTGCTGTTCCTCGGCGACGCGGTGGTGACGGCGACCGCTCACGATCACGCCGGAGCGGATGCGTTCGCTGCGGACGCCGTCGCCGCCCTCGAAGACGTCGCCGCCGGCTGAGTCCTGCTCAGGCGAACAGCTCCGCCCCCACGTACGAACCCGGTCGCGCGCCCGGCGGGATCGCCCAGATGCCTGAGCCCACGTGACGGATGTACTCGTTGAGACGGTCGGTCGACAGTCGGCGCTGCAGGCTGATGAACTGGGCGGGATCACGCTGGTAGGACAGGAAGAACAGCCCGGCGTCGAGTCGCCCGAGGGCGTTGTTGCCGTCGACGTAGTTGTACCCGCGGCGCAGGATGCGGATGCCGTCGTTCTGCTCCGGGTGGGCGAGCCGGACGTGACTGTTCGCATCGATCTTCGTGCCGCGGAAGTCCGGGGCCGTGAACTCGTCACCGCCGGAGAGCGGCGCCCCCACACCTTTGTCCCGTCCGATGATCGTGTCCTGCTCGGCCAGCCGCACCCGGTCCCAGGTCTCGATGAGCATGGCGATCTTCCGCGCGACGAGGTACGAACCGCCGGCCATCCAGGACGGCTCGTCGTCGGTCGAGACCCAGACGTGGTCCGCGAGCGCCGTGGCGTCGTCGGCGAGGATGTTGGCCGTGCCGTCCTTGAAGCCGAAGAGGTTGCGCGGCGTCGCCTGGCCGGCCGTGGTACGAGAGGTCTTGCCGAATCCGAGCTGCGACCAGCGCAGGCGCGCCCGCCCGAACGCGATGCGGCTGAGGTTGCGGATCGCGTGGACCGCGACCTGGGGGTCGTCGGCACAGGCCTGGATGCACAGGTCGCCGTGCGACGCCTCGGGATCGAGGTCGTCCCCGAGGAAGGCCGGAAGCCGCTCGAGACCGGGTGACCGCTGGGCGGCGAGACCGTAGCGATCGCCGTCCTCGTTCTCGAACAGTCCAGGACCGAACCCGAACGTGAGGGTCAGACCCGCGGCGGGGAGCCCCAGCGCCTCCCCCGTGTCATCCGGGGGCGCTTCGGCGGGACCGTTCACCGCGCCGCTCGCACTCACCTCCAGGCCCTGCGTCATCCGCGCCGCGGCGTACGACCAGTCCTGCAACAGGGAGAGGAGGTCGTCCCGGTCGGTGCGGGGCATCATGTCGAAGCTCGCGAAGTGCAGGTGGTCCTGCACGGGCGTCGTGATGCCCGCCTGGTGCGCGCCGAAGAACTCGTACCGCGACTCGGCGTCTTCCGCGGCTCGTGCGCGTCCGAGCGCCACGCCGCCGGCCGTCCCGGCCCCGAGGCCGACGGCCAGGCCCGCGACCCCGCCGCCGACGGCCAGCCCGAGCAGCCCGCGGCGGCTGAGACCGCCGCCGGAGGGCGCAGTAGGCACCCCCGCCGATGCCGCGTGGGCCTCCGGTTCCGACTCGTTCACGTCCATGCCTACCCGTGCACCGTCGTCAGTCGAGCACCGTGCCGGTGAGCTGCGAGAGCGGCTCCGCCAGGGCGTTGATGAGATCGGTGAACTCCCGCTTGTCCGCTTCGGTCAGCTCGCCGTACCCCACGAAGCCCTCTGCGAGCGAGCCGTGCGCGGCGAGGGACTCCTCGAGGGCGGTGTATCCGGTCTCGATCTCGGAGACGAGGGCCTCGCCGTCGTCTCCCTGCGCCGCGGCGAAGTCCTGCACCAGCGAGAAGGCCATCTTGGAGCCCTCGACGTTCGCGGCGAAGTCGAAGAGATCCGTGCCGGACCACCAGTCCTCCTCGCCGGAGATCTTGCCGGTGGCCACCTCGTCGAGCAGGGCGATCGCGCCGTTGGAGATGCCGCCGATCCCCTGGTCGTCCAGTGCGGTGGTGAAGTCGTCCGAGTGCACGTAGTCGTACAGCTCCTGCACGTCGGCCAGGAGCAGGTCGCCGTAATCGGCGCGCTCCGCGGGCGTGGACGGCGCCCAGTCCTGCCATGCCGGGGTCTCTCCGTCGGCGTTCAGCGCGTCCTTCGCCGGCACCCAGAGGTCCTTCTCGATGCGGTGGAAGCCGGTCCAGTCCAGGCCCTCGGCCACCGCATCGACCTCTCGATAGTCGATCCGCGGGTCGAGGTCCCCGAGCGCCTCGGCGACGGGCTCGATGCGCTCGTAGAACGCCCTCGTCTGCGGGAAGAGCGTGCGGGCGGTCTCGTCGTCGCCGGACTCGTAGGCGGCCACGAGGTCTTCCACGGCCGGCACGAGCTGCCCGACCTGATCCTTCACGAACGCCCCGTAGAGATCGACGGCCTTCTGCTTCTGCTCGGCGTCGGGGCCGTCCACCGCCACGCGGTCTCCGGTCACCGTGAACGAGGCCCGGCCGACACCGTCGCCGACCATGCCCGGCTTGCAGAGCGTGAAGTACTCGCCCGGCTGGGCGACCACCGTGAGGGTGCGGGACGCAGCCGGGGCGATGTTCTCGACCTCGCCGACAATCCGCAGACCGTCCTCGGCCAGCAGGTAGAACTCGGAGACCTCGTCGGTGTCGTTCTTCACATCGAACGTCAGCGTCCCGCTCTTCGCGGTGGACGCGGAGACGGCGCAGTCCGTGGCGGTGGATGAGACGTCGAACGCCGCCGTCGCCTGGGCATCGCTCTTCGCGACGCAGCCGCTGAGGAGGAGGACGGCGGTGCCCGCGGCGGCTGCCGCGGCGAGGACTCGGTGCGAGGTGATCATGCTGCTCCTTGCTGTGTGAGGGACGACGTCGGGGTGGCGGCGGAGGCGCCGCGCGTCGAGGGGCGTGCCGAGCGGAGGCCGCGGAGGTAGAGCCCGCCCACGACGAGGATGTAGAGACCCCAGGCGAGCACCTGCAGCCAGGTCATGGCGGGCATGAAGCCGACCGTGGCCTGCAGGACGGAGGCCAGCGCGCCGCCGGGAGTGATCGCCGCCGACACGTCGAACGCCCAGCCGAACGGGAAGCCGGCCGCGCCCACGGCGACGGCGCCGGTGGCCGGGTCGAGCGGAGCGGCGGCGGTGAAGGGGCCGGGAAGTGCTCCCGCCTCCTGCAGATCCATCAGAGCGTAGGCGAGGACACCGGCCGCGACGATCACGAGGAAGCCACCCGTCCAGGCGAAGAACCGCCGCAGGTCCAGGCGCAGCGCCCCGCGGGAGATGAGCCAGCCGAGCAGGACGGCCACGGAGAGTCCCAGGAGCGCGCCGAGGAGGGCCGAGGGGGCATCACCGAAGGACTGCACCATCGACCACAGCAGCAGTGTGGTCTCGATCCCCTCCCGGGCGACGGAGACGAAGCCGATCGCGATGAGCGCCCAGAGACCGCCCACCGTCAGCGCGCGGTCGATGCCGCCCTCGAGGGTCGCCTTCATGGTGCGGCCGGCACGCTGCATCCAGAAGATCATCCACGTCACCATCGCCACCGCGACGAGGGACAGCCCGCCGCCGATCAGCTCCTGCGCCTGGAACG
Source organism: Microbacterium meiriae (assembly GCF_040686935.1). Classification (NCBI taxonomy): domain Bacteria; kingdom Bacillati; phylum Actinomycetota; class Actinomycetes; order Micrococcales; family Microbacteriaceae; genus Microbacterium; species Microbacterium meiriae. The sequence continues at coordinate 759,800 of NZ_JBFBMF010000002.1, forward strand.
TGAGTTCGTAGGCCCCGAAGGTGAGGATCGCGCCGATGCCCAGAGCGAGGGCGACCGCAAGGCCGACCCCGGCCCACATCTTCGGCAGCGCGTCACGGCGACCGAGACGGCGGAGGTAAGCGACGAGGATGCCGACGACGAGCGCGGCTTCGAGACCCTCGCGGAGTCCGATGAGGAAGGTGGCGAGCACGGGAGACACTCTCTGGCAGGCGACTGAGGTAAGGCATCCCTTACCGACGAGACTCTAGCACCGTGATCGGCGCCCGCCCGACACCGGCCACCGAAGTAATGGAATGCAACAGAGCATCCTCGGGCCTCATCCGCGACATAGCCTCGGTCCATGGCTGAACTCTCGCTCCCCATCCTCGACCTGTCCCAGCTCGACGACGGCCCCGAGGCCGCGGCGCGTTTCCGCGACGACCTCCGCGCGGCCACGCACGATGTCGGCTTCTTCTACCTGACCGGCACCGGTATCTCACCCGAACTGGAAGCGCGGCTGCATCAGGCCGCCCTCGACTTCTTCGCTCTGCCGGAGGAGGACAAGCTCGCGATCGAGAACGTCAACAGCCCGCACTTCCGCGGCTACACCCGGGTCGGCGGGGAGCGGACGCAGGGCAAGGTCGACTGGCGCGAGCAGATCGACATCGGCCCCGAACGCGAGCCGGTCGAAGGGGGCCCCGCCTTCAACCGCCTCACCGGACCGAACCTCTGGCCCGCCGCGCAGCCGGAGCTCAAGGAGGTCGTCACGGAGTGGCACGACACTCTCACGGAGATCGCCCGCAAGCTCCTGCGGGCCTGGGCCCTCACCCTCGGTGCGGAGGAGAACTACTTCGACGAGCCGTTCCGCGATCCGTCCACCCTGATCAAGATCGTGCGATACCCGGGAACGAACGAGCCGGAACCGCAGCAGGGCGTCGGTGCGCACAAGGATTCCGGCGTGCTGACGCTGCTCTGGGTGGAGCCGGGCAAGGGCGGACTCCAGGTCGAGCGTGACGGCGAGTGGGTGTCGGCTCCCCCGGTGCCGGGCGCCTTCGTCGTCAACATCGGCGAGCTGCTCGAGTACGCCACCGGCGGCTACCTCAAGGCGACGAACCACCGGGTGATCTCGCCGCGGGCGCCGGAGGAGCGCATCTCGATCCCGTTCTTCTTCAACCCGGCGCTCGATCAGCAGCTCCCGTTGCTCGAGCTCCCTGCCGACCTCGCCGCCGAGGCGACCGGAGTCACCGAGGACCCGAGCAATCCGATCCACGCGACCTACGGCGAGAACGCCATGAAGTCCCGACTGCGCGCACACCCCGACGTGGCGGCCATCCACCACCCTGATCTCGTGGGTGCCACCGCTTGACGGGATCCGCGACGTCAGGACATGACGAAGGCCGCCCCACACCGTGGGGCGGCCTTCTCAAGAATGTTCTGCGCGATTGAACGCTGGGTCCGTGGTGCCTTATCGGCGAAGACCAAGGCGTGCGATCAGCGAGCGGTAACGCTCGATGTCGACGCTCTGGAGGTAGCCGAGCAGACGACGGCGCTGACCCACGAGCAGGAACAGACCACGACGCGAGTGGTGGTCGTGCTTGTGCTCCTTCAGGTGCTCGGTGAGGTCCTTGATGCGCTGCGTCAGCATCGCGGCCTGCACCTCGGGGGATCCGGTGTCACCGGGGTGCGTCGCGTACTCTTCGATGATCGCCTTCTTGACGTCTGCTTCCAGTGCCATAGATTCGATCCCCTCTCTGCTTGTTGCGCGGCGCCCGACGCCTGATGCGTGAGCTCTCTTTATCCGCGGCCGATCGAACGGCAACCTGACGAGTCTACCAGCCCGGACGACCACGGCGGGACACGGCGCCCAGGACGAGGCGCGTGGGGTCAACTAGGCTCGGGATGTGCAGAAGAAGACCGCCCTGTGAGCTCCCGACGCGGCCATCTGATCGACCTGACCCCGCTGAAGGCGAGCCCGGCCTTCGCCCGGATGTGGATCGGCTCGACCCTCGCCGGCATCGGCGGTCAGCTCACCATCGTGACCGTGATGCTGCATGTGTTCGAGCTGACCGCGAGCACGTTCGCCGTCTCGATGATCGCCGTCGCGGGCCTCCTCCCGATGATCCTCGCCGGCCTCTACGGCGGGATGCTCGCCGATGCGTTCGACCGGCGGCGGGTCGCGCTCATCGCCGCCACCGTGACCTTCGCCTCCACGGGGCTGCTCGCGGCGCTCACCTGGACCGGCACGGAGACGATCTGGTGGCTGTACGCGCTGAGCATCGTGAACTCGGCGGCGAACTCCGTCGGCATGGCCACGCGGACCGCGATCGTCCCCCGGCTCATCCCCCGCAGCATGCTCGCGGCCGCGTCCGCGCTCAACGGCGTCGCGTTCGGGCTCACGGTCATGGCGGGTCCGGCCCTCGCCGGGCTCCTCGTGGCGCTCACCGGATACGGCTGGACGTACACGATCGACGTCGTGCTCATGCTGTCGATGTTCCTCGGCCTGTGGACGCTCCCTGCCCTGCGACCCGAAGGCGATATCGTGCGCCCCGGCCTCGCCTCGCTCGTCGACGGCTGGCGCTTCCTCCGCCGGGCGGGCAACATCCGCATGCAGTACGTGATGGACATCATCGCGATGACGTTCGGACAGCCGCTCGTGCTCTTCCCGGCACTCGGCACGGTCATCCTCGGCGGCGGGGCCTTCACCACCGGCATCCTCACGGCCGCGGTCGCGGTCGGCACCTTCTCCTCGAGCCTGTTCTCCGGCCGCGTGGTGCAGTACCGGTGGCACGGTCGTGGGATCGCCCGTGCGATCGAGGCCTACGGCGCCGCGATCGCCCTGTTCGGCGTCGTCCTCCTGATCGGCGCGTTCTCCGCGACGCCTGCCGGAGAGGACCGGCCGCACGTCGCACTGATCGTCGCCGCCTGCGTGGCGCTGGCCCTCTCCGGCGCGTCGGACAACGTCAGCTCGATCTACCGCAACACCATGATGCAGGCGGCGGTGCCGGACGCCATGCGCGGACGCCTGCAGGGCCTGTTCGTCGTGGTGGTGACCGGCGGTCCCCGTGTCGGCGCCCTCTACGCCGGGACGCTCGCGACGCTGACGTCACTGTGGTTCCCGCCGCTGCTCGGCGGGATCATCGTGATCGCCCTCGTCGCGGTCCTCGCCCGGCGGCATCCTCGTTTCCGCGACTACGACGCAGAGAACCCCGAGCCCTGACGGGCCCGGGGTTCACAGGGTCTGCGCGTCAGTCCTGCTGCAGCGCACCCTGGAGGTCGAGAGTGATCGTGACGTCCTTGCCGACGAGCACGCCGCCGGTCTCCAGCGCGGCGTTCCAGGTGAGGCCGAAGTCCTCGCGGTTGATGATGGTCTTGGCGGAGGCGCCGGCCTTGTAGTTGCCCCACGGGTCGCTGCCGAAGCCGCCGAAGTCGAGCTCGAAGGTGACCGGCTTCGTGATGCCGCGGATGGTGAGGTCGCCGTCGACGAGGAAGTCGCCGCCCTCGACGCGGGCGCCGGTCGAGACGAACTCCATGGTCGGGAAGTTCTCGGTGTCGAAGAAGTCGGCGGAGCGGAGGTGCTGGTCGCGACCCTCGTCCTTGGTGTCGACGGAGGTCACGTCGACGGAGGCCTCGACCTTGGCTTCGAGGGGGTTCTCCGGAGCCACGAGCGTCGCGCTTTTCACACCGAAGGTGCCGCGCACCTTCGAGATCATCATGTGGCGGACGCTGAACGTCACCTCGCTGTGGGACGGGTCGAGGACCCAGGTGCCGGGGCGGTAACCGGGGATGTCGATGCTGCTCATGATTGCTCCTCAGGAGACGTCGGCCGCGGCGGCGGCGAAGGGATGGCACCGCGATCGTCCGCGGCACCCTTCCGACAACATACATTCACTCGCATGTATTCCCGCCCGGAGCGCAGAAATGTCCCGACACGCGAGAAGCGCCCCGTATCGCGAGGATGCGGGGCGCTTCTGTCGGTCGGAATCAGCCGACGGCGACGAGATCGATGATGAAGATCAGTGTCTTGCCGGAGAGGAAGTGTCCTCCCCCGGCCGGGCCGTACGCGAGGTGCGGCGGGATGATCAGCTCGCGGCGGCCACCGACCTTCATTCCGGGGATGCCGTCCTGCCAGCCCTGGATCAGGCCGCGGAGCGGGAACTGGATGGTCTCCCCGCGACCCCACGACGAGTCGAACTCCTCGCCGGACTCGAACTCCACACCGGCGTAGTGGACGGTCACGGTGTCGCCGGGCTTGGCCTCGGCGCCGTCACCCTCGATGATGTCGCGGATGACCAGTTCTGCGGGGGCAGGGCCGGTCGGGGCGTCGAACTCGGGCTTTGTGCGATCAGTCATGGCTCCATCCAACCCGACCGTCGCGCGGCCGGTCAACGCGACGGCACCTGCTCACAGCGAACACCTCGCCGAGGGACTCCGCTCCGAAGTCCCTCGGGGCTCTTGACAGTTCGCGGGACGCGGGTGCACCCTGGTGGCAGATCAACTCAGCGCCCGGGAGACATGCAGGCATCGCCGCAGCACCGGGCGCTGAGTCTGTCTGCGGGGGCGCCGCTCAGTAGGCCAGCAGCGCGGCGCGTGCTGCCCTGGTCCGGATCAACAGGGCGCGCTCGTCCTCGACGGCGAGCGGGTCTCGTCCGGTGATCGCCCGCTGGCGGACCGCGGCCAGAGCCGTCGCATCCTTGATGAACTCGCGCATCAGAGGCCGGCGGTCGCCGCGCAGCTGCGCGGCCCAGGCGAGCCCCACCTTGCGCCCGGCCGGCGTGGCCAGCATCGTGACCTCCTCCGGCGTGAACCAGCCGGCGGCCGCATACTCGGCAAGGCGGGCCCGGGTGAGCCGCGCCTCCTCCCTGCGCAAGGCGATGATCCCGAGGATGAAGCCGATGAACAGCGGCACCTGCAGGGTGAAGTAGAGGCCGAAGAAGTCCGCGAATGTGGCCGATCCGTTCCACAGCGCGTGCAGGAGGATCGCCCCGACCATGCCGAGCAGGCCGGCCCCGGCGGCCGCTCCGGCGGAGGCGTGCCGGCGGGCCACGAGGCCGATCGCGAATCCGGTCAGCGAGGTGAACATCGCGTGCGCGAACGGCGACAGCACCGCCCGCACGATGAACGTGACGCCGAGCTGCTCTCCGCCGCCCTCGATGAGGCTGATGGCGAAGTACTGGATGTTCTCGGTGAACGCGAAGCCCGCACCGACGAGCGCCCCGTAGACGACGCCGTCGACCGGCCCGTCGAAGGACCGCCGCGCGAGCAGGAAGATGAGGAAGACCCCGAGGCCCTTCCAGAACTCCTCGACGATGGGGGCCTGGACCACCGCCGAGAACTCCTCGGACCGGATGCCCAGCAGCATCGTGAGCCCGATGTCGACGAGGAGCGTGAGGCCGACGGCGGCGACCGCACCCCAGGCGATGGCGAACGCGACGAGGCGCTTGGGCTCGGGCTCCCAACGGTCGATCATGCGCACCCCGAGGAAGACGATCGTGAGCGGGATCAGAGCCAGGACGAGCCCGATCACCGAGGCGGTCGGGCCCAGGGCCCAGCCGAAGTAGCCGATGAGTGCGAGCAGGAGGAAGCCGAGGAAGCCGAAGAGCCACAGCGAGATCGTGCGGCCCTTCTTGTTCGGCACCGGGAGAGCCGGCAGCGACTCCGCGGGCGACGGCGCGACCGGCGCCGGCGGTGTGTAGGGCGTGGGTTGCGCGAGAGCCGACGCATAGCCCGGCTGCTGTCCGTAGGACGGCGGCAGGTAGGGCGATTGCGCGTACTGCGCGGCGGAGTACGCCGAGGGCTGTGGCGGTGTCCCCGCCGGGGGCGTGTATCGCGCGGGTTGCTGGGGGTCGGACGGTCCTCCGAAGGTCATGGTCAAAGCTTATGGGGCACAAGCATCCGCGCCGGGCTCTGGGGGCTTCCTCCACCCGGCCGGCCGCAGGCACCCGGTAGCGTAGAACCATGCGGTTCGCTCACCTGCGCCGTCCAGACTCCTCCCGTGCGGTTCTCGCCGCGGTGGAGGGCTCGGACGCCATCCTCGTCTCCGATCTCCTGTCCGACGCGCCTGCCACCCTGCAGCAGCTGATCGAGCGAGGGGACGCCGGACTCGACGAGCTCCGCGCCGCCCTCCGCGACGGCACGACCCCGCGCCACCCGCTGACCGGCTGGGGTTTCGCCTCCGCGGTCATCGCGCCGCCGGCGGTGCTTGCCGTCGGGCTCAACTATGCCGCCCACTCCAGCGAGCTCGGCCTCAAGACCGACGCCGCGCCGACCGTGTTCACCCTGTGGCCCAACTCGCTCACCGGTCACGATCAGACCACCTCCTGGCCGCGGAGCCTCAGCGAGGCCGTCGACTACGAGGCCGAGCTGGGCGTGCTCATCGGCACCCCCGCGAAGGACGTCCCGGAGGCGGACGCCCTCGCGCACGTCTGGGGTTACACCGTGGTCAACGACATCACCGCCCGGAACATCCAGTTCTCCGAGGCGCAGTGGTCCCGTTGCAAGTCGTTCGACGGCTTCACCCCCACCGGCCCGTTCGCGGTGACCGCCGACGAGATCGCCGACCCGCAGGACCTCCACATCTGGACCGTCGTCGACGGGCACACCGTGCAGGACGCCAGCACCGACCAGATGGTGCGTTCGGTGGCGAAGCTCATCGCGCACCTCTCCCAGTCGCTCACGCTGCTGCCCGGCACCCTGATCTCGACGGGCAGCCCGGGTGGCGCCGGCTACTCCCGCGACCCGCAGATCTTCCTCCGCGACCGCTCGACCGTCACGGTCGGCATCGACGGGATCGGCGAGCTCACGACGCACTGCCGCATCCTCGACTGACTCGGACGCGACGAAGGGGACGGGAGCTGCGAGCTCCCGTCCCCTTCCCGTATCCGGTCGACGCTCAGATCTGGATGAGGTCGTCCGGGGTGACGATCGGGATGGCCGCGGTGACCGCCTCCAGGCCCGACAGGCGGGCAGGAGAGAGCTGCTTGGTCACCTCGTCGCGGGACATGAGCCCGGCCTCGACCACCAGGTCGGCGACGTTGCGGTTGGTCAGCAGAGCCGTCTTGGCCAGAGCCGCGGCCGCCGCGTAGCCGATGAAGGGCGTGAGCGCCGTGATGACGCCGACCGACGCGCCGACCATCGCGCCCAGCCGGTCGCGGTTGGCGGTGATGCCCTCGACGCAGTTCACGCGCAGCGTCCACATCGCCTGACGCATCCAGGTGATCGACTGGAAGATCGAATGCGCGATGACGGGCTCGAAGGCGTTGAGCTGGAGCTGCCCGCCCTCGACGGCCATGGTCACCGTCATGTCGGAGCCGACGACCGCGAAGGCCACCTGGTTCACGACCTCCGGGATCACCGGGTTGACCTTGCCGGGCATGATGCTGGAACCGGCCTGCCGTGCGGGCAGGTTGATCTCGCCGAGGCCCGCCTGCGGACCGGACGACAGCAGCCGCAGGTCGTTGCAGATCTTCGAGAGCTTGATGGCGTTGCGCTTGAGCGACGACGAGAACGACATGAAGGCGCCCGTGTCGCTCGTGGACTCGACGAGGTCGGTGGCCGTCTCGAGATCGAGCCCCGTGATCTCGCGCAGGTGCTTCAGCACGGCCGGCGCGTAGTCGGGGTGGGTGGTGATGCCGGTGCCGATGGCGGTCGCGCCCATGTTGATCTCGAACATGAGCGAGGCGTTCTCGGTGAGGCGGCTGTGATCTTCGCCCAGGGTCGTGGCGAAGCCATGGAACTCCTGGCCGAGCGTCATGGGCACCGCGTCCTGGAGCTGGGTCCGGCCGACCTTGAGGATGTCGTGGAACTCCCCCGCCTTGCCGAGGAACGCCACGCGCAGGGCGTCCAGTTCGTCGAGAAGCGAGCGCAGCGTCAGCGACAGGCCGATCTTGACCGCCGTCGGGTAGACGTCGTTGGTCGACTGGCTGCGGTTCGTGTGGTCGATCGGAGAGAGGAAGGCGTAGTCGCCCTTCTCGCGTCCGGCCATCTCGAGCGCGATGTTGGTGATGACCTCGTTCGCGTTCATGTTCGTCGAGGTGCCGGCACCGCCCTGGATGACGCCGACGGTGAACTGATCGTGGAACTCGCCGTCGATGACGCGCTGCGCCGCGCGGTCGATGAGGTCGGCGCGCTCGGCGTCGAGGACCCCGATCTCCTTGTTGGCCCTCGCGCTGGCCTGCTTCACCATCGCGAGCGCGATCACCAGTTCGGGGTACACCGAGATGGGGCGCTTCGTGATCGGGAAGTTCGCGTCGGCGCGGGCGGTGTGGATCCCCCAGTACGTCTCGGCGGGAATCTCCATGCTCCCCAGCGAATCGGTCTCGGTACGGGTATTGGCGGGCGCGGCAGAAGCCATGTCACATCCTCGTGGGTCGTGGCGAACGGAAAGGTTGGGGGATGCGTTCAGTCTACGCCGGTCCCTGCGGGGGTTTTCTGGAGAACGCCTCCAGGCGTCCGTCCGGCGTCAGCGCCGCCATGCGGGCGACCCACTCCTCGGAGAAGTAGTCGCCGGTCGGCGCATCGACCACCGGGACGACGGTGTGCGTGATGGTCTCCGGCCGCACGTGCACGAGCTGGAACGCCTGGGCGGCGTCCATGCCGTTTACCTCAGACGCGGGGCGCGCGACGTTCATCGTGTAGCAGGTGGCGGACGCCACGCTCACCGGGACGCCGGCGAACAGCCCGTGCGAGGAGTAGTGCAGGTGACCGGCGAGGATGCCGCGGACGTCGGTGCCCCGGATGACGGCGGCCAGCTCGTCCTGATGCCGCAGCTCGAGGATGTCGAACAGCGGCAGATGGCTGGGCAGCGGCGGGTGGTGCATCGCCAGGAGCGTGCCGTGCGGCGCCGGCTCGGCGAGGACCTCGGCGAGCCACGCGAGCTGCGCCGGGTCGAGGTCGCCGTGATGCCACCCGGGAACGCTCGTGTCGAGGGCCACCAGACGCAGCCCGTCAAGATCCCACACCCCGGTGACCGGCTCTTCCGTGGGCTCGGCATCGAGGAGGACCTCGCGCAGCACCGGGCGCTCGTCATGGTTGCCCGCGACCCAGACCACGGGAGCGCCGAGTTCGGCGGCGACCGGCTCGATCGCCGCACGCAGCCGGCGGTACGCATCCGGCTCGCCGAGGTCTGCGAGGTCCCCGGTGACGACGATCGCGGCGGGAGCGGGATGCACGGCGCGGATCGCCTCGAGCGTCCGCGCGAACGTGCGCTCGACGTCGTACCGTCCCCCCAGCGCCGCACCTCCGGCGAGGAAGTGCGGATCGCTCACATGGATCAGGACGTGGGAGGCGGGGGCGTACCGACCGAAGACCGGTGGTGTTCCCTTCGCTGCGGACATGTCCTCAGCCTACGGCCGGTCACCGACGCGCCCGACGCACCGCGGACTCAGTGGCCGATGACGATCAGGAGGATGCCGGCGATGACCGCGGCGGCGCAGAGCACGAAGCAGCCGTAGGCGCCCACGAGCGCGAGGGTCTTCTGCCCTTCGGTGAGCGGACTCTTCTTCGCTGCCTTCGCCGCCTGCTTGGCGGCCCGCTTGAGCTCCTTCTCCGAGATCACCGTGATGGCGTCGGTGAACTCCGCGGGGCTCACGACGGGCGCCCGCCCGCTGCGCACGAGCAGACGCAGGCCCAGGGCGTAGAAGGTGACGATGGCGGCGGCGCCGATGAGCGCGGCGGCGAACACCTGCAGGAAGGCGATCCAGTCGATCGTGACGTTCATGCCGAGTCCCCGTTCTGCGACGCGTCGGACGACGAGGCGCTGCCGGTCTTCGCGGCCTTCGCGTCCGCCTTGGCCTTGGCCTTCTTCTTCGCCTTGTCCTTCGCCTCGGCCTTCGCCTTCTCCTTGGCCTCGGCACGGGCCTTCGCCTCCGCCTTCGCCTGGGCGATGCGCTGCTGGCGACGCGTGGGCGGCGGGGTGTCGGGAACCTCGACGGCAAGGTGGGACTCGGCGACGTCGCTCATGGCGTTGGCCGGCGTGACGGCGTTGCGCCGAGAGCGCATGTACAGCCCGAGGATGATCGCCACCGCGAGGACGGCGTCGATGGCCACGCCCCACGGGCCGAGCCACACGACGAGCAGTGCCGCCAGGGCGCCGACGCCTCCGGCCGCGGGCAGCGTCAGCAGCCAGCCGACGCCGATGCGTCCTGCCGTCCGCCAGCGGACCGTCGAACCGCGACGACCGAGGCCGGATCCGATGACCGAGCCCGAGGCCACCTGGGTGGTGGAGAGCGCGAATCCGAGGGCGCTGGAGGCGAGGATCGTCGCGGCCGTCGAGCTCTCCGCCGCGAAGCCCTGAGCCGGCTTGACGTCGGTCAGGCCCTTGCCCAGCGTGCGGATGATGCGCCAGCCGCCGAGGTACGTGCCGAGGGCGATCGTGAACGCACAGGCGATGATGACCCAGAGCTCGGGCTCGTGGTGCGCACCGGACTGCCAGCCGACGGTGATCATGGCGAGCGTGATGACGCCCATCGTCTTCTGTGCGTCGTTGGTGCCGTGTGCGAGGGCGACGAGGGAGGACGTGAAGATCTGACCCCAGCGGAATCCGTCCCGTCCGTCCGGCTTGCCGTCGTAGCGACGCGTGACCGAGTAGGCGATCTTCGTCGCGACGTACGCGATGATGCCGGCCGTGATGGGGGCGATGAGGGCGGGGAGGACGATCTTCGACAGCACGGCGCCGAAGTCGATGCCGCCGAGACCGGCGCCGACGAGCGTCGCGCCGATCAGCCCGCCGAAGAGCGCGTGGGACGAGCTCGACGGCAGGCCGAGCAGCCACGTCAGCATGTTCCAGGTGATGGCGCCGATGAGTCCGGCGAAGATCAACGAGAGGAACAGCTCCGCTCCCGCGGCGATGATCGCATCCTCCTGGATGATGCCGCCGGAGATGGTCTTGGACACCTCGGTCGACAGGAAGGCGCCGACGAGGTTGAGGAGAGCGGCCAGGAGGACCGCGGTCTTGGGCTTGAGCGCTCCGGTCGCGATGGGCGTGGCCATCGCGTTCGCGGTGTCGTGAAACCCGTTCGTGAAATCGAAGAAGAGTGCCAGCGCGATGACGAGCACGACGATGAGGGCTGCGGTTTCCACCGTTCGCTTTCGGTCTTGAGGAAGAGGGAGATGTCGACGGGATCGACGTGACGAACGAAGAGTTCACCGTGGGTTTGACTTCCGTTTACCGGCCCCGGTAAATCCTGCCACCGTCCCCCGTGCCGGTCAACTCGACCTGGGATAGCGTGGGACGGTGACTGACGCCCCGATCGCCGCCCGCCGTTCCACCCTCCGCACGCATCACGGCGACACGGTCGACGACCCGTACGAGTGGCTGCGCGCCAAGGACTCCCCCGAGGTCATCGCACACCTGGAGGCGGAGAACGCGCACACCGAGGCCGAGACCGCGCACCTCGCCGCGCTCCGCGAGACGCTGTTCCAGGAGATCAAGGGACGGGTTCAGGAGACCGACCTCTCGGTGCCGACACGGCGTGGAGACTGGTGGTACTACAGCCGCACCGAGGAAGGCGCGCAGTACGGCATCCACTGTCGCGCCGCCGCCGTCGAAGGCGATTGGACGCCGCCGCGTCTCGAGCCGGGGGTGCCCGTGCCCGGCGAGGTGGTGCTGCTGGACGGCAACGTCGAGGCCGAAGGGCACGAGTTCTTCTCGCTCGGCGCGTTCGACACCTCCGATGATGCGACGAAGCTGCTGTGGTCGACGGACTTCGAGGGCGACGAGCTCTACACGGTCCGCGTGCGGGACCTGCAGACGGGCGTCACGCTGGACGACGAGATCCCGAACACCGGCGGCGCGTTCTTCACCCCGGACGGCACCGGCATCCTCTACACGACCCGCGACGATGCGTGGCGCCCCGACACCCTGTGGCTGCACCGGCTCGGGACCCCGGTGTCGGACGACATCACGCTCTTCCACGAGCCCGACGAGAAGTTCTGGCTCGGCGCCGGGATCACGCGGAGCCGGCGCTACCTCGTGATCGGTGTGGGCTCCAGCATCACGAGCGAGGAGTACCTCGTCGACCTCGCCGGCGACATCACGGCGGAGCCGCGCACGGTGTGGCCGCGGCGCGAAGGCGTGGAGTACTCGCTCGAGCACGCGGTGGTGGACGGTGAGGACCGGCTCCTCATCCTGCACAACGACGACGCCCTGGACTTCGAACTCGTCTCCGTAGCGGCGGACGACCCGCAGGGCGAGCGCCGCGTCGTCGTCGCCCATCAGCCAGGACGGCGACTGCTCGGAGTGGAAGCCTTCCGCGACTTCGCCACGGTGGAGTATCGCAGCGAGGGCCTCGAGCGCGTGGGCCTCCTGGACTACGCGACCGACACGGTGGAGGAGCTGCGGTTCGACGAGCCCCTCTACTCCGCGGGGGTCAGCGGCAACCCCGAGTGGCACTCCCCCTTCCTGCGACTCGGGTACACGTCGTTCGTCACGCCGGGCACGGTGTACGAGCTCGACCTCGCGACGCGGGAACTCGTGTTGCGCAAGCAGGTGACGGTGCTCGGCGGCTACGACCCCGCCGACTACGGACAGCGTCGGGAGTGGGCCACCGCGGAGGACGGCACCCGCGTGCCGATCTCCCTCGTGTGGAAGCGCTCCTTCGGCGAGCCCGGTGCGACCACGCGTCCCGTCCACCTCTACGGCTACGGCTCGTACGAGCACTCCATCGACCCGGGCTTCTCGGTCGCACGGCTCTCGGAGCTGGACCGCGGAGTCGTGTTCGCCGTGGCGCATGTGCGCGGAGGCGGCGAGATGGGTCGGCAGTGGTACGAAGAGGGCAAGCTCCTGCACAAGCGGAACACCTTCACGGACTTCGTCGCCTGCGCCCGGCACCTCGTCGACGAGGGGACGACCACCCCGGCCCAGCTCGTCGCCGAGGGCGGCAGTGCCGGGGGCCTGCTGATGGGCGCGGTCGCCAACCTCGCCCCGGAGCTCTTCGCCGGCATCCTCGCGGGTGTGCCGTTCGTCGACGCGCTGACGACGATCCTCGACCCGTCGCTTCCCCTCACCGTGATCGAGTGGGACGAATGGGGCGACCCGCTGCACGACCCCGAGGTCTACGCGTACATGAAGTCGTACACGCCGTACGAGAACGTGCGCGACGGCGTGGAGTATCCACGGATCCTCGCGGTGACCTCGCTGAACGACACCCGCGTGCTCTACGTGGAGCCGGCCAAGTGGGTCGCCCGGCTGCGGGAGGCCGGCGCGAAGGACGTGCTGCTGAAGTGCGAGATGGTCGCGGGGCACGGCGGGGTGAGCGGACGGTACAACTCCTGGCGCGAGCGGGCGTTCGAGCTCGCCTGGCTCCTCGACACCCTCCACCTCGCCTGACCCGCGGCATCAGGCGCTCGCGCGGCATCAGGCGCCTGCGCGCTGACCTGGCCCGAACTCGCGCGCACGCCTGTGCTCACGGGGCGCGACGCCGGCACAGGCATCGGCGCGGAGTCAGGCACGCGCGGGGCATCAGGCGCCCATGCCTGTCCTGGCCTGAGCTCGCGTGATGGCCTGTGCTCACGACCGAGCACTGCTCCTGCACAGGCGGAGAGTTCCGGGAAGCACCTCCCCATCGGCGGTGGCGTGGTGAAGCGCGGCAGCGGAAGCCCGCAGGGTGGAGGGGTGACACGCACACGGGTGGAGATCCGTGGGCGGGAGGGTCACCTGCGTGAGCGCGGCGGCCCTCGCCGGATGGTGGGATGTCGGGGCCGCGGAGGTGCACGTCGCCCTCCCCCGCACCGCCTCTCGATTCGATCGCGTCGGCGTCCAGGTGCACTGCGCACAGGGGCCCGTTCCGGTGCATCCGCGGGCGGCGGTCGATCCTGTCCTAGGCGTCCTGTTCCAGGTCGCGCGATGCCGGCCGTTGATCGAGGCCCGCGCGATCTGGGAATCCGCGCTCCGCCACGGGGCCGTGGACCTGGACACCCTCGTGCGAGTCCGGTGGCGGTGCGATGCCGCGAACCGCCTCGCTCGAACCGTCCGCGGCCGGTCGGACTCCGGTCCCGAGACGGTCTTCGTCGAACGGATGCGCGCGGTCGGCATCGACGTGCGACAGCAGGTGTGGGTCGACGGCCATCCGCTCGACGGTGTCATCGGCGAACGTCTCGCCATCCAGATCGACGGCTTCCGCCACCACAGCGCCGCGGGCGACCGGCGACGCGACCTCGCTGCTGACGCAAGGCTCGCACTCCGCGGCTACACGGTCCTCCGCTTCGACTATCACCAGGTCATGGTCGATGACCGTCATGTCGAGGACACCGTCCTGGCCGCGCTCGCGCAGGGGCTCCATCGCGCAGACCATCGAGCGACGGGTCGCGGATAGCGGACCGAACACAAGCACAGGCCCTCACGGGAGTTCAGGCGAGAAAGACAGCAAGACGCCTGGAGCGGCGCGAGAGCCTGAAGCCGGGCGGTGGTCAGCCGAAGAGGGCGGCGGCCTCGTCGTAGCGGTACCGCGGCACCGTGTTCAGCTCGCCGAGAGCATCGGCGAACGGGACGCGGACGATGTCGGTGCCCTGCATCGCGACCATCTGCCCCCAGGCGCCGTCAACGATGGCGTCTGCGGCGTGCAGGCCGAGGCGGGTCGCGAGGACGCGGTCGAAGGCCGACGGCGAGCCGCCGCGCTGGATGTGGCCGAGGATCGTGGCGCGGGTCTCGATGCCCGTGATCCGCTCGATCTCAGGGGCGAGCAGGTCGCCGATGCCGCCGAGCCGCGGTCGGTTGAACGCGTCCAGACCCTTGTCGCTGTAGGCCTCGTCCATGCCGGCGAGCTTGAAGCCCTCGGAGACGACGACGAGCGGTGCACGACCGCGATCGTGGGCGCTCGTGACGAGAGCGGTGATCTCGTCCAGCGACATCGGCACCTCGGGGATGCAGATGACGTGGGCCCCGGCGGCCATCCCGGCATGCAGCGCGATCCAGCCGACGTGACGACCCATGACCTCGGCGACCATGCAGCGCTGGTGGGAGTCACCCGTGGTGCGGAGCCGGTCCATGGCGTCCGTGGCGATGTTCACGGCGGTGTCGAAGCCGAAGGAGTAATCCGTGGCCCGGAGGTCGTTGTCGATCGTCTTCGGAACGCCGAGCACCTTGATGCCGTCCTTGGCGAGACGGTCCGCCGCCGCGAGGGTGCCTTCGCCGCCGATCGCGACGATGCCGTCGATCTTGTGGCCGTAGAGCGTCTTCGCGATGTTCTCCGCACCGCCGCGCTCCCCCTCGTACGGGTTGGTGCGGCTGGTGCCGAGGATCGTGCCACCCACCTTGGACAGGCCCTTCACCTCGTGGCGGGTCAGGGGCATGAAGTCACCCTCGACGACGCCGCGCCATCCGTCGCGGATGCCGACGAACTCGAGGTCGTAGGTCGTGGTGCCCTTGAGCACGATGCCGCGGATGACCGCGTTGAGTCCGGGGCAGTCGCCGCCGCTCGTCAGGATGCCGATTTTCATGCTGCTGCCTTCGGAGGTCGAGGGATGGGGGTGAGGCGACAGTGCCTGCGATCGACACTAGCGCGCCGCCCCCTCGCGTGGCCATTCGAGCGCGTCGAAAACCCGCGATCTTCACGGCCACAGCGACCGATGTCGACGAAGTTCGCGCCGCGACAGGAACTTCCGCCTGCAGCAGCGTTAAGAACTCTTGTTCTTGACGCTCGCTCAGCGGCCGCCGAGAGCCTCGCGCAGAAGATGCATCAGCGCGGCCAGCTGCACCGACTCGCTGGCGGTCTCCTCCGTCGCCTCGCCGTCCAGCGCGCGGGCCGCGAGCCCCTGCTTCTGGTCGATGAGCTCCGCGATCTTCGTGTCGATCGTGTGGGCGGCGATGATCCGCCACGCCGTGACGGGCTCGTCCTGTCCGATGCGGTGCACGCGGTCGATGGCCTGCGTCTGCTCGGCCGCGGTCCACGACAGCTCCGCGAGCACGACGTTCGACGCCGCCTGCAGGTTGAGGCCGACGCCGGCCGCCGTGAGCGAGCACACCGCGATACCGACCTCGGGGTCGCCGTTGAAGTCGTCGATGGCCTGCTGCCGGGCTGTGTTCGTCTGGTCACCGCGGATGGACACCGCGCGGATGCCGGCCGAAGCGAAGTGCGCCTCCGCCTGGTCCATGACGTCGATGTGCTTCGCGAAGAACACGACCTTGCCGACCGAACGCTGCAGCTGCGCGGCGTAGTCCGCCGCCAGAAGCGCCTTCGCCTGACCGATGCGGCGCACCATCGTGAAGACGTTGTCTCCCC
This sequence comes from Microbacterium meiriae, assembly GCF_040686935.1. Taxonomy (NCBI): domain Bacteria; kingdom Bacillati; phylum Actinomycetota; class Actinomycetes; order Micrococcales; family Microbacteriaceae; genus Microbacterium; species Microbacterium meiriae. The sequence continues at coordinate 775,993 of NZ_JBFBMF010000002.1, forward strand.
CGGTGCCGGCAGCCTTCGACTCCTCGAGCTCGTTCTGCGCGACGAGACGGACGATGTCGTCGTCGATCTCGCCCGGGGCGAGGCCGCGGTCGCCGCGTGCCTCGATGATGCGACGGTAACGGGCGGCCAGCCGCTCCCCCAGCTCGCGCTCGGCCTGGCGGATACTGCGGCCGAACTCGTCGTCGAGCTGCACGGGCAGATCGGCGATCAGCTTGTCGGGCAGATCGGCGGCGACGTCCTTCTTCTTCCGTCGCACGATGCCCATCGAGATCACCGCGTCGCGGGCTTCCGGGTAGAAGGCCTTGTCGGCAGGCGTCAGTCCCGTCGCGTCGAGCTTCTCCATGAGCTCCGGTCCGGGCTTCTCGCCGTTCGTCCAGCCGAGGAAACGCCAGATGGCGTCGAAGTCCTCGACGTCGTTGATGAGCGGGGTACCGGTGAGCGCGAGCATGAGCGGATCGTGCCCCGGCGTGCGCTCGCGCACCTGCGCGGCGAGCGAGAGCACGTTCTGCGAGCGCTGCGACGAGAGGTTCTTGATGAAGTGCGCCTCGTCGACGACCATGCCGCGCAGGCCGATCGACGCCAGCCACGACATGTGACGGTCGAGGATCTCGTAGTTCACGATGAACACGTCGGCGAAGGCGTCGATGTCATCGCCGTCGCCCTGGATGACCGTGGCACGACGCTGCGGCGTCCACCGCTCGACCTCGCGCGCCCAGTTCATCTTCACGACGTTGGGCACGACGACGAGCAGCGGATAGGCGCCGGCGACGGAGGCCGCAAGCACCGACTGCGCCGTCTTGCCGAGGCCCGGCTCGTCGGCGAGCAGGAAGCTGCGGTGCCCGGCGCGGACGGCCTCGAGGAAGCGCGACTGGTGCACCATGATCTCGCGGCCCTTGGGCGAGAGGTGATCGAACTCGGGGGCCGGGGGAAGCTCCATCGACGCCGCGGCACCGCCCGCACCCGTCTCGAATGCCTTGTACAGCGGCCCCATGAGCTCCCAGCCGTCGAGACGGCGGCGCGGCGTGCTGGCCGGACGCGGCGTCAGGTCGGGCGCCAGGAACGGGTTGGCGAGCTGGCGGGCCTCGACCGACGGCGGGGTGACCTGACGCTCCGCGATGGCCGCGGGCACCACCGACACCTGTACGGGCGCGGGGTCGGCGATGATGAGCTCCTCAGGGGGAAGCTCGGCACCGGACTCGAGCAGCCAGTCGCGACGCATCCGCTTGGCGACCGGCGAGGTGGCCTGGTCGGCCTCGAGCAGCTGGATGAGCGAGGTGTCCCGAGCGGCCGTCTTCGCGAGGATCGTCGCGACGCCGTCGAGCCGCTTGAGCAGCTCGGCGCGGGCCGCATCGGTGATCTCGGTGTCGGCCTTGACCCTGGCGCGCTCCTCGCGCACCAGGAACGCGATCACCTGGAACTTCGTGCGGTTCGTGGGGCCCAGCTTGCCGCGCTGGGACTTCGCCTCGATCTCGCGCACCTTGCGCGCGAGGATCGGGATGAGGGGTGCCTCGTCATCGCGACGGGACGTCTTCTTGCGCCGCGGGGCGGCGGTTGCCGTGGTCGGCATGCTCCTCCTGAGCCTGAAGGGCTCCGGCTCCCTCAGGGAGCCGTGAGCCGTTCTCGTCGTCCGCGTGTGGCGTGAGCCAGGACCGTGCGGACTGTGGATCGGTGTTCCCGCCGGAGCACGCGATACGTGCGGGACCGGTGGGAGCCTGATGCCATTCTATGCCATCCCGGCCCCCGGCCGCGGAAGCAGGGTGCCGCCGTGTTACACGGGTTCGTCGAGGATGGCCGCGGCCTGCGCGACGTCGGCGGCCATCTGCGTCATCAGCTTCTCGATGCCCTCGAACGCGACCATGCCGCGCAGCCGCTCGACGAACTCGACCGTCACGTCATGACCGTAGAGGTCGAGACCGGTCTCCCCCAGCACATGGGCCTCGACCTGACGCACGAGCACGTCGTCGAAGGTGGGGTTCGTTCCCACCGAGATCGCCGACGGATGCCGGATCCCCGTGTCGTGGTCGACGAGCCATCCGGCGTAGACGCCGTCGGCGGGCACGAACGCGTCGACGATCGTGGAGAGGTTCGCGGTCGGGAAGCCGAGCTCGCGTCCGCGCTTCAGACCGTGGACCACGACGCCGCGCACGTCGGGATACCGTCCGAGCGCGCGAGTGGCCTCGGCGACATCCCCCGCCATCAACAGCTCGCGGATCCAGCTCGACGAGACCCGTCGGCTGGAACCCGGAAGGTAGACGTCGTCCACGACCTCGACCGTGAAGCCGTAGCGGGGGCCGAGTGCGCGCAGCAGCTCGGGCGTTCCTGCACCCCGGTGCCCGAAGCGGAAGTCGGCACCGACGAGCACGGTGGACACGTGCAGCGCGCCGACGAGGATGTCGACGACGAAGTCCTCGGCGCTGCGGGCGGCGAGCGTCTCGTCGAACGTGAGCACGAGCGTCGCGTCGAGTCCGAGCTCGCTGAGGAGTTCCAGCTTGCGGTCGACGGTCACGACGTTCTCGGGGCACCGGTCCGGACGGATCACGGCGAGCGGGTTGCGGTCGAACGTCACCGCGACGGCACGGCTCCCCGAGGCTGCGGCGGCCTCCTCCAGACGGCGGATGACCGCCCGGTGCCCCTCGTGCACGCCGTCGAACTTCCCGATGGCGACGGCGCTGGGGCCGTAGCCGTCCGGGACCTCGTCCGGATTCCGGAACACGATCACGCGGCGACCTCGACCGGACGCGTGGCCTCGACGGGCCGGTGCGTGCGGAGCCACCAGATCCCGAAGACCGGGAGGACGAGAGGGATGAAGAGGTAGCCGCGCCCGAACAGCGACCACACGGTCTCGTGCTGGAAGAGCTCGGGGAGGACGAGGCTGAGCACGCCGACGACCAGGACACCGGTGAGCTCGAAGACGATCGCGACCCAGGCGACGGTGTACCAGCCCCGACGCCGCGCGAAGACGAGCGCGAGCGTCGCCAGGACGTACACGACCGCGGCCAGGGCAGACAGCGTGTAGGCCAGCGGGGCCTCGTCGAATCGACGGACGATCTGCACGAAGCTGCGCCCGGTGGCCGCCAGCGCCATCACGGCGTAGACGATCACCAGGACACGACCGATACCGGTCATCCGGGTGGAGGGGGCGGTGGAGCTCATAGCGCATTCCATCCTAGAGCCGGGTGAGCCGCCCGGCGTCCGCTCCCGGCCCGCGCTCAGGCGACCTGGATCGTCCAGATGACCTGCATGCGCCACAGCATGATCGCGATCGCGAGGGCGGCCACGCCGAGAACGACAGTGCTCCACCGGCTGCGCTCCATGAGGGCCCAGAGCACCGCACCGATCGGGAGCAGAGCTGCCGAGACGAGATACACCCAGAACTCCAGCAGGTCCCCGGTCGGCGGATTCCCCGCGAGGGGCGCGACGATGGCGACCACGACCTGCACGAGCAGCAGCACCTCGACGAGCGCGAGTGCGCCCACCGAGAAGTCGCTGGGGCGCCGACCGGCGAACCCGGCACCGAGGCAGAAGAGCCCGGCGGCGACGGCGACGACGATCTCCACGATCGTGAACCACAGGATCATCGGGAGACCTCCGGCATGTTCATGGCGCTCTTCACATCGGCGCCGCGCTTCTCGACGATCCCCACCAGCGCGCCGTCGTCCTCGATGGCCGCGGCGAGCGGACCGTCCAGACGCACCGCCTGCCCCGCCAGACGCTTGCCGTGGCGCAGATCGCGAGCCTCGTCCGCCGTGACGGGGAGGACGGGGAGGACGCGAGCGGCGGCCTCGCCGGGGGTGAGCACGGGAGCGGTGTCGAGCGCGTCGATCGACACCGCGTCGCGCACGTCGAACGGGCCGACGCGGGTGCGGCGGAGCGCCGTCAGGTGACCGCCGACGCCGAGGGCAGCGCCCAGATCGCGGGCGAGCGAGCGGATGTAGGTGCCGGACGAGCAGTCCACCACGACATCGAGGTCGAGGGCGTGGTCGTCGCGGCGACGGGCGAGGACATCGAACCGGGAGACGACGACCTCCCGCGGCTCGAGGACGACCTTCTCCCCCGCACGGACCCGGTCGTACGCGCGACGACCGTCGACCTTGATCGCCGACACCGCGCTAGGGACCTGGGAGATCGCGCCCGTCAGCGCGGCCACCCCGGCATCGATCGCCGCGTCCTCGACCGCGACGAGGGCGGCGGGGTCCGCAGTGTGGAGGATCCCGCCCTCCGCGTCGTCCGTGGATGTGGCGGCACCGAGCCGGATGGTCGCCTCGTAGGTCTTGTCGGCGCCCACGATGTACGTGAGGAGGCGGGTCGCACCCTCGATGCCGATGACGAGCAGCCCCGTGGCCATCGGGTCGAGAGTCCCGGCGTGGCCGACCTTGCGGGTCCCGAAGGCCCGTCGGGTGCGGGCGACCACGTCGTGACTGGTCAGCCCGCCGGGCTTGTCGACGAGGAGGATACCGGGGGTCGCCATCCCTCCAGCCTACCGAGGCCGAGAGCGGCGACCGCTCGCCTAGGCTGGAGGGATGGCCGCGCCCGCACCGTCCCCTGCGACGTTGACGCCCCTGCTCGGCTGGTACGCCGAGGCGGCGCGCGACCTCCCATGGCGCCGGCCGGACTTCCATGCCACGTTCGGCGCCTGGGGCGTCCTGGTGAGTGAGTTCATGCTGCAGCAGACACCCGTGACCCGGGTGATCCCGCATCTCGACGCGTGGCTGACACGGTGGCCCACGCCCCGCGCGATGGCGACAGCGTCCACGGCGGAGGTCGTGCACCAGTGGGCGAACCTCGGCTATCCGCGGCGGGCCCTGTGGCTGCACCGCGCCGCCATCGAGGTGGTCGAGCGGCACGGAGGCGTCGTGCCGCGCGACGTCGACGCCCTCCTCGCCCTCTCCGGCATCGGCGACTACACCGCCCGTGCCGTGGCGGTCTTCGCGTACGGCGACCGTCATCCCGTCGTCGACACCAATACACGGCGCGTCCTGGCACGAGCCGTCGATGGACGGGCACAACCGGGGCCACCATCCCGCCGCGACCTCGCTCTCATGTCCTCCCTGCTTCCCGAGGGGGTGACTGAGGCGAGCGTCCTCAACGCCGCGGCGATGGAACTCGGCGCGACGATCTGCACGTCGCGCGCGCCCCGGTGTGAGCGCTGCCCGCTGGCTGACACCTGCGCGTGGCTCGCAGCCGGCCGACCCGATACCGGAGACGAGCGACGGCGACAGGCCACGTTCGAGGGGTCGGACCGGCAGGCCCGCGGCGCCGTGCTCCGGCTCCTGCGCGACGCGGCCCCCGAGCCGGTTCCCCTCGCGGCGGTCCTTCCGGCATGGCCCGACCTGCGTCAGCGGGATCGGGCGATCGATTCCCTGATCGCCGACGGACTCGCGGAAGCGGACGGGGAGGGCCTCTCGCTGCCGCGGTGAGCGCTGCTCAGAAGTACTGCTCGGTCCGGTGCGCCAACACGGTCAGCTCGACACGATTGCGCACGTGCAGCTTCGCGAACACGCGTCCGAGATGCACCTCGACCGTCCGGATCGCACCGACAGGCGCTCCGCGATCGCGCGGTTCCCCGTGCCTTCGACGGCGAGCATCGCGACCTCCAACTCCCGCGACGTCAGCCGCTGCGCCCAGGCGCTCCGGCACACGGGGAGATGCGCGCCGCCCGTGACGTGCGGGTCGCTCTCCAGCCGCTGCAGACGCCGGCGGACGGCACGCCCCCACGCGCTCGCCCCGGCGGCCTCGAACAGTCTCTCGGCCTGCGCAAGGTGACTGCGGGCCGCGATCGGATCCCCGTGCAGCCCGGACCTGACCCCGAGCAGCGTCTCGACACGGCCGCGGGCGAAGGGCGACCGAAGCCGTCGTGCCGCCTCTCGCAGGGCCTCCTGCTCCGTGCGCCAGGCACCGTCGCCGGACGGCGCGACGGCGTGACGCAGGGCGTCGGCGAACTCCGTCTCCGGTGGGCGCACCGCCGGTGACGCCCGTCCGGCCTCGGGGACGAGCACGACCTCCTCCACCCCCGGCACCGCGAAGCGCGCCTGCGGCTCCCCGCGATCCCGCCACAGCCCGATCGCACCGGCGGCCGCCTCGAAGGAGCCGTTCAGGAACGCCTCGACAGCGCGGTCCACCAGTACGTCCATGTCTGCGGCCGGAGGGAGCACGGCGGTGAGAGCCCTGGCGATCGGGCTGAAAGCGCCGAGGACCGCGAGATCGAGCCGCCGCGCCAGCACCACGCCGAGTCCCGCGAACGGGATCGCGACGGGGAGCTCGACCGCTGCCCGCCGCAGCAGCAGCCGGGCGCGACCGATGTCTCCCCGCCAGACCAGAAGCAGCACCTCGGTGACGGCCCGGTAGGCCCGGCCCAGTGGGCTGTGCTCGAAACCGGGGATCATCGGATCGCGCTCCCCCACCCCGGGGAGATCCGCGGTCTGCAGCAGCCGCAGGCCCTCGTCGATGTCGCCGCCGCACGCGGCATGCAGAGCCCCCGACACGGCGCCCAGCAGCCCGCCGGTTCCTGGCACGTCACCCGTGACGACCTCCCCGGCGAGGAGGCCGCACAGCGTCTCGACCGCGTCCCGCAGGAGGCCGTCCCCGCCGACGCGCGAGGCCCCGTCACGGACCTCGGCGAGCCAGCGGCGCCCCGCCCTGCGGTCGCCGCGCTCCGCGCACAGGAACGCCAGGAGCGCCGCGGACCGCGCCCAGGAGTCGCCGTCCGCCGTACGCAGCGGAGCGAGCCGCTGCGGATCGACGGCCGGCACCGCTCCGTACCGGAACGTGCGGGCGACGAGGAACGGTCCGAGCGCTCGCCCCCGACGGTGCTCGGCGGCGCCGCAGACGAGGCTTCCCAACCATTCCTCGGCATCCGCCGCATGACCGCATGCGAGCGCCGCGCACCCGGCGAGCACTCGCGCTTCCTCGCCGATGTCGCCGGCCGCGTGCTTCGCGGCCTCGGCGGCGAGCAGCAGTACGCGTTCCTGGCGTCTCTCTGCGGCAGCGGCGCGGGCACCTGCCGTCAGCACCGCTGCGGACCGTTGATCGCGGACGGCGCCCCCACGCGCGCGATGCCAGGCCGCAGCCACCCGATCTCGCCGCCCGACGGCGACCGCGGCCAGGCGCGCGTGCGTGTGCGCGACCTCAGCCGCAGAGGCGGCCGCGTGCACTCCCGTCTCCATCCGGGGGTCGGCGAACCGGACGCGTCCCGCGTGGATCACCAGGTGCGGTGCGGCGCCGCTCGCCCGCACCTCCTCCACGCCGCGCCCGTCCACCGCGAGAACCGGATAGAGGTCATCCTCGAACGCCAACGCCACGGTGAGCAGCAGCAGCCGGTCCGGGGTCGACAGCATGCCGAGAGGGACGGCATCGGCGGCGGACGGCAGCGGCCACGGCAGCCGGCCGAGACCTCGCCGCTGCTCCGGTGTGAGGCGGGCCGCCACCGCCATGACGGCAGCCTGATCCTCCGGAAGCGCGGCGACGAGCCGCGCGGCCACGTGCGGGGCGCACGCGAGCTCCCGAGCCCGAAGCTCGTCCAGCAGCGCCTCGACGTCGCCGGGCGCGACGGACGACCCCGCAGGCGCGTTCCGAGACTCGATGTCGATCCCCCCAGATCCACCGGTTGTCCCGCCGCGGACCTGAGGGTATCAGACGGGATCAGTCCTCGTCGTCGTCCGCACGGTAGGGATCGGCCTCACCGGCGTGGGTCGCGGAAGAGGCCAGCTTGGCGACCTCCGCGTCCCGCTCCTGCGCCTCACGGAGCAGGGCGGTGATGTGATCCGCGTTCTCCGGGAGGGCGTCCGGGATGAACTCGAGCGTGGGGACGAGTCGCGTGCTGAGCTGTCGACCGACCTCGCTGCGCAGCATTCCGGTCGCGGACGTGAGCGCGGCGCCGCTGGCGAGGCGCTCCTCTTCCGTACCGAGCACCGTGTAGAACACGGAAGCGTGCTGCAGGTCGCCGCTCACGCGGACGTCGGTGATGGTCACGAAGCCGAGACGCGGGTCGCGCAGCCCCTTCTCCAAGCGCTCGGCGAGGATCACGCGGATGCGATCCGCGAGTCGGGCCTGTCGTTCACCAGCCATTGTTCCTTCTCCCACCTCTGTGCATCGCGGTTCCCAGCGAGCCGCGGAGGCGGCTGCCCCCTCCCCCGTCACGGGAGGAGGAGGCAGCCGCCGGAGCCGTGCGGATCAGCCGCGCGGCTTCTCCACCATCTCGGTCGTCTCGATCTCGTCGCCGATCTGAATGTCGTTGTACTTGCCGAGGCCGATACCGGCCTCGTAGTCCGTCCGCACCTCGGTGACGTCGTCCTTGAACCGGCGCAGCGACTCGATGGCGAGGCCATCGGCGATGACGACGCCGTCTCGGATGACACGGGCCTTCGCGTTGCGCGTGATCGTCCCGGACCGCACGATGACACCGGCGATGTTGCCGAACTTCGAGGAGCGGAACACCTCGCGGATCTCGGCGACACCCGACTGGACCTCTTCGTACTCCGGCTTGAGCATGCCCTTGAGCGAGCTCTCGATCTCGTCGATCGCGTTGTAGATGACGGAGTAGAAGCGGATGTCCACGCCCTCACGCTGAGCACGCTCGCGCGCCTTCGTGTCGGGGCGGACGTTGAAGCCCACGATGATCGCGTTGTCGATCGTCGCCAGGTTCACGTCGGACTCGGTGATCGCACCGACACCGCGGTGGATGATGCGCAGCTGCACCGAATCGTCGACCTCGATCTTGAGGAGGGACTCCTCCAGCGCCTCGACGGCACCGGAGACGTCACCCTTGATGATGAGGTTGAGCGACTCGACCTTGCCCTCTTCGAGAGCACGGGTGAAGTCCTCGAGCGAGATGCGCTTGCGGGCCTTGGCCAGCTGGGCGTTGCGCTCGACGGCTTCGCGCTTCTCCGCGATCTGACGCGCCATGCGGTCTTCCTCGGTGACGATGAAGACGTCGCCGGCGCGCGGCACGGAGTTCAGACCCTGCACCTGGACCGGTCGGGACGGCGCAGCCGCCTCGACGACCTCGCCGTTCTCGTCGATCATCGCGCGGACGCGGCCGTAGGCGGTGCCCGCCACGATCGCATCGCCGACCCGGAGGGTTCCGGACTGGATCAGCACCGTCGCGACCGAACCGCGGCCCTTGTCGAGCTTCGCCTCGATGGCGACACCGCGAGCGGCCTTGTTCGGGTTGGCGGTCAGGTCGAGACCGGCGTCCGCCGTGAGCAGCACCGCGTCCAGGAGCTCCTGGATGCCGGTGTTGGCACGGGCCGACACGTCGACGAACATGACGTCGCCGCCGTACTCCTCGGCGACCAGACCGTACTCGGTGAGCTGCTGACGCACCTTGGCCGGGTTGGCCTCGGGCTTGTCGACCTTGTTCACCGCGACCACGATCGGCACGTTCGCCGCCTGGGCGTGGTTCAGCGCCTCGACCGTCTGCGGCATGATGCCGTCGTCGGCCGCGACCACGAGGATCGCGAGGTCGGTGACCTGCGCACCACGGGCACGCATGGCGGTGAACGCCTCGTGACCCGGGGTGTCGATGAACGTGATCGCCCGCTCGATGCCGTCGTGCTCGGTCCAGACCTGGTAGGCACCGATGTGCTGGGTGATGCCGCCGGCCTCACCCTCGATGACGTTGGTCTGACGGATCGCGTCGAGGAGGCGCGTCTTACCGTGGTCGACGTGACCCATGACGGTGACGACCGGGGGACGGATCTCGAGGTCGTCCTCGCTCTCCTCCTCCAGCTCCTTCTCGAGGTCGAGACCGAAGCCCTCGAGGAGCTCCTTGTCCTCGTCCTCGGGCGAGACCATCTGGACCTTGTAGCCCAGCTCCTCACCGAGGACCTCGAACGTGGCCTCATCCAGCGACTCGGTGGCCGTGGCCATCTCGCCGAGGTTGAAGAGGATCGTGACGAGGGTGCCCGGCTGCACCGTGTAGCCGGTCAGGGCCTCGATCTTGTCGGCGAAGTCCGCGATGGACGCACCGCGACGCATGCGGATGATCTCCCCGTTGCCGCGGGTGACGTTGACGCCACCGACGACCGGGGCGCTCCGCATCTCGAACTCTTGCCGCTTCGCCCGCCGCGACTTGCGCTGCTTGCTCTTGCCGCCGCCCTTACCGAAGGCACCGGCGGTACCACCACCGGGACCACGGCCACGGCCACCGCCGCCACCCGGACGACCGGCGAAACCGCCACCGGGACGGGGACCCGCACCGGGACCGCCACCGCCGCCGGGGCGACCGGGACCGCCCGTACGCTGCTGGAACGGAGCACCGGGACGACCACCCTGTCCGCCGCGGGGAGCACCGGGACGCGGCGAGCCGGGACGCGGGGCACCCGGGCGCGGAGCACCGGGGCGCGGCGCCTGCGGACGCGGGATGTTGCCGGGGGTCGGCCGCTGACCCATCCCCTGCGCCGAGGCGAAGGGGTTGTTGCCGGGACGAGGGCCGGCGGGACGCTGGCCCATGCCCTGAGCGGACGAGAACGGGTTGTTGCCGGGACGGGGCGCGCCGGGCTTCGGCGCGTTGCCGTCACCGGAGGACGGCGCGGCCGGGGCCGGAGCCGCGGGCTTCGCGGGCGCCGACGGTGCCGGAGCCTTCTCCGCCTCGGGGGCGGGCGCCGGTGCCGGGGCGGCCGGAGCCGCAGGACCCGGCTTGGGTCCGGGCTTCGGGCCAGGGGTGGGCGCCGAGGACTTCGGTGCCGGCTTCGCGGCGGGCTTCGCCGCAGCGGGCTCGGACCCGGCCTTGAGGGACGGGTCGGCCTCGATCGCGGCGCGCAGCTTGCGCGCCACCGGGGGCTCGACCGTCGAGGACGGGCTCTTCACGAACTCGCCGAGTTCCTTGAGCTTCGCAAGTGCGACCTTGCTGTCGACGCCGAGTTCGGCGGCGATCTCATGTACGCGTGGTTTACCAGCCACAATTCTCCTGTCTGGGTCGGTCTGCCCAGACAGGGCAGACCACTAGTCGCGGACGGGTCTCATTTCGAGCCGTTCACTTTGTTTCCATAGCTGTTCAGCCTTTGTTTCTTGGTGGGTGCTGTTCGAAGGTCCGTGTGTCCAGCTGAGTGGTCACACGCAGTGCTCTTCCGAAAGCTCGACGCCGCAGAGCGGCTTCCATGCACTCGGGTGTCGGATGCACCCACGCGCCGCGCCCCGGCAGGACAGCACGCTCATCGGGGATGAGGGTGTCGTTCTGGGCAACCACCCTGAGCAGAGTGGAGCGGGGAGCACGCGTGCGGCAACCGACGCACGTTCGTACGGGTTCCATCTTACACCTGCGTTCCGTCCGTCCTCGCCGCCACCGGGCGTGGCGTCGAGGACGGACCGGGATCAGTCGAGGACGCTGTCCGGCTGGATGTCGATCTTCGCACCCGTGAGCTTGGCGGCCAGACGCGCGTTCTGACCCTCCTTGCCGATCGCGAGCGACAGCTGGTAGTCGGGCACGAGGGCGCGGACGGCCTTGGTGCTCGCGTCGAGGACGAACGAGCTCGTGACCTTGGCGGGCGACAGCGCGTGCGCCACGAACGTCGGCAGGTCGGCGTCGTAGTCGACGATGTCGATCTTCTCCCCCGCGAGCTCCTCCGTGACGGCTCGCACACGGCGCCCCATCTCACCGATGCACGCCCCCTTGGCGTTGATCGCCGGGTCGTTGGCCTTCACCGCGATCTTGGTGCGGTGGCCCGCCTCACGCGCGAGCGCGACGATCTCGACGAGTCCGGCGGCGATCTCCGGCACCTCGAGGGCGAAGAGCTTGCGGACGAGGCCGGGGTGCGTGCGCGACACGGTGATCTGCGGACCCTTGAGCCCCTTGGCGACGCTGGTGACGTAGACGCGCAGACGGGACCCGTGCGTGTACTCCTCGCCGGGCACCTGCTCCTCGGGCGGGAGGATCGCCTCGACGGAGCCGAGGTCGACGTGGATCATGCGCGGGTTGGGCCCCTGCTGGATCACGCCGGCGACGATGTCGCCCTCCTTGCCCTTGAACTCGCCGAGGACGGCATCGTCGGCGATGTCCCGGAGGCGCTGGCTGATGACCTGCTTGGCGGCGAACGCGGCGATGCGCCCGAAGTCGTCGGGCGTCGCCTCCTCTTCGCCGATGATCGCACCCTCGTCGTCGCGGACGACCTGGAGGACGGCGACGTGGCCGGTCTTGCGGTCGAGGTGCACGCGGACGCCCTCCGGCGCGGCACCCTCGGGCGAGACGTGCTTGGAGTACGCGGTCAGGATCGCCTGCTCGATGATCGCGACGAGCTCGTCGAACGGGATCGCCTTCTCCTTCTCGATCCCTCGCAGCAGACTCAGTTCGATGTCCATGACGGCCTCCCTATTCAGCTCTCGTCGCGCCCGAATGCACGCGCGACATCCGTACCACGATACCGTGTGCCGCGCCCCCGGGCCATCCGCGCCCGGGCACAGGCATTCACGCGGGAGCAGGCACGCACCGCGGGAACAGCCTGATTCCGCGTGGGAGCCTGTTGCGTCGTGGGATGCGTCGCGGGGTCAGACCCTCGGCGCGGACGGGAGCGCGTTGAGGGCCCCGATCAGACGGAAGAGATCGCCCACCTGACGCTGATTCAGGTGCAGGGCGAGGCGCGGGAGGTCGAGCCGGTCGTCGTCGGCGACCTCCGGGGACCGCGGAGCCGTGCGCTCGATGCGCCCGGTGGACAGCAGCCCTGCGAAGCCGGCGTTGAGCTCCTCGATCTCGGCATCCGTCGGCTCGGCCTTGAGGCGCAGCACCAGGGTGTCGCCGACCCACCGCAGCGAATCGTAGTTGCGCCAGAACCCCGTGATCTCGGCGCGCGCCTCCTCCACGGAATCGGTGACGACGACCCGATCGAAGTCACCGGGGGAGATCACCCCCATCGGCGCGAGGTGCTCGTCGACGAAGCGCCGCATGCCCTGCCAGAACGATCCGCCCTTCTCGTCGAGCAGCACGATCGGCGTCGGCTCGGCCTTGCCCGTCTGCTGGAGGGTGAGCAGCTCGAACATCTCATCCAGCGTGCCGAATCCGCCGGGGAGGCAGATGAAGCCGCTCGACTCCTTGATGAGCATGAGCTTGCGGGTGAAGAAGTACTTCATCGCGACCACCTGATCGCTTCCCGTGACCAGGCTGTTCGCCTTCTCCTCGAAGGGGAGACGGATGGAGACACCGAGCGACAGCGCGGGCCCCGCTCCCTCGGCCGCGGCCTGCATGATCCCCGGCCCGGCGCCCGTGACCACCATCCAGCCGTCGCTCGCGAGGGCCGCGGCGACATCACGCGCCTGCAGGTACAGCGGGTCGTCGTGGAGGGTGCGGGCCGACCCGAACACCGTCACCTTCGGCACCCCGCGGAAGGGCGCGAAGAGGCGGAACGCGTCCCGCATCTCGGCCAGGGCGGCGGAGGCGATCTTGAGGTCGAGGCGGTCGGTGCCGTCCTCCCCCAGCAGCAGCGCGGTGCGGAGCATCCGCATCACGAGGCGACGGTCCGCGGTCACACCCGCCTCGTCCAGCACACGGTTGATCTCGTCGCTCAGGGCTGCCGGCAGCGGTTCCTCGGTCATGCCCCCAGCGTCCCACGCGGCATCCGGTCGGCGGGACGCAACGCCGAGGGACCGTACCCCGGGGCTCCGGAGCACGGAGGAGGAGCGGTGTCAACACCCGTGCCCGCTGCCGGGGAACGCGTCACCATGGCGACATGACAGAGATCACCGGTCCCGAAGCCCTCGCCCGCGTCGCCGAACTCGTGGAGGACATCGACTTCACCATGCTCACGACCACCGACCCGGACGGGAACCTCGTCAGCCGCCCCATGTCGACCAGGCAGATGGACGATGCCGGCGCCATCTGGTTCTTCACGGCGGAGGACACCGAGAAGGTCGAGGAGGCCCGTCGTCATCACGACGTGGGGCTGGCCTACTGCGACGCCAAGGGTATGCGCTACGTGTCGGTCGCCGGCACCGCGGAGATCGTCCACGACCGCGCGAAGATGGAGGAGCTCTACTCCCCCTCCCTCGACATCTGGTTCGAGGACGGCCTGGGGACCCCGGGCATCGCGCTGCTCAAGGTCACTCCAATCGTCGCCGAGTTCTGGGAGCCCGCGAAGGGCAAGGTCGCGATGGCCGCCGGGGCGCTCAAGGCGCTCGTGACCAGAGACACCCCGGACGACGACATCATGAACCACGGCCGCATCACCTGCTGAGCGGCCCGCTCCGAGCGCCGGCTCAGCGCGCGGCGGAGAGCCGCTCCACCGCTTCGGCGACCGAGACGGCCTCACGCTCGCCCGTCCGACGGTCCCAGAACTCCACCTGCCCGTCGGCGGCTCCGCGGCCGACGATGACGATCTTCGGGACGCCGACGAGCTCGGCATCGCCGAACTTGACCCCGGGCGACACCTTCGGGCGGTCGTCGTAGAGCACGTCGAGGCCGGCCGCCTCCAGCTGCGCGGACAGGTCCTCCGCGACGTCGAAGGCGACCTGGTCACGGCCCGCGGCGACGACCTGCACGTCGAACGGCGCGACCGAGGCCGGCCAGATGAGGCCCTTGTCGTCGTTGTTGAGCTCGGCGATGATCGCCAGGATCCGCGTCACGCCGATGCCGTACGACCCCATGGTGACCGTGACGAGCTTGCCGTTCTCGTTGAGGACCTTGAGGCCGAGCGCCTCCGCGTACTTCCGCCCGAGCTGGAAGACGTGACCGATCTCCATGCCGCGGGCGAGCTCGACCGGACCGGAGCCGTCGGGCGCCGGGTCGCCGGCGCGCACGTTCGCGATCTCCACGATGCCGTCCGCCTCGAAGTCGCGCCCGGCGACGACCGAGTGCGCGTGCTTCTGGTCGATGTTCGCGCCGGTGACCCAGCTCGTGCCCTCGCTCACGCGGGGGTCGACGAGGTAGCGGATGCCCGTGGCGGACTCCTCGCCGAGCACCGCACCCGTAGGCGACCAGGGACCGATGTACCCCTTCACCAGGAGCGGGTTGTTCTCGAAGTCGTCCGCGGTCGCGGTCTCCACCTCGGCAGGGGCGAAGGCCACCTCGGCACGCTTCTCGTCCACCTCGCGGTCGCCGGGGATGCCGACGATCACGAGCTCACGGGTGCCGTCGAGGTGCTTCAGGGCGAGCACGACGTTCTTGAGCGTGTCGCCGGCGGTGTACTCGCCGTCGAGCTCTCGGTTGCAGTGCGCGACGAGGGTCTCGATGGTGGGCGTGTCGGGCGAATCGAAGATCACCGGAGCGCCATCGGCGTCGAACGGGACCGGAGCGGGCACGGGCGTGCTGAAGGCCTCGACGTTGGCCGCGTACCCCCCGGCGCTGCGGACGAAGGTGTCCTCCCCGACGGGCGTCGGGTGCAGGAACTCCTCGCTCCGCGAACCGCCCATCGCGCCGGCGTCGGCCTGCACGATCGCGTACTCGAGGCCCAGCCGCTGGAAGATGCGCTCGTAGGCGTCCCGCTGCGCCTGGTAGCTCACGTCCAGCCCCTCGTCCGAGGCGTCGAAGGAGTAGGCGTCCTTCATCGTGAACTCGCGCCCGCGGAGGAGACCAGCGCGCGGCCGGGCCTCGTCGCGGTACTTGTCCTGGATCTGGAAGATCGTCAGCGGCAGATCCTTGTACGACGAGTACAGGTCCTTCACCAGCAGCGTGAAGGCCTCCTCGTGCGTCGGCGCCAGGAGGTAATCGCCGCCCTTGCGGTCCTGGAGGCGGAACAGCAGGTCGCCGTACTCGTCCCAGCGCCCGGTCGCCTCGTACGCCTCGCGCGGCATCAGTGCGGGGAAGTGCACCTCCTGGGCACCGGCGGCGGCCATCTCCTCGCGGATGACGGTCTCGATCTTCGCCTTGACGCGCAGCCCGAGAGGCAGCCACGCGAAGATGCCTGCTGCCTGCGGTCGGATGTACCCGGCGCGGATCAGCAGCTTGTGACTGGCGACCTCGGCACCGGCAGGATCTTCGCGGAGCGTACGGAGGAAGAAGTTCGAAAGACGAGTGACCACGGCTCAAGTGTAGTGAGCCGCGGTCACCCGCCTCGTCGCTCAGTTGAGGGCCGGCAGCCCCTGCGGCACGACGCCGCCGCGGTAGAGGCTCTCGGCGAGCTCCTGCAGCGCGGTCAGCGCGACCCGCTGCGGCAGCGGACCGTAGGAGATGCGGGCCACGCCGAGCTTCTCGTACTCGGATGCGGCGAGCGCCCCGGGGATCCCGATCACGCTGACCTTGCGCTCCCCGATGCCCTCGACCAGCTGTCGCGTGACGTTCGCATCGAGGATGCCGGGGACGAACACCGCGGTGGCACCGGCGTCGAGGAAGGCGCGGCCGCGCTGGATGGCATCCGCGATGCTCTGCTCCACGGGCCGCGACCCGGCACGCACGAACGCATCGGTGCGGGCGTTCAGGGCGAAGGGCACGCCCTCGGCCTCCGCAGCCTTCACGATGGACTCGACGACGGCGACCGATTCGTCGAGCGGCTTGAGGCGGTCCTCGACGTTCGCGCCGACGACGCCGGCCGCGATCGCGAGGCGGGTGGTCTCCCCGGCGTCCCCGTATCCGTCGTCCAGGTCGGCGGTGACGGGAACGGACACGGCCGCGGCGATCCGTCCGACCATGTCGATCATGACGTCGCGCGGGGTGTCCCCGTCGTCGTAGCCGAACGACGCCGCGATGCCGTGACCGGCGGTCGCGATCGCCGTGGTCTCCGGCAGTGCGGCGACGGCACGCGCGGAGACGACGTCCCACACGTTCACCACGCGGAGGATCTCCGGGGCGTCATAGAGTCCGACGAGGGTCTGGGCCTTGGCAGCAGTGGTCATGTCCCCACGCTAGCGGCCGGTGCGGGCACGCGGGCCGGATGCCCGGGTTCCCTGCGGCGGTCGACCTAGGCTGGCAGCATGCCCCAGCGCCGCTCGCATGTCGCCCCCTCCGCCGCCCAGACCGAGCTCGCCGCGGCGCTCTCGGCCCTTCGGGAGGATCTGGACGCGTCGACGGAGTTCCCCGCCGACGTACTCGCGGAGGCGGAAGCCGCCACGGCGACTCTCCCCGACCTCGACCTCACGGATGTGCCGTTCGCGACCCTCGATCCGGCCGGTGCCCGCGACCTCGACCAGGCGTTCCACCTGGAACGGGACGGCGACGGCTATCGGGTGCGTTACGCGATCGCGGACGTGCCGGGTTTCGTCACCCCCGGTGGTGCCGTGGACGCGGAGGCCCGCCGGCGCGGACAGACCCTGTACGCCGCGGACGGCTCGATCCCGCTGCACCCACCCGTGCTGAGCGAGGACCGTGCCTCCCTACTCCCCGACGTCGACCGCTCCGCCCTGGTGTGGACGTTCCACCTGGATGCGGCCGGATCCGTGATCGACTTCCGGTTGGAGCGCGCCCTCATCCGTTCCCGGGCCCAGCTCGACTACGCCTCCACCCAGGAGGCGCTCGACCGGGGCGACGGCGGTCACGCGACCCTGCTGCCGGAGATCGGCTCCCTCCGTCTGGAGCAGGAGCGCCGCCGCGGTGGTGCCAGCCTGAACATGCCGGACGAGGAGGTCGTGCGCACCGACGACGGCTCCTACGCGATCGAGCGCCGCAGCCCGCTGCCCGTCGAGGAGTGGAACGCGCAGCTGTCGCTCATGACGGGGATGGCGGCCGCCGCGCTCATGGTCGACGCCGGCGTCGGCATCCTCCGCACGATGCCGGAACCCGATGAGGCGGCCTTCACTGCCTTCCGGCACCAGACGGAGGCACTCGGGCGCCCGTGGACCGACGGCACCTACGGCGAGTACCTCCGGGGCCTCGACCGCTCCGACCCGATGACGCTCCCCGTGCTGGAGGCCGCCGCCTCGCTGTTCCGCGGCGCGGGGTACCTCGTGTTCGACGGCGAACCACCCGCCGACGCCGTGCAGGCCGCGATCGGAGCACCGTACGCGCACGCGACCGCACCCCTGCGCCGACTGGTCGACCGCTGGGTGCTCGCCATCTGCCTCGCTGTGTCGACCGGGCAGCCGGTGCCGGGATGGGTCCGCTCCTCCCTCGGAGAGCTCCCCGCGCTCATGCAGGAATCGGGTCGGCGGGCGTCGCAGTTGGACGCGGACACCGTGAACCGCGTCGAGGCCGCGCTGCTCACTCCGCTTGTCGGACAGACCATCGAGGCCACGGTGATCGAGCTCCGGGGCGAGCGGGCCGCCGTCCAGATCGCGGACCCTGCAGTGACCACGACCGCGCCGGTGACCCCCGACACCAAGCCCGGCGATGTGGTGCAGGTGCGCGTCGTGCGCGTGGACATCGGGACGGGTGAGATCGAGCTCACCGTCTGAGCCCGCGGCCGGGGATCAGGCGAAGACGCCGAGTCAGGCGCTCCCGGGCAGGACTGTCTGTACCGCAGCGGCCGCCTGCGTCCGCGCCGGATACCCTGTCAAGATGGATCAGGCAGAGCGCATCGAGCGCTTCCTCGCGGAGCGGTATCCGCGTGCAGGGATCGCGATCGTCGCCGGGAGCACGGCCCGTGGCGAGCGCACGCCCACCAGTGACATCGACCTCCTCCTCATCGACGACGACCTCTTCGCCGACGTGTCACAGGTGAGCGAGGCCGCCACCCACGCGTTCGAGGACGAGATCTTCGAGGTGTTCGCGTACACGGCGGAAGGGTTCCGGGAGTGGGCGGACCGCGGCGTGGCCCAGCACCGCCCCGTCATCGCGCACATGCTCGTGGAAGGAGCCGCGATCCGGTCGACGCCCGCGCTCGCGGAACTGCGGACGCGGTGGGCCGCTGTGCTCGCTCTCGGCTCTGTGCTGAGTGAGACGGAGTCGCGGATCCGGCGGTACGTGATCACCGATCTCCTCGACGACCTCCAGGACGCGACGGACCCTCTCGAGCAGCGCGTCGTCGCCGGCCTGCTGTTCGAGCGCATGGCCGAGCTGATGCTGCTGGCCAGCGGGCAGTGGATCGGATCCGGGAAGTGGCTCCCCCGACGTCTGCGCGCGTGGAGCCCCGAGCGCGCGGACCAGCTCAGCACTCCGCTGCTCGCTGGAGACTTCCCCGGCTTCGCGGCGCTGGTCGATGAGGAGCTGACGATGGCGGGTGGTCGAGTGCAGGCGGGGTTCGTGCGCTGACCTCGCTCGTTCACAGGCAATCGCGCGACAGCAGGCGACACCGGCGGCTGGCGCCTGTCCTCGCGTGATCGCCTGACGCGGGGGCTCAGGAGGCGGGAGTCGCAGTCGTCGTCATCACGAGGAGCTGCGGGTCCGACAGATCCAAGGTCACCGTGATGGCGGCGAATTCCGCGAGGGAACGGACGTGGGTGCCGCCACAGAGGATGACGGCCTCGCCCTCCGGGAGCTCGCAGTGCCAGCGCCGCCGGTCCACGATCGTCGGTCCGTCCACCTCGATGCGGCTCGCGGCAGCCGAGGCGACCCAGGCGGCGAGCTGCGCGTTGATGCGGTGCTCGCGGTCGGACAGCGTCGCCGCGAACGTCTCGGTGTCGAATCCCGCGCGGCGCAGGCTCTTGCCCAGGCGGTACTCGTCGACGGCGCCGTCCTCGTGGATGCGGCTGGACTGGTTCGCCCGTCCCTCGAAGTCCGGGTTTCCCAGCGCATCCTCCCCCGGGTCCTTGCGCCAGAGGTCCGAGACGGCAATATCGAGAGCGAGGGAGGCGAGGTGGCACGCGGTGTGACCGCGGCTGAGGCCGGCACGGTGCGCCTCATCGACCGAGAGCGCCACGCGCGTCCCCTCCGCGAGCCAGGCGGGCGCGGCACCATCGAGCCGCTGGCCCACCAGCCAGGTCCACCCCTCGGTCCCGCGCTTGACGGGGATCGCACTCCCCACCGCGAACGCACCATCATCCGACACGGCCGCCATGAGCGCCTCGGTCACGTGGACGGCTCCGTCCTCGCCGGAGATCTCGCCGGTATCGCCGGGCTGATCGGGCCACGTGTGATCGACGGGGTGGAACGGCGTGGCGTCGACGACGACCACGGCTCCGTCGGCATCGTCCGCCACGCGGGTCACGACGGCGTCTCCGCGGAGGCTGCCGTCCGGGAAGGTGACGATCGTGGGCGTGGTCATGGGGCTCCTCGGAGAGACGACGGAACGATGGTGCCGATCAGGCACGGGGTGTCAGTGGGACGGTGGGATCGTGAAGCTGGCGAGCCGGTCGCCGTCGACGACGAAGATCCCATCGGACTCGCCGTTGAAGACGCGACTGCTCCACCCGAAGCGGATGCGCGTCATGTCGCCGTCCGTGGTGGCGGAGAGCAGAGTCATCCGTGCCCCGGCGCCGATCGCGTCGCTGTCCGCCCAGCCGCGCACGCCGTCGGCACCGGCTTTCACGGTGCCCCAGTCGCTCACGAAGCCTCCCACGGTGAACGCGGCGACGAAGGCGTCGGTGTCCCCGGCGTTGATCGCGTCGACCATGGCCTGGACCGGCGCGGGCAGGAGGATGTCGGACACGGCACTCCTCGGATCAGGCGGTGACGACCTGGGCGGTGCCGAGCGGAGCGTCCGGGCCCATCTCGGCGGCGATGCGGTTCGCCTCCTCGATGAGGGTGGCGACGATGTCAGCCTCCGGGACGGTCTTGATGACCTCGCCCTTGACGAAGATCTGGCCCTTGCCGTTGCCGGACGCGACGCCGAGGTCGGCCTCGCGTGCCTCACCCGGGCCGTTCACGACGCAGCCCATGACGGCGACGCGCAGCGGCACCGTCATCTCCTTGAGCCCCTCGGTGACGTCTTCCGCGAGCGTGTAGACGTCGACCTGAGCCCGACCGCACGAGGGGCACGAGACGATCTCGAGCTTGCGCTCCCGGAGGTTGAGGGACTGGAGGATCTGGTGACCGACCTTGACCTCCTCGGCCGGCGGCGCGGACAGCGAGACGCGGATGGTGTCGCCGATGCCCTCCCCCAGCAGGATGCCGAAGGCGGTCGCGCTCTTGATCGTGCCTTGGAAGGCCGGTCCCGCCTCGGTCACGCCGAGGTGCAGCGGCCAGTCGCCCCGCTCGGCGAGCTGACGGTAGGCCTTGACCATGACGACGGGGTCGTTGTGCTTCACCGAGATCTTGAAGTCGTGGAAGTCGTGCTCCTCGAACAGCGACGCCTCCCAGACAGCGCTCTCGACGAGGGCCTCCGGAGTGGCCTTGCCGTACTTCTCGAGCAGGCGACGGTCGAGGGAGCCCGCGTTGACGCCGATACGGAGCGAGACACCCGCGTCCTTCGCTGCCTTGGCGATCTCGCCGACCTGGTCGTCGAACTTGCGGATGTTGCCCGGGTTGACCCGCACGGCGGCGCAGCCGGCGTCGATCGCCTGGAAGACGTACTTCGGCTGGAAGTGGATGTCCGCGATGACCGGGATCTGGCTCTTCTTCGCGATGATGTGCAGCACATCCGCGTCGTCCTGCGACGGCACGGCGACGCGGACGATCTCGCAGCCGGAGGCGGTGAGTTCCGCGATCTGCTGCAGAGTCCCGTTGATGTCGGTGGTCTTCGTCGTCGTCATCGACTGCACGCTGACGGGCGCATCGCCGCCGACGAGCACCTTGCCCACCTTGATCTGACGGGACTTGCGACGCGGGGCGAGGACTTCGGGGACCTTCGGCATCCCAAGATTCACTGCTGGCACGATCCCAGCCTACGCCGCCAGGATGCGGAAGGGCTGGATGCGGCGGGTGTGGTAGTTTCGCCCCATGATCGCGCACATCACCTGGTGGCCCGCCTCCTAGGCGGTGTGTTCGCGTTCCCTCGAATCCAGACCGCCTCCGGGGCGGTCTTTTCGTTGCGCCGAGCCGGAGCCCTCGCACAGGAGACATCGATGACCCTCTCTCGCCTCGACGAGCTCAGCGCCGATCCCACCGCGTCCTTCGTGCTGATCGCCCGTGACGGCGCGGACACCGTGGAGCTGCTCACCGGCGCCGTGACCGACGTCGAGCTGCTCTCCGACATCCCTCTGACGTCCGAGGGAGAGCCCCGGGAGGTCTTCGCCCTCGTCCCCTACCGGCAGGTCCGAGAGCGCGGATTCGTCGCGCAGGACGACGGGGCGCCGCTGCGCTGCATCGTCGTGGACGAGCACCTCCATCTGCCGACCGCGGCTGTGCTCGATGCGCTTCCCACCGCGCCGATCCCGCTGCGCGACGAGGGCTTCGACATCGCCGACGAGGAGTACGCCGCCATCGTCGAGACCGTGATCGCCGATGAGATCGGCCGCGGCGAGGGGGCGAACTTCGTCATCCGTCGCGACTTCACGGCGACCGTCGAGGCGGACGAACGGCAGGCGGCCCTCACCTGGTTCCGGGCTCTGCTCGCCCATGAGCGCGGGGCCTACTGGACGTTCGCGGTGTTCACCCGCGGCCACATCGCGGTGGGGGCGAGCCCGGAGGCGCACGTCGTGGCCCGCGGTGGCGTCGTCACCATGAACCCCATCTCGGGGACCTTCCGGCATCCGGCGGGCGGCGCGACGAAGGAGACGCTGACCGACTTCCTGGCCTCGACCAAGGAGACCGAGGAGCTGTTCATGGTCGTGGACGAGGAGCTCAAGATGATGAGCGCCGTCTGTGCCGATGGCGGACGCATCACGGGCCCGCATCTGAAGGAGATGTCGCGGCTGACGCACACGGAGTACATGCTGCGCGGCCGGAGCGCTCTGGACCCCCGGGACATCCTCCGCGAGACGATGTTCGCCCCGACCGTCACCGGCTCCCCCATGCAGAACGCCTGCGCCGTGATCCGGCGGCACGAGCGCAAGCCGCGGGGCTACTACTCCGGCGTCGCCGCGCTCTTCACCCCCAACGCCGACGGCGGCCACGACCTCGACGCGCCGATCCTCATCCGCACGGTGTATCTGCAGGACGGCGAGCTGAGCGTTCCCGTCGGCGCCACCCTCGTCCGCCACTCCGACCCGCACGGCGAGGTCTCCGAGACCCACGGCAAGGCAGCGGGTGTGCTCGGCGCCATCGGCGCGATCGACCGGGACCGTGTGGCGGAGGCCCGCAGCGACGCCGACGCCCCCGGTGAGCCCCGGCGTCTCGCCGACGACCCGGACGTCGCCGCGCTCCTCTCCTCGCGCAACGCCCGCCTCGCCGAGTTCTGGCTGAACCCGCAGGGTGAGGACTTCACGGGGCCGTTCTCCGGCCGCTCCGCCCTCGTGGTCGACGCCGAGGACCGCTTCACGACGATGCTCGCGCATCAGCTGCGGCACCTCGGGCTCGACGTGACCATCGCGTCCTGGGACGACGTGGACGACGAGGCGGTCGAGACGGCCGATCTCGTCGTCGCCGGCCCCGGCCCCGGCGACCCCCGAGACGACGCGAGCCCGCGCATCGCCCGGATGCGCGAGGTCGTGGCGGCCCGCCTGCAGGCGCATGCCCCACTGCTCGCGGTCTGCCTGAGCCACCAGATCCTGGCGGACCGGATGGGGATCGCGCTGACGCCCCTCGACGCTCCGCACCAGGGGCTGCAGAAGGCCGTGCCGATCTTCGGCGAGGACGCGTCGATCGGGTTCTACAACACCTTCACGGCACGGGTCGACCCCGGAGTGACGACGGTGGGCGCGGCCGAGGTCTCCGCGGATCCGGCGACCGGAGACGTCTATGCCCTCCGCGGCGACGGGTTCGCATCGGTGCAGGGCCACCTCGAGTCGATCCTGTCCCGCGACGGTATCCGCACGTTGGAGCGTCTGGTCGCGCACGCCCTGCGCTGAGAGCGTCCCGGCCGCTCAGCCCAGCAGCTTGACCGGGTTGAAGAGGTCGGCCACCAGCAGCAGAGCCCCCATCGCGATCAGCAGCGTCGCGACGACGACCGTCAGCGGGACGAGTTTCGTGGCGTCGACCGGCGCCGGCGGCGGCCGCCGGAAGAGCTTCGCCCACGCCCGCTTGATCCCTTCCCAGAGCGCGACGACGATGTGTCCGCCGTCGAGGGGCAGCAGCGGGATGAGGTTGAACACGAAGAGCGCGACGTTGAGCGACCCGAGGAGGCCGAGCAGCACGGCGAAGCGGTTGAGCACCGGAGCATCCGTCGCGGCCACCTCGCCCGCCAGACGCCCGACACCGACGACGCTCAGCGGCCCGTTCGGATCGCGTTCCCCACCCGTCACCAACGACACACCCACGTCCCACAGCCGCACGGGCAGCGTGACGATCAGCGAGCCGACCCGGGCGACCGTATCCGCCGCCATCTGCGGTCCGGCGGTGAGCGGCTGCTGCACGTAGCCCATCTGCGCGATCATGCCCGCGTAGCCGACCTCCTTCACGACGGGTTCGCCGTCGTCGTCGAGCACCGGCTGCCCGCTCGCATCCGTGATGGTGCGCTCCGCGGCGATCGGCGTGAGGGTGAGCGTCTGCTCCGTGCCGTCCCGGCGCACGACGAGGTCGAGGGGCTGCCCCGGCGAGGCCTGCACGATCGCAGTCGCCTCGGCGAAGGTCGCCACCGGTGTCCCGTCGATCGAGACGAGGACGTCCCCGGGCTGCACGTCGGCCGCCGCCGCCGGAGACTCCGGATCGTCGGCACCGCATTCGGTCGCCGACGATGAGGCCGGGACCACGCATTCGTTCACCGCCGCGACCGTCGTGGTGCCCTGCTGCACGCCGATTCCGCTGACGAGGACGGTGAAGATGACCACGGCCAGCACGAGGTTCATGAGCGGTCCGCCGAGCATGACGATCACGCGCTTCCAGACCGGCAGCTTGTAGAAGACCCGATCCTCGGCGCCCTCGGCGATCGTCTCATCGTTGGCCGAGCGCGCATCCTGGATGAGCGTGCGGAACGCGCCGGACGCGGGTCCGCTGTCCTTCGACGACGGGTACATCCCCGACATCGAGATGAAGCCGCCGAGAGGCAGGAGCTTGAAGCCGTACTCCGTCTCGCCGATCCGCTTCGACCACAGGCGCGGCCCGAAGCCGATCATGTACTGGCCGACACGCACGCCGAAGAGCTTCGCAGGGACGAGGTGACCGACCTCGTGCAGACCGATCGAGAGCCCGAGGCCGATCAGCATGAACACGATGCCGCCCAGATAGAGCAGGAATTCCACGTGCCCACGCTACTGCCCACCGCCTAGGAATCCGCCCGGCTCGCACAGCATGGCTAGGCTGGCGGGATGACGTCCCGGCAGCTGCGCTTCCTCCGCGCCGCCGCCGTGTCCGCGATCGCCACGCTCCTCGCAGCCGTGTCGCACACGCTCGCCGGCGGCGCCGCTCCGCACCCCCTGCTCATCGCCGCCGTCGCGGTGCTCTTCGTCCCGCTCTCCGCCGCGGTGGCCGGCGGTCGGCCGTCACGCGCACGGGTCGCCGTGGCCGTGCTCCTGGCGCAGGCCGCGTTCCACCTGCTCTTCCAGCTTCTGGGTGCGCCCACAGCGGGGGGCGCGTCCGTCATCGGCACGCACGCGCATCACCTCGACCTGGGCGCGCTCGCACCGCTGTCCCCGGCTCCCGGCCCGGACACGCTGATGCTGTCCGCGCACCTCGCCTGCGCGGTGCTGACCACGCTGCTGCTGTGGCACGGCGAGAGCGTGTTGCGCGCGATCGCCCGCTGGGTCCAGGCCGCGCTCCGGCGCGCGGGGACTCCCACCTCCGCGCCTCCCGCACCGCCGCGTCCGCTGCGCTCCGCTCTCCGCTCTCCGCTCGATGCCGCGATGACCGTGGTGGTGTCGCGGCGCGGTCCGCCGGTGCCCGTCGGCGGCTGAGCCGCCCCGCCGACTCTGCCGTCCTCGAGAGACGGCCCCTTCGGGCTGCGCTGTTCCCGCGCGCCCCCACACGAGCATCTGGAGACCCCATGTCGAACCCCACCATCCGCCCCCGCCGTCCGCGCCGCGCCCTCCTCGGAGCCACCGGCATCATCGGCGGACTCGCCCTCGCCCTCGCCGTCCCGGCGATGGCCGGCGCCCACGTCACCGTCAGCCCTGACGAGCTCGCCGCCGGCGACCACGGCGTGCTGACCTTCTCCTTCTCGCACGGGTGCGGCACCTCGCCCACCACAGCCCTGCGGGTCACCATGCCGGAGGGCCTCGCCTCCGTCGCCCCGACGCTCGACGGCGACTGGAGCATCCAGGTGGAACGCGGCGACGACGGTCTCGTGAGCGCGGTCACCTACACCGCCCTCACGCCCGTGCCGACCGACCTCCGCGGCGCCGTGAGCATGTCGGTGGGACTGGACGAGGACACGCCCGAGACGCTCGCCTTCCCGGTGGTCCAGCAGTGCGTCGACGGGGCGACGGAGTGGACGCAGCTCGCCGAGAAGGGCGAGGACCCGCACGACCTCGACTCCCCCGCTCCCGTCGTGACGGTGACGGACAACGTCGAGGGCGGTCACGGCACGAGCACCGCACCGCAGCCCGCGACGGCCGACACCGGCGACGACGCCCTGGTCATCGCGCTGGGCGCCGGTGGCCTCCTGGCCGGTGTCGCGGCGCTCGTGGTCGCCGTGCTCGCGTTCCGCCGCCGCGCCTGAGCGCCCCGGGTCCGCCGCGCCCGGCTCCGGCGCGCGGCGGACCGACCCGCCCGGGCCGACACCGCCGTCATGAGAACATGGAGACGACATGTCGATGGAACAACAGCCGACCCTGCCCCCCGTGCTCCGCCCCGCGAACCCGCCCCGGCGCGAGCTGTCCGAACTCGCCTCCCGATTCGCCCGCTCCGTACGCGGCGACGTGGAGGGCGTCGCTCTCAGTGGCATCACCCTCGCCACGGCCGACCTGCGTCCCGGCGAGGCGTTCGTCGCGATCCGCGGCGTGAACCGCCACGGCGCCGACTTCGCGAAGACCGCTGCCGAGAAGGGGGCGGTCGCCGTGATCACGGACCAGGCGGGCGCCGACATCGCCGAGGACGCCGGCCTCCCGATCCTCATCGTCGACGACCCGCGCGGCGTGCTCGGCGCGCTGAGCGCCTGGGTGTACGGCACGGGAGCGGAGGACCCGCTTCCCCTCCTCTTCGCGACCACCGGGACGAACGGCAAGACGAGCGTCTCGCACCTCCTCGAGGGCATCCTCGAACAGATGGGCGTCGTCACCGGGCTCTCCTCCACGGCCGAACGACACATCGCGGGCGAGGTCATCGTCTCGCGGCTCACCACCCCTGAGGCGTCGGAGATGCACGCCCTGCTCGCGCTGATGCGGGAGCGCGAGGTCGAGGCCGTCGCGGTCGAGGTCAGCGCCCAGGCCCTCTCCCGGCACCGTGTCGACGGCATCCGGTTCGACGTCGCGGGATTCACGAACCTCAGCCACGACCACCTCGACGACTACGCCGACATGGAGGAGTACTTCGAGGCGAAGCTGCCGCTCTTCCGGCCCGATCGCGCCGTCCGCGGCGTCGTGTGCCTCGACTCCTCCTCCGGGGCCCTGGTCGTGGAGCGCTCCGAGATCCCCGTCATCACCGTCGGGACGCCCTCCATCGCCGCCGACGCCGATCAGGCATCGCGAGCGGACTGGGTGGTCGTCATCGACGACGAGCGGACGACCGGAACGACGTTCACGATGACGGGACCGGCTGGCACGCTCACCACGACCGTCCCGGTGATCGGCCCCCACATGGCCGCGAACGCGGCGCTCGCGATCGTCATGCTGCTCGAGGGCGGCTATGCCTGGGAGCGGATCGTCGAGGCCCTGCAGAGCGACGGCGGCATCCACGCCTACCTGCCAGGGCGCACGCAGCTCGTCTCAGGCGCGCGGGGGCCGGCCGTCTTCGTCGACTTCGGCCACTCGCCCGACGCCTTCGAGAAGACCCTGGCCGCCGTGCGGCGGGTGACTCCCGGCAAGGTGCTCATGCTCTTCGGGGCCGACGGGGACCGGGACGCCAGCAAGCGCTTCGACATGGCCCGTACCGCGGTGGAGGGCAGCGACATCCTCGTCGTGACGGATCACCACCCGCGATTCGAAGACCCGGCGTCGATCCGCGCGACGCTCGTCGAGGGCGCGCGTCGCGCCCGTCCCGACGCCGAGATCCACGAGTACTCCCCGCCGGAGGCCGCGATCGTGGCCGCCGTCGGACTCGTCGGCGACGGCGACGCCATCCTCTGGGCCGGCCCCGGGCACCAGGACTACCGCGACATCCGAGGGGTGCGGACGCCGTACTCGGCCCGCGAGCTCTCCCGGCGTGCGTTGAAGGCCGCCGGCTGGCCGGTGCCGGAGCCGCGCTGGCCCGTGCCGTACCCAGACGAGGACTGAGCCCGCGCCGCGTCAGACGGCGGCGATGAGCTGGTCGGCCTTCCGCCGCGCCCAGTCCTCGGCCGCCGCGAGCGATTCCACGGTCAACGCGTCCGGAGCGTCGTGCGCGTCGACGACCCGCTGCACGGTGTCGACGATGCCGAGGAACGGCAGGCGCCCTTCGTGGAACGCGTCCACGGCCTGCTCGTTGGCGGCGTTGTAGACGGCGGGGAAGGTGCCTCCGGCGCGCCCGACGGCCTTTGCGAGCGCCACCGCGGGGAAGGCGTCGCCGTCGAGCGGCTCGAAGGTCCAGGACGTCGCCGTGGTCCAGTCCAGCGGACGGCCCACGCCGCCCACGCGGTGCGGCCAGTCCAGGCCCAGCGAGATCGGCAGACGCATGTCCGGCGGCGAGGCCTGCGCGATGGTCGAGCCGTCGACGAACTCCACCATGGAGTGGACGATCGACTGCGGGTGCACGACGACGTCGATGTCGTCGTAGGGCACGTCGAACAGCAGGTGCGCCTCGATGACCTCGAGCCCCTTGTTGACCAGGGTCGCCGAATTCGTGGTGACCGTGCGACCCATGTTCCACGTCGGATGCGCCAGCGCCTGTTCCGGGGTCACTCCGGTGAGCTCGTCGCGCGACCTGCCGCGGAACGGGCCACCCGAGGCCGTGACCACCAGACGGCGGATCTCGTCGTGTGTGCCGGAGCGCAGGGCCTGGGCGAGCGCGGAGTGCTCGGAGTCCACGGGGACGATCTGCCCGGGTGCCGCGGCGGCGAGCACGAGATCACCGCCGACGATCAGCGACTCCTTGTTCGCCAGCGCGAGGGTCCGCCCCTCCTCCAGCGCAGCGAGCGTCGAGCCGAGACCGATCGAGCCGGTGATGGCGTTCAGCACCACATCGGCTTCGACGTCGCGGACCAGCTGCTCCGCCTCGACCGCGCCGAGAGCCGTGTGCTCCACCTGGAACTGCGCCGCCTGCTCGGCCACCATCGTGGCGTTCGACCCCGCGGCGAGACCGACGAGCTCGAAGCGTCGCGGATTGGCGCGGATCACATCCAGCGCCTGCGTGCCGATGGAACCGGTGGAGCCGAGGATGATGACGCGACGCATGACGCCAGCCTAGGACACGCCGCCGGCTCTCCCGGGCCGCGGCTACTGCCGCGGCTACTGCTGCGGCTGGACCGGAGTCGTGGCGAGGATGTCGACGACGAACACGAGGCTCTCGTCCTGCAGCTCGTGCCCCTCGCTCGCGCCGTAGCCATCGGACGGCGGCATGACGACGAGAACCTGCGAACCGACCTTCTGACCCTCGAGCGCCTTCTGGAACCCGGCGACGACTCCCGTCGTCTGGAACTGGGCGGGGGCCGCATCGCGGCTCCAGCTGGAGTCGAACTCTTCGCCGTCGGACCACTTCACCCCGAGGTACTGGACCACGACGAGGTCGCCGGACGCCACCGTTGCGCCGTCGCCCTGCTTGAGGACGGAGACCTTCGTCTCGGTCGGCGCATCGCCGTCCGGGATCGTGACGGACGGCTTGCCATCGTCGTCGAGCTCGACCTCGGGCATGCCGGCGGTCGGCTCGACCTCCTTGCCGGAGGCGACCTCGGGGAGCCGGTCGACGGCCTCCGCGTAGACGACGATGTTGCTCTGCCCCTCACCGAGCGCGCTGCCGGGGATGGCGAGGACGACGCGGGATCCGACCGGCTCGCACTCGAGCGCGGCGACGAACAGCGACGACTGGTTCGGGTCGAGGAGCACGGGGAGCGTGCCGTCCTCGCCGCGCGCCGACGAGTCGACCACGTCGCCGCTGGCGGCATCGACGATCTGATACTGGACGGAGACGAGGTCGTTCGCCGCGAGGTCGTCTCCCTCGCCCTCGGACACGACGGTCCGCTCGACGTTCGCGAACTCCGCATCGGCGGGAACCGTGATCTTGGCGTCGAGACCTTCGCCGTCCACCTCGATGGCGTCCGAGGTGTCGCCGGCCTTCGCGTTCACGAGGCACTGGCTCGACCCGGAGGCGTCCGGAGAGGAGGTGCTCTGCGGATCGCCGTTCCCGGAGCATCCCGCCAGCAGCAGGGTCGCCGCAGCGACGGTGGACAGGACGAGCAGCGGACGGGTGCGCACAGGAAGACCTCACGATCGCGGGCGGGAGCTTCCATCCTGCCTCATCGCCCTTTGCTCGCGCTGGGAAGCGGCGGTGCGAGTCTTCATTCCCACGTCGGCATGGATCCGGGAGTAGCCTGCTCTGATGAGCTCTGAGCAGTCCGTGGACCCCGAAACCCCCTCAGAGGACTCCCCGAAGCCCCGGCACGCCGGCTTCACCTACACGCTGGGCCGCAGCCTCATCGCCCCGCTCGCCCGGCTCGTCTACCGGCCGCGTATCGAAGGACGTGAGCACGTCCCCACCACCGGCCCGGTGATCTTCGCCAGCAACCACCTGTCGTTCATCGACTCCATCGCCATCCCGGTGGCGGCTCCGCGTCCCGTGCACTTCCTCGCCAAGTCGAGCTACTTCGAGGGCACCGGCATGAAGGGCTGGGCGTCCAAGACGTTCTTCGAGGCGATCGGTGCGATCCCGGTCCGCCGCGGCGCCGGCCAGGCGGCGCTGGACGCCCTAGACCTGCAGCGTCAGCTCCTCGACGAGGGCCTCGCCGTCGCGCTCTACCCTGAGGGCACCCGCTCCACCGACGGCCGGTTGTACAAGGGCCGCACGGGCGTGGCCTTCCTCGCTCTGCAGACGGGAGCACCCGTCGTCCCGGTGGGACTCATCGGCACCGACAAGGTGATGCCGGTCGGCGCCAAGATGCCCACGCTGTCCGAGCGGATCACCGTGCGCTTCGGCGAGCCCCTGGATCTGTCGCCGCACGGACCGGCCACGAGCGGCCGCGCGCGCCGGCTCGCGACCGACGAGATCATGGCCGCGATCCACGCGCTCTCCGGACAGGAGCTCGCGGGCACCTACAACGAGGCGCCGGCTCAGAACACGATCGAGAAGATCAAGCAGGCGCTCCCGCACGAACGCCGCTGAGGAGTCCGTTCAGCCGGCGGCCGTCACCGTCGCTTCGTGCCGGACGGGGAAGTTGACCGAGTTGGCGATGAAGCACCACTCGTTCGCCTGAGCGTGCGCGCGCTCGGCCGCCTCGATCATCGAGGCCTCGGCGACGACGACCTCCGGGCGCAGCAGCACCTCGACGAAGGAACCGCCGCCGGCGCCGTTCTCGCGCATCAGGCCGCTCGCGGTGTCCCGGTAGGACACGACCACCACTCCGGCCGTCACGCAGGCGTGCAAGTACGACAGGAGATGGCACTCGGAGAGCGAGGCCAGCAGCAGATCCTCCGGATTCCACCGCGCCGGATCGCCGCGGAACGGCTTGTCGGAGGAGGCGAGCAGCTCGGGCTTGCCCGCGACTTCGATCGTGACATCGCGGCGGTAGTCCCGGTAGCCGCTCGTGCCGGATCCGGTGTTGCCGGTCCAGGTGGCGGTGAGGGCGTAGCGGTGCTCGCCGAGGGACCGCTGAGTCGTCTGCTCTGGCATGCGCTCAGTCTGCCAGGTGCAGCCGACACGGCGCCGACTCGGTACCCGACCAGGCTGGGCCGGACCCGCCGGTAGAGTTGTCGGGTGCTGGAGACTCTCACCGTTCAGGATTCCGTCGAGCTCGCCGTCGTGGAGCGGAGCGGCTTCATCGAGTCGCGTCACGCCGGGGCGGCCGTGGTGCTCTCCCCCGAGGGCGAGGTGGTCGCGCGGCACGGGAATGCGGATGCGCTGATCCTCCCCCGTTCCAGCCTGAAGCCCCTGCAGGCGGTCGCCTGCCTCACCGCCGGTGCGGTACTCGAGGGCGAGCAGCTGGCTCTGTCGACGGCGAGCCATTCCGGCACCGATCGGCACGCCGAGGTCGTGCGCGAGATGCTCACCGCGGGCGGCCTCAACGAGGACGACCTCGCGTGTCCTCCCGCCTGGCCGAGCGACTCCGCGACCCGCGATGAGATGGTGCGCGAGCACGGCCAGGAGGCGCGCATCCGCATGAACTGCTCGGGCAAGCACGCCGCGATGCTCCGCGCCTGCGTCGCGACGGGCTGGCCGACCGACGGCTACCTCGACCCCTCGCATCCGCTCCAGGCGCACATCCGCGATGTGATCGCCCGGCTGACCGGCGAGAAGATGGCCCACACCGCGATCGACGGCTGCGGTGCCCCCGTGTACGCGCTCAGCCTCACCGGACTGGCCCGCGCGATCCACCGCATCGGAACCGCCTCCGAGCGCTCCCCCTTCGCGCTGCACCGCGTGGCGGGCTCGTTGGTGAAGGCGGTGCGCGAGAACCCCTGGACCATCGACGGCCCCGGGCGCCCTGACACGATCGCGATCGAACGGCTCGGAGTCTTCGCCAAGGGCGGCGCGGAGGGTGTCATGGTGATGGTCGCCCCGAACGGGACCACGGTGGCGCTGAAGATGCTCGACGGCGGCGCACGCGCGTCCACGATCGTGGCCGCCACGCTGCTGGCACGCGCGGGCGGGCTCAGCGACGCCGACGTGACCGGACTGGCCGACCCCCTGCCGCTCACGGTGCTCGGAGGCGGCGCGAACGTCGGCGCGATCCGTCCGGGTGCGGGCATCTGACCCGACCTCGTCGTCCCCGTGCCGCTGACCGTCATCGCCGGTCCAGCGCCGGGAGGACCACCCGCCGGGGAGGGCGGTCTCCGATCACGGACCAGGCCCGCCCGGCGTCCGGTCGCGCGTACGGCGGCTGAGCGCGGATGCCGACGAGCTGGCGGAGCTCGCCGGGCCGCTCCGCCCGGATGAGCACCTCCCCCTGCGATCGCACCCGCTGCCACAGTGCCCACTGACGCTGCCAGTTCTCGGCATCGCCCACCAGCACGAGCGGTCGCCCCGTTCCGCTCACCTCCGGACCCACCGCCTGTACGTCGCAGTCGGGATGCGCGGCCGCCAACGCCGCGACGACGCCGACGACGCCCGGGGTGACCAACGCCGTGATCTCCGCCTGCGGCACCCACACCGGCGTGCTCCCCCGCAGCTCTCCGGAGCGCGACTCCACCCCGGGACCCTCGACCCAGGCGAACTGCATCTCCCGCTCTCCGCACACGGCCCTCCCCGGCGGACGATCGCGTCGGAAGTGAGCGACCTCGCCGCCCGCGGCGATGTGCTCGACGCGGGTCGGCATCCGCAGCAGGGCCCGACGCGGGAGTGCCTCCAGCACGCGGGCCAGCGGACCCGTCGCCCGACCGGCCGCGAGCACCCAGGTGACGGTGGCCGATGATCGCACCAGCTGCTCCCACCGCTGGACGAACTCGTGGCCGACGTCGAGAGGCAGGCGCGCGTGGAGCAGATCGAGATCATCCGCGAGCACGACGTCGGGTGGCGCCGTGCCGCCCTCGACCCACGCGGCAAGCAGGTCGACGGCCGCTTCGGGATCATCCGGGAACCACGCGCTGTGGCGATGCTGCGCCGCGATCACACGCAAGGCTGTCGTCCGCCCCGTTCCCGGGGCGCCGAGGACCACGAGCCCGCGGTCGCGGCCAGGATGCAGAACCTCCAGCGGCTGCGCCTGATTCTCGGGCTCGTCAGCGCGTCCGAGCACCAGGCAGGGCCCGGCTTCCGAACGCGCGGACCCTGCCCGAGCGGTCAGCAGCGCGTCGAGCGGCAGGCGCGTCGGGAGAGCGGGTCGCCACGGAGGTGGAGACGTCGGCGCTCCCGCCCATCGCTGCGCGATCCGTCGGATGACGTCGTCATCGGTGAGGGCGATGCGCACCGGCAGCGGCTCGTCGTCCTGCGGGCGACGGAGGAGCGCACGGCCTCGGCCCTCCGCTCCGCCGGGAAGCTCGGCGGCGCCGGAGGTGCCGAGCATCGCCCTGCTGTCAGAAGTCTCGGCGACGCGCAGGCTCAGCCGCAGCGGGCAGTTCGTCGCGAGCGCATCGCGGATGACCCCGGCGGCGCGCTGCGTGCCGAGGACCAGGTGCATGCCCAGGGCGCGCCCCCGCGCCGCGACGTCGGTGAACACCGCCGCCAGCTCTGTGTGCTCCTGCAGCAGGGCGGCGAACTCGTCGACGACGATCAGGAGTCGGGGAAGGTCGGTCTCACGCACGTCGCGCGCCTGCGCCGCCGCGAGGGCACCCTCACGGCGGCGCATCTCTGCGGCCAGGCTGGCGACGCCGCGCCGCGCCTCCGTCTCGTCGAGGTCCGTGAGGACGCCGACGACCTGCGGCAGCTCCCGCAGGCGATCGAAGGCCGTCCCTCCTTTGAAGTCCGCGAGGAGGACACTCACCCGCTCCGGCCCGTACCTCGCGCAGACGGCGGCGACCCATGTGATGAGGAGTTCGCTCTTGCCTGTCCCCGTCATCCCCGTCACGATCGCGTGCGGGCCGTCCTCGACGATGTCGGCCGTCACCGGGGCATCGTGTGCTCCGCGGCCGAGCGCCACGAGGAGGCCTGGGCCCACCGGTGGCTGCGGAAGGTCCCGGAGCGCCACCGCCGCCCCGGTCGCCTCCGTCGCGGACCCTTTCCCGCCCCACAGCTCGGCGGCCGCCGTCGCCTGCGCCGACGACAGGTACTCGACGTCCACCCCGTCCTCGCCGTCCGGGGTGCGCAGAGTCGCCGCACCGGGTTCCACGATGTCGACCACCGTCGTGATGCCGTCCGGAACGTCCGCACCGGTCGGCAGGGTCCAGATCACCGCATCGGCGCTCGGGGCCGATGCGGCCTCCTCTGCGAGGGCGAGCCGGAAACCACCGCGTCGCGCCTGCTGCATGTGCGGGAAGCCCGCCAGCGCCCCGTCCCGCGCCGGGTCGCCGACGAGGGAGAGCACACTCGGGGAGAAGCGCAGGCAGAGCTGGACGATGAGCGCGCGTGCCACGGCCCTGGTGAGCGGCTCCGGGCCGCGCAGGCATACTCCTCGACCGAGGAGGACGACCCGCGGCGCGTCTTCCAGGACACCGCACCGGCGGCGGAACGCTTCGGCGCGCTCGTCGTCACCGCCCTCGCAGCGCACGGTGCTGACCCGGGATCCGCGTCCCACGACGAG
This sequence comes from Microbacterium meiriae, assembly GCF_040686935.1. Taxonomy (NCBI): domain Bacteria; kingdom Bacillati; phylum Actinomycetota; class Actinomycetes; order Micrococcales; family Microbacteriaceae; genus Microbacterium; species Microbacterium meiriae. Next base: position 811,086 of record NZ_JBFBMF010000002.1, read on the forward strand.
CGGAGTGTCGTGGTCGGGCGGCCGGGCATCCTGCAACGGGCGGCTGCGCAGACACGAGGCGGCATCCGGGTGACGACGTTCCTCGTCTGCGCGCTCCTCCGCGTGGCGGCGGTGCAGCTGCGCTTCGACCTCTGCCCATGCGGCGTCCATCCGGAGCGCCTCGGCTCGCCGTTCGCGACGACGTCCGCGGGCCGCGTCGAGGAGCGACGCGCCCAGCATCAAGGGCCCGAGAGCCGCGAACCAGAGCGCATGCAGCGCGCCGGTCGTGAACCAGAGAGCCAGACCGACTCCCACGGGGACGACGGCGGCGATGAGGGGAAGCGGGCGCCGCCGGGCCGGCGCCATGGCGGACGGGAGGACCAGGGGCGAGGAGTGCATGCCTCCAGTGGAGCTCACCGCCGGGGCGGATAGGGCCTCTCCACAGGGTCCGGAGCGCTACTCCCCCGAGTCCGCGGGTGGGGAGGAAGGATCCTCGGGATCGTCGACCTGCAGAACGATCACGGTGACGTTGTCGCGCCCTCCGTTGTCGAGGGCCGCCGCGAGCATCGCGTCGACGCTCTCCGCGGGGTCGGCATGAGCGCGGAGGAAGTGCTGGATGCCGTAGTCCGTGAGCTCCTTCGTGAGACCGTCGGAGCAGATGACGAAACGGTCGCCCGGCCGCACGTCGATGGTGACGTAGTCCGGCGCCGTGAGCTCGCTCGCACCGACCGCGCGGGTGATCACGTTGCTGTACGGGTGGCCCTCCGCCTCTTCGGGACTGAGCTTGCCGGCGGTGATGAGCTCCTGCACGACGGAGTGATCGGTCGTGACCTGCAGCAGCCGGTCGTCGCGCAGCAGGTACACGCGCGAGTCACCGATGTTCAGCGCCACCCAGTGCGGCTCGTCTCCCTGTTCGTCCAGGTAGACGCCGGTGAGCGTGGTGCCGGTCCCCTCGTCGGTGGTGTCCGGGTGCTCGGCGATGTCGTCCACCGCGAGCGCGAGAGCCTTCTCGATCGCGGAGGGGGTGACGTCGTCGGCATCGACCATCGCCCGCAGGCGCGCGACCGTGCTCTGGCTGGCGATCTCGCCGCCGGCATGACCTCCCATGCCGTCCGCGACGATGAAGAGCGGGTACTCGGCGAGGAGGGCGTCCTGATTCGTCTCCCGGCGGCGCCCCTGGTCGGTGACGCCGGCCCAGGACAGCCGCAACGGACGATGCGCAACCGTGAGGGTGTGCGTCTTGGTCTCAGCCACGAACTGCCTCCGATGGACCTGCGGCGGATGGGGCGGGCGCAGGATACTCACACATCGTAGTGGAACTCGCTCCTCGGGACCGCACCGGGATGGCGGTGGACGGGGCGCGGGGCGACGGGAGGAGGGACGACTTCCCTCCGCTGCGACGAGTCCATGTCTCCACGTTAGCGGCATGTGGGGACACGGAGGAGCCACAGACGCGAAGAACCCCCGATCCGAAGACCGGGGGTTCTCCTCACGTCGTCACGCAGGCGGCTGCGTGGGATCGTTCGGTGTGGTCGGCGGCGCCGGAGGAGCGGCGGGAGGAGCCGCGGGCGGGGCCGGAGGCGTCGTGGGCGGAGCCGCGGGAGGCGCAGGAGGCGTCGTGGGCGGCACCGGAGGGATCGGCGCACCCGTCGCCGGGGCGGCGGGGCCGGCGGGCGGCGCGTAGCCGGGTGCCGAAGGCGGCGTGTACGCCTGCGTCGGCGGCGCGTAGCCCTGCGGCGGGGTGCCGTAGCCCTGCGGTGCCCCATATCCCTGCGGCGCACCGTAGCCCTGCTGCGGGGCGGCCGCTGCCGGCTGGACGGGAATGCCGTCCCACACCGTGCGGTCGCCGAGGAAGCCGTTACCCGCCCAGGAGGCCGGCTGGATGTTCGGGTTCCAGCGCGACTTGTCGAACGCGTTGATACCGAGCCAGACGACGGAGAGGAAGATGTAGAGGACGACCCAGACGGCGTCCTTCTGGAGCTTGAGGCCCACGCGCCACGCGGCGATGACCGAGAGCACCGAGAGCGCGAGCGAGAACAGGAAGCCGATGCCGATCCAGCTCAGCAGGGCCGTGCCGGCGATGCCGTACAGGACGAGCCACGGGCTCAGGTCACCGAGCTTGAAGAAGATCATCATGTTGTAGACGGGCACCCAGGCACGCCAGTTGCCCTGCACGCCGGCCTTCTGGAAGATCTTCATGTAGAAGAGCGACACCAGGACGTACCCGGCGACCGCGATCAGCAGAATGACGAAGAAGTAGGCGAAGAGCAGGCCGAGATAGCCCGCTCCGTAGTCGTCGTAACCCATGAGGCTCACATTCTCTGGTCAGGGGAGACGGCTCTCGTCCCCCGCCACGAGACTCCCCGCCTCGCATTGGACATGGTAGCGGTGCGCCCAGGGGGCGGCAACGACCGCCGGGGGCGATTCGCCGGCCTCGAGACCGTCAGTCGGCGACGACCAGCTCGATCTCCCCCGGTGCGGTGCCGTCCCGCAGAACGACGTCGTGCGCCCGCGCCCACCGGTGCAGCCCTCGGAGCGAGCCGAGACGCGGCCGGTCCTCGGCCAGTGCCCGGACGAGCAGCCCCTTGGACTTCTTGTTGAAGTGGTTCAGCGCCCTCCCCTGCGCCGTGACGACCCGCACGTACACGGACGGCACCCCGGCCGGCACGGGTCCGAGTGCCGCGTACGCCTCGCTGCGCAGATCGAGCACGAAAGCCGGGGCATCGGCCGCGATCGCCGCCGCCGTCGGATCGGCCCAGTGGCGACGCAGCGGCGGCATCCCCGGAAGCGTGGTGCCGGCTGCCAGGCGATAGGTCGGGATCGCGTCCAGGGCCGCGACCGGGCCGAACGGAGCGCTGTGAATCCACACGTGGGCGTCCAGCCAGCGACGGGAGGCGGTCGAGAGCGACCCCGCGTCGAGGGCGTCGAAGAGCACACCGGTGTAGCGGTCCACCGCGGGCATCGTGGGCGCGCTCCTCACGACACGGTTGTGCGCGATGTCCCCCCGCTGCCGATCGCTCAGCTTCAGCACGCGCCGGCTCGCGTCCTCATCGGCGGCGAGAGCCACGAGAGCGTCGATCACGGCGGTCCGCTGCGGTGTGAGGTCCGGGAGTGCCAGCGCGGGCACATCCAGCGGACCGCCGTCACCGCCCTCGCGCTTGGTCTCGGACGGCGGAAGCAGGATCTTCATGGGACCTCAGGGGAAAGAGACACGTCCGCCTCGACACCCGGGCGGGTGTCGAGGCGGACGCGATGTACAGGACTGTCAGGAGATGAGTGCCGCGTTGCCGGCCACGATCGTCAGGACGTCGCCCTCCATGGAGAGGAAGCCGTCCTGCGCGTTCGCCAGCACCTTGGCGCCATCCGTCTGGGTGATCCGGACCTGACCCTCGGCGAGGATGGCCAGCACCGGCTCGTGACCGGACATGAAGCCGATCTCGCCCTCGACGGTCTTGGCGACGACGAGGCTCGCCTCTCCCGTCCAGACCTCCGCGTCGGCGGAGACGAGGCTGACATGCAGCGCCATGGTCAGGCGTTCTCCTTCTGGATCTGCGCCCAGCGCTCCTCCACGTCGGAGATGCCACCGACGTTGAAGAAGGCCTGCTCGGCGACGTGGTCGAAGTCACCCCGGGTGATCGCATCGAACGACTCGATGGTCTCCTTCAGCGGCACGGTCGAGCCCTCGACGCCCGTGAACTTCTTCGCCATGTAGGTGTTCTGCGAGAGGAACTGCTGGATGCGACGTGCACGCGACACGACGATCTTGTCTTCCTCGGAGAGCTCGTCGACACCGAGGATGGCGATGATCTCCTGCAGTTCCTTGTTCTTCTGGAGGATCTGCTTCACCGTCGTGGCCACGCGGTAGTGGTCCTCGCCCAAGTAGCGGGGGTCCATGATGCGCGACGTCGAGGTCAGCGGGTCGATGGCCGGGTACAGACCCTTCGACGCGATCTCACGGGAGAGCTCGGTCGTCGCGTCGAGGTGCGCGAAGGTCGTGGCCGGGGCCGGGTCGGTGTAGTCGTCGGCCGGCACGTAGATCGCCTGCAGCGAGGTGATCGAGTGACCGCGCGTCGAGGTGATGCGCTCCTGCAGGAGGCCCATCTCGTCGGCGAGGTTCGGCTGGTAACCCACGGCGGAGGGCATGCGGCCCAGCAGCGTGGAGACCTCGGAACCGGCCTGCGTGAAGCGGAAGATGTTGTCGATGAAGAGCAGCACGTCCTGCTTCTGCACGTCACGGAAGTACTCCGCCATCGTCAGAGCCGACAGGGCGACGCGCAGACGCGTCCCCGGCGGCTCGTCCATCTGGCCGAAGACGAGGGCGGTCTTGTCGAAGACGCCCGCCTCCTCCATCTCGTGGATGAGGTCGTTGCCCTCACGGGTGCGCTCACCGACACCGGCGAACACCGACACACCACCGTGGTCCTGCGCGACGCGCTGGATCATCTCCTGGATGAGGACGGTCTTGCCGACACCGGCACCACCGAAGAGACCGATCTTGCCACCCAGCACGTACGGGGTGAGGAGGTCGATCGACTTGATGCCCGTCTCGAACATCTGCGTCTTCGACTCGAGCTGGTCGAAGTTCGGGGCCTTGCGGTGGATCGGCCAGCGCTCGGTGACCTCGATGGTCTCGCCGGGCTCGAGGTTCAGCACCTCGCCGATCACGTTGAAGACCTTGCCCTTGGTCACGTCGCCGACGGGGACCGAGATGGCCTCACCGGTGTCGCGCACCTCCTGACCGCGGACGATGCCGTCGGTCGGCTTCAGGGCGATGGCGCGGACCAGGTCGTCGCCGAGGTGCTGCGCGACCTCGAGCGTGATCTCGGTGGACTCCTCGCCCATCACGATGGTGGTCTTCAGGGCGTTGTAGATGTCGGGGATCGAGTCGTGCGGGAACTCGATGTCGACAACCGGACCGTTGACGCGGGCGACGCGCCCGACGACCGCGGTCGCCGGCTGCTCAGCCGTGGCGGTGGTGGTCATTTCTTCGTCTCTTTCCTGAGGGTCTGTCAGCTCGATGCGAGAGCGTCGGCGCCACCGACGATCTCGGCGATCTGCTGGGTGATCTCGGCCTGACGCGCGTTGTTGCGCAGGCGGGTGTAGTCGGTGATGAGCTTGTCGGCGTTGTCGCTGGCCGACTTCATCGCCTTCTGCGTCGCGGCCTGCTTGGCGGCGGACGACTGCAGGAGGGCGTTGAAGACGCGGCTCTGGATGTACACCGGCAGGATCGCGTCGAGCACCGTCTCGGCGTCGGGCTCGAACTCGTACAGCGGGTAGACGGTGCTGCCCGCCTCCGAGTCGTCGGCCTCCGCGATCTCCAGCGGCAGCAGGCGCACGGACTCCGGCGACTGCGTCATCATGCTGACGAAGCGGTTGTACACGAGGTGGATCTCGTCGACGCCGCCGTCCTCGCCGCCACGGTTGAAGGCCTCGAGAAGCGTCTGCGAGATCTCCTCCGCCGTGTGGAACGAGGGGGTGTCGGTGTCGCCGGTCCACTCTGCAGCGGCCGCGATGCGACGGAACTGGAAGTACCCGACGGCCTTGCGGCCCACGAGGTAGAACACCGGCTCCTTGCCCTGCTCGCGCAGGAGCTCCGCCACCTCGAGACCCTCACGGAGGATCTGCGAGTTGAAGGCTCCGGCGAGACCGCGGTCCGACGAGAAGATCACGACCGCGGAGCGGCGGATCGTCTCGGGCTCGCGGGTGAGCGGGTGGTCGACGTTCGAGTGCGTCGCGACGGCGGACACGGCCCTCGTCACGGCCCGCGCGAAGGGGGTGGACGCCTTGACGCGTGCCATCGCCTTCTGGATGCGCGAAGCCGCGATGAGTTCCATCGCCTTCGTGATCTTCTTGGTCGTCTGAGCAGAAGAGATCTTCTGCTTGTAGACCCTGAGTTGAGCGCCCATGAATCAGTACCTCACGCGGTTACGCGCGACGACCCTTGACGATCTTCTCCTGGTTGACGTCCTCGGCCTCGGCCGCAGCGTGCTCCTCGTGGCCAGGGGCGCCGATGGCGTGGCCCTTGCCGCCCTGGAACTCCAGGAGGAAGTTGTCGGTCTGCTTGTCGAGCTCGGCGACGGTGGCGTCGTCCAGCGCGTTGGTCTCCCGCAGGGTGTCGAGCACCTTCGTGTTGCGACGCAGGTAGTCGAGCAGCTCGCGCTCGAAACGCAGCACGTCCTCGACCTCGATCGAGTCGAACTTGCCGTTGGTGCCGGCCCAGATCGAGACGACCTGCTCCTCCACCGGGTACGGCGAGTACTGCGGCTGCTTGAGCAGCTCGGTCAGACGGGCACCGCGCGAGAGCTGACGACGCGAAGCGGCGTCGAGGTCCGATGCGAACATCGCGAACGCCTCGAGCGAGCGGTACTGCGCCAGCTCCAGCTTCAACGTTCCGGAGACCTTCTTGATCGACTTCACCTGAGCGTCACCACCGACACGCGACACCGAGATACCCACGTCGACCGCAGGACGCTGGTTGGCGTTGAAGAGGTCGGACTGCAGGAAGATCTGGCCGTCGGTGATCGAGATCACGTTGGTCGGGATGTACGCCGAGACGTCGTTCGCCTTGGTCTCGATGATCGGAAGACCGGTCATCGAACCCGCACCGAGCTCGTCGGACAGCTTCGCGCACCGCTCGAGCAGACGGGAGTGCAGGTAGAAGACGTCGCCAGGGTAGGCCTCGCGGCCCGGCGGGCGGCGCAGCAGCAGGGAGACGGCACGGTAGGCCTCGGCCTGCTTCGACAGGTCGTCGAAGATGATGAGGACGTGCTTGCCGCCGTACATCCAGTGCTGGCCGATGGCCGAACCGGTGTACGGAGCGAGGTACTTGAAGCCGGCGGGGTCGGATGCCGGAGCCGCCACGATCGTGGTGTACTCCAGAGCGCCGGCCTCCTCGAGCGCGCCCTTCACCGAAGCGATGGTCGAGCCCTTCTGACCGATGGCGACGTAGATGCAGCGGACCTGCTTGTTGACGTCGCCCGACTCCCAGTTGGCCTTCTGGTTGATGATCGTGTCGATCGCGATGGCCGTCTTGCCGGTCTGGCGGTCGCCGATGATGAGCTGGCGCTGGCCGCGGCCGACCGGGATCATCGCGTCGATGGCCTTGATGCCGGTCTGCATGGGCTCGTGCACCGACTTGCGCTGCATGACGCCGGGGGCCTGGAGCTCGAGCTCGCGGACGCCCTCGGTCGCGATCGCGCCGAGGCCGTCGATCGGGTTGCCGAGCGGGTCGACGACGCGGCCCAGGTAGCCGTCACCGACCGGGACGGAGAGGACCTCACCCGTGCGGGTGACTTCCTGACCGGCCTCGATGCCGGTGAAGTCGCCGAGGACGACGACACCGATCTCGTGCTCGTCGAGGTTCAGCGCGAGACCCTTGGTGCCGTCGGCGAAGGTCACGAGCTCGTTCGCCATCACGCCGGGAAGTCCCTCGACGTGAGCGATGCCGTCGGCGGCGTCGATGACGGTGCCGACCTCGGTCGCCGCGGCCCCGGTGGGCTCGTACGCGGCGGCGAAATCCTTCAGCGCGTCACGGATGACGTCGGGGCTGATCGATAGTTCTGCCATTGTCTTCCCTTTGTATCTGGGTGCGCGGTTCCCCGCGCGAAGTCGTGTTAGCCCGCGAGCTTCTGGCGAAGGTCGGCGAGTCGTGCGGAGATGCTGCCGTCGATGACGTCATCGGCGATCTGCACACGCAGGCCTCCGACGACGCTGGGGTCGATGACGACGTTGAGGGACACCTGGCCGCCGTATCGCTGCGAGAGCGTCTGGCCGAGTCGCGTGCGCTGCGCGTCGCTGAGCTCGGTCGCCGTGTGCACCGTGGCCACGAGGCGACCGCGCTGGTTCGAGACGATACGCATCGCCCGGCTCAGCAACTGCCGCACCCGGCGCTCGCGCGGCTGACGCACGAGGGACGTGACGATGAGGGCCGTCGGAGCGCTGGCGGAGGCATCGACGAGGAGACGCTCGACCAGGGCGGCCTTGGCGTCCTCTCCCCCGAGCCGGCTGCCGAGCGCGAGCTCGAGCTCCGGGTTCGCCGCGATCACCCGCGAGAAGCCGAAGAGCTCGCCCTCGATGTCCGCGCCGGGCTCGGCGATGGTCGCCGCCCGGATCGCGAGCTCCTCGAGACCGTCGATCAGCTCGGAGGCGTTCGACCAGCGTTCGGCGACAGCGGTGCGCAGGACATCCTGCGCCGCGGAGCCGTACTGCCCGAACACCGCGGACACGACGTTCTGCCGCGCCGAGGTCGGAGCCGAGGGGTCAGCCAGCGCGCCGCTCAGCTGAGACGATTCGCCCACGGCCCGCGCGGCCGCGAACAGCTCGCGCGCGGTCTCGAGGGTGACGTCCTTCGCTGCGGCAAGCGTCTGAGTGGATGCCGCGAGTGCCTGAGCGGTCGCGCTGCCCATTACTGAGCCGCCTTCTCGGATGCTTCGAGATCGGCGAGGAAGCGGTCGACCACGGCGGCCGCGCGGGCGTCGTCGGAGAGCGTCTCGCCGACCACGCCGCCGGCGAGGTCCAGAGCGAGCGAGCCGACCTCGCTGCGCAGGGAGACGAGAGCCGTCTGGCGCTCTGCCTCGATCTGCGTGTGCGCGGTGGCGGTCAGACGCGCGGCCTCGCTGGCTGCGGTCTCCTTCGCCTCGGCGATGATCTTCTTGCCGTCCTCACGGGCGGCCTCACGGATCTCACCGGCCTCGGTGCGTGCCTCGGCCAGCTGTCGGGTGTACTCCTCGAGAGCCGCTTCCGCCTGCTTCTGCGCCTCATCGGCCTTGGCGATGTTGCCCTCGATGGCGGCGGACCGCTCGTCGAGCATCTTCGTCAGACGAGGAAGGGCGACCTTCCACACGACGGCGAGGATGATGAGGAACCAGAAGCCCGACCAGATGATGTCGTACCACGCGGGGATCAGCGGGTTGTTCGCCGCCTCACCCTCAGCCGCGAGGTTCGTGACAAGAGCGTTCAGCATCCTGTCTCCTTCAGAAGTCGGTGGGGATTACGGGAAGGGGATGAATCCGACGGCGATGCCGACGAACGCAAGCGCCTCGGTGAAGGCGATACCGATCCACATGAGGACCTGCAGGCGACCGGCCAGCTCGGGCTGACGGGCGACGCCCTCGATGGTCTTGCCGACCACGATGCCCACACCGATGGCCGGGCCGATGGCCGCGAGGCCGTAGCCGACCGCCGCGAGGTGGCCGTTGATTTCAGCGAGAACCGTAGTTGCGTCCACGGGTTTTTCCTTTCGTTGGGTGGGAGGGCTGTTGCCCGCCCGCTCAGTGCTCTTCTGCGACCGCGAGCTGGATGTAGACCGCGGTGAGGACGGTGAAGACGTAGGCCTGCAGGACGGCGACCAGGATCTCGAAGAGAGTGAAGGCACCGCCGAAGGCGAGGGTTCCGATACCGAGGGCAGCCCAGCCGCCGCCCGCGGTGAAGAAGAAGAACTGGGTCGCCGCGAAGCAGAGGACCAGGATCATGTGGCCGACGACGAGGTTCATCAGCAGTCGCAGGGTGAGGGTCACCGGGCGGATGATGAACGTCGAGATGAGCTCGATCGGCGTGACGATGAAGTAGACCGGCCACGGCACGCCGGACGGGAAGAGCGCATTCTTGAAGAAGTTCTTCGGGCTCTTCTTGATGCCGGCGTAGATGAACGTGACGTAGCTGACCACGGCGAGCGTGAGCGGCACCGCGATGATCGCCGTTCCCGGCATGTTCAGGAACGGGATGATGCCCGTCACGTTCATGAACAGCACCATGAAGAAGATCGTGGTGAGGATCGGCAGGAAGCGGTCGCCGTCCTTGCGGCCGAGCAGGTCGTGCGCGATGCCGCCGCGGACGAAGCCGAGGCCCATCTCGACAAGGCTCTGGAACCGGCCGGGCACGACCTTCATGCGGCGGGTGCCGAGCCACAGGATCAGGACGACGGCGATCACCGAGAGCAACTGGATCAGGTGGATCCGGTTGACCGGGATGGGTCCGACGTGGAAGAGGATCTCCGGGAAGAACTCATCGATCGAAGGGCCGTGGAACTCGCCATCAGAGGACGCGAGTCGGGGGGTCAGGGTCGCAGCAAGATTAAACAGCGCGGGCTCCAGCTTCGGGGCACCGGTCAGAACCGGGGCGACGATGGTCGGTGTGCTACACAGCGCAAGCGCTCGCGGGCGAGCGGCGGGCACTCCTCAACACTATCAGAATCCAAGGGTGCCCTAAGACCGCGGGGCCGCGTCCGCAGGGCCGTCGGAGGCATCGTTCACCGCTCCGGGGGCGCGGTCCTCCGGCACCTCGGTGGGGAGCGTGGTGTCGCTGACGTTGGGCAGCCGCATCTGGGTGAGAACGACGACGTCGATGATGAGGGACATGAGCACCCCCGCGACGATCGACAGGAAGAACACCATCGGCTCGATCCACGGCTGTCCGGCGAGCAGGATCATCACGACGACGAAGACCCCGAGCTTCAGCAGCCACCCGCCCAGCACGATCGCGAAGAAGAGCTGCACGTACAGGGGATCGCCGTACCACCGGTTGGCGATGAGGATGCTCAGCCCGGTGATCCCGAGGAACAGCGCGGCGAGGAGGACACCGAGGAGACCGCTGACCAGCCCCTCCCCCTGCGCGACGGCGAAGCCGATCCCGCCGGCGACGAGCGCCAGCACGACGGTGGCCACCGCCGACCAGACGAGGGTGCGACGCAGGATCGGGGTGCTGGAAACGGGGCTCGGACTCATCGGGGCTCCAGGGGGATCGGGTCGGGCGCGACGCCCGCGGCGGTCTTGCGTCGGCGGGTGGGACTCAGGGTGATGACGAGGCATGCGGCGATGCCGACGACCCCGAACGCGACACCCGGAAGGTACTGGCCGGGCCAGTCCTCTCGGGCGCCGACGTACATCAGGAGGACGGCGAGGGAGATGACGGCCGTCCAGGCGTAGAAGATCAGGACCGCGTCGCGGTCGCGGTGGCCGAGGTCGAGCATCCGGTGATGCAGGTGCTTGCGGTCCGGCGAGAACGGCGATCGCCCCGCGCTCATCCGACGCAGCACGGCGAGGCCGAAGTCCAACAGCGGGAGGAGCACGACCAGCAACGGGAGCAGGATCGGCAGGAAGGCGCCGACCAGCTGCGAACGCCCCAGGCGCTCCGGGTCCAGGGCGGACGGATCCATCTGCCCGGTGATCGCGATGGCCGAGGTCGCCATGAGCAGACCGATCACGAGAGCACCGGAGTCGCCCATGAACAGCTTCGCCGGGCTCCAGTTCAGCGGGAGAAAACCGAGGCAGGCGCCGATGAGGACCGCGGCGAGGAACGTGGAGAGGTTGAAGTAGCTCGACGCCCCGGAGTCCCGCGTGAAGATGTACGAGTATGCGAAGAAGACGCCGTTCGAGATCAGGCAGACGCCGGCGACGAGACCGTCGAGACCGTCGATGAAGTTCACGGCGTTCATGACGATCACGATCGCGAACATGGTGATCGTGATGCTCAGCCAGCTCGACACGACGATCAGGTCGCCGAACGGAAGGGAGAGGATCTGCAGGCCACCGCCCACCGTGATGATCCCGGCGGCGAGGAACTGCGCGCCCAGCTTGATCATCCAGTCGATGTCCCAGAGGTCGTCCATGACCCCGATCACGGCGATGAGCAGAGCGGCCGCGAGGATCGACCACATGGTCTGCGGCGGCGTCCAGATGCTCTGGAAGAACGGGTTCGTGGCGGACACGGCGAAGGCGGCGACGATGCCGAGGAAGATCGCGACGCCGCCGAGTCGGGGCGTGGGCGTGGTGTGCACGTCGCGTTCGCGGATGCCGGGATACAGCTTGAAGCGGAGGCTCAGCCGCCACACCGCCCAGGTCAGCACGAAGGTGATCGCGGCGGTGACGATGATCGTGAAGAGGTACTGCTTCACGAATCCTCGTCCTGCGGGTCCGGCTCGAGCAGGTCGCCCAGGACCTCGCGCAGCTGCTCCCTGGTCACGACGCCGTCCCGCAGGATCCGGACGACGCCCTGCTCGGCGTCACCCGCGCGGCGGACGAGCGAGGTCGCATCGATGATCGTGGACGCGACGCCGTCCTTGCTCATGCCGTCGTCCAGATACACCGCGACGCTGTCGCCCAGCATCTTCTCCGCGTCGAGCGCGGAGATCGCTGCCGCCTTGCCGGTGAGGTTGGCACTGGACACCGCGAGCGGTCCGGTCTCGGCCAGCAGCTCGAGCACCACCCGCCCCTCGGGCATGCGGACGGCGACCGTGCCCTTGGTCTCCCCCAGATCCCACACCAGCGAGGGCTGCGCCGGCAGCACGATCGTGAGCCCCCCGGGCCAGAACGCGTCGACGAGACGCTGGACGGGCTCCGGAACAGCCTCCGCGAGGGCCGTCAGCGTCTCCTTCGTGCCGACGAGCACGGGCGGCGGCTGATTGCGGCCGCGACCCTTGGCGTCCAGGAGGCGCTGCACCGCGGGCGGCGAGAAGGCGTCGGCGGCGACGCCGTAGACGGTGTCGGTGGGGATGACGATGAGGTCGCCGCGGCCGATCGCCTGGCGCGCATTGCGCATCCCGGCGAGCAGCTGCGCCTCGTCGCTGCAGTCGAAGATGGGGGACATGACGGTTCGATTCTACGCGGGGCGGGTTCGGGACGAGCTCGACGTCTGCTGATCAGGGGCGGACGGCGGTGGTGGCGCGGTCGCGCAGCGTCAGATCGCGATGGGTGGCCGCGGCCCGCCATCCGTCGGCCGCGAGCAGCTCGCGGATCGGGGAGCCCTGCAGTTCTCCGTGCTCGATCACCAGTGTGCCCCCCGGCCGCAGCAGACGCAGAGCCCTGGTGCTGAGCACACGGACGACGTCCAGCCCGTCCTCTCCGCCGTAGAGCGCGAGGGCGGGGTCGAACAGCCGGACCTCGGGGTCGCGCGGGATCGCCTGAGCGGGGACGTACGGAGGGTTCGAGATGACGACCGCGGCTGTGCCGTCCAGTTCGGGGAAGGCATCGGCGAGATCGGACAGCACGAGCGTGAGGTTCTCGACACCCTCGACGTTGCGACGGGCCCAGGCGTGCGCCTCCGGGGAGATCTCCGCGGCGTACACCCGGGCGTGCGGCACCTCGGTCGCCATCGCGAGCGCGATCGCCCCGCTGCCCGTGCCGAGATCGACGCCGATGGGGGACGGATCGCCCGATCCCAGAAGGGCGTCGATCGCATACTGCGCCACGGTCTCCGTCTCGGGCCGGGGGACGAAGACACCAGGGCCCACCGCGAGCTCCAGATGCCGGAACGGTGCGGTGCCGGTGAGATGCTGCAGGGGCTCACGGCCTGCGCGTCGGGCGACGAGCGCGTCCAAGGCGGTCGCGTCGTCGTCGTCGAGCCTGTCGCCCCGGACGATGGCCGCCTGCACCTCCCCGCGACGCTGTCCTCGGACGTGTCCGGCGAGCAGCTCGGCGTCGACGAGGGGGTCGGGGACGCCGGCGTCGGCGAGACGCTGCGCCGCGGCGCGCACGGCCGCAGCGAGGGAGAGGTCGGGCATGGCTCCAGCGTAGAGTGCGCGCACGTCACAATGCCCCGTCCCCCCTCGGGCTCGCCTAGGCTGGATCGGCAGCGCACCCGCACAGGAAGGGCTCCCCCATGTCCGGCATCCACCCCGACATCACCACCGCTTTCGGCAACACGCCGCTCGTCCGCCTCAACCGCGTGACCGAGGGCCTCGGTGCCACCGTGCTCGCGAAGCTCGAGTACTACAACCCGGCGTCCAGCGTGAAGGACCGCATCGGCATCGCCATGATCAATGCGGCGGAGGCCGCGGGTGAGCTCTCCCCCGGCGGCACCATCGTGGAGTCCACGAGCGGCAACACCGGCATCGCCCTCGCCATGGTCGGCGCCGCCCGCGGCTACCGCGTCATCCTCACCATGCCCGCGTCGATGTCGAAGGAGCGTCGTGTGCTGCTCAAGGCGTTCGGCGCGGAGATCGTCCTCACCGACCCCACCAAGGGCATGAAGGGGGCCATCGAGGAGGTCAAGCGGATCGTCGACGAGACTTCCGGCGCCGTCTGGATCCGCCAGTTCGAGAACGCGGCGAACCCGCAGATCCACCGCGAGACCACCGCGCAGGAGATCCTCCGGGACACCGACGGCGCGGTCGACATCTTCATCGCCGGCGTCGGCACGGGCGGGACGGTCACCGGCACCGGCCAGGCGCTGAAGGCGGCGAAGCCCGAGGTCCAGGTCATCGCCGTCGAGCCGAAGGACTCCCCCGTCCTCACCGAGGGGCACCCCGGACCGCACAAGATCCAGGGCATCGGCCCGAACTTCGTGCCCGACATCCTCGACCGCGAGGTGCTCGACGAGATCATCACCGCGGAGTTCGAGGACTCCCTGCGCGTGGCCCGCGAGCTCGCGGCGAAGGAGGGACTGCTGGTCGGCATGTCCTCCGGTGCCGCCGTCTCGGCCGCGCTGACCGTCGCCGCACGCCCGGAGAACACCGGCAAGACCATCGTCGTGATCATCCCGGACACCGGCGAGCGGTACCTCTCCACCGCCCTGTTCGAGGATCTGCGCGAGGACTGAGGCCGTCGATGGGCATGATCGGGCGAATGCGCGAGGACATCGCCGCCGCGCGCCTTCGAGATCCGGCCGCGCGCACCGCAATCGAGGTGGCTCTGCTCTACCCCGGCCTGCATGCTGTCTGGGCGCACCGCGTCTCCCACGCGCTGTGGCGGCGACGCTTCCGGCTCCTCGCCCGTGCCGGGTCGCAGGTGTCCCGCTGGCTGACCGGCGTCGAGATCCACCCGGGAGCCCGGATCGGACGGCGCTTCTTCATCGACCACGGCATGGGCGTGGTGATCGGCGAGACCGCGGAGATCGGCGATGACGTACTCATGTACCACGGCGTGACCCTCGGCGGTCGGACACGGGACGTCGGCAAACGGCACCCCACCCTGCAGGACGGCGTCGCCGTGGGCGCAGGGGCGAAGATCCTCGGCGCCGTCACGGTCGGAGCCCGTTCCGTCGTGGGCGCCAACGCCGTGGTCACCAAGGACGCACCCGCCGACAGCGTGCTCGTCGGCGTTCCCGCGAAGCCGCGCCAGCGGACCGCCGGAGAGGACACCAGGGCCCTGCTGACTGCCCCGGACTACTCCATCTGACGCGCCGCCCGGCGACCGGAGCGGTGTCCGCTGCGGCCCCCCATCCGACGACGCAGGAAGACGAGCGGCAGCAGCACGCTGCCGAGCGCCGTCACCAGCCAGACGATGACGGCACCCGGCAGCCACCCCGTCAGGTCGACGATGCGCAGACCCCCGATGGGCAGCAGCACGACGACCATGAGTGCCCCGCGATACAGGAGTGTGATCACGGGGCGAGCCTAGCGCGGCCTGCTCCCGGGGTCACTGCGCGACGAAGAAGGGGACGGAGCCCATAAGGATGCCGATCCCCCGCATCACGAGCGACACGATGACCGCGCGCCACGGCACCTTGCAGTGGTGGAGGTCGCGGAACGGGTCGGCATCTCCCGCGCCACGGCGCAACGACACCTCGCCGCTCTCGCTGCGCGGACCGTCGTCGAGGTGCGGCTGCGTTACGGGTCGACCGGGCGTCCCGAGCATCGATGCGCGAGGCGCACCTGACCCCGTTCGCGGGGGTGCTCAGCCCTCGGAGCCGACGGCGGCGAGGCGTGCTTCTTCGTCGGCGGCGATGGCGCTCTCGATGATGGGGTCGAGCGCACCGTCCATGACCTGATCGAGGTTGTACGCCTTGAACCCGGTCCGGTGATCCGCGATCCGGTTCTCCGGGAAGTTGTAGGTACGGATGCGCTCCGAGCGGTCCATGCCGCGGATCTGCGACTTGCGCGCGTCGGAGGCTGCCGCGTCGAGCTCCTCCTGCTGCTTGGCGAGCAGTCGGGCGCGCAGCACGCGCATCGCGGCCTCACGGTTCTGCAACTGCGACTTCTCGTTCTGCATAGACACGACGATGCCGGTCGGCACGTGGGTGATCCGGACCGCGGAGTCGGTGGTGTTCACCGACTGGCCGCCGGGGCCCGATGAACGGAACACGTCGATCTTCAGATCGTTCTGATCGATCTGGATCTCCTCGGGCTCGTCCACCTCGGGGAACACGAGCACGCCGGTCGTGGACGTGTGGATGCGTCCCTGCGACTCCGTGGCCGGCACCCGCTGCACGCGGTGCACGCCGCCCTCGTACTTCAGGTGCGCCCAGACGCCCTGTGCAGGGTCGGACGAGGAGCCCTTGATGGCGACCTGGACGTCCTTGTAGCCGCCGAGGTCGGATTCGTTGCGCTCGAGCAGCTCGGTCTTCCACCCCTTGGACGCGGCGTACTGCACGTACATGCGCAGCAGGTCCGCGGCGAACAACGCCGACTCGGCGCCGCCCTCCCCCGCCTTGATCTCCATGATCACGTCGCGGGCGTCGTCGGGGTCGCGCGGGATGAGGAGTCGTCGGAGGCGCTCCTGCGCGGTCTGCACGCCCTCCTCCAGCGCGGGGACCTCGGCGGCGAACGCCTCGTCCTCCCTGGCGAGCTCGCGCGCCGCCTCCAGATCATCGACGGCGCCCGTCCACGCCTCGTGCGCCGCGACGATGCGCGACAGCTCGGCGTACCGACGGTTGACACGCTTGGCGCGGGTCGCGTCGGCGTGCACCGCCGGGTCGGAGAGCTCCTCCTGGACCCGGCGATGCTCGTCTATCAGAGTCTGGACGGACTCGAACACGTCGGGCCTCAGCGGATGTTGTTGTCGTGCCCGTGGGCGCCCGAGGGCAGCGTCGGGATCGACTTCTGCATCTGGACGAGGAACTCCACGTTGGAGTGGGTCTCCTTGAGCTTGCCGAGCACGACCTCCAGCGCCTGCTGCGGGTCGAGGCCGGCGAGAGCGCGGCGCAGCTTCCAGGTGATCTTGACCTCGTCGGCGGAGAGGAGCATCTCCTCGCGGCGGGTGCTGGACGCGTTCACGTCCACCGCCGGGAAGATGCGCTTGTCGGCGAGCTGGCGGGACAGGCGCAGCTCGCTGTTACCGGTACCCTTGAACTCCTCGAAGATGACCTCGTCCATCTTGGAGCCGGTCTCGACGAGCGCGGTGGCGAGGATCGTGAGGGATCCGCCGTTCTCGATGTTGCGGGCGGCACCGAAGAAGCGCTTCGGCGGGTAGAGCGCGGATGCGTCGACGCCACCGGTGAGGACGCGGCCGGACGCCGGAGCGGCCAGGTTGTACGCGCGTCCGAGGCGGGTGATCGAGTCGAGCAGCACGACCACGTCGCGGCCCAGCTCGACGAGGCGCTTGGCGCGCTCGATCGCGAGCTCGGCGACCGTCGTGTGGTCTTCCGCTGGCCGGTCGAAGGTGGAGGCGATGACCTCGCCCTTCACCGTGCGCTCCATGTCGGTGACCTCTTCGGGGCGCTCGTCGACGAGCACGACCATGAGGTGCACCTCGGGGTTGTTCTGCGCGATCGCGTTGGCGATCTGCTGCAGGACGATCGTCTTGCCGGCCTTGGGGGGCGCGACGATCAGGCCGCGCTGGCCCTTGCCGATCGGCGCGACGAGGTCGATGATGCGCTGCGTCAGCTTCTCCGGAGCCGTCTCCAGGCGCAGACGCTCCTGCGGGTAGAGCGGCGTGAGCTTGCCGAACTCCACGCGGGTGGCCGCGTCGTCGACCGAGAGGCCGTTGATGGAGTCGACCTTGACGAGGGCGTTGTACTTCTGGCGGCCCTGCTGCTCGCCTTCGCGCGGCTGCTTGATGGAGCCGACGACCGCGTCGCCCTTGCGGAGGTTGTACTTCTTGACCTGGCCGAGCGAGACGTAGACGTCGCTGGGCCCGGCGAGGTAGCCGGTGGTGCGCACGAAGGCGTAGTTGTCGAGCACGTCGAGGATGCCGGCGATCGGGATGAGGACGTCGTCCTCGGTGATCTCGGTCTCGAACTCGTCGACCGGGCCGGCACCGCGACGCTTGTTGCGCTGACGGTTGCGCCCGTTGCCGTTGCCGGACTGGTCGTCGTCGGCCGGTGCGTTCTGCGCCTGCTCCTGACCGCCGCCCTGCCCGCGGCCGCGGTTGCGGTTGCGGTTGCGGCTGCGGCCTCGACCACCCTGCTCGTCGCCGTTGTCTCCCTCGCCGGACGCGTCCTTCGCGGGGGCGTCCGCCTCGGCCTCGTTCTTCGCGGCAGCGCCGTCGTTCTTCGGCTCGTTCTTCGCCGCGTCGTTCTTGGTGCGGCCGCCCTGGGCGGTGCCCGCGTCGGTCGTCTCGGTCGCGCCGTCGGCCGGTGCCGCCTCGGCCTTCTCGGTCTTCGCCTCGGGGGCCTCGGCGTCCGCCTTCTTCGTGCGACGGCCGCGTCCGGACTTCGGGGCCTCGGCCGGCGACTCGGCGGCCTCGGCAGCAGGCGCCGGCTCGGCGGCGGCGGTCTCGGCGGGGGCCTCGGCGTCCGCCTTCTTCGCGCGGGTGCGGCGCGGAGCCTTCGCCTTGGGCGCGGCTTCTGCCCCCTCGGCGGAGTCGCCGGCAGCGGCGGGAGCATCGGCGGTGCCGGACTCCTCCGCCTTGGCGGCCTTGGCAGCGGCCGTCGCGGTGCTCGCCCGGCGCGGCGCGCGCTTCTTGGCCGGAGCGGACTCGGTCGCCTGCGCGGCGACGGGGGCGTCGGCGGTCGGAGCCGCCTGATCGTTCTGGGTCTCGGAGAGGTTCTCCACGAGTACTCCCTTATAGGTCATGGGAAATGAGCGTGAACGCGCACAACGGGTGCTGCGCACGATCGCACGGGCTGACGCTCGGCGTCAGCCAGCCTCGGCACTTGGGCCTCAGGGGTTCGCGTGCGGGTCTTGCAAGAGATGCAATGGGGCCAGATTCACGAATGCTACGTGGAGCCCTCCGCTCGATCCCCCACTGTACCACCACGGACGTCGACGGCGAGCAGGAGCGCCTCCCACGGGGTGTCGGTCACCCGGTTGGCCAGCTCCACGGCGTCCAGACGACTGCCCGGACCGTCCGCGAGGACGAGCACACTGGGGCCGGCCCCGGAGACGACGGCCGCGAATCCGGCGGCCCGCAGCGCCTGCACGAGGCGCTGCGTCTCGGGCATGGCGCCGGCGCGGTAGTCCTGGTGCAGGCGGTCGGCGGTCGCGTCCAGCAGCAGCTCCGGGCTCTGCATCAGCGCCGCGATGAGCAGAGCCGACCGGGACACGTTGAACACGGCGTCGGCCGTGGAGACGTGCGGCGGCTGCAGCGAGCGGGCCTGCGAGGTCGACATCGTGTAGGCCGGGACGAGGACCAGGGGCGAGACGCCCCGATGCACGAGGAGCTTCTTGTGCTGCGGACCCCGCTCCCCCATCCACGCGATCGTGAGCCCGCCGAACAGCGCGGGCGCCACGTTGTCCGGGTGGCCCTCCAGCTCGGTCGCGAGGCGCAGCAGATCGGTGTCGGAGAGGTCGACGTCGCCGGCCAGCAGCCCCTTCGCCGCGAGCACGCCGGCCGCGACGGCCGCACCGGAGGACCCGAGGCCGCGGCCGTGCGGGACCGCGTTCTCGGCCACGATGCGCAGGCCGGGCATCGGCCTGCCGACGTCCGCGAAGACGTAGGCGATCGTCCGGACGATGAGGTTGGACGCATCCCGGGGGATGTCGGCGGCGCCCGAACCGGAGACCTCGATCTCGAGCTCCCCCTCCGGCAGAGCGGTCACCTCGAGACGGTCGTAGATGCTCAGCGCCAGGCCGAGCGTGTCGAAGCCGGGGCCGAGGTTGGCGCTCGTCGCCGGCACCGTCACCTCGACCGTGCGGCCGATGCGGGCGCCGTGCTCCTCGGGAGCGGGAGCCGTAGCCGTCACCGTGGTCACTCGCCTTCCACCCGGAGGACGGACACCACACGGGCGACGACGTCGCTGTCGCCCAGCACGTCCACCGTGTCGCTGAGGGCCTGCTCGGTCGCACGGTGCGTGCCGATGATGAGGCGAGCGGTCGGCTCGTCCTCGCCCTCGACGGTCTGGACGACGGTCGCGACGGACACTCCGCCGTCGCTGAGGATGCCCGCCACGGTCGCGAGCACGCCGGGGGCGTCGGAGACCTCGAGGGTGATCTGGTACCGCGTGGTGACGTGGCCGATGGGCACGACGGGGAGATTCGCCCGGGTGGACTCGCCCACGCCGACGCCGCCCGCGATATGCCGACGCGCAGCGGAGACGACGTCGCCGAGGACGGCCGAGGCCGTCTGCACACCGCCGGCGCCCGCCCCGTAGAACATGAGAGAGCCGGCGGCCTCCGCCTCGACGAAGACGGCGTTGTTGGCACCGTGCACGGAGGCGAGCGGGTGGGACACGGGGACGAGGGCCGGGTAGACCCGCACCGAGATGGACTCGGCGCCGTTCGCCTCGATCCGCTCGCAGACGGCGAGCAGCTTGATGACGAAGCCGGCCGCGCGGGCCTCCTCGATCATCGACGCGGTGATCGAGGTGATGCCCTCCCGATGCACCGCCTCCAGCGGCACCGCGGTGTGGAAGGCGAGGCTGGCGAGGATCGCGGCCTTCTGCGCGGCGTCGTAGCCCTCGACGTCGGCGGTGGGGTCGGCCTCCGCATACCCCAGGCGCTGCGCGTCGGCGAGCACGTCGGCGAAGTCGGCGCCCTCGGTGTCCATCCGGTCGAGGATGTAGTTCGTGGTGCCGTTGACGATCCCCATGATGCGCACGACGCGGTCGCCGGCGAGCGAGTCGCGCAGCGGACGGATGATCGGGATGGCGCCGGCGGCCGCCGCCTCGTAGTACACCGATGCGCCGACGCGATCCGCGGCCTCGAACAGCTCCGGCCCGTGGGTCGCCAGCAGCGCCTTGTTGGCGGTGACCACGTCGGCGCCGGAGCCGATGGCCTGGAGGATGTTCGTGCGGGCGGGCTCGATCCCGCCGATCAGCTCGATCACGATGTCGGCGCCGAGGATGAGCGACTCGGCATCGGTCGTGAAGAGCTCCTTCGGCAGCTCGACGTCGCGGGGCGCGTCGAGGTTGCGCACCGCGATGCCCGCCAGCTCCAGCGCGGCACCCGCGCGGTCGGCCAGCTCGTCGCCGTGGCGGAGCAGGAGGGCCGCCACCTGGGAGCCGACGGCTCCGGCGCCCAGCAGCGCCACGCGAAGTCGTCTGTAGTCAGTCATGGGTGCTCCTTCTGGGGTGGGTCATCGTGCTCCCTCGGGGGCGTGCGCCCCGTCGATGCCCGCGTCGCGGGCCAGCAGGTCGTGGACGGTCTCGCCGCGGACGATCACCCGCGAGCGGCCCTCGCGCACCGCCACGATCGGCGGCCGCGGAACGTGGTTGTAGTTGCTCGCGAGAGAGGCGCAGTACGCGCCCGTCGCGGGCACCGCGAGCAGGTCCCCCGGGGTGACGTCGCCGGGCAGATATTCGTGATCGACGACGATGTCGCCGGACTCGCAGTGCTTGCCGACCACCCGGCTCAACTGCGGGTCGCCCGTGCCCGCGCGCGAGGCCAGGCGGGCGGAGTAGCTGGCGCCGTAGAGGGCCGTGCGGGCGTTGTCACTCATCCCGCCGTCGACGCTGACGTAACGCCGGGTCGCCCCCGAGGCGACCGTGACGTCCTTCGTCGTGCCGACCTCGTAGAGCGTCACGCCCGCGGTGCCGACGATCGCACGCCCGGGCTCGAACGACAGCGCCGGCACGGGGATGCCGCGCGCCGCGCAGCCCTCGGCCACCGCCGCGACGATGCCGCCGGCGAGCTCGTCGATGGGGGTGGGGTCGTCGATGCGGGTGTAGGCGATGCCGAACCCGCCGCCGAGGTTCAGCTGCGGCACGGGGCCGTCCTCGAGGAGGGCGGCGTGCAGTTCGAGCACGCGGGAGGCGGACTCGCGGAAGCCGGCCACGCCGAAGATCTGGGAGCCGATGTGGCAGTGCAGTCCGGCGAACTCCAGCCCGGGGATCTCGCGGATCCGTGCCACGGCGACCTCCGCCTCGGCGAGCGGGAAGCCGAACTTCTGGTCCTCGTGCGCCGTGGCGAGGAAGTCGTGGGTCTCGGCGTGTACGCCGCTGATGACCCGGACCATGACGCGCTGCACGGAGTCGGTGCGGGCGGTGATGGCGGCCAGGCGCTCGATCTCGATCGCGCTGTCGACGACGATCGTCCCCACGCCGAGGGCGACCGCGCGCTCGAGCTCGGCGACCGACTTGTTGTTGCCGTGGAAGCCGAGCGAGGCCGGAGCGATCCCCGCGGCGAGGGCGACTTCGAGCTCGCCGCCGGTGCACACGTCGATGCGGAGCCCCTCGTCGACGACCCACCGGGCGACCGTCGTGCACAGGAACGCCTTGCCCGCGTAGTACACCTGCGCGGTCGTGCCGTGGGCGGAGGCGGCGCGGTCGAAAGCGTCGCGGAAGGCCCTGGCGCGGCGGCGCACCTCGTCTTCGTCGAGCACGAGGAGCGGCGTGCCGTAGGCCCGGACCAGCTCCGGCGCCGTCACACCCGCCAGCACGAGGGCTCCGTCCTCGTCGCGCTCCGTGGAGGACGGCCAGACCCCGACCGCGAGATCGTTCGGGTCGTCGGGGACGACGAGCCAATCCGGAGCGAGCGTGGCGGCAGAGTCGAGCACGGAACACCAATCGTGGGACGGATCTCGGGCGGAGGCGCACATCGAGTTGCCCCGATTCTAGGGCACCCCCTGTCCCCGCCTGGTCATGGTGACACGCCGCGTCAACCCCCTGGGGAGGGGTGCCGAGCGGCTCATAGGGTGGGGGCGTGGCAGACACCGACACGCGAGACTCCGAGAACCGTTCCGCAGCCCCGGCCCGACCGGGACTCGTCGCCCGCATCACGGGACCGGTGATCGCTTGGGCCCTGGCCCGGCGCCCGGTCAGGGCGGTGCTGCTGTACTCCGAGCGCCGCGGTCCGATGCTCGCCGACAGCGTGACCTACCGGGCCCTGTTCAGCGTCTTCGCCGGCGTGCTCCTCGGCTTCTCCCTCGCGGCCCTCTGGCTCTCCGGAAACCCGGAGGCCTGGCGCGCGATCATCGACGCCGTGCAGTCCGCGGTCCCCGGGCTCATCGGCGAGGGCGGTGTCATCAATACGAAGGACCTCCGGACTCCGGCGTCGTTCTCGATCGCCGGCATCATCTCCCTCGTCGCGCTGGTCGGTGCCGCGCTCGGCGCCATCGGCTCGCTCCGCACGGCCATCCGGACCATCGCCGGCACGATCCAGGCGGACATCCTGTGGATCTGGGTCATCGTCCGCAACCTGCTTCTCGGCATCGGCATCGGCCTCGCGTTCGTGCTCGCCGCCGGGATCACCTTCATCGGACAGCTCGGGGTGACCTGGATCGGCGACCTGCTCGGGGTGCCGTCGGATTCGCCTCTGCTCGCCTGGACGGTCCGGATCCTGTCGCTCCTCGTGGTGTTCATCCTCGACGCGGCTCTGATCGTGGGCGCCTTCCTCCTGCTGTCCGGCGTCCGACCCGCTGCGCGGTCGTTGTGGAGCGGCGCCTTCCTCGGAGCCGTCGGCCTGATCGTGCTGCAGCAGCTCTCCGGACTCTTCGTCGGCGGTGCGACGAGCAACCCCCTGCTCGCCTCGTTCGCCTCGCTCCTCGCGCTGCTGATCTGGCTCCAGCTGTCCACCCAGGTCATCCTCGTCTCGTGCGCCTACATCGTCACGGCCGAGGAGGAGCGCGGTGACCGCCTGCACGAACGGTTCGGCGCACGGACGTTCGTCCAGCGGCGACTGCAGCGCGCCGAGGTCGACGTCAAGATCGCCACAGCCGAGCTGCGTGACGCCCAGCGTGCGGCGGCCGAGGAGAACGGCACCGCCGAGAAGGCGGCCGAGAAAGACTGACCATCCTCGTTGTGACCGCGATCGATATGGTGGTCACAACGAGAGGGGCGCATGTCCGCACCACGACGGCACACCGTGACCGTTCCCGGCGCGCGGGTGTCGGTCGCGGAATGGTGCCCCGCGGCGGAGACGCAGCCGCCCGTGCTCCTTCTGCACGGCGGCGGCGCCGACAGTGCAGAACTCTCCTGGGGCGAGGTCGGACCGGCGTTGGCGGCCGCCGGACACCGCGTCGTGGCACCGGACCACCCCGGGTTCGGACGCAGTCCGCGCCTCGAAGCGCCGCTGACGCAGGAGCGCCTGGTGCAGTACGTCGGCGACCTCGTCGATGCCCTCGACCTGCAGGTCTACGTCGTCGGCGGACTCTCCCTGGGTGCCGGGTTGGCGTTGGGCCACCTCCTCGACCGCCCGGACGCTGCGCGCTCCGCCGCCCTCCTCGGCAGCTACGGGCTGATGCCACGGCTGACGGACGGACGCCTCGGTGCCCTCTCGCACCTGTCGACATTCCTGCTCCTGCGTTCGGGGCTGCTCGGCGCCATGACACGCGCCTACGCGCGCGACCGGAAGGCGATGATGCGCGGCCTCCAGGATCTCGTGCACTCCCCGGACGCCCGCGACCCGGCTCTCGTCGATGCGGTGCTCGCCGAGGCAGCGACCGGCTCCGGCCTCACGACGTTCGGCGACTGGCAGCGGGATCAGGTGCGACCGCTGCGACTCCGCACCGACTACCGCGACCGGCTCGCCGAGATCCGGGTCCCCGTCCTGCTCGTGCACGGCGACCGGGATTCCGGCGTGCCTCTTCGGAGGATCGAGGAGGCGGCGGACGCGCTGCCGGCCGGCCGGCTCCTGGTGGCACCGGGAGCCGGACACTGGGTGCAACGCGACCGCCCCGACCTCGTGATCCCCGCCCTCCGGGACTGGTTCGCCCGAGGCTCCGATGCCTAGGCCGCTCGTGCCCGACCGGCGCGCTCGCATCCTCGATGCCGCGGAGCGGATGGTGCTGACCGACGGGTTCGATGCCATGAGCGTCGCCGCGATCGCACGCGCGGCCGGCATCGGCAAGGGCGCGGTCTACCTGGAGTTCGCGGCGAAGCGCGACATCCTCGACGCGCTGCTCCAGCGCGGCACGTCTCGGATCGCCGATGCGGTCGCCCGCACCGCGGGACCGCAGCCGTCGCTCAGCGCCCTCTACCGCGCCACGGCGGCGGCGCTGCTCGGCGACGAGCTCATGACGGCCGCGTTCCTCGACGACGCGGGAGTGCTCGGCGCCCACGTCGCCGCGCAGCCGACCTCCCGGTACCGGACGCGTCACGAACGGGTCGTCGCCGGGATCCGTGACCTCCAGCGCCAGGGCCGGATCGTGCCGGATGTGGAGCCCGAGGCCCTGGCTCTCGCGTTGTCCAGTGCCACGCTCGGCCTGCTCTCCGCGGCCCGCACCCTGGGGCCCCTCGATCGCGCGACGCTGGAGAGCGCCATCGACACGGTCGGCCGCATGGCCGCGAGCTTCGAGACGGAGTGACATGCATCACGAGACGACAGGCTCCGCAGGAACCCCTCCCCTCCTCCTGCTGCACGGGGGCGGAGACGGTCGCGGCGCTCGTCCCGCTGCTGGAGCAGGAGACACAACCGGCGACCGTCGTCGGGTTCTCCCTCGGCGCCCAGCTCGCCGTCCTGCTCGCGGCACGACGACCGGATCTCGTCGCCGACGCCGTGGTCATCAGCGCTCAGGCGGAACCGCTGCGCGCCGTCGGCCCGACCCTCGCGCTGCTCCGCCTCACGGCAGGGCTCGCCAGGAACGAGCGCTTCGCCCGCCTTCAGGCCCGCGAGCTGTTCATCCCCGACGCGCTGCTCCCCCGCTATCTGGAGACCTCCGCGGCCATCTCGCGCACGACCCTGCTGCGCGCGGTAGAGGAGAACCTCCGTTTCACGCCTCCGCCCGCGTGGCGCGCGCATCCCGGCACCGCCCTGATCCTGGTCGGTGCGGAGGAGAAGCCGATGATGCGCCGCTCCGCCGCGCTGCTGGACCGGGTGCATCCCCGCAGCACCCTCGAGGTCGCCGAGGGGTGCGGACACGGCATCCCCCTGCAACGGCCGGCGGAGCTCGCCGCGCGTCTGGAGGAGCGCCTGGCCACCTGACCGGTGCGTGACCGCTCAGCGGTCGCAGGTCCCCTTCTCCTGGAGCGTCTCGTCCGTGACGATCGCCCCGTCCACGTCGATGTCGATCACGGCCTGGTCGTCGACGATCTCGATTCCCGTCAGGGTGAGGCCGGCCGGCAGCTGGTCCGCGATGCAGACGCGCCGCGGTTCGGTGATCCCCTCGCCGAGGGATCCGAGGGACGAGCCCACACGATCGAGATCGATGTCGACGCCGCCGATGCTCGCCGCCACCGGAGTGAGTTCGAGGTCGCCCTCGACAGCCCCGGGGGTCAGGGTCACGGATACCGGCACCGCGGTGCCGAGCACGTCGAACGAGCCGCCGAGGGTCGCGTTCGGTGCCACGAACTCCACGGTGTCGACAGGGAGTTCCGAGTCGGCGAGCAGAGCGGTGAACTGCTCCTGGTCGATGCGGATGGTGCCGTCCGCGCCGTCGAGGTCGCCGCCCCGCAGCGGAACGCCCGTCGCCGTGACGTCGGCGGCACCGGTGATGCCCTGCAGCGTGACGGCCTCCGTCGACAGGCGCAGGGTGTCGAGACGACCGGCGAGGAGCTGTGGCAGGAGGATCCCCTCGGTCTCGACGTCCAGCTGCTGGTCGGCAGGGAGGTCGAGCTGCTCGATGACGATCGATCGGACGACACCGGGCAGCACCGCACGGGCGACGAACTCGGCCGCGACCACGAGGGCGGCGAGCACGACCACGACGATGAGCACGACCCACGGCCACCGCCGGCGACGACGTCCGGCGCCGCCCCGACCGTCCGCCGCGTCCGGGACCACGAGCGTCGGGTGCTCGTCCGAGGGCTTCGGATACGGCAGGGTCTGGTTGTCGTCGCTCATGACGCTCCTACATGCGCTCGGGCGCGGAGACGCCGAGCAGGTCGAGTCCGTTGCGGAAGACCTGGCCGGCGGCATCGTTCAGCCACAGGCGCGTGCGGTGCACGTCCTCCGCCGGGGCGTCGCTCAGCGGGATCACCCGGCAGTTGTCGTACCAGCGGTGGTACAGGCCGGCGAGCTCCTCCAGATAGCGCGCGACGCGGTGCGGCTCGCGCACCTCGGCCGCGAACGCCACGATGCGGGGGAACTCCTGGAGCGCGCCCAGCAGCGCCGCCTCGGTCTCGTGCGTGAGCGTCTCCGGGGCGAAGACGGAGCGGTCGATGCCGGAGTCGGCGGCGTTGCGCGCGACATTGTGGGTGCGGGCGTGTGCGTACTGCACGTAGAACACCGGGTTGTCGTTCGTGCGCTTCTGCAGCAGCTCCGGGTCGAGGTCGAGCGGCGAGTCGGCGGGCGAGCGTTCCAGCGAGTAGCGCAGCGCGTCCGTGCCGAGCCAGTCGAGCAGGTCGTCCATCTCGATGATGTTGCCGGCACGCTTGCTGAGGCGCGCGCCGTTGATCGAGACCATCTGGCCGATCAGCACCTGGATGTTCTTCGCGGGGTCGTCCCCCGCCGCCCCCGCGACCGCCTTGAGACGGTGCACGTAGCCGTGGTGGTCGGCGCCCAGAAGGTAGATCTTGTCGCGGAAGCCGCGGTCGCCCTTGTTCAGGTAGTAGGCGGCATCAGCGGCGAAGTACGTGTACTCGCCGTTCGAGCGGCGGATCACACGGTCCTTGTCATCGCCGAAGTCCGTCGTGCGCACCCAGACGGCGCCGTCCTCGTCGAATACGTGACCCTGCTCGCGCAGACGGTCGACGGCCTGGTCGATCAGGCTCGACCCCGAGGCGTCCTTCGCGTGAAGGGTGCGCTCGGAGAACCACACGTCGAACGGCACGTTGAAGCGCTCGAGCGAGTTCTTGATCTCCGCGAGCTGGTACTCGTAACCGAGCTCGCGGGCGACCGTGAGCTGCTCCTCCTCCGGGAGATCGAGCAGGTCGGGACGCGCGTCGAGCACGCGACCGGCGAGCGTCGCGATGTACTGCCCCGGGTAGCCGCCCTCCGGCGTGGGCTCCCCCTTGGCCGCGGCCAGCACAGACGCGGCGAAGCGGTCCATCTGCACGCCCGCGTCGTTGATGTAGTACTCACGCACCGCGCGAGCACCGCTCGCGAGGAGCAGGCGCACGATCGCGTCGCCGAGGGCGGCCCAGCGCGTGTGCGCGATGTGGAGAGGACCGGTGGGGTTGGCCGAGACGAACTCGACGTTCACGCTGACGCCCTCCTGCGAGGAGTTCGTCCCGTAGGCGGGACCGGCGTCGACGATGACCTTCGCGAGCGCACCGGCGGCGGCGGCGTCGAGACGGATGTTGAGGAAGCCCGGACCGGCGACCTCCACGCTCGCGATGCCGTCCACATCGACCAGTCCGTCGGCGATCTGCTGGGCGAGCTCACGCGGGTTCGTGCCGAAGGGCTTGGCCAGGCGCATGGCGATGTTCGAGGCCCAGTCGCCGTGGTCGCGGTTGCGCGGGCGCTCCAGCACGATGTCGGCGGCGGAGAGGTCGAACGGCTCGCCCGGACGTCGTTCCTCGGCGATGGGGGCGAGGACGGCGAGGAGGGCGTGGGCGAGCGTTTCAGGATTCATAGACTCCCCAGTTTACGGGGGCGCGCCGCCCCTCTCCGCCGCCCCTCGTCGCGAAGAGTTTGCGTTCCGCGTTCCGTGATCTACTCTCATGCCATGAACGCCCCCGCCGCCTCTCGTCGACTGCGCATCGCGGGCGTCGCCACCGCTCTTCTCGTCGCCGTCGCCGCGGGGGTCCTCGGAGTCTGGCGCCCCTGGGTTCCGGCGCCGTCGTCCCTCCCCGTCGGCGCGGCAGCCGGAGACGAGTCCATCGCGGTGATCGCTCCCGCGCCGCTCGCGCTCCCGGAGGAGCCGACCGTCCTCGTCTTCGGTGATTCCTGGACCTACGGCTCGGCCGCCTCCGACCCCACCCTGGGGTATGCGTACGTGCTCGCCGACCTCCTGCGCGGCACGACCATCGTGGACGGCGTCCGGGGCAGCGGCTACCTCAAGCCCGGCATCGACGGCCCCACCTTCGGCGAGCGCATCGCGGCCCTGGACCCGGCCCTCGACCCGGATCTCGTCATCATCCAAGGCTCCATCAACGACCGGGCGCAGGGCGAGGCCGGCTATCGCGACGCCGTGACCGCCGCATGGGACGCGCTGACGGCGCGCTACCCGGAGGCGGCGATCGTCGTGCTCGGGCCCGCGCCGCACGAGCTCCCGGTCGGGGCGCAGACGGCACGGATCGATCGGGACCTCGCGGCTCTCGCCTCGGCCCGCGGCTGGTGGTACATCTCCCCGATCGAGCGGGACTGGATCACCGACGAGAACTATCTCGCCGTCATCGACGTGGAGGTCGGGCGCAAGCATCCGTCCACCGACGGCCACCGCTACCTCGCGGAGAAGCTGGCCGCAGCGCTCGACGAACTGCGCGCCGCGCCGGTCACCGAGGCCGGTGGGTCGGAGACCACCCCCGACGAGTGATATTGTCGATCGGTACGCCTCCGTAGCTCAGTGGATAGAGCGCCGGTTTCCGGTACCGTAGGTCGCAGGTTCGACTCCTGTCGGGGGCACGTACAGCAAGAGGGATCGTCCAGACGGACGGTCCCTCTTCTCGTGCGCCCAGGGTCCCGTCAGCAGCGCCGACGCACGGACCGGTAGCCTGGATCCGTGCCCTCCCTCCTCATCGCCGGTTCGACGCGCGCTCCGCGCCGTCTGTCGTCCGCGACGCCGATGACGGAGTGGATGCGCGTGGTCCTGCACCCCGGCACGAACGGGTGGACGAGCGTCTGGGGCACCCTCTCGCACGGCGAGATCGCGGGCTGCCCGCCGCCACAGGGATAGGCCGCACCCGGACGGGTGCGGCGACATCGCGTCACCCATCCATTTGCCGTGAGGTATCCCTGTGTCTTCTTCGCCGTCCCCTGCCCGTTTCCGTCTCGCGCCGCATGAGCTCTGGCGCGGCATCCGCTCCACCGCCCGCAGCGACGTGCTCGGCGGCGGTCTGCTGCTGACCGCCACGCTCGCCGCCCTGATCCTCGCCAACTCCCCCGCCGCCCCGTGGTACGAAGCGATCAGGGACTTCCGCTTCGGTATCCCGGAGTGGCACCTCGAGCTCAGTGTCGGTGCCTGGGCCGCCGACGGCCTCCTCGCGGTGTTCTTCTTCGTCGTCGGTCTGGAACTGAAGGAGGAGTTCGTCGCCGGGCGCCTGCGCGATCCGCGCCGTGCCGCGCTTCCGATCGCCGCCGCGGTCGGCGGCGTGGTCGTCCCTGCCCTGCTGTTCGTCGCGATCAACGCGGCCTCGGGCGCCGACGTGCTGCGCGGGTGGGCGATCCCCACGGCCACGGACATCGCGTTCGCGATCGCCGTGCTCGCCGTGGTCGGCCGCTTCCTCCCGCCGGCCCTGCGGGTGTTCCTGCTGACCCTCGCGATCATCGACGACCTGATCGCCATCACGATCATCGCCACCTTCTACACCGAGACCATCAGCTTCCCCTGGCTGATCTTCGCGGTCCTCCCCCTCGCAGGCTTCGCGCTCGCCGTGCAGAACGGCATCCGATCCTGGTGGATCCTGCTCCCCCTCGCTCTCGCCGTGTGGGCATTCGTGCATGCCTCGGGGGTGCACGCGACGGTCGCCGGCGTGCTGCTCGGCTTCATGGTGCCGGTGCGCCCGACGGACCGCGCGCGGGTGCGCACCGGAACGGACGGCGACGGTGCCCCGGTGTACGACGGGCTCGCCGCGCACTTCGCCGACCGCTGGGGCATCGTCGCGACCCTCGTCGCCGTGCCGGTGTTCGCGTTCTTCGCGGCCGGGGTCGAGATCGGCGGCATGGACGGCCTCGTCTCGGCGCTGACCGATCCGATCACGATCGGGATCATCGTGGGGCTCGTGCTCGGGAAGCCCATCGGCATCCTGCTCACGACCTTCCTGTTGAGCCGAGTGCCGACCCTGCGCCTCGATGAGTCGCTGCGCTGGCCGGATCTCGCGGGCATGTCCCTGCTCGCGGGCATCGGGTTCACGGTCTCGCTGCTGGTGGGCGAACTCGCGTACGGCAGCAGCAGCGTCGCGGACGATCACGTGAAGATCGGCGTCCTCGTCGGCTCGCTCCTCGCCGCGGTCCTCGGTGGCCTGGTGCTCGCGGCCCGCAGCCGTCGTGCGCGTGCGGAGACCGGGGCCCTCCCCGGGAGGTGAGCATCCGCTCTACGCTCTCCTGCGCCGTTCGTCAACGCCCTGAGTGATCCTCGAGGCGGTGCTTAGCGTCGGTCACCCCGACGCAGCGAAGGAGCACCCGATGAAGGCGATGACCTACCGCGGACCGTACAAGATCCGGGTCGAGGAGAAACCCGATCCGACGATCCAGCATCCGAACGACGCCATCGTGCGGGTCACGAGGGCTGCCGTCTGCGGGTCGGATCTCCACCTCTTCCACGGCATGATGCCCGACACCCGCATCGGGCACACCTTCGGTCACGAGATCGTCGGCGTGGTGGAGGAGGTGGGCTCCTCCGTCGAGACGCTGCGCCCTGGCGACCGGGTGATGGTGCCCTTCAACATCTACTGCGGCTCCTGCTACTTCTGCCGTCGCGGCCTCTTCTCGAACTGCCACAACGTGAACCCGAACGCGACCGCCGTCGGCGGGATCTACGGCTACTCGCACACGACTGGCGGGTACGACGGCGGGCAGGCCGAGCGCGTCCGTGTGCCGTTCGCCGATGTCGGCCCGTCGGTGATCCCGGAATGGCTCGCCTCGGAGGATGCGCTGCTGCTCACAGACGCGTTCTCCACGGGCTATTTCGGTGCTCAGCAGGGTGACATCGCCGAAGGGGACACGGTGGTCGTGTTCGGCGCCGGCCCCGTCGGCCTGGCCGCCGCGCGCTCGGCCTGGTTCCTCGGCGCGGGACGCGTCATCGTCGTCGACCACCTCGACTACCGGCTCGAGAAGGCCAGGGAGTTCGCCTTCGCCGAGACGATGCACCTCCATGAGGTCGGTGACATCGTCCTCGCCCTGAAGAAGGCGACCGGCTACCTCGGCGCCGACGTGGTGATCGACGCGGTCGGCGCGGAGGCGGACGGCAGCGTCGTCCAGCACGTGACCGGCGCGAAACTGAAGCTGCAGGGCGGCTCCCCCGTCGCCCTGAACTGGGCCATCGACAGCGCACGCAAGGGAGGGACGGTCTCGATCCTCGGGGCTTACGGGCCGCTGGTCACCTCCGTCCGTCTCGGGGACATCGTCAACAAGGGACTCACGGTGCGCGGCAACCAGGCTCCCGTGAAGCGGCAGTGGCCGCGACTGCTCGAACACATCCAGGCGGGGCACATCCGTCCGTCCGAGCTGCTCACCCATCGCTTCCCCCTGGAGCACATCGCCGAGGCCTACCACGTGTTCTCGTCCAAGCTCGACGACTGCATCAAGCCGCTCATCGTCGTCGGAGAGGAATGACCATGCCGTACGAAGGATCTCGCCCCCTCCCCGCGCCGACCCCCGACGAGCTGCGCGCCCGGATCCCGGGCTGGGGCGCCGACCTCGCCCCCGAGCACCGCCGCACCTGGCAGCAGGTGGACGATGTCGGCGACACGGGCGCCCATTGGGACCTCCCGGAGCGTCAGGGCCCCGACCGCGGCCGCGAGCGCTCGATCGAACACGGCATGCTGCCCCCGGTCTGGGGCACCGCGCAGCCTCTGCACGGCGTGTCCGGAGCCATCCGGCGCGTGGCCTACGATCGGTTCAGCGAGACGAAGAACACCCGCTGGCTGCTGCTCGTCCTGGGAGACCGTGTGGACGCCGTGACAGCGCACGCCCGCTCCCTGGTGACCCGGCGACCGGACGATCCGATCACCCAGACCGGCGTCCTCGCGGAGCCCCGTCACCGTCCGCTCGCATCACGGTTCGGACGAGGCCGCATCGATCTCCGGCACACGTGGCTCGACCCGATCATCGTCGTCGGGCCCTGGGTGCTGACGGTGGTCCTGAGCGTCCGCGCTCTCCGCCGCCTCGGCCGCCGGCACTGAGCCGGGACCGAGACGGCGGCGTGTGAGGCTCAGCGCTGCAGGATCTCTGCGGTGACGACCTCCGGACGGAGGTCGAGCCGCCGCAGCAGCTGCGCGTTGAGGGCCACCACGATCGTCGACAGCGACATCAGCACCGCACCCACGGACATCGGCAGCACGAAGCCGATCGGCGCGAGCACCCCCGCGGCGAGCGGCACGGAGAGCAGGTTGTACCCCGCCGCCCACCAGAGGTTCTGCTTCATCTTCCGGTAGGAGGCACGGGACAGCTCGATGACCGACAGCACGGCGCGGGGGTCGTCGCCCGCGAGGATGACCCCCGCGGACGCGATCGCCACGTCGGTCCCTGCGCCGATCGCGAGACCCACGTCGGCCTGGGCGAGGGCGGGCGCATCGTTCACGCCGTCTCCCACCATCGCGACCTTGCGGCCCTCGCGCTGCAACTCCTGCACCTTCGCCGCCTTGTCCTCCGGCCGGACGCCGGCGAACACGCGATCGATGCCGAGGTCCGCCGCGACGGTGTGCGCGACGGCCTCCGCGTCACCGGTGATCATCACGACCTGGACGCCGAGCGCATGCAACGCATCGACCGCGTCCCGCGACTCCGGACGCACCTCGTCCGCGAGCTTGAGCGCCCCGACGACCCGGCCGTCACGCAGCACGTGCAGGATGATCGCACCGTCTGCACGCCAGCCCTCCGCGACGGGGAGCTCCTGGGCGTCCTCCTCCGTGAGCAGATGCGGGCCGCCGACCCGGATCACGGCTCCGTCCACCGTCGCGGTCACACCGACCGCAGGAGAAGACGAGAAGTCGCGGCTGGCCGGCACCGGGAGCTCCTTGTCGCGCGCAGCGCGCACGATGGCCTTCGCCAGCGGATGCTCGCTGTCGGCCTCGGCGGCCGCGGCGAGCGCCAGCACCTCGTCCGCGGTCTCCGCGCCGGCCACCGACACCTCGGACACGACGGGCTCGCCCTTGGTCAGGGTGCCGGTCTTGTCGAACAGCACGGTGTCGACGGTGCGCATGCTCTCCAGGGCGAGCCGGTCCTTCACGAGGACGCCGCCGCGCGCCGCACGCTCGGTCGCGATCGACACGACGAGCGGGATGGCCAGTCCCAGTGCGTGCGGGCAGGCGATCACGAGGACGGTGATCGTGCGGATCACGGCGTCATCCGGCAGACCGACGGCGCTCCACACGACGGCGGTGATCACGGCGGCGCCCAACGCGAACCAGAACAGCCAACCCGCGGCTGTGTCGGCGAGGCGCTGCGCGCGAGACGAGGAGTTCTGCGCTTCCGTGACGAGCCGCTGGATCCCCGCGAGCGTCGTGTCGTCGCCGGTCGCGGTGATCTCCACGCGCAGCCCGGAGTCGGTGGCGACGGTGCCCGCGGTCACGGGGTCGCCGGTCGCGCGGGTGACCGTACGGGACTCCCCCGTCACCATGGACTCGTCCATCGAGGCGCGGCCGTCGACGATGCGACCGTCCGCGGGGATGCTGCCGCCGGGGCGCACCACCACGACGTCTCCCACGCGGAGGTCCGAGGGAGAGACGCGCACGACCTGATCGCCCTCGACGCGCTCCGCCTCGTCCGGCAGGAGGGCGGCCAGCGAGTCGAGGGCGGAGGTGGTCTGCGCAAGCGACCGCATCTCGATCCAGTGCCCCAGCAGCATGATGACGATCAGCAGAGCGAGCTCCCACCAGAAGTCGAGCTCGTGGTGCAGGAGGCCGAGGCTCGCTCCCCACGAGGCGACGAACGCCACGGTGATCGCGAGACCGATGAGCAGCATCATCCCGGGCTTGCGCGCACGGATCTCGCTGACGGCGCCGGTGAGGAACGGCGTCCCTCCCCACACGTACATGACGGTGCCGAGGACCGGCGACACCCATGCCAGGCCCGGGATGTCGGGGAGCGGGTAGCCGAGGATCATCGCGAACATGCCCGAGAGCAGCACGGTAGGCACCGCGAGGACGAGCATGATCCAGAACAGCCGCCGGAACTGTGCGACGTGGTCGCCATGACCGCCATGGCCCCCGTGACCTCCGTGCCCCTCGTGTCCCTCGTGCCCGGTGTGGCCGGTGTGTCCTGCGTGGTCCGTGTGGTCTTCGTGCGCGGTGTGGTCCGCGTGTCCGGAGTGACTCGTCTGCGTCCCGGTCCCGGCTGCCGCGGGGTGTCCGTGCGCGGAATGGTCGTGGTGCGAGGTGCTCATGTCTTCCCTCCAACGTCGATGATGCCGTGCGGGGCCGGCTCTGTCGCGGCCCCGCACGGATGGGCGCTCAGGCCGCCCTGGTGTACTTCGCGGGATCGGCGTCGAACGCCGGCCCGCAGCCCGCGCAGCAGAAGTAGTAGCGCGCGCCCTCGTGGTCGCGGTACAGGCCCGCGGCCTCGGCGGTCGCGATCACCACGGGTGTTCCGGCCATCACCGGGCATTCGGCCATGCCCTCGGCCGGCATGGCGAGCAGGTCGGTGCGCCCGTCGGCGGAGACGCCGCTCTGGCGCGGGACGCTGCAGCAGGATCCTGCGGGGGAATCGGACATGTCGGTGCTCCTCTGTCGTTCGTTCACGGGGTGTCCACCGCCCTGCTGCGGAAGGACCGCAGGCGGAGGCTGTTGCCGACGACGAAGACGCTGGAGAACGCCATCGCCGCACCGGCGAGCATGGGGTTGAGCAGGCCGAGCGCCGCGAGCGGGATCGCCGCGACGTTGTAGGCGAAGGCCCAGAACAGGTTGCCCTTGATCGTGCCGAGCGTGCGGCGGGACAGGCGGATCGCGTCGGCGGCACTGCGGAGGTCGCCGCGGACGAGGGTGATGTCGCTCGCCTCGATCGCCGCGTCGGTTCCCGTCCCCATCGCCATCCCGAGGTCCGCCTGCGCGAGGGCCGCCGCGTCGTTCACGCCGTCCCCGACCATCGCGACGACCTTGCCCTCATCCTGAAGCCGGCGCACGACGTCGACCTTGCCCTGGGGCAGCACCTCGGCGATCACCTCGGTGATCCCGACCTCGCGTGCGATCTGCTCCGCCACCGCGCGGTTGTCACCGGTGAGCAGGACGGGGGTCAGCCCGAGTGCGCGGAGCTGCGCCACCGCCTCCGCACTCGTGGCCTTGACCGTATCGGCGACGACGAGCACTCCGCGGGCCCGGCCATCCCAGCCCACCGCGATCGCGGTCGTGCCCTGAGCCTCCGCCTCGGCCGTGGCCGCGCTCAGCCCTGCGGACAGATGCTGCGACCAGTCGGCGAGCAGCGAGGTGCGTCCCACGACGACGGCGTGACCGTCCACGATGCCCTGGACACCCTTGCCCTCGATGTTCCCGAACTCCTCGACGGCCGGCAGGGCGCCGAGTTCGCGGGTGGCCGCGGCCGCCACAGCCTGAGCGATCGGGTGCTCGGAGGCGTCTTCGAGGGCGCCGGCCAGCCGCAGCAGCTCCTCGCGATCCACCCCGTCGTCGGTGTGCACCGCGGTCAGCGTCATGCGACCGGAGGTGACCGTCCCCGTCTTGTCGAGCACGATCGTGTCGACCTTCCTGGTCGACTCCAGCACCTCGGGGCCCTTGATGAGGATGCCCATCTGGGCGCCGCGACCGGTGCCGACGAGAAGGGCGGTCGGCGTGGCCAGACCCAGCGCGCAGGGGCAGGCGATGATGAGCACCGCGACCGCGGCGGTGAAGGCGGCGGACGCAGGGAATCCGGCCGCCAGCCAGGCCACCAGCGTGCCGAGGGCGATGACGATCACGATCGGCACGAAGATCCCGGAGACCTTGTCCGCGAGCCGCTGGACCTCGGCCTTCCCGGTCTGCGCGTCCTCCACGAGCCGCGCCATCTGCGCGAGCTGCGTGTCGGAGCCGACCCGGGTCGCGCGGACGACCAGCCGTCCGCCGGCGTTCACCGTGGCTCCGGTCACGGCATCGCCCGCGCCGACCTCCACGGGCACCGACTCACCGGTGAGCATGGAGGCGTCGACCGCGGACGTGCCGCCGACCACCACACCGTCGGTGGCGATCTTCTCCCCTGGACGCACGACGAACTGGTCCCCGACCCGCAGCTCGCTCGTCGGGATCCGCGTCTCGACGCCGTCGCGGAGCACGGCGACCTCCTTCGCGCCGAGTTCCAGCAGCGCGCGGAGCGCCGCACCGGCCTGCCGCTTCGAGCGCTTCTCGAAGTAGCGCCCGGCGAGGATGAACGTGGTCACCCCGGCTCCGACCTCGAGGTAGATGTTGGCAGCACCGTCGCTGGGCGCCACGGTCAACTCGAACGGGTGCGTCATACCGGGCATCCCGGCGGTGCCGAAGAAGAGCGCGTACAGCGACCACAGCAGCGCGGCGAGCGTGCCCATCGAGATGAGCGTGTCCATCGTGGCCGCACCGTGCCGGAGGTTGATCCAGGCCGCCTTGTGGAACGGCCAGGCCGCCCACACGATCACGGGTCCCGCGAGCGCGAGCGACAGCCACTGCCAGTACGTGAACTGGAGCGCCGGGATCATCGCCATCGCGATGACCGGGACGGTGAGCACGACGGCGGCGATCAGCCGCTGCCGCAGCGCGGTGAGCTCCGGATCCGGCTGCTCTCCGTCGGGCTGCGCACCCTCCGGCGCGGGAGGCGCGGGGACGACGGCGGTGTAGCCGGTCTTCTCGACCTCGGCGATGAGCAGGGCGGTGTCGACGCCCGCCGGCACCGTGACGCTCGCCTTCTCGGTCGCGTAGTTGACGGTGGCGGTGACGCCGTCGAGACGATTGAGCTTCTTCTCGATCCGCATCGCGCACGACGCGCAGGTCATGCCGCCGATCTCCAGCTCCACGCTGGTCGCGGATGGGGTGTCCATCAGGACCGGACCGCCTGGTAGCCCGCCTCGTCCACGGCGGCCAGCACGGCCGTGTCGTCGACGGGGGCGGAGCTGCGCACCACGAGTCTCCCGCTCTGCGCGCTGACATCGATACCCTCGACACCGGGGAT
Source organism: Microbacterium meiriae (assembly GCF_040686935.1). NCBI lineage: Bacteria > Bacillati > Actinomycetota > Actinomycetes > Micrococcales > Microbacteriaceae > Microbacterium > Microbacterium meiriae. The sequence continues at coordinate 848,854 of NZ_JBFBMF010000002.1, forward strand.
GCGCGACACCTCGTCGCGGATCGCCATCTCGCAGTGGCCGCACGTCATTCCGGTGACCTGGTACTCGCTCGTGCTCATCGTGCTTTCCTTTCCTCGGTATACCCCCCTGGGGTACTTCTTCGGCACAACCTTATACCCTCCGCGGGTATTCCCGCACGCCCGGGCGGCAGCGGGACTCGTCCGCTCCGGGTGAGGGGACGCTCGGCATCCGACGCCGCGCCTGGGAGGATCGCGGTCATGGACTCCACTCCCCTGTCATCCTGGCGGGACACCACCACGCGCCGCGTCATCGAGGCGTTCGTCGCCGCCGCGACCACCGGCCCGGAGGCCGTCCCCGTCGAAGAACGGATCGCCGTGTTCGACAACGACGGCACACTGTGGTCGGAGAAGCCCATGCCCACCCAGCTGCACTACGTGGTCGAGCGCTGGCGCGAGGCGGCCACCCGCGACCCGTCCCTCGCCGAGAACCAGCCGTACCGCGCGGCGGTGACCGGTGACCTCGCCTGGCTCGGCACCGCGATCGACAAGCACTACGCCGGCGACGACTCCGACCTCGGCGTCATCATCCAGGCGCTCCTGGGGCTGACCGACGGTGTCAGCGTGGAGGACTACGCCCGTTCGGTCACGGAGTTCTACCGCTCCGCGCAGCACCCGATCCTCGGTCGCCCGTACGCGGATTCCGTGTACAGGCCGATGGTGGAGCTGCTGCGCTACCTCGAAGCCCATGGCTTCACCTGCTACATCGTCTCCGGCGGCGAGCGCGACTTCATGCGGCCGATGACCCAGGCGAACTACGGCGTCCCTCCTGAGCGCGTGATCGGCTCGGCGCTCGGGCTCACCTACGACGAGAAGGATGCCAGCGTCCGCTACTCGTCCGCCCTGGCGTTCTTCGACGACGGTCCGGAGAAACCGGTGCGGATCTGGAGCCGGATCGGTCGGCGTCCGCTGCTCGCCGCCGGCAACTCCAACGGGGACATGCCCATGCTCGACTTCGCGCACGGCGGCCCTCGCCGCGGACTCGCGCTGCTGATCCATCACGACGACGCGGGCCGCGACGACGCCCCCTACGACACGGGAGCCGAGAAGGCCCTGCGCGCAGCCGACGACCGCGGCTACACCGTGGTCAGCGTCAAGGACGACTGGGCGTCCGTGTTCCCCGACCGCGCCTGAGTCGGGCGGTGCCGGGCGGTCAGAGGGCGCAGCGGAAGCCGATGTGGGTCATGGCGGTGTCCTCTGCCTGCGCAGATCGCGCGGCAGGGCGGTAGCGGAGGCAGTACTCCGGAGCGCAGAGGTGCGAACCGCCCTTGAGCACGCGGCGCGGGATGGGCGACCCGGGCTCGGAGGACAGCAGGCTCGCGCGATGTCCCGCCTCGACGCCCACGGCTCCCGGCGGTACATGTCGGTGCGTCCAGTAGTCCGCCGTCCATTCCCACACGTTGCCGATCATGTCGTGCAGGCCGTAGCCGTTGGCGGGGAACGAGGCCACCGGAGCGGTGCCGATCCACCCGTCGGCGCCATCGTTCCGGTACGGGAAGGCACCCTGCCAGGTATCCGCCATGAGGGTGCCGTCCGGCTTCGTGTCCTCCCCCCAGGCGAAGCGGGCACCGACGAGGCCACCGCGCGCCGCCCATTCCCACTCCGCCTCGGTGGGCAGGCGCCTGCCGGCCCACGCGGCGTAGGCGACGGCATCGGGGTACGCGACCTGCACGACCGGATGATCGAGACGGTCATCGATCGACGAGGTCGGCCCGAAGGGGTGCCGCCAGGACGCCCCGGGCTCCCACCGCCACCACTGACGCCAGTCGCGAAGGTCGACGGGACCGCGTGTCGGCGTGAAGACCATGGCCCCGGGGACGAGGTCGTCCGGGTGCACGCCTGGGTAGTCGGCAGGGTCCATCGGCCGCTCGGCGATCGTGACGTAGCCGGTGTCCTCGATGAAGGCCGCGTATTGGCGATTGGTCACGGGATGCTCGTCCAGCGTGAACGGCTCCACGCGCCGCTCGTGGACGGGCCCCTCCTCCGGGTAGAACTCGTCCGACCCCATGAGGAGCGTGCCGCCGGGGACCTCGATCATCGCCGTCATGCCCTCATGCTAGGCCTCGGCCCGCTCCGGTCGATCACTCGCGCGACAGCATCGCCGCTGCCTCGAGTTCCATATCGAGATACTGCTCCGTGCTCACGTCCACCGCCACGCCCAGGAGCTTGCCGCCGGTGAACGGGAACGGGTTGCGGTACTGCGCGCTCACCGGGTCGGCGCTGTCCCACCCGACGCAGAGTCCGTCGCCGCAGAGCGTGAACTTCCCGACCTGCGCCCGCATCGGACCTGACGCCACCGCGCGATCGTCGACGTACAGCGTGGTCGTGCCGACGGACTCGCCGTGCTCCCCCGCCCCCTCGCGGACGAACTCCACGCCGAGGGTATACGGGCCGGGGGTGAGCTCGTCCGAGGTGAACGACTGCTCCGGCGGGATGCCGAGGAAGTTGTACACGTAGACGAGCCTGTCGTCCTTGAGGAACAGCGAGTGCCCGCCGAAGCGCGAGCCGTGCGCGAAGAGCACGCCCTCGGCACCCTCGTCGAGCACGACGTCGGCGATGATCTTGTAGGAGCGCCCTCGGACGTTCACCGCGACGCTCTCCGGTACCGCCGCGGTGCCGGGGAAGTACACATACCGATCCCGGGGCGCCTCGGCCTGGGGCCGCGGGACCGTCAGGATCTCGCGGGCGGAGCGGTCGTCGAGCGGAAGGGCGAAGTTCGCCTCCGCCTCGGCGAACCATGCGGTGATGAGCTCCTGCAGCTTCTCCGGGTGGGTCGCGGCGAGGTCGTTCGACTCGGAGCGGTCCTCGTCCACGTGGTACAGCTCCCACACGTCGTCGTCGAAGTGGCCCTTGCCGCTCAGCGGCGCATGTACGGCGGCGGCCTTCCAGCCGTCCTTCCAGATGCCCCTCGTGCCGAGCATCGAGTAGTACTGCACCGTCTTCTGCGTCGGACCGTCCGGCGCCGCGTCGAAGGACGACTTCATCGAGACGCCGTCGAGCGGTCTCTGCGGCACCCCACGGTAGGACTCCGGCATCTCGATGCCGATGACGTCGAGCACTGTCGCCACGACGTCCACCGAGTGGTGGTACTGGTGGCGCAGCTCCCCCTTCGCCGCGATCCCCTTCGGCCAGTGCACGACCATCGGGTCGCAGGTGCCGCCGGAGTACTGGGAATAGCGCTTGAACATCTGGAACGGCGTGGAGAACGCGGCCGCCCACCCGGTCGGATAGTGGTTGTAGGTGTCCGCGGAGCCGAGGGTGTCGATCATCGCGAGGTTCTCGGCGAGATCGTCGGGGTAGCCGTTGAAGAACTTGTTCTCGTTCACGGAGCCGTCCGGTGATCCCTCCCCCGAGGCGCCGTTGTCGGCGCAGTAGAAGATGATCGTGTTGTCCAGCTGCCCCGTCTCCTCCAGGTAGTCCACGATCCGACCGACCTGGGCATCCGTGTACTCGGAGAAGCCCGCGAACACCTCCGCCATGCGGGCGAACAGCCTCCGCTCGTCGTCGTTCAGCTCCGCCCACGGGCGCACGTGGTCGGCCGGGTTCGCCGCGTCCTCCGGCAGCGGGTTGAACGGCGTCAGCCGCGTGCCTTCCGGCAGCACGCCCTTCTCGATCATGCGGGCGAGCACCCACTCGCGATAGGCGTCGTAGCCGTCGTCGAAAGCACCCTTGTACTTGTCGATGTACTCCTGCGGCGCGTGGTGCGGAGCGTGGTTCGCGCCGGGACAGAACCACATGTACCAGGGCTTCGAGGGGTTCGAGGCCTGCTGATTGCGGATCATCGCGAGCGCCTTGTCGGCGAGATCCTTCGACAGGTGATACCCGTCCTCCGGACTGTACGGCTGCTCGATGAAGTGGTTGTCCTCGACGAGATCGGGGTACCAGTTGTTCGTCTCGCCACCGAGGAAGCCGTAGAACCGGTCGAACCCGAGCTGCAGCGGCCACATCGAGCGGCTGCCTCCCGGCGCGATGTCCTCCTCCGGGACGTTGTGGTCTTTGCCGAGCCAGAACGTGCTGTAGCCGTTCTCCTGCAGCACCTGCCCGATCGTCGCGCACTCCGCCGGGAGCCGTCCCGCGAAGCCCGGGAAGCCGTTGGTTCCCTCCATGATCACGCCGGCGCGATTGACGTGGTGGTTGCGCCCCGTGAGCATGGTGGACCGCGTCGGCGAGCACAGCGCCGTGGTGTGCCACTGCGTGTAGGTGAGGCCCCCGGCGGCCAGACGATCCATGGTCGGCATCGCGATGCGACCGCCGTACGGCGACCAGGAGGCGAGCCCGGTGTCGTCGTAGAGCACGACGAGGACGTTCGGTGCTCCGTCCGGCGCCTTCCGCAGCTCATACGGCGACCAGTCGGGACGGGAGTCGCGGACGTCCAGCGTGATCTCGCCCGAGAAGTCTGCGTTGAATTCCGACATCGTCTCTCCTTCGTTCAGGGCGCGTCCGCGCTCCTCGGCACGAGTCTTCCGAGCCGGCGTCCGTGTGGACAACGGTCCTCACCCGGGAAGGGTGATCTCAGCGGGGTCGTCCTCGACCGGCTCCTCCGTCTCATCCGCCGCGGAGTCCGGGCGGCGCAGCAGTTCCACGAGGACCGTCAGCACGAGGACGCCGATCGCCACGCCGACGACGGCACCGAAGGTCACAGGGCGCATCGCCACGAGGATGAGCACACCGATCGCCATCCCCGCGATGAGGATCGCGCCCCGATAGCGGTCGACCGCCCGCCCGAATCGTCCCGTGGATATCCCCCGAGCCTCCGCCGCCTCGCGCAGCGCCCCGACGCCGCTCTCGGTCGCACCGCGCACCGTCGAGGCGCTGCGGCTCGATCCGGCCAGCCAGGCCCAGAGCGCGATGAGCACGCCGACGAGAGCGAGGGCGACGATGGTGGACCCGAGGAGCGCCGTGAGCTGATCGAAGAGGGATTCGGCCGCAGCCGCCGTCATGATGGACGGACTGACGGCGCTGACGAAGAACCCGCGTCCGATCCCCATCCCCGCGGCGAGGAGCAGGAAGACGACGGCGAAGCCCGCGCTCGTCCAGAACAGCGCCCTCGGCCGGTCCACCGCCAGCAGCACGCCGAGCACGACGAGGCCGAGCACGACCCAGGGCAACCAGAACCCTGCGGCCACCGCGATCTGGTAGACCGTGCGCACCAACGCGAGGGCGTCCGCCTGCACCACCGGGATGGTGCGATCGATCACGGGGATGAGGTCGGCCACGCCGGCCCCACGCTCGGCGAGAGCTTCCTTGACGCGTTCCACGACCGCCCCCACGTCCACCGAGAGCACGCCGTCGTCGCTCAGCTGCAGTGCGGTGCCCGGGTCGTCCTGGAGGATCGCGACGGCACGCTCATGCGTGAAGCGCAGCGACTCCGCCCAGATGTCGGCGAACTGCTGCGACGACACCACCTCGTGCACGACACCGTCGATCAGCGACGACAGCCCGGACGCGGCCGGTGCTTCCAGGAGCCCGAGGGCGGCTGTGGCACGGGGCGGCAGATCGAGGGCGCGCAGCCCATCGAAGAGCTCTCCGACCACCGCATCCAGGTCGACCTGCTCATCGATGGCGGTCGTCACCTGATCGGCGACGAAGTCCTGGACGTCCGGGTCCTGGGCCAGTGGAGCGAACGTCGCGACGAACCGATCCGCATCGACGAGCTGCAGCCGCGCCCACGTCCCCATCGCCGCGATCGGTGCGAGGAGCACTGCGACGACGAGCACGATCCCGGCGATGATGCTCCGGGCCGAGACCCGGCGTCGAGGGCGACGCAGCTCCTCGTTCTCCTGCTCCAGCGCGCGCAGTCGTTCCCGCAGATCGTCGATCTCGCTCATGGGCGCCTCGTCTCGATCGTCGCGGGCGCTCAGCCCAGCAGCTTCTGCTTCGCGGCGGCGAACTCCTCATCCGTCAGCACGCCGGAGGCCTTCAGCGATCCGAGCTCCTGCAGCTTGGCGATCAGGTCGTCCGCCGCTGCGGGCGGCGCGGCCGGCGGGCTCGTCGGCGGCGCATACTGCGCAGCCGCGGTGCGGGCCGCATCGTCCATCTGGGCCTGTTGCTGGGCGGCCTCATACTGCTGCTGCTCGTACTCGCTCTGTGCGCGGCGCTCCTGGTGCCGCATGGCGGCTCCCTGCACCGCGGTCGCCGTTCCGGCGACCACCGCGGTCCGCGCGGCGAGACCGATGAGCCCCGGCCGGCCGAATCTCCGCAAGGGCATGTCATTCACCTTCCTGTTCGAGGATGTCCATCACCGCGTTCACGACGGGAGCCGGAATGCGCTCGGTGCGCAGCACCTGGCCTCCCGCGGCGGCGACATCCTGGGCCAGGGTCCGGGCGAACAGGAGCTCCAGGGCCACGACGGCCGCGGATCGTCCCGGTGGCACGACCTCCGCCAGAGCGAGGACGTCGTCCTCACTCGCGAGTCCGGCGACGATCGGCTCGAGCCCGCCGAGCGCCAGGGACCCGTCGCCCTCGTCCAGTTCGAGGATGTCGAGCTCCCCGTCCGCCGTCCTCGTCACCAGCACGAAGTCCAGCACGCGCACGACGCCGCTCGACACGAGGTCGGTCAGCGCCCCGAACGTCGCCGGGTCCGGCCGGTCGCCGTCGAAGCCCACGAGGTAGAACTCGACGGGCCCGAATCGGAACTCCTTCATGTCGCCACCCTTCGTCCGGCAACAGGATGGCACCGCGGCGTGCGGCGCGTAACCCCTCTCACCCGATCCGGGTGAGAGGCGGTACTCGGGCTCTCGCGCGGCTGTCACCATCAAGGACGGAGCGATGGAGGATCGAGGGCGGTCATGAGAAGCCGGGTGCTGGGCGACGTCGCGTTCGTCGTGATCGAACTCCGCCGCGAGCACCCGGGACCACCGGTTCTCGAGCCACTCCTGCGGCAGGTCGAAGCAGGCACCCTGCGCGTGCTGGACTTCCTCGTGGTGCGGCGGGACGCCGACGCACACCGCATCACGGAGATCGACGGCGACGACTTCGCGCTCGCCGGTCTCCGCCTGTATGCGCCCGGACTCATCTGCGTCGAAGACGTCGGACACTTCCTCCCCTGGGTCCCCGTCGGCTCGGTCGCCGCCGTGATCCTCGTCGAACAGTGCTGGGACGTCCGGTTCGTCCGCGAGGTCGAGGACGGCGGCGACCGGATCCTGGCGACGCAGGCGATACCCTCCGCGGTCGCGAACGCCGCCCTGGCGGCGACCCTGGGCGCAGCGTCGTGAGACGGCTCACCGCTCACACCATGGCGTGGACGGCCTCCCGCCGGGACGACACCCCGAGCTTGCGGTAGATCGCGCGTTGATGCGTCTTCACCGTGTTGACCGACACGGAGAGTTCCTGCGCGATCTCCGGCAGCGTGCGCGCCGTCTGCATCTGGTGGAAGACGTCGCGTTCCCGCTCCGACAGCCGATCGGTCACGGATCCGACCGCGTCGACGGCGAGGCATGTCTCGATGAATTCCTCGAACTGCGTGCCGTGATGCACATGCGCCTGCAGCAGCCGGCGCACCGCGGCCTCCCGCGGACCGAAGAGCACGACGAGGTTCTCCGCGGACGCGACGGCGAGTGCGGCCTCGCACAGGTCATGCGCGTCCTCCTGGTGGCCGGTCGCCCTCCGGAGCGCAGCCGCGGTGATCAAGGTGGCGGCCTTGACGTACGACAGCTCGGAGGCGCCCCGCAACGATCGCAGCATCTCCAGCGCCGCAGCGTGATCCTCGGCGCGACGCAGGATTCCGGACAGGGCGACGCCCACGAGCGGGAGGTCGGTACCGCTCGCGTACTTCTTCGCGATGCGCAGTGCGCGCTCCCTCCGCCCCACCGCCTCTTCGAGCAGGGCCACCGACGACTCTCGGAACGCCGGCCACGCCACCCCCTGCACGACGTCGATGGGGAGTTCCTGCACGCCGATGGCCGCCCGGCGACATATCGCGGGGTCTCCTGTGAGCGCGGCCGAATAGGCGCCCATCATGCGTGCATGCCCGGCGAGGTCGCGGCCGGATGCGGCTTCCTCCCGTGCCGCGTCGAAGATCCGGACCGCCTCCTCCGCCTCGCCGGACCAGTACGCGACCCACCCCGCGGCGGCCATGGCGCTGCCGCGCGCGAAGGTGTTCCGCGGAAGAAGAGTCTCGCGGGTGCTCTCAGTCTCGGCGAGCACGGTCGCGGCCTCCGTGAGCCGGCCGGAGGTGGCGAGGCCATAGGCGAGATGTCCGACAGCGCGGGACGTGAGCTCCCGGTCGCCCGCTTCCTGCGCCTCGCGCGCCGCCGCAGAGAAGTACTCGATCGCGAGGTCCGGCGATTCGCGACTGCGCAGCGCGGTCCACCCCAGCAGGTGGTTGAGCGCCACCCGACCGCCGTACATCCTGTCGTCCTCGGCATCGAGCAGCGCGCGGATCTCGGGACCGGACACCGCCACCTCGACGGACGACTCTGCGAGCAGCAGGCGGACGATGAGGAGGACGGCAGGGGCGGCCTCCCCCGGCGTGCGGTCGAGGATGGCCTCGGCCCGTCGGCACAGCTCCCGGGCGACGCGATGGTCCCCGAGGACATCGCTGGCCCCGGCTCGCACGAGCAGCAGGTGCGGATCGTCCGGGTTGTCGCGCAGGAGAGTCGTCGCCGTCCGCTCCACGTCGCCGGCCGAGGAGCCGACCACGAGGCCCAACCAGTGCCGGAGGAGGATGGCCCTGGCACCGGCGCGATCCCCGGCGCGCCGCGCGTGCGTCACGGCGGCGATCGGATCCGTGTGCTCCAGAGCACGGGCGGCCCGGCGGTGCACGGTGGCGAAACGGGCGGCATCCGTCCGCGCGAGGTCGGCGCACCGACGCGCGAACGCGGGGTGCCACCGGTACGTCGGGCCGTTCGGGCCGTCGAACCGGTCCAGGAAGAGGCCGAGTCGGACGCAGCTCTCCAGGAGGTCGGCGGCGTCCTCCCTCGCCGTCACGAGTGCGGCGGTCTCCGGGGTGAGCTCCGCGCAGGCGGTGCCGTCGAGCACGAAGTCGGCGAGCGCGGGCGGCAACGCGTCCAGCACGTGCTCGCGGACGTACTCGCCGAGGAACGACGCGGCCGTGGACGCGGCCGTCGACGGCAGCGCACCTCCCACGAGGACGAGCCGGACCGCAATGGGCCACCCGCCGGTCTCCTCTCGCACGGCGGTCGCATCGAGACCTCGGGGCACCGACCGCAGCAGACGACGGATCTCGTCCGTCGAGAACCGGAGCGTCTCCACGCCGACGAACGATCCGGGATGCATGAGTCGATGGCGGGACAGGGTGACCTCGATCAACGTGGTCCCGACGAGGACGAGGTGCAGTCCGTCCGGAGGCTGATCGGCGAGGAGGCCGAGAAGTCCCTCCCGCCAGGACTCGCCGGCACGGTGTGCGTCGTCCACGATGAGGTGCATCGGATGCTCGGCGTCCTGAAGCGCCGCGCAGATCTGCCGGTAGGCGCGCACCGGATCCTCGATATCGCGGCGGACGGCGAACGCGCGCCCCATGCGCTCGGCGGCGAGCGCCAGCGCATTCACCACCCCGGACGTCAGCAGCGCGGGATCGTCGTCCGAGGCGCTCAGCGTGAGCCAGGCGACGTCGTCGCGCGCCACCGCCCAGGCCATGACCGCCGTCGTCTTGCCGTAGCCGCTGGGCGCGCTGAGAACCGTCACCCCGTCGGCCTCCACGGCCGCCGTGATCGCTGCGGTCACGCGCTCCCGCGGCAGGACGCCGACGGGCGGGGCGGGCGGCCGGAAACGCATCGCCGGTCCCGGCCTCGTGGAACGTACGGGAGGCGGCATGGCAACACGAAACCACGGGCCCGAGCGCCCTTCCAGGGGGTGGGCCCGCAATCACCCGGATGAAAGTGCCGGGGACTACGCTGGCCGCGTGACCTCGCTCCCGACTCCTTCCGGCCCCGCGGCAGACCGCGCGTCCTCGCCCGCCTTGCGGACCCTGCTGATCCTGGCGGCGAGCGCGATCGTCCTCGCCGGCGTCTCGCTGGCGCGTGAGGTCTTCGGTCCCTTGGCCCTCGCGATCGTCATCGTGGTGATCTGCGAACCGATCCGCCGTCCCTTCCAGCGCCCCGGTCGGCCCGCCTGGGTGGGGACGACCGCCGTGATCGTGCTCGCCTACGTGATCCTTCTGGCGATGGCGGCGCTGCTGTGGCTCGCCGGCACCCAGTTCGCCCGTCTGGTCGGCGACCTCGCGTCTCAGGACGGGCTGGTGCGCGCCGCCGATCAGATCGTCGCCTGGCTGCAGTCCCTCGGACTCGATCAGGAGGCGGCGGATGCCGCAGCCTCGGTCCTCGACCCCGAGACCCTGCTCGGTGTGGCGGGGAGCCTGGGCAGCGCGGTGCTCGGAGTCACCACCGCCCTGTTCTTCGTCTGCGCCTACATCATCTTCCTCGCGGCGGATGCCGCTCGCTACCGGACGGCACCTGCACTCTTCGGCGCCACGCACGGCCCGGCGCTGCAGCGCATCGCCCGCCTGCAGACGGGGGTCCGCCGGTACTACGTCGTCAATGCCGCGTTCGGCGCCGTGGTGGCGATCGTCGACGGCCTCGCGCTCTGGTGGATGGGCGTTCCCGCCCCGGTCGTCTGGGCGATCCTCGCTTTCGTGACGAACTTCATCCCGAACATCGGCTTCGTGCTGGGACTCATCCCGCCCGCGATCCTCGCCTTCGTGGTGGGCGGCTGGCCGCTGCTGCTCGGCGTCATCGCCGTGTACTGCGTGGTCAACGTCGTGCTCCAGGTGCTCGTCCAGCCCAAGTTCGTCAGCGACGCCGTCGACCTGAGCCTCACGCTGAGCTTCTTCTCCGTGATCTTCTGGACCTTCGTGATCGGGCCGCTCGGCGCCATCCTCTCCATCCCGCTCACCCTGCTCGTGCGCGCCCTCGTCCTGGAGGGCGACCCGGGCTCCACGTGGGTGCGCTGGGTGAGCGGCGACCGCACCGCCCTCCCGGCGCCGGCTCCGACCCCTGAGCCCTCCGCGGTGCCCACCCGACGCCGATTCCGACGACGCTGACGCGGCGCGGGCGACACGTTCATCCGAAATCACCAGGGCGAGGCTCTTCGACCCTCTGGTCGTCGGCTGCCGTCGATGCCATATTGAAGCCGGAACCATCCATCGGGCGGGAAGGGAGACCGGATGCCGCGTCCGCTCGCGGGGCTGACCCGACGCAACCTCGCGACCGAGCTCACCGCGGGAGTCACCCTTCTGGCGATCGCCATCCCCCTCAACATCGGATACGCGCAGATCGCGGGGCTCCCCGCCACCGCCGGACTGTACGCGCTGATCATCCCGACCGTCGTCTATACGCTCGTGGTGTCGTCGCGTCAGCTGGTCGCTTCCCCCGATGCCGCCGCCGCCGCGCTGGTGGCCTCCTCCATCGGCGGGCTCGCGGTCGCCGGGAGCGCCGACTACGCCACCCTCGCCCTCGCCCAGGCGATCCTCTGCGGCGGGATGTTCCTGCTGCTCGCCGTCTTCAAGCTCGGGTTCCTCGCGAATTTCCTGTCCAAACCGATCCTCGTCGGCTTCGTCGGAGGCCTGGCGCTGGACATCATGGTCAGCCAGATCGCGAAGATGCTCGGCGTGAAGATCGACTCCGGTGCGGAGTTCGTGGACAAGGTCGTCGCGCTGGTCACCGGTCTCCCCTCGCTCAACGGCTGGTCCGTGCTCCTCGCCGCCGTCTCCGTCGCGGTGCTGCTCGTCGGACAGCGCTACCTCCGCGCCGTCCCCTGGGCGCTGATCGTGCTCGTCGCGACGACCGTCGTGGTCGTCCTCACCGGCCTCGACGGACGGGGCGTGGATGTGCTCGGCGAGGTCCCCGCCGGCCCTCCCGCGCTCACCTGGCCGGTCATCGACTGGTCGCTGTGGCTCGCCCTCACCCCCTCCGCGATCGCCCTGACCCTCGTGACCACGGCGGAGGGCCTGCTCGTGTCGCGCTCGTACTCCGAGAAGCACCGCTACCCGTTCCACGCCAACCGCGATCTGCTGGCGTTCGGCGTCGCGAACGTCGCGGCCGGCGCTCAGGGCGGCTTCGCGGTCGGGTCCTCGACCTCGCGCACCGCCGCGATGGACCAGGCGGGCTCGCGCACGCAGCTCCCCGCGCTCGTGCTCGCGGTCGGGACGCTCCTGCTGCTGCTCTTCGGCACCGCGCTCCTCGCCGACATCCCCTCCCCGGCGATCGGCGCCATCGTCGGCGTGGCGATCATCCCGCTCCTCGGCATCCGCGACTTCATCCGGCTGTGGCGGCTGGATCGGTTCGAGTTCGTCATCGGTGCCGTCTGCTTCCTCGTGACACTGTTCGTCGGGTCGATCGCGGGAATCGTCGTGGCCTTCGTGCTCGCCCTCATCAATCTCGCGCAACGCGCCTCCCATCCGGCGATCGACGTGCTGGAGACCTCGGGCGACCCCGGGGAATCCCTGTTGGAGGATGCTCGCGCCGGCACGACCACCGCACCGGGGGTCATCGTCGTCCGGCTCGCGGCCCCGCTGTTCTTCGCGAACGGCGCTGTGTTCTCCGCGGCCGTGAAGGACGCGGTCCGCACCGCGGGCCCCTCCGCCGTCCAGCATGTCGTGATCGACATGGAAGCCGTCACGGACGTCGACGTCACCGGAGCCGAGGCCTTCCAGGCGCTCCGGGAGTGGCTCGACACCCAGTCGATCTCGCTGGCCTTCAGCCGCGTCCGTCCGAACACTCTCCGCCGCCTCCGCACCCTGGGCCTCCTCGACCGGGAGACCGTCTACGCGACCAACCGCGCGGCGATCACCGACCTCTCGCCGACCGATGCCGCCTCGCCGGCTCCGAACAGGAAGGGCAGCTGAATGGGTGCCGTCATCGGGGAGATCCTCCCCCTCGCCGTGGGTGTCGCGATCAGCCCCGTGCCGATCATCGCCGCGATCCTCATGCTCCTGTCCCCGAAGGCGCGGGTCACGAGCATCGGGTTCCTCCTGGGATGGATCGTGGGCATCGTCGCCGCGGTCACCGTCTTCACCCTGCTCTCCGCCGTGCTTCCGGAGGAGGATCCCGACGCCTCCCGGCCGATCCGCGGCGTCATCCAGCTCATCCTCGGCCTCCTGCTGCTGGTCCTGGCCGTCGGTCAGTGGCGCAAACGCCCGAAAGCGGGGCAGCCCGCGGTCCTGCCGTCATGGATGAAGGCGATCGACACGATGTCGTTCGGCACCGCCCTCGGTCTCGGGCTCCTGCTGTCGGCGGTGAACCCGAAGAACCTCCTCCTGGCGGCCGGCGCCGGCGTCGACATCGGCAGCGCGTCGCTGGACGCGGGCTCCACGATCCTCGTGATCTCCGTCTTCACCCTGATCGGGGCATCGACGGTCCTCGTTCCCGTCATCGGCTATCTCGTCGCCGCCGCACGACTTCGCGCGCCGCTCGACGCCCTGCGCGGTTGGCTCGCCGCCGAGAACGCGGTCATCATGGCCGTGCTGCTGCTCGTCATCGGCGTGTCCATGATCGGCAAGGGCATCGGCAGCTTCTGAGCACAGCGTCCGGCTGGCCGAGGAGATCACCCGGATGAACGCCGCTCGCATCCGTGACCACGGCGCCCGCGCGGCAGTACTGTGCGGGGAAAGGCGGTTCGGCAGAGATGAAGGAGATGGACATGGCCCGTGACTTCCAGGGCAGGATCGAACTCGACGTCCGCGATTCGGAGGCGGACTGGGAGGCCTTCCTCCCGGCGAAGCCCCGTGAGGGAGCACCCAACGTGCTCGTCGTCCTCTACGACGACACCGGCATGGCGGCCTGGTCCCCCTACGGCGGACGGATCAACATGCCGACCATGGACCGCCTGGCGCAGAACGGTCTGACGTACTCCCAGTGGCACACGACGGCGCTGTGCTCGCCCACCCGCTCGACGTTCCTCACCGGACGCAACCACCACCTCAACGGGTTCGCGACGATCTCGGAGTCGTCGACGGGATTCCCCGGCTACAACTCCCACATCCCCGACTCGAACACGACCATGGCCCACGTCCTCCGCGACGCCGGCTGGTCGACGTTCTGGGTGGGCAAGAACCACAACGTCCCGATCGACGAATGGACGGCCGGCGCCTCGAAGAAGCACTGGCCGCTGGCGCAGGGCTACGACCGCTTCTACGGCTTCATCGGCGGGGAGACCAACAACTGGTACCCCTCCCTGGCCGAGGACAACCACTACATCGATCAGCCCTATCTCCCCGAAGACGGCTACCACCTCTCGAAGGACCTCGCCGACCAGGCGCTGTCGATGATCCGCGACGTCAAGCAGACCGAGCCGGACAAGCCCTGGTACCTCTGGTTCTGCCCGGGCGCGAACCACGCCCCGCACCACGCGCCGCAGGAGTACATCGACAAGTACAAGGGCGTGTTCGACGACGGCTACGAGGCGTACCGCGAGTGGGTCCTCGCCCGGATGATCGAGAAGGGCATCCTCCCGGAGGGCACCGAGCTCACCGCGCTGAACCCGATGCCCGAGGGCACCTTCACCCAGACCGACGAGGTGCGCCCCTGGGACACCCTGAATGACGACGAGAAGGCCATGTTCTCGCGCATGGCGGAGGTCTACGCCGGTTTCAGCGAGTACACCGACGCCCAGGTCGGCCGCATCGTCGACTACCTGGAGGAGTCGGGGCAGCTCGACAACACCCTCATCATCTACTGCGCCGACAACGGCGCGTCCGGCGAGGGCAGCCCGAACGGCTCCGTCAACGAGGGCAAGGTCTTCGGCGGGTACCCGGACGACGAGGCCGAGAACCTCCGCCTGGTCGACAAGCTCGGCTCCCCCGACACCTACAACCACTACCCGACGGGGTGGGCCGCGGCCTTCTCGACGCCGTACAAGATGTTCAAGCGCTACACCTACCAGGGCGGCGTCTGCGACCCACTGGTGATCCACTGGCCGGCCGGCATCAGGGCGCGCGGCGAGGTCCGCCATCAGTACCACCACTCCACCGACATCGTGCCCACGATCCTCGAGGCCTGCGGCGTCGAGTTCCCGGAGGTCTACAACGGCATCGAGCAGACGCCGCTCTCCGGTGTCTCGATGGCCTACTCCTTCGACACGACCCCGGAGGCGCCGACGGAGAAGGAGACGCAGTACTACGAGATGTTCGGGCAGCGCGGCATCTGGCACGAGGGCTGGAAGGCCGTCACGGTGCACGGTCCGGTCAGCGGCACGGGGCACTTCGACGAGGACGAGTGGGAGCTGTATCACAGCGACGTCGACCGCGCCGAGGCCGTCAACCTCGCCGCGGAGCACCCGGACAAGCTCGAGGAGCTCAAGGCGCTCTGGATGGAAGAGGCGAAGGCCAACGCGGTGCTCCCGCTGAACGACCTCCAGATCATCGGAAACCCGAAGGACTTCGAGACCTTCGTGGCGATGGAGTTCCATCAGCCCGCGCCGCCCTCCGGCCGGTTCGTCTACTATCCGGGGACCAGCGAGGTGCCGGAGCGGTCGGCGGCGAACACCCACGGCGTCTCCTTCAAGATCGCGGCGGAGGTCGAGTTCACGCCCGACACCGAGGGCGTCATCTTCGCGCACGGCTCCCGGTTCGGCGGCCACGCTCTGGTGGTCAAGGACGGCCAGGTGCACTACGTCTACAACTTCCTCGGGATCCCGCCGGAGGACCGCATCTCGGGACCCGCCCCGACCTCCGGGAAGCACATCGTCGGGGTCGAGTTCGTCAAGGAGCGCATGGGCGAGTACCGCGAAGGCGTCGGACCCGCGCGCCTCTACATCGACGAGGAGAAGGTCGACGAGAAGCAGATCCGCACCGTCCTCGGCCACTTCTCGCTCTGCGGCGAGGGTCTGACGATCGGGCGGGACAGCGCCGACCCCGTGTCGTCCCTGTACGGGTACGGGTTCGACTTCCGCGGCGGGAGCATCGCCCAGGTCGTGTTCGACATCGCCGACGACGCCTACCTCGACCTGGAGGCGCACCTGGCGGCGGCCATGGCCCGCGACTGAGGACCCCGGCGGCCGCCCTCGCCCTCAGAGCAATCCGAGGGCCTGGGCGGCCGCTGTCACGCCATCGCGATCCGAGACACCGAGCTTGCGGTAGATGTTCCGCACGTGCGTCTTCACCGTGTTCGGGGAGATGTACTCCTGCTGGGCGATCTGCCGCAGCGTGGCGTTCCGGCTCAGCGCGCTCAGCACGATGCGCTCCCGCTGCGTCAGCTCCTCCTCGACGAGGACACCGGCGGCGGCGAGCCGCTCCCGCACCCGATGCGCGAAGTGCGTGCGCGCCCCGGCCGTCGCCCGGGCCGCGAGCAGCCGCGACACGACGGGTCCTGCTTCTGCGATGCGGCGCACGTGGTCCTCCGGCTCCGCGAGGGCGAGGGCAGTCGCGAGCGCCAACTGCGCCCGATCCGGCTCCCCGTCGTGCACGTCGAGCTCGGCTTCCACCAGCCACGCGTCGATCATCGAAGCAGGAAGCAGACACGGGGTCGCCCCCTCCAGCACCGACGCCAGCGCACCCCGGGCGATGCCGTCCCGGCGGTCGTGCGCGGCGGCGATAGCGCGGAGCACGAGCACATCCCCCGTATCCCCGAGCGCGTCCTCCATGTCCGCAATGAAACGGTCGCGGAGCGTCGGCTCCCCCAGCCGGTCGAAGGCATGGACGGCGAAGGGCCCCATCATGGCGTACCAGTGCGGCGGAAGCGGCAGATCATCACGGGGGGTCAGGGTGTCCAGGAGCCGCACGGCCGCCTCGCAGGGATCCGCGGACCGGTCCGCCTCGAGCAGCCCGCGCATCCCCTGCAGGCCCCGCGCGATCGCGGTCTCTCCGCCGTCGGCGATCACCCGCGCCGCCGTGTGCAGGGTCTGCGCCTCGTCGATGGTCTGCATGCCCTCGTAGGGTGCCCAGAAGCGCCAGACCCGCGTCACCTCGAAGAAGGGATTGTCCGGCTCGTCGAACTCGTGCCAGCGGTGCTCGAGAGCGGCTCCCGCGACGATGGCGTCGCGGAGCCTCCCGCGGAACAGCACGCTGGTGGCGAGGACAGCTTCGGCCTGCAGCTCCGCCGCGCGCGCCCCGATCGCTCGCGCGAGATCTCCCGCGAGTCGCGCGGTCGCCTCCGCCTGATCCAGCCGTCCGATGTAGAGCTCCGCCGTCGCGGCCTCCAGGAGGGCGTAGGTGTCGAGCTGCTCCTCTCCGCTGAGGCCGCGGAGGGCGGCGCCCGCCCCGTCGAGCGCCTCGGCGATCCCGCCCCGTCGCAGCGCAGTGTGGAGTTCGATCCCGTGCCGCCACCGACGGTCGACGTCGGACTCCCCCGCGTCGACGGACGGAACGATCACGGCGGCCGACGGGTCCCCGCAGGACAACTCCGCCGCGGCGATCAGCATCCGCACCGTCGGCACCGATCGCAGGGCAGCCGGCAGCTCCGCCATCACCTGCCGCACCGCGTCCGCGCGGCCGTCCAGCACGAGCTGCATCCCACAGCGCCGCAGGACGCCGGTCGTGCAGGCCGTCTCCCCACCGCGGACCGCGTGCCGCAACGCGAGGAGAGGCTCCTGTCGCGCGGCGAACCAGTCCGCCGCCCGACGGTGGAGCTGCTCCTCTCGGTCGGGGCCGCCTTCCCGCAGCCGGCCGAGGAGGAACTCCCGCAGCAGTGGCGGATAGTGGTAGCGGGGCGGGTCCGCGGCGTCGGGTCCCGCGAGAACGGTGAGGCGGAGCAACCGGTCGATCAGGGCCGTCACGGCCCCGGCTTCCGAGAGCACTGCGGCGAGTTCGGCGGTGAAGGTCTCCACGACCGCCGTCGCCTCCAGGAATGACCGGAGCTCGCCGTCCAGGTCGCCGAGGACCTCCTCGACGAAGTAGTCCGCGACTTCGGGGGCGTCTCCGCGGAGCGGACGGGAGAGCACGGTCTGCGCCCCCGCGGCGTCGAGCATCATGAGCTGCAGGCCGGTCGCCCATCCCTCGGTTCGGGAGAGCACGGAGCTGATCTCCCCCTGGGAGAGCCGGATACCCCGCGTGCGGAAGAACGCCCTGACCTCGGTCGGGTCGAACGCGAGCGCGCGGGCGTCCAGTTCGAGTGCCACCCCCGCGATGCGTCGACGCGCCAGAGGGATGGCTCTCGTCCCTCTGCCGGAGAGCACCACGTGCACGTTGCCCGGGGCGTTCTGCACGAACGTCGAGATCAGCTGCGCGGTCTCCTCGTCCTCCACACGGTGCACGTCGTCGACGACGATGACGATGCGCCCCCTCGCCTCGCTGAGGGCCCGGGCGAGCGCCCGCGCCGTGGCCGCGGACCGCAGGGAGGACACCTGGGACAGCGCGTCCTGCAAGCCGGGATCGTCGATCCGCTCGAGGGCCGCACGCACGAGCGGCAGGTCCGCCTCCCCGCGCTCCAGCGCCACCCACACGAGCGCGATCTCCGCATCGGCGCGGAGATCCTGCGCCCACTGCAACAGCAGCCTGGTCTTCCCTGATCCTGCCGGCGCGCTCACGAGCGTGAGCGTCCACGGCCCGTCCATCGCGGCCGTCAATCGCGAGAGCAGGCGCTCTCGACGGACCTCGCCCTTCACCGCAGCGGGTCGGGGACTCTCGTCCGTTCCCGCCCTCCGTACACTGTGCAGCACTCGAAACCCCCCGATTTCGATCTTGCTCCCCCTCGCGGGCAGTCTATTGCATGGTGGGAGCGGTCCCGCAAGAGGTATCGCGGACCGGGCTCACTCGGTGACGCCGGCGCGCACCGGCCGTCGGATCGCCAACAACGCCGGCACCAACGCCCCGAAGAACAGCGCGAGGGCCACGCCCAGGAACGTCTCGAGGGTCCGCTCCAGGAAGCGCGCGGTCGGCGATTCGGCCGATGTCGACAGCAGCAGGGTGAGGACGAGGAAGGTCGTGAAGGCGGGGGCGACATACCACCGGCTCTCCTGGACCGCGCCGAGACACCCCAGCACGACGCCGATCGCGAGGCCGATCACCGCACCACTCGGAGACAGCAACGAGAAACCGGCGGCCGCCAGCGCTCCGATGAGCACCGACGCCGCCCGACCGACGCTGCGGAGGACGAGCTGCCCGCGCACGGGACGCATCACGAGCAGCACGGCGCCCGTCGCCCAGCCCACGTGCTCGGCCCCGGTCGCGAAGCCGATGGCGGCCGCCGTCCCCGCGGCGGCGCCCAGGAGAATCCCGTAGATCAGCAGGGCTCGCCCCTTGGGCATGGCCGCCGGGGCCCGCGCACCCGCCCCGTGCTCCGGCCACAGCAGCGCGATGAGCCACGCGTAGATCGAACCCGTGACGATCGCGCCCGCCAGAAGGAGCGTCGTCGAAGACGGGGGGAAGCTCAGACCGATCCCGACCATGGGCAGGACAAGGGTCAGAGCGAGCTGTCCGGCGCGCTCCCGCGCGGCGAGCATGCTGGCCAGCACCGCCAGCACGGCCAGGGCGAGCACGGCGAAGATCGGTACGAGGGAGAGGGTGGCGCCGAGCAGGAGCCCCAGCGCCACCAGCGCCCCCAGCACCGGGATCGCCGAGCGGGCCCGCCGCCGCGGGGGCAGTCCGATGACGGCCGCGGGCAGGACCCCGATGCTCAGCGCCAGCGCGAGAGCGGGGTCGAACGGTGCGACCGCGATCGGAGGCACGGCGTACAGGACGCCGAGACCGAACCGCGACCACCGCCACGTCAGTCCCCCGCGCGCCGCCATCATCGTCTCGCTCTCCGGTTCCGCCTGCGGTCGGGCATGCTATCCCCCGGTATCGATCGCCCCACGGATCCCTCGTGCCGTCAGCCTAGGCAGGCGGTGGCCGCGCGTCACCGCTCGTCGGGCACTTCACCCGGGTGAACGCCCCCGCGCTCCTCCCGATCCGCCGCGGCCCGGAGCCCGACATCGACGGCAGGGTGCACGCGGCCCGCCTCCACCAGCCCGGCGTACCAAGGGGTCCGCGCCGCGACGACGGCCGCCTCCTCCGGCAGAGCCGCGAGGTGGAGCTGCACACCGAGTTGAGCCAGCTCCCGGTCGAGCGCCTCCAGGGTGTCGAGCACGGTGATGGACATCACCACCTGCTGCGGCAGCCCGAGCACGAGCGTCCGCACCGGCTCGGCCTGAGCCGCGACCGTCTGGACGATGAGCCGCTGGTTGGCGAGCGCGTTCGCGGTGTACAGCCCCCGTTCCGGTTCCAGACCGAGAGCACTCCCCCTCCGCCCCACGACCCGGACCCGGGGGATGTTGAGCTCCCGCAAGACGAGGACGAGGGTCACCACGACCCCGACGGCCACCGCAGGAAAGAGTCCCGCCGTGAGGCCGATCGCCGCGACCGCGGTCGCGACCCAGAAGTCCACTCCGCTGATGCGCGCCCACCGCACGAGCTCGGGGATGTTGATGAGTCCGGCCACCGCCGTGAAGACCATGGCGGCCAGCGTCGCCTCCGGCAGCAGGCTGAGCACAGGAGCGAGGAAGAGCGCGACCAGGACGGCCAGCGCGACCGTGGTCAGCGTCGCCAGCTGGGAGCGGGCGCCGGCTCCCTGGTTGACCGCGCTCTGCGAGAATCCGCCTGCTGCGGGCATGGCCGCGAAGAATGCGCCGACGGTGTTCGCCGCCCCGGTCGCGAAGAGCTCCTGGTCGCTGTCGATCTGCGGCTCCGTCGCCTGGCGCAGGCTGCGCGCGACGGCAGCGGACTCGAGGAAGGCCATGACGGCGATGGCGAGCGCTCCCGGCACGAGGGCCGCGGCCTCGGACAGGTCAGGGATGCCCGGAACGGGCAGACCACCGGCCACAGGGGCGATGAGATCGACCCCGAGTTCATCGATCCCGCCGACCCCGACGAGCAGCATGCCTGCCGCGACGACGACGAGGGTGCCCGGCACCCGCGGAGCGAAGCGCTTGAGGAGCAGGAGGGTGGCGATGGATCCGGTCGAGAGGAGCAGCGTGGGGACGTTGACGCTGTCGAACGCCCCTCCCACGGCGACCAGGGACCGGAGGAAGCCGTGGCCGGAGAAGTCGAACGACTCCCCGAGGAGTTTCGGCAGCTGGCCCACGGCCACCGTCGCCCCGACCCCGATCTTCAGTCCGAGCACGGTGGCTCCGCTGATGTTCTCGACGAGCGAGCCCAGGCGGCACGCCCGCGCCAGCAGCAGCACCGCCCCCACCAGGAGGGTGAGCATCATGAGCGCGCCGAGAGCGTCGTCCGACCCCGCAGCGACGCCCGCCGAGACCAGCGTCGTCGCGGTGAGGGTGGCGATGGTCGAGGTCGTCGAGACGCTCATCGCCCTGCTGCCGCCCAGAAGAGCGTAGACGAGCATCGGCACGATGCACGTGTAGAGGCCGACCTGCACCGGGAGGTCGGCGATCGTCGCGTAGGCCATGGCCTGCGGCACCACCACCGCACCCGCGGAGAGGCCGGCGAGGACGTCCCGCACGATCCACCGGCGCTGGTAGCCGTCCAGAGTGCTCATCAGCCAGGACGGTCTGCGCACTGCGCTCATCTGGGCTCCCTCCGCCGTCGAGGGAAGCGTACTGCCGACGCTCCGGCGGCGTCCGGCCGAGGACGCGTCGCGGACCCGAGTCACCCGGGTGAACTCCCCACGGAACCGGTGCGGAGGATCACGGCCGCCGGTATGTTCCGAGCGTGCCCCGGCGACGGCGGCACCGAGAAAGGAGCAGTCATGGGATTTTGGGCATCGTTCTGGGACATCATCTGGTGGTTCCTGTGGATCTTCGCCTTCACCGCGTACCTCTTCGCTCTGTTCGCGATCATCGGAGACCTGTTCCGCGATCACAAGCTGAGCGGCTGGTGGAAGGCCGTGTGGATCTTCTTCCTGATCTTCGTGCCGTTCCTCACCGCCCTCGTCTACCTCATCGCCCGCGGCAACGGCATGGCCGAACGCAGCAGCGCCGAGGCGCGTCGGGCGCAGGAGGCCGCGAACGCCTACATCCAGCAGGTCGCCGGCAGCAGTCCGAGCGAGGAGATCGCGAAGGCCAAGGCACTCCTCGACGCGGGCACCATCACGCCGGACGAGTACTCCCTCATCAAGGCGAAGGCGCTGCAGTAGGCCGCGGCCGGCCCCCACCATCGCGAGGAGCCCGCGGCATGGACCTGCAGGATCTGCTGCCCACCGACATCGACTGGTGGCAGCTGCTGCTCGCCCTGCTCGTCGCCCTCGCGACCTGGATCATCTCGCGGTTCGCACGCCGGGGCACCACAGCCCTGCTCCGGCGTGCCCCCGGGATCTCCGCCGCCGTCGGGACGGCGATCACGCAGTTCGTCGCCTACGCCATCCTCCTGCTGGGCTTCGGCATCGCGCTCGCGATGCTCGGCGCCAACGTCCAGCCTCTGCTCGCGATCGTCGTCATCCTCGGCATCGTGGCGATCCTCGTCCTCCGCGGCGTCGCCGACAACTTCGCGGCCGGTGTGCTGCTGCAGGCACGGCAGACGGTCCGCATCGGCGACGAGATCGTCGTGGAGGCCCTGGATTCGGTCATCGCCGGGACCGTGACCGAGCTCAACGCCCGCGCGGTGATCCTGCGCACCGTCGACGGGCGCACCCTCCACATCCCCAATGCACGCCTGCTCTCGGATCCCGTCGTCAACGACTCCACCCATGGCGCCCGGCGCAGCGAGGTGGAGGTGCGGGTCCGGCGGGACGGGACGACCAGGATCGACGATCTGCTCGCGCCGCTCGTCGACGCGGCCAGGACGGCGGAGGGCGTGCACCGGCACGAGGGTGTGCGGGCACTCGTGTCAGCGTGAGCGCAGACCGGCTGACCGCGCGGCTGCAGTTCTGGCACCACCCGCTGCACGGTGCCGTGGTGAGTGCCGCGGTCGTGATCGCGGTCTTCGATGCCCTCGGCGGCCTTCGCACGACCGGCACGGTGACCAGCGTCCCGGCCCCACCACCGCTCGTCCCGTCCGACCCCGTGTGAGACCAGGGGTGCGCGATGTCGGTGCCCTCGGGCATGATCTGCGCATGGACATCACCTTCCTGCAACCGGACGGCCTCGTCCGCAGCCCTGCCTTCAGTCACGCCGCTGTCGTCCCGCCCGGGGCGACCACCGTCTACATCGGAGGGCAGAACGGCGTCGATGCCTCCGGTGCCGTCGTCTCCCCCGACGTGGCCGCGCAGTCCCTTCGCGCTCTCGACAACGCCCGAGTCGCACTGGAGTCCGCGGGGGCGACGCTCGACGACGTCGTGAGCTGGACCATCCTCATCGATCAGGAGGCAGATCTGCGAGCAGCGTATGGCGCCGTGGCCGCCACGCTCGCCAGAGAGGGCGCCCCGCCCCTGGTGACCGCCGCCCGGGTGGCGGGCCTCGGCGTGCCCGGAGCGTTCATCGAGGTGAGCGCGATCGCCGCGATGGTCCGCGACTGAGTCAGATGCGACCGCGCACGGGGGTGCGTTCCGCGCCGTCCGGCTCGTCGGGCATGGTCATCTCGGCACGGACACCGAGCAGCCGCACTTCCCGGTCGGCGTCGAGGGTCTCGCCGAGAGCGAGTGCCATCGCGACCACGTCCTCTCGTTCCGTCGTGGGGTCCGGGAGCTTCCGGCCGAAGGTCTTCGTCTCGAACGGCGCATACCGCACCTTGAGGTGCACCCGGGTGACCGGACGCCCTTCGACGGCGCAGTCGTCGAAGGCGTGCCCCGCGAGTTCGCGCAGCGCATCCTGTACCGCGTCGCGTGTCGTGAGGTTCTGCTGATACGTGGTCTCTCGACTGTGGCTCCGGGCCACCCACGGGGTGTCGTCGACGATCCGTGGCCCCAGCCCCGAGCCCAGACCCAGATACCACCGCCCCATCTTCGGACCGAACTCCGCGACCAGCGTCTCCTCGTCCGCCGCCGCGAGCTCGCGCACCGTCGCGATACCGTGGGTCGCCAGCCGCTTCTGCACCTTCGGTCCCACGCCCCACAGGTCACGCGTCGGCCGGTCGCCCATCACCGCGAACCAGTTGTCGGCGGTCAGCCGGAAGACACCCTGCGGTTTGCCGAACTCGGTCGCGATCTTCGCCCGCACCCTGTTGTCGCCGATGCCCACCGAGCAGTGCAGGCCGGTGGCCTCCTCCACCGCCCGCTGAGCGGCCCGCGCGACGCCCTCCGGATCATCGGTCGCGACTCCGAGGAAGCACTCGTCCCACCCCACCACCTCGAGCACCACGTCCGGCAGTGCCCGCAGCGCGGCCATCACCTCGTCCGATGCCCGCTCGTACTCCGCGTGATCGACGGGCAGGAACACCGCGTCCTCCGGCGCCTTCCGCGCCGCGATCTTCAGGGGCATGCCTGACCCGATGCCGAACGCGCGGGCCTCGTACGACGCCGTCGAGACGACGGCCCGCTCGGTCGGATCACCGCGTCCCCCGACGATGACCGGACGGCCGGCCAGTTCCGGACGGCGCCGCACCTCGACTGCCGCGATGAACTGATCCATGTCGACGTGCAGCACCCACTCGGTCATGCATCGAGTGTGACCGCTGACGACCGCGAAGTCACCCCGTCACACCAGGAAGATCGGCAGGAGCCCGGGGTTATGGGCGTGGACGAGGACGGCGAAGACCACCGCATCGAAGAGGAGGTGCACCGTGACGACGTAGGCCAGCGAATGGGTGCGGAGGAAGATGAACCCCTGCAGCAGCGCGAACGGGATGGTCAACAGCGGGCCCCACTCCCGGTAGCCGAGCTCCCAGAGGAAGGAGACGAAGACGACGGCCTGCAGCACGTTCGCCAGCGCATCGGGGAAATGGCGCCGCAGCAGCGCGAAGACGGTGCAGATGAAGAACAGCTCATCCCAGATGCCGACGGCGCCGACGCCGACGAACAGCCGCGCGATGAGGTCGGGCGTGTCCACCACGGGCCAGTTCTGATAGACGCCGCTGGTGATGAAGTAGAAGGGCAGGATCAGCCAGCCGAGCACCAGCACCGCGACGAGCCAGCCCCAGTGGAGCAGTCCCCAGCGCTGCCCGGTCCGCCAGGGGAACCGGATCGCCCGGTCGCGGAAGACGAACCGCGAGAGCAGATACGGCGCGAGCACCGCACCGCCGAGCGCGAGGGTGAAGCGCAGCATGGCCAGGTTGTCGAGCTCTGCCGCGAGCGGGATGACGCTCACGATGAGCATGCCGAGCGCGATCAGCGAGAGGTCACGGGTGAGCGAGGGCCGCCGGGATCCGTCGGCCCCGGTCAGCGGCTCGCCGTGGCGCTCCACGAGCAGGGCGGCACCGACGCCCAGCGCCAGCAGCAGCCAGCCGAGCCAGGGCAGCGCCACGACGAAGAAGGCCGGGGCGGCCGCGCACACCAGCGCCGCGGGGACGAGGCGCACCCCCATGGGCGCACTCGGAGAGGCCTCCGTCATGCACGATCCCGTCGGCGGTACACGAGATCGCGGATGTCGCGGCCCTTCGCACGGCCCTTCCGCTCGAACGCGGTCATGACGCGGCCGTCGAACCGCTCGGCCCAGTCGCCCTCGAAAGCCCGCTCGAACAGAGGCTCGGCGTCGAGCACCTCCCGCATCTGCAGTGCGTAGTCCTCCCAGTCGGTCGCGAGCCGGAGGAGGCCGCCGTCGCGCAGCGCCCTGGCGGCCGTGTCCCCGAATCCCGGGCGCACCAGGCGACGCTTGGTGTGGCGCTTCTTGTGCCAGGGATCGGGGAAGAAGATCCACACCTCGGCCGCCGCTGCCTCCGGCAGGTACGAGGAGAGCACCTCCGGCGCATTGGCCTCCACGACGCGGAGGTTCTGTGCACCCGCGCGGTCGGCGTCGAGCATGGTCCGGGCGAGCCCCGCACGGAAGACCTCCACCGCGAGGAAGTCGTCGTGCGGACGGCTCGACGCGGCGGCGACGATGGCATGCCCCTGGCCTGACCCGATCTCGACGAAGAGATCGGCCTCCCGGCCGTACTCGGCGGCGACGTCCAGCCGCGCCTCGGGGTGCACGGAGGTCCATGCCACCGCGCGCGGGACATCCAGCAGATAGTGCGGGGCGAGATCGGTGAAGGCGCGCTCCTGCGCCTCGGACATCCGGCCGCTCCGACGCACGAAGGACACCGGTTCGTCGCGGAAGGTACGCGGTTCGGGCATGGATCCAGGGTAGTCGCCGGCGGTCCCGCGGCCGGACGCGGTCACCCCGCGGGCGCGGTGACGAAGTCGATCAACTCCTCCACCCGCCCGAGGAGCGCGGGCTCGAGGTCGCGGTAGGTCGTGACCTTCGACAGGATGTGCTGCCAGGCCCTCGCCGTGTCGGCCTGGGTCTCGTGCGGCCAGCCGAACGCTCGGCAGATGCCGGTCTTCCAGTCGACGCCGCGCGGGATCTCTGGCCATGCCGCGATGCCGAGTGCCCGAGGGGTGACGCACTGCCAGACGTCCACGAACGGGTGGCCCACGATGCGGACGTGCCGGCCGTGCGGGCCGCGGGCGACCGCCTCGGCGATGCGGGACTCCTTCGACCCCGGCACGAGGTGGTCGACGAGGACTCCGTACCGCCGTCGCGCACTCGGGGGCTCAGCGGCGAGGAGCTCGTCGAGCAGATCCACGCCCTGCAGGTACTCGACGACGACGCCCTCGACGCGCAGGTCGGCGCCCCACACCTTCTCGACGAGCTCGGCGTCGTGCAGCCCCTCGACGAGGATGCGGCTGGGCAGCGCCGTCCGCGCCCGCTGATCCGCCACCGCGAAAGATCCGGAGGCCGTGCGACGGGGTCCCTGTGCGGACGCCGCCGGGGCGGCGAGGCGGACCGGAGCTCCGTCGATGAGGAAGCCGCCGCCGAGGGGGAACAGGCGCCGCCGCCCGAGCCGGTCCTCGAGCTCCACGGTGCCGCCCTGCACCTTCGTCACGGCGCCGCAGAACCCGTCCGCCGCGACCTCGACCACGAGATCGACCTCCGCGGGCACCTGCGGCACCGGCTTCGCGCCGCGCTCGCGCCAGCCCGCCGCCAGCACGTCCGATCCGTACCTGTCGTCCATGCCTTCCAGCGTATGTGCCTCCGCTGAGGGCGAACGCCGAGACGCGCGCGAGTGCTGTCGCGTGTCGTACCCAGTGCATAGACTCGACACATGGGGCTCGGCTGCCGGTCGGAGGGAACACGATGACGAAACGGTGGCTGACGCTGGGTGCTCTGGCCCTCGCGGTCGCGACGGGGGCGCTGTCCGCCTCGGCGGCGTCCGCGACCGATCCGCTCACGCTCGACTCCGGGTACGTCACCGACCAGGCCGACGTCCTCTCCCCCGCCGAGGAGGAACAGGTCGAGTCGCGCCTGCAGGAGCTCACCGACAACTCCTCCGCCGACCTGTTCGTCGTCCTCGTCGACGACTTCACCAGCCCGAGCGACAGCGTCGCCTGGGCCGACCAGGTCGCGAACGACAACCGGCTCGGCCCCGATCAGTACCTGCTCGCGATCGCCGTCGAGGGCCGCAGCCTCTACATCTCCGCGGACTCCTCCGGACCGTTGAGCGACGGGCAGCTCGCCGCCATCGAGGACGCCATCGCCCCGCTCGCCGGCAGCGGCGACTGGGTGGGCGCCATCACACTGGCCGCGGACGAGTTCCAGGGGGACGGCGGCGCCGGAGCGCTCCGCGTCACGCTGATCATCGTCGGGGTGGTCGCGGCCGCCCTGCTGATCTGGCTCGTCGTGGCCCTGGTCCGTCGCTCGCGCCGCAACGCGGCCATCCGCGAGCGGGGCGCCATGCCGGAGACCCCGGACCCCGCCGATCCGTTCTCCACGCTCACCGATGCGCAGGTGGAGCAGCAGGCCGGCGCCGCGCTCGTCCGCGCCGACGACGCCATCACCTCGAGCCGGGAGGAGCTGGGATTCGCCGTGGCGCAGTACGGCGAGGGCGCGACCGCGGAGTTCTCCCGCGCCGTCGACGAGGCGAAGGCGAAGATCGCCGAGGCGTTCGACCTCCGGCAGAAGCTCGACGACGAGATCGAGGACTCCATCCACGACCGGCGCGCGTGGCACATCCGCATCATCCGGCTGGCGGACGAGATCGACGACATCCTCGACGACAACACCGAGGCCTTCGATGAACTGCGCAAGCTGCAAGAGAACGCGCCGCAGGAGCTGGAGCGCGTGCGTCGGGAGCGCGACCAGCTGATGCCGCTCCTCGCCTCCGCCGCACCCGCGCTCGCTGCTCTCTCCGGAACGTACGACCAGAGCGCGCTGGCCACTGTGGCGGACAACCCCGCGCAGGCTCAGGAACGTGCGGCACTGGCGGATCGCTCGATCGATGCGGCGGCTCAGGCCCTGGCCGCCGGCCGCAGCGGAGAGGCCGCCTTCGCGATCCGCACCGCCGAACAGGCGGTCGCACAGGCCGCGCAGCTCGTCCAGGCGATCACCGCCCTCGGCGCCGAGCTGTCCGCCATCGAAGCGCAGGCGCAGGCCCTCGTGGCGGAGCTGGAGGCCGGTGTCACCGCAGCATCGCAGCTCCCCGATCCGGCCGGCGCTCTGGCCGCCGCGTCCGGCGCTGTCACCGCGCAGTTGCGGGCGGCGCACCAGGATCTCCTCGGCACGCCGCGGAACCCGCAGCGGGCACTGGACGCCCTTACTGCTGCGAACGCCCAGATCGACGGCGCGATCGCCCAGGGGCGGGAAGCCGTGGACCGCGCGCGCCGCGCACAGCAGCTTCTCGAGCAGACGCTCGCCCAGGCCGGGTCGGAGATCCGCGCTGCGCGCGACTTCATCGAGACGCGTCGGGGGACGGTGGGTTCCACCGCCCGCACCCGGCTCGCTGCGGCGGACGCCGCCCTCACCCAGGCGCTCACCCTGCGCACGACCGAGGTGGAGCGCGCCCTCTCCGAGGCGCAGCGCGCCCTCGGTCTCGCGCGCGAGGCCACATCCGCGGCGGAGGCCGACCTGCGCGCGTACTCCCCCGGCGCCTACGCGGACGACGGCTGGGGCGGAGTCTTCGGCGGCTCCGCGTCCCGCTCCACCGGCTCCGGCATCGGCGGGGACATCCTCGGCGGGATCATCGGCGGACTGCTCGCCGGCGGCGGGGGCGGCGGCTCCTCGCGGCGCAGCAGCGGCTGGCGCTCCTCGGGCGGCTTCCGCAGCTCCGGGTTCGGCGGCGGCGGATCCCGCGGTGGCGGACGAGGACGGTCCGGAGGTCGACGCTTCTGATCCCTCGCACAGACACATACGCCAAGCTCTCGAAGACGCCCCTCTGAAAGGAACCACGCATGACCAAGCAGTCCATCTTCGGACGGATCTCCACCCTCGTCCGCGCGAACATCAACGCCCTCCTGGACTCTGCGGAAGACCCGCAGAAGATGCTCGACCAGCTCGTCCGCGACTACACCAACAGCATCGCCGACGCCGAGTCCGCCATCGCGGAGACCATCGGCAACCTGCGGCTGCTGGAGCGCGACCACGAGGAAGACGTGCAGGCGGCCACCGAGTGGGGCAACAAGGCCCTCGCCGCCAGCCGCAAGGCCGACGAGATGCGCGGCTCGGGCAACAGCGCTGACGCCGACAAGTTCGACAACCTCGCGAAGATCGCCCTGCAGCGCCAGATCAGCGCCGAGCGGGAGGCGACGAGCGCCGAGCCGCAGATCGCGGCTCAGACCGAGATCGTCGACAAGCTCAAGAGCGGCCTGAACGGCATGAAGGACAAGCTCAACGAGCTGAAGAACAAGCGCAGCGAGCTCCTCGCCCGCGCCAAGGTCGCCGAGGCGCAGACCAAGGTGCAGGACGCGGTCAGCTCGATCAACGTGCTCGACCCCACCAGCGAGCTGGGACGGTTCGAGGACAAGGTCCGCCGCCAGGAGGCTCTCGCCCAGGGCAAGGCGGAGCTGGCCGCCTCGAGCCTCGACGCCCAGTTCGAGAGCCTCGAGGACCTCGGGGAGCTCACCGAGGTCGAGGCGCGCCTCGCCGAGCTGAAGGCCGGCGGCAGCGCGCCGCGGCAGGCGCTCGAAGGCAACTGACACCGTCGCGGATGCCCGGGCGCACGCCCGGGCATCCGCCGTTCCGTCTCCGGGAGGTCTCCATGGTGCGTTTCCTCGTCGTGCCGCAGTGGCAGGGTTCACCCGCCGCCCGCGCGATGCTCCTCGTCGACGGCGCGTCGGCCATCGCGGGCGATCTGCCGCGTGCGGCGACGACCGTCCTCGACGTCCCCGTCGAGGCGGGGGAATCGCTGGGCACGGGCGTCCGACGACTCAGCGCGCTCGCGCGGACCCGAGAGCTCGTGGCCGGGCATCTCGAAGCCGGGACCGTGCTGATCGGCGGCGACTGCAGCATCACCGTCGCCGCACTCGACACGCTCCCCGGAGGCACCGACGACCTCGCGGTGGTCTGGTGCGATGCGCACGCCGACCTGCACACTCCGGACACATCGCCCTCCGGCGCGTTCTCCGGCATGGCGCTGCGCGCCGTCGTCGGTGAGGGAGAACCGCAGCTCGCCCTCTCCCCCGGCATCCCCCGAGACCGTGTCGTCACCGTGGGCGTCCGGAACGTGGACGATGCCGAGACCGACGACTGGGGCCGCCTCCGGAACCTCGCGGTGACCGATATGGACGATCCGGGCGCGCTCGCCGATGCCGTGCAGGACACGGGCGCCCAGCGCGTCTGGGTGCACATCGACGTCGACGTCCTCGATCCCGCGACCTTCACCGGGGTCTCCGCTGCCGTCCCCTTCGGCGTCACCCCGACGTCTCTGAGCACGGCGATCAGAGAACTGCGGGCCCGCGTCCCCTTGGCGGGGGCGACCATCGCGGGCTTCGCGCCCCGTACGCCCGCCGACGCGGTCGACGATCTCGGCGCGATCCTGCGCCTCGTCGGAGCCGTCGCATGAGTCCCAGGGCGGGCTGGGAGACGATCGCGGCGGAACGCCTCGCCCGCGGGCGCCGGGCGGATCGTCGCATCCCCTCGTTCCTGCTGCGCTCGCCGATCAGCCGACTGGGCTACCTCTGGGGAACGGCCGTCGGCTGGATCTGGGGCACGCTGTGGAGCACCGGTCCGATCGAACGGCGCGGCGGACTCTGGGTCTTCCGCGGCATGCCGCGGTGGACCTTCCACCGCGGCGGCGTCTGCGTCGGCGGGTGCTTCCTCACCGGCGACGCGCGGCCGACGGACGCGGTGCTGCGCCACGAGGCCGTCCACAAGCAGCAGTGGTTGCGCTACGGCTTCCTGATGCCGGTGCTCTACCTGTTCGCGGGACGGGACCCGCTGCGCAACCGCTTCGAGATCGAAGCAGGACTGGAAGACGGCAACTACGTGCGCCCCACCCGCTGACTCAGTTCTCGACAGGAAGCAGACCGAAGCGCTCCGGCACGCGGATGCGGTGCGCGGCGACGCCGAGGCGGTCGGTGAGGTGCTCGACGATGTCGGCCGTGCCGAGGTAGCCGCCGAGCAGTGTGACGTGCGTCTCGACCTCGTCATCCAGCAGCATCTCGTCAGCCCATGCGCACGTGGCTCGGGCCAGCGCCTGACCCGGGGTGCAGCCGCGCCCACTGCCCGGGGCTCCGGAGCGCGCCGAACGCGCGAGCCAGGTGACCGTCATGCGGCCCGGCGCATGGATCACGCCGATGTCGGAGGCATCGGGAACCTCGATGAAGATGCGACCGGACGCACAGAGCGGGAGAGTCGCGAGGAACGCCTCGAGGTCGAGCAGCGAATGCTCGTCGGCGGTGACCAGGTGGTGTGCGCGACGGCGCGCCGCGCGGCGTGCCGCACGCGTGCCCCGGGTGTCGAGCGTGGTGTCCATGGTGATCCCATCGTACACCAAGCGAAGGCTTGCCTAACCTTCGGCGGCGGCATCCTCCGACACGGGCTCGACGAGCGCATCGCGCAGAGCGGCGAGCTCGTCATCCGACATGCCGTTCGCGTGCAGATAGCCGGCGGCCGACCCCCACCGTTCGTCCACTTCCGCGAGCAGCCGACGCATCACCTCGGCCGGTGAGCGGGTGGCGAGATCCACGGCGTGCACCGCCTCGGGATGCTGCGACCGCAGGTACGCGGCGATGCGCCGTGACCGTTCGGCCGGCAGCTGCGACTCGGTGAGAGCGTAATCGGCGATGACGCCTTCCCTGTCGGCGCCGACCGCCGAGAGCGCCAGCGCGACAGTCACCCCCGTGCGGTCCTTGCCCACGGTGCAGTGGACCAGCGTCGGCTCCCCCGCGGCGATCACCCGGACGGCGGCGACCAGCCGCTCGCCGCTCTGCTCCAGAAGATGCAGGTACAGGTCGTCGAGACTCGTGTCGGACTCGAAGAAGGAGCGCACCGACCCGAGGAACAGCGGAAGGTGGGTCGTCTCCGGGCCCTCGATCTCGCTCGGTTCCGCGGCGACCTCCTCGCCGTCGCGGAGGTCGACGATGTGGCGCACCGCCGACCGCAGGCGCGCGGCGCCCTTCGTCGTCGCCGTGGAGAGCTGACCGGACCGCAGCAGAACGCCGTGGCGGATGCGTCCACCCGCCGCGGGGATCCCGCCGACGTCCCGGACGTTGGTCACGCCCTCGACGTCGAGGACCGTCACGCGCCCGCCTGAGAGCCGCGCGGGGGCACCGGGTAGCGCCCGGCGATGACGATGCGGTTGAAGGCGTTGATCGACACGCACGCCCAGCTCAGCGCGGCGTACTCCTTCTCGGTGAAGACGCTCCCCACCAGGTCGTAGACCTCGTCCGAGATGCCATCCTCCGCGATGAAGGTGAAGGCCTCGGCCAGCTCGAGCGCGGCACGCTCGCGATCGCTGAACACACCGCTCTCACGCCACACGGCGATCTGGCTGATCGTGTCGACATCCAGCCCGGCGGCGACCGCGCGGTCCACGTGGATCCGCGTGCAGTAGCTGCACCCGTTCAGCTGCGAGCAGTGGATCATGACGATCTCCTTCAGCCGATCGTCGATCCCGTTCTCGGCACAGATCGTGCCGACCGTCTTCGAGAAGGCGTCGAGGGCCTGATAGGCCGCAGGCTCCGTCTTGGACAGGTGCACGCGCTGTTCGGTCATACCTCCATGATATTCCGGCGAGTGCGCGGGAGAGCGGCACCCCGAGGGGAGGTCGAAATGCAGATCGACAAGCATGTTGCGCAAAATCTAATCTGAACGCACGCCAAATGCCGGTTCTGGATTGTCGATGTGCTCTCGCATTTCCCGTGGTGGCGATTCGGGGCGCAGAATAGCCGCGTGGCGATCGACAGCAGCGAGTTCTCCTATCTTCCCGCACAGGCCGATGCTCTCGGCGTCCCGCTCCCGACGGTGGAGCGACTGACCCTCCCCCTTCCCGACGGCCGGTCCGTGAGCGCGCTGCGCTTCGGCACCGAGGCCCCGCGCATCACGCTCCTGCACGGCGCGGGGCTGAACGCCCACACGTGGGACACGACGGCGCTGGCGCTCGGACAGCCGCTCCTCGCGATCGACCTCGCCGGCCACGGCGACTCCGCCTGGCGTGACGATGCGGACTACTCCCCCCGCACACTCGCCGCGGACGTGGTCGCCGCGCTGGACGCATGGACGTCCCGGCCGCAGGTGCTCGTCGGACAGTCTCTCGGCGGTCTCACCGGCGCCGCTGTCGCCGCGGCCCGACCCGACCTGGTGGCCGCGCTGGTCGTCGTGGACATCACCCCCGGCATCGACGTCTCCGCCGGCCCCGCCGCCCTGCGCGAGTTCTACGCCGGCCCGACGGACTTCGCCAGCCGTGCGGAGCTCGTCGACAAGGCGATGGCCCTCGGATTCGGCGGCACCCGCCCCGAGACGGAGCGCGGCGTCTTCCTCAACACGCGCGTGCGTGCAGACGGGCGCGTGGAGTGGAAGCACCATTTCGCGCACCTCGCGGCGGCCGCGCTGGCCGCTCACGACCCCGGCACCGCGGCGGCCCCCTCGGTGCTGCACGAGACCGGCTGGGATGATCTGGCGGCCGTGGCAGCGCCCGTCACGCTCGTCCGCGCCGAGCGCGGCTTCGTCAGCGCTGCCGATGCGGAGCAGTTCCAGCAGCGGCTCCCCGACGCCCGCGTCGTGGCACTGGACGCCACGCACAACGTGCAGGAGACGGCACCTCGTGACCTCGCGGCACTCGTCGCCTCCGCGGTCACGGCCGGAATATGACGTTCCGTTCCGCACCCGCGCCGCATCCCTCTGCCCGACCCTAGGCTCGTCCCACCGGCACACAGCACCTGCCGCACCGAGAGGAAACACCCATGTTCCGACGTCATCGACGCCTCGCGCTGATCTCCGCGCTCGCGGCCACCGCCGTGATCCTCAGCGCCTGCTCCGGCTCCGCCGAGCCCGCCCCGTCCGCGGGCGGCGAGCCCGACCCCGACGCCACCCTGCACGTCGGTCTCGTGCTCGAACCCACGAACCTCGACATCCGGCACACCAGCGGCGCCGCTCTCGAGCAGGTCCTCATCGACAACATCTACGAAGGACTGGTCAGCCGCACGCAGGAGAACGAGATCGTCGAGCGGCTCGCCTCGGACTACGAGGTGTCCGACGACGGCCTCACCTACACGTTCACCCTCAACGACGGCATCACCTTCCACGACGGCTCGCCCCTCACCTCCGCCGACGTCGTGGCGTCGTACGAGACCGTCCGCACCGACACGACGGTGCAGGGCAACGCGGAGTTCGCGTCCGTCGCCTCGATCTCGGCCCCGGACGCCACGACCGTCCAGATCGTGCTGTCGGAGCCGAACCAGAACTTCCTCTTCTCGCTCACCGGCCCGGCCGGCCTCGTCTTCAAGAAGGGCGACACCACCGACCTCAAGACCGCGGAGAACGGCACCGGGCCCTTCACGCTCACGCGCTGGAACAAGGGCAGCACGATCACCTTCGCCCGCAACGACGAGTACTGGGGCGAGCCGGCCGGCGTCGCCGAGGTCGAGTTCCAGTACATCCCCGACTTCACGGCCGGAGTGAACGCCGCTCTCGCCGGCGACGTCGACGTGCTCACCGCGGTGGACCCCAACCTTGCTCCCCAGCTCGAGGACTCGGGCGACTTCACACTCACGACGGGCCGCACGACCGACAAGGCCACGCTCGCCTTCAACAACAAGAAGGCCCCGCTGGACGACGTCCGGGTGCGAGAGGCTCTGCGCCTGGCGATCGACCACGACGCGCTCATCGAGGCCGTCGGCGCCGGCACTCCGCTGTACGGTCCGATCCCCGAGCTCGACCCCGGCTACGAGGACCTCTCCGACGTCATCTCCTACGACCCCGACCGGGCGAAGGAGCTGCTCGCCGAGGCCGGCCAGGAGGATCTCGACCTCACCCTGACGATCCCGTCGTTCTACGGCACCACCGTGCCGAAGGTCCTCATCTCGGACTTCGACAAGGTCGGTGTGAACCTCGAGGTCGACTCCGTGGAGTTCCCGACCTGGCTCGAGGACGTCTACACCAACAAGGACTACGACCTCAGCTTCGTCCTGCACGTCGAGCCGCGGGACTTCGGCAACTTCGCCAATCCGGACTACTACTTCGGCTACGACAACGCCGAGGTGCAGGACCTCTACGCGCAGGCGATGGCGGAGGTCGACGCGGACGCCTCCGCGAAGCTCCTCGCCGAGGCGGCCCGCATCGTCTCCGAGGACCACGCGGCCGACTGGCTCTACAACGGCCAGACGATCACCGCCGTGAGCCCGCTCGTCAGCGGATTCCCTGAGGACTCGATCAACTCGCGCATCGACCTCGCGGGTGTGACCGTCTCCGCGGCGAGCTGACGACGGCCGACTCCCCGTGCTGCGTTACGCGCTCGTCCGAGGGGCCCTGCTGATCGCGGGGCTCCTCGTGTCGAGCGCGCTCATCTTCCTCACGCTGCGCGTCTTCCCCGGCGACGTCGCGCAGCTGATCGCCGGCACGCAGGCCTCGCCCGCCGAGGTCGAGGCCCTGCGGGAGTCACTGGGCCTGAACCAGCCCCTGCTCGTGCAGTACACCGACTGGATCGCCGGCATCCTCCGCGGCGACCTCGGCACGTCGTTGCTGTCCGGCGCATCCGTCGGCGAGGAGCTCCTGCTGAAGGCGCAGGTGACCGTCCCGCTCGGGATCATGTCGCTGGCGATCGCCGTGCTGATCGCCGTCCCCTTCGGGATCCTCGCCGCCCTGCGGCGCGGCCATCGCGACGGTACCGCGCTCAGCGTCGGCGCGCAGGCGCTCGCGGCGGTGCCCGTCGTCTGGGCGGGCATGATGCTGATCGTGGTGTTCTCCGTGTGGCTCGGCTGGCTGCCGCCCCAGGGCTTCCCCCGCACCGGATGGTCCACGCCGGGCAGGGCGATCGAGGCGCTGCTGCTGCCCGCCCTCACCATCGGCATCGTCGAGGGGGCCATGCTCATGCGCTTCGTGCGCAGCGCGACCCTGCAGGCGGCCGGGCAGGACTTCGTCCGCACCGCGGCCGCCAAGGGACTGACCAAGACCCGCGCCCTCATCCAGCACGGCATCCCCGCGGTCGGGCTCTCCATCATCACGGTCCTCGGCCTCCAGGTCGCCGGGATCATCGTCGGCTCGGTCGTGATCGAGCAGCTGTTCACGCTTCCGGGCATCGGCCGCATGCTCGTGACCGACGTCGGCACCCGGGATCTCGTCAAGGTGCAGAGCGAGCTGCTCGTGCTGACCGGCTTCGTGCTGGTGGTCGGCTTCCTCGTGGATCTGCTGCACCGGGCGATCGATCCTCGACAGCGGGAGGCCGCATGAGCGCGCGCTGGTTCCCCCGGCTGTGGCGGACCTCGACCGGTCGCTTCGGGCTGATCGTCATCGCCGTCGTCGCGCTGGCGGCCGTCGTGTCGCTCTTCTGGACGCCGTTCGACCCGCGGGCCTCGAACATCGGCGACCGCTGGCTGCCGCCGAGCTGGCCGCACCTGCTCGGCACGGACGACACCGGTCGCGACATCCTGAGCCTGCTCATGGCCGGGGCGCGGACGACTGTGTTCGTCAGCGTGGGTGCCGGACTCGTCGCGACGCTCGTGGGCATCGCCCTCGCCGCCCTCGGCGCCCTGACCACCCGCCTCGTCCGGGAGACGGTGGCCGTGCTCGTCGACATCCTCATCGCCTTCCCCGTGCTGCTGATCGCGATGATGATCTCGTCGGTGTGGGGCGGTTCGCTCTGGGTCGTGATCTGGGCGGTGGGGATCGGGTTCGGCGTGAACATCGCGCGGGTCACGCGTCCGGAGCTGCGCCGCGTACAGCAGAGCGACTTCGTGCTCGCGGCGCGCGCGTCCGGCCTCACCCCGGCGCAGAACCTCGTCCGTCACCTCCTCCCGAACGTGGCGCCGGTGTTCATCGTGCAGCTGTCGTGGTCGATGGCCGTGGCCGTCCTCGCGGAGGCCGGCCTGTCCTACCTCGGGTTCGGCGCTTCGGTCGTGGAGCCCAGCTGGGGGCTGCTGCTCGCCGATCTGCAGCGTTACATCGGTGTGCACCCCCTCACGGTGATCTGGCCCGGACTCACCATCACCCTCACCGTGCTCGCCCTCAACCTGCTCGGCGACGGGCTCCGCGAGGCCACGGATCCCACACTGCGGCACCGCGCCGCCGAGACGCACACACCGGCGGTGGTCGCATGAGTCTGACGGTCGAGGATCTCGTCATCGAGATCGACGGACGGCGCGTCGTCGACGGCGTGTCGTTCCAGGTGCCCGACGGCGCGCGCCTCGGCGTGATCGGCGAGTCGGGCTCCGGCAAGTCCCTCACCGCGCTCGCCGTCCTCGGGCTCCTGCCGGACGGGGCGACAGCGCACGGCAGCATCCGCTGGGACGACACCGAGCTGATCGGGATGCCGGACCGCGATCTCGCCCGGCTGCGCGGCGACGACATCGGCATCGTCTTCCAGGAGCCGCGGACCGCGCTCAACCCGATCCGCACCGTCGGCCGCCAGATCGCGGAATCCATCCGCATCCACGAGGGCCTCGGGCGGCGCGAGGCGCGCGACCGGGCGATCGCCGAAGCCGCCCGCGTGCGGCTTCCCGACCCGGAGACCATCGTCGACCGGTACCCGCACCAGCTCTCCGGGGGTCAGCGGCAGCGCGTGGCGATCGCGATGGCCCTCGCCTGCCGTCCGCGGCTGCTGATCGCGGACGAACCCACGACCGCCCTGGACGTGACGATCCAGGCGGAGATCCTGTCGCTGCTGCTCCGGCTCGTGGCCGACGAGGGCATGTCGCTGCTGTTCATCACGCACGACCTCGCGGTGCTGTCCCAGGTGGCGACCGCGGGCGTGGTGCTGGAGCACGGTCGCGTCGTCGAGAGCGCCCCGGTGTCGCGGCTGCTGACCGCGCCCTCCTCACCGGTCACGCAGGGCCTGCTGCGGGACGCGACCGCGACTCTCTGGCGTCCCGACGGAGGCACGGCATGAGCCTGATCGAAGCACGAGGGCTGCGGCGGGACTTCGTCCTGCCGAAGCGGACGGCGTTCGAGCGCACGCGGCGGCAGACGGCGCTGGAGCCGACCGACCTCGACGTCCCCGAGGGCGCCTCCGTCGGGATCATCGGCGAGTCCGGATCCGGGAAGTCGACCCTCGTGCGGCTCCTGCTCGGGCTCGACCGTCCGACCGCGGGGAGCGTGTCGGTGGACGGCCGGACCGTCGATGCCACTGCCTCCGCGCGGTCGCTGCACTGGCTGCGTCGGCAGACCGGACTCGTCTTCCAGGACCCGTACGCCTCGCTCGACCCCCGGATGACGGCGGGGCAGATCGTGCGGGAGCCGCTGTGGGCACTCGGCATCGACGGAGATCATCGCGCCAGGGTACGAGAGGTCATCGCCCAGGTCGGCCTCGACCCCGAGATGGGCGACCGCTACCCGCACGAGTTCTCCGGCGGGCAGCGGCAGCGGATCGCCCTCGCCCGCGCGCTCGTCCATCGTCCGCGGATCCTCGTCGGCGACGAACCGCTGTCGGCGCTGGACGTCACGGTGCGCGCGCAGATCCTCGAGCTCCTCGCGGAGCTGCGGGTCGCGGACGAGTTCACGCTGCTGCTCGTGTCCCATGACATCGGCGTGGTGCAGAACCTCTGCGACACGGTCGTCGTCATGAAGGACGGCCGCATCGTCGAGCGCGGTCCGACCCGTGACGTCCTTCTCCACCCGTCGGCGGACTACACCCGCACGCTGCTCTCCGCGATCCCCGTCATCCCCGACGCCTGATCGTCGACCCACCCCCTTGCGTGCCTCCCACCCCGTTGCGCGCGTCCGCAAGGGGCCGGGGCGCACACACAGGGGTGGGTCAGCGCGGGAAGAGCGAGAGGCGACGGCGGGGGCGGGACGGGCGCAGGGCTCGGCGCAGGTAGACGGTGCCCAGGTCACGACCGAACTTCCGGCCGACCCGCCCCATGCGCCCGGCCTCCACGAAGCCGAGCTTCTCGTGCAGCCGGATCGAGGCGTCCGCCCCTTGATCGCTGACGACGGCGACCATCTCGCGGAGCCCGCGCTGTTCGCAGGCGTCGATCAGGGCCTGCAGGAGAGCGGAGCCGAGTCCCTTCCCCGCCGCGCCCGGCCCGAGGTAGATGGAGTCCTCCACCGTGTACCGGTAGGCGTTCTTCCCGGCCCATGGCTGCGCGAGGGCATAGCCGAGGATCGCGCCGGAGGGCGACACCGCCACGAGGAAAGGCAGCCCGAGCCGCTCCAGGAGCGCGAACTTGTCTCTCCAGTATGGGATGCTGCTGCGGCGCTCGTCCAGAGTGACGGCCGAGTTGCTGACGAAGTGGTTGTAGATCTCGCGCACGTGCGGGAGGTCTGCGGCCCTGGCGGGGCGGATCGCGTACGAGAACGTGTCCGGTGCGGAGGCCGGTCGCAGATGACGCGGGAGAACGCGACGACGGTCCCCGGGCTCGAACTGCATGGGCTCAGCTTAGGGAGCCGGGCCCCTCACCCTCCACCCTCCAGTCCACCGGTTCCGCGCCGAGGCCCTCCAGGAGCGCGTTCGCACGGGAGAAGGGCCGGGAGCCGAAGAAGCCGCGGCTCGCGGAGAGAGGGGACGGATGCGCGGAGGCGATCACGGGGGTGTCACCGAGAAGGGGCTGGAGATTCGCCGCGTCACGTCCCCAGAGGATCGCCACGAGCGGCTGCTCCCGGGCGACGAGGGTGCGGATCGCGAGCTCCGTCACCTGCTCCCACCCCCAGCCGCGGTGGGAGGCCGCGGCTCCGGGGCGCACCGTCAGGACGCGGTTCAGCAGCAGCACGCCCTGATCGCTCCACGCCGTGAGGTCGCCGTGCGGCGCGGGCGAAAGCCCGAGGTCCGCTTCGCGCTCCTTGTAGATGTTCATCAGGCTCCGCGGCAAGGGGCGCACGTCGCGGTCGACGGCGAACGACAGTCCGATCGGGTGCCCGGGGGTCGGATAGGGGTCCTGACCCGTGATGAGCACACGCACGTCGGCGAGCGGTTGCTGGAAGGCGCGCAGCACGTTCGGCCCCGCGGGAAGGTACCCGTGACCCGCGGCCTGCTCGGCACGGAGCCGCTCCCCGAGCGCCGTGATGGTGTCCTGCACGGGCGCCAGCGCCTCCGCCCACCCCGCATCGATCAGTCCCTCGTCGGCGAGCTCCGCGAGGGTGCGTCCTCCGCTCACTCGACGGGCCGGACCCGCAGCGGACCCCGCGCGAGCAGGTGCTGCGCCGACTGGGCGACCGGCCGCATCGTGACGAGGTCGAGGTTCACGTGGGCCGGAGCGTCCAGAGCATAGGCGATCACGTCCGCCACATCCTCGGCCAGGAGCGGCGCCTCGACCCCGGAGTACACGGCCTCTGCGGCGACGGCGTCGCCCCCGAGCCTGTTCAGCGTGAATTCCTCCGTGTGTACCATGCCCGGAGCGACCTCGGCCACCCGGAGGGGCTCGCCGTTCAGCTCCTGGCGCAGCGCTCGGACGAGCATCGCCTCGGCGGCCTTCGCCGCGTTGTACCCTGCACCACCCGGGTAGGCGGTCTGCGCAGCCGTCGAGGTCACGAAGAGGAGGTCGGCGTGACCGTCCGCGTCCGCGGTGCGACGCAGCAGCGGCAGCAGCCCCGCCACGAGGCGCTGCGTGGCGAGCACGTTCGCGTCGTACATCCACTGCCAGTCGGCGAGCGCGGCGTCCTCGACGCGGTCGGTCCCCCGCGCGCCGCCGGCGACCTGGACGAGGGCGTGGACCGGGCCCGTGCGCTCCAGCTCTCCGACGAGCGCCGCCACCGCCGCATCGTCGGTCAGGTCGCAGGCGATGGTCGATGCCCCCGTCTCGGCGGAGAGCGCGGCGAGGCGGTCCGCACGGCGGGCGACGCCGACGACGTCCCACCCCCGCGCCCGCAGCACCCGTACCGTCGCCTGACCGATCCCGGAACTCGCACCTGTCACCACTGCACGTCTGTTGGCCATGTCCTCCACCGTACGATGTCCGCGCGGGTTCCGCCCGTTCCGCGCCGCACGCCGTGTTACGTCACATTTCCCGGTCACTGTTGACACGGC
Source organism: Microbacterium meiriae (assembly GCF_040686935.1). NCBI lineage: Bacteria > Bacillati > Actinomycetota > Actinomycetes > Micrococcales > Microbacteriaceae > Microbacterium > Microbacterium meiriae. The sequence goes on from NZ_JBFBMF010000002.1 coordinate 890,117, forward strand.
GCGATATTCCGTACTCTCGCTGCAAGGGCACCAGCCCATCCGACCTTCCGACCGTTCCAGGGGGAACACATGTCCGCACCCGAGACCTGGCGTTTCGAGACCAAGCAGATCCACTCGGGCGCCGCCCCCGACCCCGTCACCAAGGCCAGGGCGACGCCGATCTACCAGACCACGTCCTACGTGTTCGACAGCGCCGACCACGCCGCGAACCTCTTCGCGCTCGCCGAGTTCGGCAACATCTACACCCGCATCCAGAACCCGACCCAGGACGTCCTGGAGCAGCGCCTCGCCGCGCTCGAAGGGGGCACCGGCGCCCTCGTCCTCTCCAGCGGCCAGGCCGCCTCGACCTTCGCGATCCTCAACATCGCGCAGGCCGGCGACCACTTCGTCGCGTCGAGCTCGATCTACGGCGGCACCTACAACCTGTTCAAGTACACCCTGGCCAAGCTCGGCATCGAGGTCACCTTCGTCGAGAACCAGGACGACCCGGAGGAGTGGCGCCGCGCCGTCCGTCCGAACACGAAGCTCTTCTTCGCGGAGACGATCGGCAACCCGCAGATCAACGTGCTCGACATCCGCACGGTCGCCGACATCGCCCACGAGAACGGCGTCCCGCTGATCGTCGACAACACCATCGCGACGCCGTACCTGATCCGTCCGTTCGAGCACGGCGCCGACATCGTCGTCCACTCGATCACGAAGTTCCTCGGCGGCCACGGCACCACCATCGGCGGCGTCGTGATCGACGGCGGCTCGTTCGCGTGGTCGGAGAACGTCGAGAAGTTCCCCGGGCTCACCGAGCCGGACCCGTCGTACCACGGCGCCAGCTACACCGCCGCGGTCGGCGACCCGCTCGCCTACATCATCAAGGCCCGCGTGCAGCTGCTCCGCGACCTCGGCTCGGCCATCGCCCCGCAGAGCGCGTGGAACCTCATCCAGGGTGTCGAGACGCTGTCGCTGCGCATCGAGCGCCACGTGCAGAACGCCCAGGAGATCGCCGAGTGGCTGGACAGCCGCGACGACGTGGCCGGGGTCAACTACTCCGGCCTGCCCTCCTCGCCCTGGTACGCCAAGGCGAACGAGTACGCACCGAAGGGTGTCGGCGCCGTGCTGTCGTTCGAGCTCAAGGGCGGTGTCGAGGCCGGACGGGAGTTCGTCAACAGCCTCTCCCTGTTCAGCCACCTCGCCAACATCGGCGACGTGCGCTCGCTCGTCATCCACCCGGCCTCCACGACGCACGCCCAGCTCACGCCTGAGCAGCAGCTCACCGCGGGTGTGACCCCCGGCCTCGTGCGCCTGTCCGTGGGCCTCGAGAACATCGAGGACCTCAAGGCGGATCTGGACCAGGCGCTCGCCGCCGCGCGTGCCGTCTCGGAGGCCGCGCGCGCCTGACCCGCACGCCCTCCACGAAGGCCCCGGACCGCACGGCTCGGGGCCTTCGTCGTGCCCGTGTCGTAACCTGCGGGCCGAGACCCACCGGCCAGGCGAGAATGGAGACATGGACTGGCAGACGACCTCCGAGGACACGGTGCCGTCGGCACCGGTGACGGAGGCCGACGTCCGGCTGCTCCGTGCCCGCCCGCCGGCCACCGGCGCCTGGCGGGACGGCGATCCCGTCGGCGGCCGCCGCTTCGCCGCGTTCGGCGCCTTCACCGCGGAGAGCGGAGCACAGCTTCCCGGCATCCGCCTCGCCTACGAGAGCTGGGGCGAGTTGAACGCCGCCCGCGACAACGCGGTGCTCGTCCTGCACGCCCTCACCGGCGACAGCCATGTGCGCGGCGAGGCCGGCGCCGGCCACCCGACCGCCGGCTGGTGGGAGGACGTCGTCGGGCCCGGTGCGCCGCTCGACACCGACGAGTGGTTCGTGATCGCGCCGAACATGCTCGGCGGCTGCCAGGGATCGACGGGGCCGGCGAGCATCGCCCCGGACGGCTACGAGTGGGCGTCGCGCTTCCCCTACCTCACCATCCGCGACCAGGTCGCCGCGCAGGTGCGTCTGGCCGACGCGCTCGGCATCGACAGCTGGGCGGCGGTGATCGGCGGCTCGATGGGCGGCATGCATGCGCTCGAGTGGGCCGTGTCGCAGCCCGACCGGGTGCAGCGGCTCGCGGTGCTCTCCTCTCCCCCGGTCACCACCGCCGACCAGATCGCGCTCAACACCGTGCAGCTGGAGACCATCCGCATGGACCCGCGCTACCAGGGCGGCGAGTACTACGACCTCGCGGACGGCGACGGTCCGCATCGCGGCCTCGCCCTCGCCCGCCGCATGGCTCTGCTGAACTACCGCAGCCCGATCGAGCTCAACCAGCGGTTCCAGCGCTCCTGGCAGTCCGACGTGTCGCCGCTCGGCCACGGCGGGCGCTTCGCGGTGGAGTCGTACCTCGACTTCCATGGCAACAAGTTCACGCGGCGCTTCGACGCGAACAGCTACGTCACCCTCGTCGAGGCGATGAACTCGCATGACGTCGGTCGCGGCCGCGGCGGCGTCGAGGAGGCCCTGAAGGCGGTGACCGCGAAGACCCTCGTCCTCGGCATCGACAGCGACCGCCTCTTCCCCGTCGACGGGCAGCAGCGGATCGCGCGGAGCATCACGAACGTGCTCGACGGCGAAGCGGTGGTGCTCACGAGCGACTTCGGCCACGACGGCTTCCTCATCGAGACCGAGGCCGTCGGCGCGCACCTGCGGCGTCTGCTCGACACCTGAGCCGCGTCACACCGGATCGAACCGCCACGGCAGGGTGTGGGCGTGGAGGATCCCCTGTGCCCAGCCGAACGCCCGGCCCTCATCGCGCACCTGTGTCTGGAACAGCTCGACAGCCCCGCCGGAGGCCAGCGCCGCATCGACATCGGCGAAGGCGGAGAGTCGGTGCAGTGTGAGCCAAGTCGGCGGGAAGAGTCGCCACTCTCCTGACGCGTGACGGGCGAGAGCCTCGGCGGGTGACACCCAGGCGAGCTCGACGACCTCGTCGGCGGACGGCGACGGTTCGGCGTCCGGCGCGAGGGCGAGGAAGAACCAGGTGCGGATCCGGACCGGCGCCTCCGCCGGCGGACGCCACTCCGACAGCGGCACCAGGTCGCGCGCCGTCAGTCCGACCTCCTCCGCGGTCTCCCTGGCGGCGGCGCGACGCGCGTCGTCGACCTCTGCAGCGCCCGGCTGACGGTCCCCCGGCTCGACCTTCCCGCCGGGGAAGACCCAGGCGTCTGCGAACGAGCCTCGCGACGGACGGCGCAGCAGCAGCACCTGGAAGCCGTCGGCGGCGGGCCGCAGCAGCACGACGGTGCCGGCGAGCGGGAGGTCCTCGTCGGGGGTGGTCACCCCGTCACTCTACGATGCGAGGACCGGCGTCTGCGCGACCCGCCGCGCCTCCACGCGGTAGGACACCAGTGCGATGAGGAGACCGGCCACTGCGAGCACGGCGCCGGTCCACGCCGGCGCCGTGAAGCCCCAGCCGACCGCGATCACGATGCCGCCGAGAAAGGCGCCGAGGCTGTTGCCGATGTTCAGGGCGGAGTGGTTCATGGCCGCCGCGATGGACTGGTTGTCGCCGGCCACGTCCATCAGCCGGGTCTGGATCGTCGGGCTCAGCACGGACGAGACGAACCCGACGAGCACGACGACGAGGCTCAGGCTCACGATCCAGAACGAGAGCACGGCGAGCAGAGCGAACACGACCGCCATCGCGGCGAGACCGAGCAGCAGCGTGCGGCGGAGGTCGATGTCGGCGAGGTGACCGCCGACGAGGTTCCCGCCGGTCATGCCGAGCCCCATGAGCACGAGCACGATCGGCACGACCCAGTCCGGCGATCCGGCGACTTCCGTCACGAGCGGGGCGATGTAGCTGTAGACGGCGAAGAACCCGCCGAAGCCGATCGCCCCGACGCCGAGCGTGAACCACACCTGACCGATGCGGAACACCCCGAGCTCGGCCCGCATCGTGCGTCCGGGGTTCCCCGGGTGCGCGGGCACGAACAGCGCGATGAAGACGGTGGCGAGCGCGAAGACGAGCGCGACGACGGCGAAGGCCGCGCGCCAGCCCCATTCCTGACCGAGGAAGGTGCCCAGCGGCACCCCGATGACGTTGGCGACCGTGAGTCCGGTGAGGATGAACGCAACGCCCTTGGCACGGTTGCCCGGTCCCATCACGTCGGCGGCGACGAGCGCGCCGATGCCGAAATACGCACCGTGCGGGAGCCCGGCGAGGAAGCGCGACACCCCGACGAGCTCGAACGTCGGCAGCACCACGGTGAGCGCATTGAACACCGTCAACGCCAGGGCGAGAACGATCATCACCCGGTGCCGCGGATAGCGGGCGACGAAGCCGGCGATGGTCGGGGCGCCGATGACCACGCCGAGCGCGTACAGCGAGATCAGCCAGCCGGCCTGGCTCAGCGCCTCCTCCTGGCTCGACGCCCAGACGGACGGGAGGAGGTCGGCGGCGATGTTCGGCAGCAGGCCCATGACGACGAACTCGGTCATGCCGATGCCGAAACTGCCGATGGCGAGGGAGAGGAGCGCCCACTTCGCCGCACCCCTCGAAGGTGTCGAGGGATTCACCGGTTCAGCTTACCGGTCGTCGGACTCCTCGATCGCCGCCTCCAGGCGCTCGACCTTGGCGTCGAGCTCCCCCGTGTAGCCGGGACGGATGTCCGCCTTGAGGACGAGGGACACCCGCGATCCGTACGGCATGACCGCCTCGGTCGCCCGCTTGACCACGTCCATCACGGTGTCCCAGTCGGGCCCCTCGATCTCGGTGAACATGCTCGTCGTGCGGTGCGGGAGCCCCGAAGCGCGGACGACGCGCACCGCGGCGGCCACCGCATCGTGCACGGAGGCATCGGGGCGGTCGGCGCCATCGACGGGCGCGCCGCTGGGGGCGACGGAGAAGGCGATCAACATGGGTTCACTCCTGGGTTCGGGGACGGCGGACGACGGGGACCCGCGCGAGCGCGACGGCGCTCACGACGGCGAGGACGACGAGCAGCGCGTTGCGCATCGTGAGCAGCAGGACGGGGGCGGCTTCGGCCCGCAGCAGCCCGTCGTAGCTCAGGGGATACACGAGACAAGTGAGCAGGCACAGCGCGAGCACGAGCGCCGCGGCGGTCTGCGCGCGGCGGCGGTCGAGGACGAGCCACAGGATCACGGGCGCCAGCAGCCAGGTCTGGAACTGCGGCGAGCCGACCTTGTTCAGAGCGATGAGCACCGTCACCAGGAGCAGGGCCAGCGGCGGGAAGAGTCGCGCGAATGACGCGCCACGGGCGGCCCTGACCCCGCCGACGAGCGCGATGACGACCACGGCGAGCGCGAGGAGCGGGGTGAGGACCGTGGAGACGACCTCCGCGCCCGGAGCGACGAACTGGAATGTGAGGATGTCGTAGCTGTACTCGATGCGGGCGGCCCCCGTCACGGCCATCCAGAGGAACGGCGTCGCGGCGACCGCCTCGATCTGGAGCCCCCGGCCGGTCTGTGCGGTGAGGAAGCCGAGGATCTCGGTGTCGGCGCCGAGCAGCAGGAGCGCCACCACCACACCGGCGGTGACCGCCGCCGCGGTCAGCAGCATCCGCAGCCGCGCCCTGCCGGCCACGACCGCTGCGAGCAGGAGGGCGCCTGGCCAGATCTTGATCCAGGCCCCGGCGGTCAGCAGCGCCGCGGCGATGGTGGGGCGGGTGACCAGCCACAGACCGGCGACGACGGCGAGGGGCACGGTCACGGCATCGATCCGGTACAGCGCGATGGGTCCGAGGAGCAGCAGCGCCGCACACCAGAACCACGCGGCTGTCCGACGCGCCCGTACGCGTCCGCGCCCGACGAGGACGGCGAACGCCAGGGCGTCGAGCGCCGTCACCAGCAGTGCCCAGCCGATGAGGTAGGCGCCGGAGACGCCGAGCAGCGGGAGGAACGGTGCGGCGAGCCCGGCCGCGAGCATCATCGGCAGGAGCGCGAGCTGCGGATACACCCAGGACTCCGTGACGCCCACGACCTCCCCGCCGCTCCACGCCGCGGTGGCCCAGGGCTCGTACACGAGCACGACGTCCCCCATGGGCTGGCTCGGGTAGACCCAGCCCAGCGACGCGGTCACGAGGTGGACGAGGAGGAAGGCGATCCACAGGGCGAGCGCGCTCCCCCGGGCCGTGGTCCTCACGACAGGAGGTCCGCGACCGCGCGGGGCAGCGCCTCCGCGACGTCGAGCGCGACGATCGGATGGCCGCTCGCACCCCCGGTCGCCGCGGCGGCGATGCGGGCGGCGTGCCGGTGCAGCCAGACGGCCGCCGCAGCGGACTCGACGAGCGGGCTGTCCGGATTCGCGGCGATCACGGCGGCGACGATCCCGCCGAGCACGTCGCCCGTGCCCGCCGTCGCGAGCCAGCCCGTTCCCGCCTCGACGGCGATCAGCGTGCCGTCGGGTGCGGCGAGCACGGTGCGCGCGCCCTTGCGCAGCACCACCCCGTCGATCGCGGCGGACACGGCGCGGACGTCTGCGAGATCGTCCGAGGCCCCGTCGATGCCGATGCGCTCGCGCAGCCGCGCGAACTCCCGGCCGTGCGGCGTGGCGACGAACGGGGCGCGTGCGGTCGGCGCCAGATCGAGCGCTCCGGCGTCGATGACCACGGGGACGTCGCCGCCGACGATCTCCCGCAGCGCCTGCGCCTCCGTCGCGCTCCGGTCGTCGGCATCGGTCCCGGAGCCGATCACCCAGGCACCGATCCGCGTGCGTCCGGCATCCGGCCCGCCGACGGTCTCCGGGCGCCGCGAGAGCACCGCCGCGACCGCCGACGGCGCGCCCACGTAGCGGACGAACCCGGCGCCGGTGCGCCAGGCGGCTTCGACGCCGAGCACCGCGGCGCCGGGGTAGGCGGCGGATCCCGTGCGCACGCCCACGACGCCCCGCGAGTACTTGTCGTCCTCGGCGGTCGGCGCGCGGAAGAACCGCGCCGCGTCGTTGCGGGCCCACTCGCGCACGTCGCTCATGACTCCACGTTAGCCCGACGGCCCTGTCCCGTCCGCGTCGGCGGTACCGTCGAACGGTGAGTCTTCTCTTCTCTCCGCTGACCATCCGGTCCACCACGTTCCGCAACCGCCTCTGGGTGTCCCCCATGTGCATGTACAGCGCCGTCGACGGCGTCGCGCAGGAATGGCACCACACCCACCTCGCGCAGTTCGCCTCGGGGGGCGCCGGACTCATCGTGGCCGAAGCCACGGCCGTCGTGCCGGAGGGGCGCATCTCTCCCCGCGACCTCGGGCTGTGGGACGACGCGCAGCGCGACGCCCTGGCCCCGATCGTCCGGGCGATCCACGACCGAGGGGCGGCAGCGGGCATCCAGCTCGCGCACGCCGGGCGGAAGGCCTCGACCTGGTGGCCGTGGGCGGACGAGCGCGGCACGGTCCCCGCCGCCGAGGGCGGATGGACGACAACCGCCCCGTCGGCCGTGGCCTACGAGGGGTTCGCCGCGCCGGTCGCGCTGGACGCGGCGGGCATCGACCGCGTGGTCGACGGGTTCGCCGCCGCGACCCGGCGGGCGCGGGAGGCCGGATTCGACGTCATCGAGATCCACGGCGCCCACGGCTACCTCCTGCACCAGTTCCTGTCGCCGCTGTCCAACCTCCGTGAGGACGAGTACGGCGGCTCGCTGGAGAACCGGGCCCGGCTGCTGCTGCGCGTCGTGGACGCGGTGCGCGAGACGGCCGGCGACGACGTGCCGCTGTTCGTCCGCATCTCGGCGACCGATCACGCCGAGGGCGGGTTCACGCCCGAGGAGGCCGCGACGGTCGGCACCTGGGCGACCGCGCACGGCGCCGACCTCATCGACGTCTCCAGCGGCGGCCTCGTCGCGCACCAGCGCATCAGCGTCTCCCCCGGCTACCAGGTCCCGCTGGCCGAGACCGTCCGCCAGGGCGGGCGGATCCCGGTGTCGGCCGTCGGCCTCATCACCGCGGCCGCGCAGGCCGAACAGGTGCTCGCCGACGGCGCGGCCGACGCGATCTTCGCCGGACGGGAGTGGCTGCGCGACCCGCACTTCGCGCTCCGCGCCGCACACGAGCTGGGGGATGAGGTCGCCTGGCCCCCGCAGTACGAGCGGGCGCACTGGCGCTGACGCCCACGACGAAGGCCGCCGGTTCCCGTGGGAGCCGGCGGCCTTCGTGTGTCGCGACGTCAGTGACCGCGGACGCGACGGGTCGCGTCCTGCACCTCGCCGACGAGCTCCTCGAGGATGTCCTCCAGGAACAGCACGGCGGTCGTCTCCCCCCGCGCGTCGCGGACCTTGGCCAGGTGACGGCCCGCACGTCGCATGACGGCGAGAGCGTCCTCCAGGTCGGTGTCCTCCTGCACGGGCACCATGTGATGGATGCGCTTGCCGGGGATCGGCTCGAGCACCTTGGCTTCGGCGTCCGGCCCCTCGGAGGCCCGCAGGATGTCCTTGAGGTGGACGTAGCCGATCGGGACGTCCTCGTCGTCGACGATCACGTAGCGCGAGAACCCGTAGCGGGCCACCGCCTTCTCGATGTCGTCCGGCGTGGTCGTCTGCGGCAGTGTGACCAGGTCGCTCAGCGGCACGGCCACGTCGCGGGCCTTCTTGTCGGTGAACTCCACCGCGGCCGTCACCGTGCCCGCGGTGTCCATGAGCACGCCCTCCCGGCGCGACTGACTGACGATCGTCGCCACCTCATCGAGCGTGAAGGTCGACGCCGCCTCGTTCTTCGGCTCCACCCGGAACAGGCGCAGCACACCGTTCGCCGCCGCGTTCAGCAGCCAGATCACCGGCATGAACACCTTCGACACCCACACCAGCGGCGTCGCCAGGAGCAGCACGGCCCGGTCCGGAATCGAGAACGCGAGGTTCTTCGGCACCATCTCGCCGAACACGACGTGCAGGAACGACACGATGAGCAGCGCGATCGTGAACGACACGACGTCCACCGCACCATCCGACCAGCCCACGGCGTGCAGCGGCACGGCGAGCAGGTGGTGGATGGCGGGCTCGGAGACGTTCAGGATGAGCAGCGAGCAGATCGTGATGCCGAGCTGCGAGGTCGCGAGCATGAGCGTCGCGTGCTCCATGGCGTACAGCGCCGTCTTGGCGGGACGCGAGCCGCGCTCCGCCTTCGGCTCGATCTGCGAGCGCCGCGCGGAGATCACCGCGAACTCGGCGCCGACGAAGAACGCGTTCGCCGCCAGCAGGACGACGAGCCAGGCGAGGCCTCCCCAATCGCTCACAGGGACACCCCCTCGATGATGACGGCATCCGGTCTCGGGACGTAGCGCACCCGATCCACCCGGCGTCCGTCCATGCGGACCACCTGCAGCGTGCCGCTCTCCAGGGGCACCTCGTCGCCGACGACAGGCACACGCTCCAGAACGCTCATGACGTAGCCGCCGACCGTGTCGTACACATCGCCCTCCGGCACCTCGACGCCCGCGCGGCTGCGCAGCTCGTCCGGGCGCAGCTCGCCGGGGAAGGTCACCCCGTCGCGGTTGCGGATGATCCCGGCCCTCGTCCGGTCGTGCTCGTCGGAGACCTCGCCGACGAGCTCCTCCACGAGGTCCTCCAGGGTCACGATGCCGGCGGTCCCGCCGTACTCGTCGACGACGACCGCGAGCTGGTAACCCCGGCCGCGGAGGTCCGAGATGAGCGCGTCGACATGGGCGGTCTCCGGCACGCGGAGCGGATCGGTCGCGAGAGCGCCGACGGGCACCTCGGCGCGACGCTCCCGCGGCACCGAGATGGCGGCCTTGAGGTGCACGACGCCGGTGATGTCGTCGAGGTCCTCGTCGAACACCGGGAAGCGGCTGTGGCCCGTGCGCCGGGCGAGCTGGATCACGTCGTCCACGGAGTCGCCGGCGGCGATCGCGTGCATGCTCGGGCGTGCCGTCATGACGTCCGCCGCCGTGAGCCGGGAGAAGGTGAGCGTGCGGTCCAGCAGCGTGGCGGTGTCGGCCTCCAGAACTCCGGCGCTCGCCGACCGTCGCACGAGCGACGACAGCTCCTCCGCGCTGCGGGCGCCGGAGAGCTCCTCCTTGGGCTCGATGCCCATGCTGCGCAGCACGCCGTTGGCGCTGCCGTTCAGCACGACCACCGCCGGCTTGAACACCGTCGTGAAGGCGATCTGGAAGGGCACGACGAGCTTGGCCGTGGCCAGGGGCAGCGCCAGCGCGAAGTTCTTCGGGACGAGCTCGCCGAGGATCATCGAGAGCACCGTCGCGACGAACATCGCCACCACGGTCGCGATGGGAGCGACGGCGGCTTCCGGGATGTTCCAGGCGACCAGCGTGGGACGCAGGAGGTTCGACAGCGCCGGCTCCATCGTGTAGCCGGTCAGCAGCGTGGTCAGCGTGATGCCGAGCTGTGCAGACGAGAGATGCGTCGACGTGTGCCGGAGAGCGCTGATCGTCAGGGAGAGGCGGGACTCCCCGCGCGCCTGCCGCGCCTCCAGATCCGCGCGGTCGAGGTTCACGAGGGCGAACTCGCTCGCCACGAAGAGGCCGGTGCCGACCGTGAGCAGAAGCCCCACGCCCAACATGATGTAGTCCATCAGATCTTCCTCTCCGGGGAGAGAACGGGACGGTGGGGCGATGTTCGGCAACTGGGAGGGTCGTCCATAGTGCGCTCGATTCTACAGAAGCGGACTGTGGACGCGGCAGGCGATCACCAACTGACCGGCAGCGCCTTGCCCTCCTCATATCCCGCCGCGGACTGCAGTCCGACGAGGGCGCGCTCGTGGAACTCCGGCACGGTCGCAGCACCGGCGTACGTGAAGGACGACCGCACGCCCGAGGTGATCATGTCGAGCAGGTCCTCCACTCCCGGCCGCAGCGGGTCGAGATAGATCTTCGAGGAGGAGATGCCTTCGGCGAACAGCTCCTTGCGCGCCCGCTCGTACGCGTCGAGCCGACCGAACCGCGCCTGCACGGCCTTCGTGGACGCCATCCCCCACGACTCCTTGAACAGCCGCCCGTCCGCGTCGCGCTGGAGCTCCCCCGGGGCCTCGATCGTCCCGGCGAACCAGGAGCCGACCATGACGGAGGCGGCACCGGCCGCGAGCGCGAGGGCGACGTCGCGGGGGTAGCGCACCCCGCCGTCGGCCCAGACGTGCGCTCCGGCCTCGGCGGCGGCCTCGGCGGTCTCCAGCACCGCGGAGAACTGCGGACGACCGACCGCCGTCATCATCCGGGTCGTGCACATCGCCCCGGGGCCGACGCCGACCTTGAGGATCGAGGCGCCCGCGTCGACGAGATCCCGCACGCCGTCCGCGGTGACGATGTTCCCCGCGACGATCGGGAGCCCGAGGCCGAGGGACGCGACCTCCTGCAGCGCCCGGAGCATGCCCTCCTGGTGACCGTGCGCGGTGTCGACGACGAGCACGTCCACGCCGGCGGCCGCGAGCGCCTTCGCCTTGGCCGCCACATCGCCGTTGATGCCGACCGCCGCGGCCACTGCGAGGCGGCCGTCGGCGTCCACGGCCGGGCGGTACAGGGTGGCGCGCAAGGCGCTGCGCGCGCTCAGCGTCCCGACGAGGTGGCCGTGGTGCACGACGGTGACGATCTCGACGTCCGCCTCGGTGATGACGTCGAAGGCGTGACGCTCGGAGCCGATGTCGTCCGCGTCGATGGACGGCGTCCCGCGGTGCACGAGGTCGCCGAGCTGCGCATCGGGCAACGCGGTCGCCAGACGCGTCGCCGGAAGGACGCCGACGATGCGGTCCCCAGCGATCGGCGCCGCGCCGTGGGCCACGACGATCCCGTGTCCCACGGCGGCCGGAAGCAGGCGGAGGGCGTCGGCGACGGTCGCCTCCGGGGGCAGCACGAGCGGCGTGTCCCAGAGCACCGGCTGCCCCTTCACGTCGCGGATCGCGGCGTCGAGCTCCTGGAGCGGCAGGTCCTGCGGGAGCACGCCCAGCGCCCCGCGGCGTGCGAGCACGGCGGCGATCCGCGGCCCTGTCACCGAGTTCATGTTCGCGGCGACGAGCGGCAGCGTCGCGGGCGTGCCGTCGTGCGGGGCGAGATCGACCTGCAACCGACTGGTGACGGCCGAACGGCGCGGCACCAGGAAGACATCCGAGTAGGTCAGATCGACGGTCGGCTGCGCACCTGAGAACTCCATGCCTCCACGGTACCCAGATCGGCGCGGCGCGGGTCGCTCTCTTCGACGTCTCCCCGGTCGAAACAGGTTAGGCTTGGTGGTCGAGAGTGTGCGGGCCCGAGCGCATCCTGCGTCGTGCGTCCGCATCGGAGATCTTCAGCGATGAAAGAGGGCGATAGAGCGTGTCGAACCAGGTGACCGGCGTCGGTGGCGACGGGGGGTTCGGAGCCAATTCCTGGCTCGTCGAAGAGCTCTACGAGCAGTTCAAGGAGAACCGCGACTCGGTCGACAAGGAGTGGTGGCCCATCCTGGAGAAGTACCACTCCGAGACCACCGCAGGCGGAGGCGCTGCTGCTCCCACCGCGACGACGGCCCCGGCACACCCCGTGACCGCGCCCATCCCGGTGATCGGCTCGCAGCCCGTCGCCCGCACCACGGCGAAGCCCGCGGCGTCCGCCCCGATCCCCGCCCAGGCGCCGAAGCCGAAGCAGGAATCCAAGGAGGCGCAGCCGCCCTCCGAGGAGGACAAGGTCACCCCGCTGCGCGGTCTGCCGAAGACCCTCGCCGCGAACATGGACGAGTCCCTCACCGTCCCCACCGCGACGAGCGTGCGCACGGTCCCCGCCAAGCTGATGATCGACAACCGCATCGTCATCAACAACCACATGGCCCGCACCCGCGGCGGCAAGGTCAGCTTCACCCACCTCATCGGCTGGGCGCTCATCCGCACCCTCGACGAGTTCCGCAGCCAGAACGTCTTCTACGCCGAGATCGACGGCAAGCCCTCCGTCGTGGCCCCGGCGCACGTCAACCTCGGCATCGCGATCGACCTGCCCAAGCCCGACGGCACCCGCGCCCTCATGGTCCCGAGCATCAAACGCGCCGACACCATGACCTTCACCGAGTACCTCGCCGCCTACGAGGACCTCGTCACCCGCGCACGCGCCAACAAGCTCACCGCCGCCGACTTCCAGGGCACCACGGTCTCGCTGACCAACCCGGGCGGCATCGGCACGGTCCACTCGGTCCCGCGTCTCATGAAGGGCCAGGGCTGCATCATCGGCGCCGGCGCGCTCGAGTACCCGGCCGAGTTCCAGGGCGCGAGCGACAAGACGCTCAACGAGCTCGCGATCGGCAAGACGATCACGCTCACCAGCACCTACGACCACCGCGTCATCCAGGGCGCCGGCTCCGGCGAGTTCCTCAAGAAGGTGCACGAGCTGCTGATCGGCCAGCGCGGCTTCTACGACGACATCTTCGCCGCGCTGCGCATCCCGTACGCCCCCATCCGCTGGAACCCCGATATCGCGGTCGACCTCGCCGAGCGCGTCGACAAGCAGTCGCGCGTGCAGGAGCTCATCAACTCCTTCCGCGTGCGCGGTCATCTGATGGCCGACATCGATCCGCTCGAGTACCGACAGCGCTCGCACCCCGACCTCGAGATCGAGAGTCACGGGCTGACGTTCTGGGACCTCGACCGCGAATTCGTCACCGGCGGCTTCGGCGGGCGCCGCGTCGCGAAGCTCCGCGACATCCTCGGCGTGCTGCGCGACTCCTACTGCCGCACGCTCGGCATCGAGTACATGCACATCCAGGACCCGGAGCAGCGCCGCTGGTTCCAGGACAAGGTCGAGGTCAAGTACCAGAAGCCCGGCCATGACGAGCAGCTGCGCGTGCTGCGCAAGCTCAACGAGGCCGAGGCCTTCGAGACCTTCCTGCAGACGAAGTTCGTCGGTCAGAAGCGCTTCTCCCTCGAGGGCGGCGAGTCGCTGATCCCGCTCCTCGACGAGATCCTCCAGGGCGCGGCCACCGCCGGTCTCGAGGGGGCCGCGATCGGCATGGCCCACCGCGGTCGCCTCAACGTGCTCACCAACATCGCCGGGAAGACCTACGGCCAGGTCTTCCGCGAGTTCGAGGGCACGCAGACCCCCGGCAACCAGCGCGGCTCCGGCGACGTGAAGTACCACCTCGGCACCGAGGGCACCTTCGTCGCCGACGACGGCTCCTCGCTCCCCGTGTACCTGGCCGCCAACCCCTCGCACCTGGAGACGGTCGACGGCGTGCTCGAGGGCATCGTCCGCGCCAAGCAGGACCGCAAGCCCATCGGCACCTTCGCCTGGCTGCCGATCCTCGTCCACGGAGACGCGGCCTTCGCCGGCCAGGGCGTCGTCGTCGAGACGCTGCAGATGTCGCAGCTGCGCGGCTACCGCACCGGCGGCACGATCCACGTGGTCGTCAACAACCAGGTCGGCTTCACCACGACGCCGAGCGACGCCCGCACCTCGGTCTACGCCACCGACGTCGCCAAGACGATCCAGGCACCCGTCTTCCACGTGAACGGCGACGACCCCGAGGCGGTCATCCACGTGGCCCAGCTCGCGTTCGAGTACCGTGAGCGCTTCCACCGCGACGTCGTGATCGACCTCGTCTGCTACCGCCGACGCGGTCACAACGAGGGCGACGACCCCTCGATGACGCAGCCGCTGATGACCGACCTCATCCAGGCGAAGCGCTCCGTCCGCCGCCTCTACACGGAGTCGCTCGTCGGTCGCGGTGACATCACCGAGGAGGAGTACGACGAGGCCAAGGCCGACTTCCAGAACCGTCTGGAGATCGCCTTCGCCGAGACGCACGCCGCCGAGACCGGAGCCACCCCGATCGCCCCGGAGGAGGCCCCGCAGGTCGAGGACCAGGTCGGAGCCCCCGAGGTCACCGGTGTCCCCGCGGAGGTCATCCGCCTCATCGGCGATGCGTTCGTGAACAAGCCCGAGGGCTTCACCGTGCACCCGAAGATCCAGCAGCTGCTGGAGAAGCGTCTCGACATGAGCCGCAACGGGAACATCGACTGGGGCTTCGGCGAGCTGCTCGCCTTCGGGTCGCTTCTCGTCGAGGGCACTCCGGTGCGCCTCGCCGGCCAGGACTCGCGCCGCGGGACGTTCGTACAGCGTCACGCCGCGCTCCATGACCGGGCCAACGGCCAGGAGTGGCTGCCGCTGTCGAATCTGTCCGACGCCCAGGGCCGCTTCTTCGTCTACGACTCCCTCCTCAGCGAATACGCCGCGCTCGGCTTCGAGTACGGCTACTCTGTGGAGGCTCCCGAGGCCCTGGTGCTCTGGGAGGCGCAGTTCGGCGACTTCGTCAATGGCGCGCAGTCGGTCATCGACGAGTACATCTCCGCCGCGGAGCAGAAGTGGGGTCAGCAGTCCAGCGTCACCCTCCTGCTCCCCCACGGGTACGAGGGTCAGGGGCCGGACCACTCCTCCGCACGCATCGAGCGGTTCCTGCAGCTGTGCGCACAGGACAACATGATCGTGGCGCGTCCGTCGACGCCGGCG
Source organism: Microbacterium meiriae (assembly GCF_040686935.1). Taxonomy (NCBI): domain Bacteria; kingdom Bacillati; phylum Actinomycetota; class Actinomycetes; order Micrococcales; family Microbacteriaceae; genus Microbacterium; species Microbacterium meiriae. Next base: position 905,527 of record NZ_JBFBMF010000002.1, read on the forward strand.
TCGCACTTCCACCTGCTGCGCCGTCAGGCCTATGCGCGCCCGCGCAAGCCGCTGATCGTGTTCACCCCGAAGGCGATGCTGCGCCTGCGGGGAGCGACGAGCCCGGTCGAGGCGTTCACCGGCGGTCGGTTCGAGCCGGTCATCGACGACGACCGCGGTCTCGATCGTTCCGCCGTGAAGCGCGTCCTCGTGCACAGCGGCAAGGTGCACTGGGACCTCCGCGCCGAGCTGGAGAAGAACCCGAACCCGGAGATCGCCCTGGTGCGTCTGGAGCAGCTCTACCCGACACCCATCGACGAGCTGAAGAAGATCACCGACTCGTACCCGAACGCCGAGCTCGTATGGGTGCAGGAGGAGCCGGAGAACCAGGGCGCCTGGCCGTTCCTGGCCCTCGCGTTCGCGGATGTCCCCGGCGACCGCTCCTTCCGCCCCGTGTCGCGTCCGGCTTCGGCGTCTCCGGCGACAGGCTCGTCCAAGGTGCACGCCACCGAGCAGGCCGCTCTGATCCGCGCGGCGGTCACCCTCGGCTGATCCGCTCTCGGACGACGAGAAGGGGCGCCCCGGCTTCGGCCGGGGCGCCCCTT